>NZ_JBJJLB010000016.1:0-822048 GCF_045449795.1 Marinobacter alkalisoli
GTAAGCGTCCGGTGATCCCATCTTGAGCACGGCGCTGCCAACGTCAGGATAGTGTCCACTTATTTTCTAGTGGACACTTAACATGAACGAATTAAGCGTAACCAAGCCCTACCAACGCCGTCGCCGGTTTTCCCGCGA
The DNA here is from genome assembly GCF_045449795.1 of Marinobacter alkalisoli. Taxonomy (NCBI): domain Bacteria; kingdom Pseudomonadati; phylum Pseudomonadota; class Gammaproteobacteria; order Pseudomonadales; family Marinobacteraceae; genus Marinobacter; species Marinobacter alkalisoli. The sequence goes on from NZ_JBJJLB010000016.1 coordinate 139, forward strand.
ATTCAAAGCCGAGATTGTCGCCAAATGCCTGGAACCCGGGGCCTCCGTTTCCCGGATTTCACTGGATAACGGTCTCAACGCCAACATGGTCCGGCGCTGGATGAGTGAAGCGCAGCGAGCGGATAAAACACCAGCAACACCGGGATTTGTTCCGGTTAATCTGCCTGCTGCAACCTCTGCACCGGGCAACCAATCGGTCTCGGATAAGCGTAGCACCATCCGCATCGAGATTCCCCGCGCCGGTGGTGCGGTGGTGGTGGAGTGGCCTGCGGAGCAGGCCCACCAGTGTGCCGCCCTGTTGCGGGATCTGCTGGGATGATCCGCATTGACGAGATCTGGCTGGCCACTGAGCCGCTGGACATGCGAGCCGGGCCAGACAAAGCGCTGGCTCGGGTTATTCAGGTCTTCGGTTCTGCCAGGCCGCATTGCGCCTACCTGTTTGCCAACAAACGGGGCAACCGGATGAAGGTCTTGATCCACGATGGCCTGGGCATCTGGCTCTGTGCTCGCCGGCTGAATCGGGGCAAGTTCCACTGGGGCGAAGCCTGGCGCGGTGACCAACTGCGCCTGACTGAGGAACAGTTATCCGCTCTGGTTCAGGGCCTGCCCTGGCAACGCCTTGGCGCTGAAGGCGTGATCTCCATTCTGTAACCATAAGCTGAGTGATATCGCCATAGCCAGAACCGCGAATCGCTTGCGGCACATGGACTTGGCATACTGACGGGCATGACTCAGCGCCCCGATCTCGACCAACTCTCTGCCGATCAGCTCCGTGCTCTTGCCACGGAACTGTTCGATCGTGTCGAGAACAAGGAGCGGGCCCTGGTGCACCGTGATGCGGTCATCGAGAAGCTGACTCACGAAGTGGCCATCCTCAAGCGCCATAAGTATGCCCGGCGCAGCGAGCAACTGGACGCCGTCCAGGGACGACTGCTGGATGAACTGATCGACAGCGACCTGGCGGCTATCGAAGTCGAGCTGGAACAGGCGATGACCGAGGAGCAGAAAGCTGCCCGGCCAAAGCAAAAGCCCAAGCGCACCCCGCTGCCGCCGGAACTGCCCCGCACCCTGATCCACCACGAGCCCGAAAACACTCAGTGCCGCTGCGGCTGCCAGCTCAAGCGCATCGGCGAAGACGTCAGCGAAAAGCTGGACTACGTTCCGGGCGAGTTCACGGTGGAACGCCACATCCGGGGCAAGTGGGTCTGTGACAGTTGCGAGACCCTGGTCCAGGCACCGGTGCCACCGCAGGTGATCGACAAGGGCATTCCCACCGCTGGTCTGCTGGCTCAGGTCCTGGTGGCCAAGTACGCCGATCATCTACCGCTGTACCGTCAGGAACGCATCTTCGGTCGCGCCGGCCTCGAAATTCCGCGCTCCACCCTGGCCGAATGGGTCGGTGCCTGCGGTGTGCAGTTACAGCCCCTGGTGGATGCGCTGAGAAACACCCTGCTGGACCACAGCGTTCTGCATGCCGATGAAACCCCGGTCAGCATGCTGGCCCCGGGCAAGAAGAAAACCCACAAGGCCTACGTCTGGGCTTACTGCACCACACCGTTCTCGGACCTGAAAGCCACCGTTTATGACTTCGCGCCCAGCCGTGCAGGCGAACACGCCCGCACCTTCCTGGGTGACTGGCAGGGCAAGCTGGTCTGTGATGATTACGCTGGTTACAAGGCCGGGTTCGGCAACGGCATCATCGAGATCGGTTGCATGGCCCACGCCCGGCGCAAGTTCTACGATCTGCACGAAGCCAACAAGAGCGAGCTAGCCGCTAAGGCGCTGGAGTACATCGGAAGGCTCTACGAAATCGAGCGGGACACCAAAGACCTGCCACCGGACAAGCGGCAGGAAATCCGGGAAACAAAAGCCAAGCCGATTGCTGATGCGCTGCATCAGTGGATGCTGGCGCATCGCCAGAAAGTGCCGGATGGTTCCGGCACGGCCAAAGCGTTGGATTACAGCCTCAAACGCTGGGCAGCGCTGACGCGCTACCTGGACGATGGTGCTGTGCCCATCGACAACAACTGGGTGGAAAACCAGATCCGGCCCTGGGCGCTGGGCCGCTCCAACTGGTTGTTCGCGGGATCACTGCGCAGTGGTCAGCGTGCGGCTGCCATCATGACTCTGATCCAGTCGGCGAAGCTGAACGGACATGATCCGTATGCCTATCTGAAGGATGTGCTGACCCGTCTCCCGATGCAGAAGAACAACGCCATCGATGAGCTATTGCCTCACAACTGGAAGCCGGCTATTACTGACAAGGTGTGATGGCCGGACGCTTACCCTTCGACTACATTCTAAGAGCGCGTATGCTGCAAGCGTTGAGGCTGTAGAAAAAGTCCCTTCGGTACAAGTAAAAAAGAAGAGCTCACCAGTCTTGCGCATTATGATCGTTTCAAGGTTGTCGCTTCGATGACCCAGAAGCTTGACTATCTGGTGGGTAGTGAAAACGCGGGTCCAAAAAAAATCGAGAAAGCTGAATCTCAGGGAGTGCAGTTTCTTAGTGCGGAGCAATTTATAAATCTTGTTGAGACCGGCGAGGTTCCAAGTGCAAGATAACTAAGCGTGTCACTCGGATGCCCTTTTCTCCGCTCTAGCAAGGTCTCCGGTGGGCTTGGCGTTCAGCAGTTTTGGGTAGCAATATGGAAGGGGTTTGAATGCCAGAAAAATTTGTAAATGTGGACGGCAGATCACTCTGGAGTGAGTCAGTCGGTTCTGGTCGAGCCGATACAATTCTTCTCGTCGCTGGCGCTAATGCATCGGCCCTCATGTGGCCGGATAATTTCGTTGAGCTGCTCGTGTCCAAGGGATATCGAGTGATTCGGTATGATCATCGTGATACGGGGCGCTCTACCTTCATTGAGTTTGATGATGCCCCCTATACCGTGGAGGACCTGGCGTCAGATGCAGTTTCGATTCTCGACGCGTGGGAAGTAGACAAAGCGCATACTGTAGGCTTATCGATAGGAGCGACATTAGGTCAACTGCTTGCGTTGGATCATCCGGATCGGCTCCACAGCTTGACCCTTATGTGTGGAGCAGCACTTGATGTGGACTTCGTAGGAAATATCGGACGGGCCTTTTCAGGAGAGAGCTCACCGGATGGTTTACCCCTTCCCAAAAAAGAAGTGCTTGAAGCGCTTTCTGCACGAGCAAAGCCCTCAGAGAGCATGGAAGAAGAACTTGATCGTCGCGTGAAAGAGTGGGGCCTCCTCTCGGGAGAAAAGCTTGAGTTTGATGCGTCGGATTTTCGACTGCGTGAGCAACGATGTATAGATCATGCTGGAACTTGGACACAGCCTGGAAATCACGCAATGACAACGCCAGTACCTCTTTCCAGGGGGAGGGAGTTGAGGAAGGTGAGCGTTCCGGCCTTGGTGATTCAGGGTTCTGAGGATCCTCTCAATCCGCCACCCCATGGCAAGCACATTGCGAATTTGTTGCCTAATGGTCGACTGGTAGAAATTGACGGGCTTGGGCATTGTCTGCCAAAGGCCTTGCTGCCTCGGATAGCAGATGAAATTGCCCATCATGCTGAACACAGCCACGTAGCCGACGCTCATACTTCGCGCGGCTGATGGCTGGCATTAAGCACTGACCGAAAAACAGGGAGTAGTTGATGGTAATCAGGGATGTGCGTTTTCCCTCCGATAGCGGGGAACTCCGACGGTTAATTTATGAGTACACGGATTGGCTCGGCATTGATCTTTCCTACCAGGATTTCGAGGGAGAGATGGCCAGCCTGGAAACACTCTTTTCTTTGCCAAGCGGACAATACACGTTTGCAATGGTGGGCTCTGCCGTTGCTGGTGGTGTTGGCTTCAGGAGAATCGATGAACATACAGCGGAGGTAAAGCGCTTGTACGTCCGTCCGGACCAGCAAGGGAGCGGTATCGGGTGGTTGCTTATGGAAAACCTCGTGCTAAAACTCAAAGAGTTAGGTTACGACCGACTTGTTCTGGATGCAGTACCTCCCACGAGAAAAGCGCAAGCCTTGTACGAGAAAATGGGATTTACTGAAATTGAGCCTTATTTTCATAATCCGGTACCTGGCACCAAATTCTACGCGTTTGATGTTGCCGGAGTTTCGAGGCGCTGGCCTGGAATGGCTTAAGGAAGTCGAGGGGTCGTTGTCAGAGGCTATCGAGGCAGCAAGGATCGGCGAAATCCCATGGCAAAACCTCTATATGATCGCGCCTCTGATCTATTCCAAAAGAAACAATATGAACAAAGCAAACTCAGGGCCTGCTAAAGCAGCGTTGGGAAGTCAACGGCATCGTCTCTGACTCGGCGATGTATGGACGACTGGTAAGTGACCATCCAGCACAGCATAACCAGGCCGTGCACGCGACAAGTGCGTGATTGCGGCGTTATACCAAATTTGGCGGGGATGTGTGTCACCATGAAGATCAGAAGATTATCGCAGCCTGACCTCCCGGAGGTGTTGCGCATACAGCGGGAGTGCTACAGCCAGGATTTCCTGGAGTCAGCAGATTCGTTTTCCGCAAAGCTCTCTGCTTACCCGGATTTCTGTTATAAGGCAGTTCAGAGCGAAAGTGTCGTGGGTTATGTCGTTGCTCTGCCGTGGGTATTCGGAGAAATATTGGATCTGGATCGCGTCGAGTATTCTATTCCGTCAGATCCGGACAGCCTGTGCATCCACGATATGGCGGTGAGCCCTAATGCCCGTAAGGCTGGTACAGCAAAACAATTGTTGGATGCGGTGCTAGATACCGCAAAACAGCGGGGATATGAACGGTTGTTCCTTGTCGCTATCCAGGGGGCATCATCGTACTGGAAACGTAATGGCTTTGAGGTTGTGGACGTGGATGAGCCGCTAAAGCGAGACCTTTCCGCGTATGGGGAAGACGCGACATATATGACAAGAGCCGTTGAAGAGGTATAACCATCCCATCCACCGGATGCCAAAACCTCCGCTTTGCTCCGGTTTTGCCACCGGTGATGGGCGGCGTTTTACATAGCAAAGGAGAGTGCGTGAAGATTTACGGTGATACCAAATCAGGCAACTGCTACAAGGTTCAGCTCGTTTGCAACCTGCTGAATATTGACCACGAATGGATTGATGTCGATATCCTGGCTGGCGACACTGAATCTGACGAGTTTTTGAAAAAGAATTCCAATGGCAAAGCCGGATTTCAAAGGTATGGTGTGATTGCCATGTAACCATCACAGTCACGGAGGGCAGTGGTGAAGTTTCAAGTATCGAGCAATCTTGAAGTCAGTCCGAAGGAGGTCGGCGGACTTCTTACCATGAAGGGGGTCAATTCGGAGCTGAGTCCTCTCATCCGCATGACCGCACCTCCCAAATGGTCTAACCAGGCAATCATTGAGTGGCCTACAGGCAGGATACTTTTTTCCAGCTGGATACTACTTTTCGGATTCATTCCCATCGATCGGCATACGTTCTTTTTCCAGAGCATTGATCGCCAACGTGGTTTTGTGGAGGAGTCCAGTTCTCTAACCAACAAGTTGTGGCATCATTGTCGGGACATTGATTTGAACGGGTCATCCTGCCGGGTTACCGATACCGTCGAGTTCCAGTGTAGGTTGCCCCTAATGGCATTTATTCTGGCACCGGTTTACCGGTTCGTCTTCAGGCACCGTCATAAAGTATTGAGGTCGCACTATGGGGGGAGCGACAGTTAACCATGCCAGTCACGGCGACGGTTACTGCATTGCGGCTTCGCGTACATTCCGTAACCGCACGGGCTGAGCGGCGTTATACAGACTAGGGAGAGTCAGAATTGGAGTTAGCAAACGTAGTCCCATGGGGTCGGTCTTTTGAAGAATACCAGGCAATGTTCGGATTATCAGAAGATGATCTGAAAAAGCGGATTCTTGGCTGTGGTGACGGCCCAGCGAGCTTCAACGCGGAGGCAACGAAACGGGGGAGCCAAATCACGTCTTGTGATCCGGTGTATCAGTTCGAGACGAAGGAGATACGTCGCCGGATTGATGAAGTGTATCCGGACATCATGGCTAAGATGAAACAGGGGGCAGACGGCTATATCTGGGACTCACTGGGCAGCGTTGGAGAGCTTGGCAACGTTCGGATGAAAGCCATGTCGAAGTTTCTTTCTGACTTTGATACCGGTTGTCGCCAAGGGCGGTATGTATCAGCATCATTGCCTTCGTTGCCATTCCCTGACTCCGATTTCGATCTGGCTCTCTGCTCCCACTACCTTTTTCTCTACAGTGCCCACGTAGATGAGGTGGCTCACCTGGCATCAATGCGGGAACTGTGCAGAGTTGCCTCCGAGGTTCGCGTCTTTCCGGTTATCTCTCTGGATGGAGAGGCCTCGAAGCATTTGGATTCGGTCATGACGGCACTATCCGCAGACGGTATTGATGTTTCGCTGCAGGCTGTGAGCTACCGTTTCCAAAAAGGCGCCACTGAGATGTTGGTGGCAAAGTCTGTATAACCGGGCCAGTCACGAAGACGTTTACTACAACGCGGCTTCGCCTACATTCCGTAGCCGCGCGTGCTGAGCGGCGTCATATTGCTATAGATGGTGGGTCATGGACGAAGAAGAATCCCTAAATAGAGCAATTCAGGAGCCGGTGACAATCTTCCCGTATGACGAGAACTGGCCAACCATATTTGAAGAAGAGCGAGACCGCCTCCTTCGTTTGTTTCCTGATTACTTTTTGGCGATAGAGCACATTGGCAGCACAGCAGTACCTGGCCTTTCAGCCAAGCCGATCATTGATATTCTGGCTGGAGTGGATTCGATATCGCGTGCCGATGAATTAATGGAACCGTTATGCCATGCAAAATATACAACATCAATGGAGTTCAATGCCTCGTTAGTTGATCGGCGTTGGCTTATGCGATGGGCCGAAGGGCGCCGGACACATCACCTGCACCTTGTGGTGTACGGTAGTCACGAATGGGATCGGCGCTTGGCGTTTCGGAACTTACTTCGTGCCCACACTGAACTAGCAGAACAGTATGAGCAGAAAAAGCGGCTGTGGGCAGAAGAATTCAGGTCAGATAGAGAGGCATATACCGCGGCTAAGGCAGATTTCATACGGGAGGCACTGAAAGGTGCATCAGTACTATGAGGAAGGACCTGCGAATGCATGGCAATAACAGGTACCGGTAAGGATCTAAGGATTCATCCGCAACGCCGGGCTTTCTCAGCGCTCAGTGTTGGGCTGAAAACCGAGTTACTGTGCCAGTTCGCGTCCTGGGAACTGACAAACACTCGTCTTGTTGGTTCTCAAAACTGGCGATAGTTCATAGGCTTGGGTGCACTTTATTTGGGAAAATCAGACTCGGGGAGATGCCGTGATCGAGATACATCAATTCGCGCCGGGGTGGGGTTTGAATGCAAGCCCGTTCTGTCTCAAGGTGGAGACTTACTGTCGTTTGGCAGGGATTCCCTATCAGACCAAGAGCACTCTTCCTTTCAAAGGGCCAAGAGGCAAGCTCCCATTCATCATTGACCAGTCACAGAAAGTTCCCGACAGTGGCAACATCCTGGCGTACCTGAAGATGACATACGGTGACCCGCTAGACGGACAGCTTTCCGCGGCTGAATTAGCCTCCGGCCATTTGCTGCGTCGTACGTGTGAGGAGAGTCTTTACTTCACTATCGTCTTGTCACGGTGGATAGACGACAAGTACTGGCCCAACACCAGGGATGCGTTTTTTGGCATGGTGCCATCCGCGGCTCGCCACTTGGTGGCGGGTGCGGCGCGAAGAGGTATCAGAAAAAGCCTCATCGGGCAGGGTTATGGTCGTTATCCATTGGCTGAGGTCTACGCCACCGGCATTGCGGATCTTACTGCGATGGCCTGGCAGCTAAGTCAGCACAAGTATGCGGTAGGTGACCAAGTGACCTCGTTTGATGCGATTCTTTATGCGTTCCTTTTCAATATCGCACGGGTACCGCTAGAGACGCCGCTCAAGCATGCTGCATTGGAGGACGCCTCGATTCCTGCGTACTTGGAACGTATGGATGACGTGCTCAAGATGAAAGATGGTCCCAATAGCGTGTAATCGGTCGCGGGGTACTATCTGATTTGGTGAAACCCGTTTCGCCGGGCAGGGTTTCATAACAGCGACATGAGACTTTTGGCCCCGGTAAGTTCAATGTGAATTGGGAAAGACATGGAACCCGTCATCCAGGAAGAAGTAACCGGTTGCGGCATCGCTGCAAGTGCCGCAATTGCCGGCGTCACCTATGCTGAGGCCAAAAAGAGAGCGAATGCTCTGGGTATTTATGCCGCAGACAAAGCGCTTTGGTCGGACACTGAGTACGTCCGGAAACTCCTGCGTGAGTTCGGCATTTCGGTTTCCCCCAAAGAAACACCATTCGAGTCCTGGGAGCGCCTTCCGGACAAGGCACTCATGGCCATCAAGTGGCACACGGAGCAGGGCAAGCCATTCTGGCATTGGGTAGTGTTTGTCAGAGAAGGCGGCAAAGAAATGGTGCTGGATTCCAAAAAAACACTGAAATCAAATACTCGCCGGGACTTAGGGCGCATTAAGCCCAAGTGGTACATTGGGGTAACCAATTAATAATTCGCGCCAGTGCGCGGCCGGTCTTTCAAAGTTGCATTGGAGTATTGATGAATTTAGATGGATTAGTTGTGAGGGAAGCACGGGGTGAAGACCATGATGGTCTCATGGCTCTGGAGCAAAAAGTGATTGACGCTGAGCGTCCATTTAACGCGTCTCTGAAAGAACAGGATGCTTACTATTACGATATCGAAAAACTGATGGCTGATCAGTTCAGTAGGTTGGTAGTGGGAGAGATTTCTGGAGTCGTTATCGCCACTGGATACGTTCAGGTCCGCCACTCAAAGCCTGCCTTGGAGCATGATAGTCACGGATACCTCGGTTTCATGTACGTGGCTGAGGAATATCGAGGGCTTGGGCTGAACAAAGTGATTTTGCAGGATCTGGTTCGTTGGGGCCAATCTCAAGGAGTCACCAACTTCTATCTCGACGTGTATGCGGAGAATGGTTCCGCTGTTCGGGCATATGAAAAGTTTGGTTTTCAGGGATCCCTGCTGGAAATGAAACTGGATATTCAGAAAACATGACCAGGGCAGGTCACGGTTGCAATATTGATGGCTTTTACAGTGGACATGTATCTGTACAACCAGGCCGGGCCAGTCACCAAATCGTCACTACAACGTAACCCACCCCGCTGATAGTAGTCGTGGAGTGTCATTCATCACATAGGGAGCTTGTTATGAAGTTACGCATGTTACTGGTTGTGGCATTACTGATGTCACTGTTCTCCGTCGTTAATGCTGCGCCGGGTGGGCATGGCAAAGGCGAGAACTGGGTGCCCCCGGGCCTGGAAAACTGGCACGATAAATGGCCGGATCTGAATGGTAAAATCCACCGAGGCAAGCGCCAGGTTCATCTCGGACCCAGGCCTTTCTGGCTGGTGAATGACATGGACGATGGGCCACTAAAAGACACCCTGCAGTCCTGCCATGGCAAAAACTTCAGGCCTACGGATTTCTCGATCGGTCACCGGGGTGCGCCCTTGCAGTTCCCCGAGCACACCATGGAGTCCTACGTTGCAGCTGCTCAAATGGGCGCGGGTATCCTGGAATGCGACGTTGCCTTCACCAAGGACAGGGAACTGGTCTGCCGCCATGCCCAAAACGACCTTCACACCACCACCAATATCGTGGCCATTCCCGAACTGAACGCAAAATGCACCCAGCCGTTTGTGCCGGCGGATCCGGAAAGCGGCACCGAGGCGCAGGCAGAATGCCGTACCAGCGATATCACTCTGGAAGAATTCAAGTCCCTGGAAGGCAAGATGGACGCATTCAACCCAATGGCAACCACCCCTGAGGAGTACCTGGAAGGGACGGCCGACTGGCGTACCGAGTTGTACAGCAGCCGCGGTACTCTGCTGACACACCAGGAAAGCATTGAGTTGTTCAAGGCGTTGGGTGTGAAGTTCACACCGGAACTGAAAACACCTGTGGTGGATATGCCGTTTGAAGGGGATTATAGCCAACAAGACTATGCCCGCCAGATGATTCAGGACTACATTGATGCGGGCGTAAGTCCGGCGGATGTATGGCCGCAGTCGTTCCTGCTGGACGACGTGCTGTTTTGGGTCAATGAGACGCCCCGGTTTGGAAAACAGGCGGTGTTCCTGGACCAGGCCCCGCTGACGCCGGAAAACTCGTCCCTGGCCTGGATGGAGGATCTCTCCGCACAAGGGGTTAATATTCTGGCACCGGCATTATGGAAGATGCTGACCCTGGATGCCCACCAGGAAATCATTCCGTCGGAGTACGCTGAAAACGCCAGGACTGCGGGGCTGGACCTGATTGCCTGGACGGTTGAACGCAGCGGACCGCTGGCTGACGGAGGTGGCTGGTACCACCAGACCATCACCGACGCCATCAATAATGATGGTGATGTTTTCACTGTGATAGATGTGCTGGCCCGCGATGTCGGGGTAATTGGTATCTTCTCTGACTGGCCTGCGACCACCACCTTCTATGCCAATTGCATGGGGATTGCTGGTCGGGGTCACTAGGCAAACCGGGGCATGAGCCGAGCGTTAAACGAACTGAGGGGCAGGGTAGTGGAGTTAACGACAAGGAGGTTCCTGCTCCGTGATTTCAATGACACGGATTCCGATGCATTTGAGGCGTATCATAGAGACCCTCGCTCTCATGAGTTCTATGGAACGGAACACACGACGACGGAGCATGCTCGTAAACTTCTTGAACTTTTTCGAGCATGGGCTGCGGAACAGCCAAGGGTAAATTTTCAGCTTGCTATCATTCGGCGCGGGGATCCCCAAATACTCGTCGGCTGTTGTGGCTTGCGGAGCGGCGGTGAGGAGAAAGGTACTGCAGAGCTGGGAATTGAACTGGCACCAGAGTATTGGGGGCGGTATGCGTACGCTACGGAAGTCATGCATGCTTTGGTTGAGTTTGGGTTTGGTACGCTCAATCTTCATACCATATACGGCGGCACTGTCAGTGCTAATTCGCGCATAGCACGCCTTGTAAATGCACTGGGTGCTACGGCAATCATACGGCCGAGCCCTGAGTGGATGCGAAGCAAAGGCTGGAGCCATGTCGAATGGAGAATCACCCGTGACCAATGGGCGAATTTTCGTTTAACAAGCGCAGGCACAAGGGGGGAGGGGCATGAAAGAGAGTGATTGGAAAAAGTTCAAAGTCATCAAGGAAAAAGCCATAGAGCAGTTCTGCACTCAGGCCCTGGATGAGTTTGAAGAAGTCATGGAATTATCGGACGAATTTCGGGATCAAACGGACCCCAAGCGGTTCGGTTGGGAGTAAATACAAGCCAGCACAAAATAAAGCCTACAGCACCAGCGAGGTGGCCAGGAACAGCATCAGACCCATGCCGATGATGTCGGTAAAGGTGGTCAGGAAGATACTGCTGGCGGTGGCCGGGTCGGCGCCGAAGCGTTTGAGCAGCAACGGTACCGCAACGCCGAAGATGCCGCTGCCGATACAGGCGCCGATCATGGCAATGAAAATGACGAGGCCGAGCATGGCCGGGTTGGCAGAGCCGGTGGACAGGGCATAGGCGAACATGGCGATGCCGGCGATCACGCCCACGGCGGCGCCATTGAGCGCGCCCAGCAGAATCTCTTTGCGCAACAATCGGCTGATCGGATAGTCCTGTATCTTCCCGAGGGTGATGCCGCGCAGGGTGATCGCCAGCGCCTGACAGCCGGTGTTGCCGCTCTGGCCGGCGAGCACTGGCAGGAAGGCGGCCAGGGCGACGATCTGTGCGATGGTGCTTTCGAACATGCCCACCACGAAGGCGGCAGCGAAAGCGGTGATCAGGTTCACCTGTAGCCAGGGGTGTCGCATGCGGAAGGCCGTCAGCACCGGTGTATTGATCTGCTCTTCCTTTGCTACACCATACTGTGAGCCGGCTTGGGCGGTGAGTTCCGAGGCGATGCGTTCATACAGCTTCCAGCCACGCACCTCGCCCACCACGTGCTGCTGCTCGTCCACCACCGGGTACATGCGGTAGTGCCGGTACTGCACTTCGCCGATTGCTTCTTCGATTGGTGTGTCCTGGTGAAAGGCGAAAGGCTCGCGCACCATGATGCTGGCCAGGACTTCAGAGGGCTTGGCGAGAATCAGGTCGCGCATGCCCACCACCCCCACCAGGCGATGCTCCTCGGTCACGAAAATGTAACTGATCTCGGAGACGTCGGCGCTTTTTACCATGAAGGTCAGCGCTTCGGCGACGGTATAGCTGGCCGGAAGCATCGCCGCTGCCGGGGTCATCAGCTCACCGATGGTTTCTTCCATGCCGGTCAGCACCGCGCGGGTGGCCGACTCGTCCGGGGCGGCTACTTCGGCGAGGTGGGAGGCTACGGTGAGGGCCTGTTCAGCGGGCAACCGAGAGAGAATGAACTGGATATCGTCCGCCGGCAGCCGGGCCAGTTCCTCGGCCGCATCCAGGGGTGTCAGTTCGCGGATATGCTCGACCCGTTCGATCAATCCCATATTATGTGACATATCTCGGTCCGCCATCGCTGTTTATAACCAGACTATATCAGGCGGACCAGGGCGGGGCGACACGCCCTGATTAGATGTTCCGGAGCTCGAGCCAGCTATCTGGACGCTCCCTGGGCGAAGCCGGGAGCTGAGTCATCCGTTCGATGTTTATGCGGACGGAGGCTGATTGATGGCGTCCACCACGGCATTGGCTGAGCGCACGGCGGATTCCAGCAGCGGCACGCCTTCGTAGGCCCAGGAACCGCAGAAGAAGACTTTTCGGCCGGGCCTGCGGTGCCACTGGCCGAGGGCCTCGTGAACGCGCGCTGTGCCACGGTGGACGACGGCGCGCTCCAGCGCTACCCGGGCCAGCACCGTGTCCGGGTCCGGTTCGAACAGCGGGTTCCAGGTCTGGAACACGGGCGCGCTGCCGGTGAGCGTGGGTTCCACTTCATTGACCCAGACGGTGAACATGGGTTTTTCCAGCGCCTCGTCCATCTGGAAATTCAGCGCGGTCCAGTCCTCTTTTTTCGAGGGCATGAAGCGTGGGTCCTGATGGACCCAGAGCTCGCCCGCGTCGAACCCGATGTTTTCCAGCACTTTCCGTTCGTCACCAAACTGTGTGTCATCCAGAAAACTCAGCTGATTAGCCTGGGTAGCGACGATCACCCGGTCAAACACGCCACCGTCCCCCCGCTGGTTGTAGACCTTCACCCCCAGGTCGCTGACTTCGACCTGTGCAACGGGGCTGCCGGAGTACAGAGGCAGGTCTACGGCCAAGCCTTCGACCAACGCCGCGGTGCCACCCTCCAGGCGATAGAGCTCCGAGCCGAAGAGAATGCCGTGGAGTGACGAGAGCAGTTGCGCTGCTGGCCAGTTCAGCAGGTGTTTTTCTTCACAGGTGCAGATAGTGGAGAGTATGGGAAGCACCAGTCCGCGCCAGAATAACGGGTCGAAGTTTTGGTGCTTAAGGACTTCGCCGAGAGTGACGTCGGTTTTATCCCGCGCCAGCTTCTGAGTCAGGCGACTCAGTTGCCAGATGCCTTTAGCCATTCGCAGTGCGCGGGTGTTCAGATAGCGCCAGGAACCGAGACAGGGCCAGCCGAGTATCGGAATCTCCCCGCTGCGAAACCAGGTGTGACCGTTGGTCCAACTGCAAGAGGTGTGTACGCCTACTTCGAAGGTGCCCACGCCCACTTCTTTGGCGAGCTGAAGTACGCTGGGCCAGGCGTCCGGGCTCATCACGCGTAGGGGCACATCCACCAGGCCGCCATCCACCGTGAGGGCGTGGGCGTCCATGCCATGACCGTTGCTGGCTTCGAATACGGTGACATCGTGGCCGGCGCGACGCGCCCGATAGGCTGCCGCCAAGCCTGCCATGCCGCTGCCAATCACTGCTATGGAATAGGTCATCCTGATCTCTTGTCTGACATGCGTTTGATAACTCTGGCGGTTGTCGCGATAGGGCGGGAATGTTATCACGCGATCATTTCAATCTGCACTGATACATGCTTGTGAGAGGGCGTTCCGGAAAGCGGACCACAATGGCGTCGTGGGGATCGACGCCCGTGGCTTAGTCTAACGGCAAAGCGGGTTCGGAACGATGGGGCGGCTTCCCACTATCGCCACACAATGGCTGCATCAGGCCATTCCTGAGTTCCTGCCCCTTATGACCTGTGGCCAACAGGTAGTGCAACTTGGCGAAGGCCGCCTCTGGTGTCAGATCCGAGCCGGGGATAACGCCGATCCTGTCCAGTGCCGCGCCGGTTGCGTAGGCGTTCTGGGACACCTTGCCTTGCAAGCATTGGGTGATGTTCAGGATGGTGATTCCCTGATTGACGCCATGTTCCAGGGCCTGGATCAGCGCGGGGTTGGCGTCGGGCGGGTTGCCGGCACCGTAGCTGTGGATGATCAGGCCCTTGAGCCCCGGTAGTCCCAATGTTGCCTGAACGAGGGCAGCGGGAATGCCAGGGTAGAGGGTGAGTGCGGCCACGGCACGGTTGTCAAATTCCGGTATCAGGAAGTCCGGATGGTCTGAAGGCAGCCGCATTTCGTCGCGGAGACTGATATCGATACCTGCCTCACCAAGCCAGGGGGCGTTGGGGGAGTCGAACGCATCGAGTCCGTTGGTGCTGACTTTTCGTGCCCGGTTGCCACGGAGCAGTCGGTTGCGGAAGCAGATGCAGACTTCCTGGAGTTGTGGCATGGCCGCCATCGCCAGGGCGGTGGTTACATTATCCAGGGCGTCGCTCCGTTCCTGGTCCAGGGGAATCTGGGCACCGGTCAGGATCACGGGTTTGTCGCAGCCGCGAAGCATGTAGGAGAGGGCCGAGGCGGTATAAGCCATGGTGTCTGTACCGTGAAGCACCACAAAGCCGTCGTAGTTGTCCCAGTGGCGAACCAGCACCCGCGCGATACCGGTCCAATCCGATGGAGTGAGATTGGCGCTGTCGATCAGCCGGTCCAGCTCAATAACGTCAAGGCCGGGCAGGTCAAGGTACCTCTGCAGGCGGCCCCTGAAATCCGCGCTGGGTACGTACCCCTTACCGGAGGACACCATCCCGATGGTGCCTCCGGTATAGACCAACAGTAACTTGCGGTTCATGCGCTGTCCCCGACGGGAGCGAGCATTGAGCGGGGGCTGAGCAGGCGGTCCAGTTCCTCTGGTTGCAACAGCGACTCGGCCAGCACCAACTCACGCACGGTGGCGCCGGAATTCAGCGCCTGGCTGGCAATACGGGTGGCATTGGCGTAGCCAATCCGCGGCACCAGAGCGGTGATGATGCCGATGCTGTTGTCCAGGTGGCGCGCGCACTGTTCGACATTGGCGCGGATATCCTTGATGCAGCGCTCGTCGAGCATGGTGCAGGCGGATTCCAGCATTTTCATGGAGTTCAGCAGGTTGTAGACAATCAGCGGCTCCATGGCATTGAGCTGCAACTGGCCGGCCTCCGCTGCCATGGTGACGGCCAGGTCGCTGGCGATCACCTGGTAGGCGGTCTGGTTGACGGCTTCCGGGATCACGGGATTGACCTTGCCGGGCATAATGGAAGAGCCCGGCTGCCGTGCTGGCAGCATGATTTCGCCGAGCCCGGTTCTTGGCCCGCTGGACAGCAGCCGAAGGTCGTTGCACATTTTGCCGAGCTTGACGGCAAAGCGCTTGAGTATCCCCGAGAACAGCACGAAGGCACCCATGTCGGAGGAGGCTTCCACCAGATTGCTGGCGGACACCACCGGTTTGCCGGAGATCTCCGCCAGGTAGCGCACCGCCAGGGCCTGGTAGCGGGGCGGGGTGTTGATGCCGGTACCAATGGCGGTACCGCCCAGGTTCACCTCACACAGCAACAGGCTGGCTTCGTGCAGGCGGTCGATATCCTCGCCCAGGTTGACGGCAAAGGCCTCGAACTCCTGTCCCAGGGTCATGGGCACGGCGTCCTGCAACTGGGTGCGTCCCATTTTCACCACGTCGGCGAATTCGCGGCCTTTTGCCTCCAGGCGTTCCTTCAGTTGAATGATGGCCCGCTCCAGAGGGGCGGCAGCGAACTGGACCGCGAGGCACACCGCTGTCGGATACGCATCGTTGGTAGACTGGGAGCGGTTAACGTCATCGTTGGGATGCAGGTGCTGATAGTCCCCGAGACTATGGCCCAGCTTGGTCAGTGCCAGGTTGGCGATCACTTCGTTGGCGTTCATGTTGGTGGAGGTGCCGGCTCCACCCTGGATCAGGTCCACCACGAACTGGTCGTGCAACTGGCCTGCGACGATGTCGTCGCAGGCCTCCACGATGGCTTCCGCCTTGTGGGGGGCGAGTACCCCCAGGTCCCGGTTGGCCAGCGCGGCGGCCTTCTTGACCATTGCCAGAGCGCGGACAAAATCCGGGAAGTGGCTTATGGGCACGCCGGTGATGGCGAAGTTGTCCAGGGCGCGCTGGGTCTGGATGCCGTACCAGGCGTCTGCGGGCACTGCCAGGTCGCCCAGGAGATCATGTTCGAGACGGGTGTTCATTGGTAGCTATTTCCTGCGAGGTGATACGTTCAAGATCTTCGGGCTCGATGGTCCAGGCGGCGGCGTCCACGTTCATATCCTTGAAGCGGGCGGCGTCGAACACCGGTTGTTCAATGCCGGCGGCGATCTGCTGGTCAAAATCCTCCAGCACGCGCAGGCCGGGTTTGAACAGGCACAACAGGGCGATCAGGTTGACCAGGGCAAGCAGCCCCATAGTGACATCGGCAAATCCAAAGACAGTGCCCAGGTCGGTGGTGGCGCCCCAACATACCAGGCCGATGACGGCGACCCGGAAGATGTTGAAGAATTTCAGGTTGGCGGAACTGAAGAAGCTGATGCTGTTCTCGCCCAGGTAGTAGTTGTAGAGGATGGTGCTGAACCCGAACAGCAGCAGCGCGATACTCACAAAGCTGCGGCCCCAGTCGCCGACATGATCTGCCAGGGCAGACTGGGTCAGCGCTACGCCGCCCACATCGCCCATGCCCGCCGGCTCGTAGATGCCGCTGAGCAGGATAATGAAGGCGGTGGAGGAGCAGATGATCAGCGTGTCGATAAACACTGAGAACGACTGCACCACGCCCTGGTTGGCCGGGTGGGGCACATAGGCAACCGCTGCCACGTTGGGGGCACTGCCCAGGCCTGCCTCGTTGGAGAACAGCCCACGCTTGACGCCCATCATGATGGCTGCGCCAATGCCGCCGCCAACAACCGGCTCAAGCCCGAAAGCGCTGTTGACGATGAGCATGAATACATCGGGGATCTGCTCCAGGTTCAGGGCAAGCACGACCGTGGTAATCAGCAGGTAGCCGCCTGCCATGATCGGCACCAGAAATTCGGTCACACGGGCGATGCGTTTTACCCCGCCGAAGATGATCACACCGACCAGCACCGCGAGTGCAATGCCGGTCGCGACGACTGGCACCCCAAAGGCATCGTCCACGGAGGTGGCCACGGCGTAGGACTGCAGCGCGGTAAAGCCGAAACCGAAGGTCATCAGCAGCAACACCGAGTATACGCCCGCCAGCCATTTCCATTTCGGGCCCATGCCCCGGGCGATGTAGTGTGCCGGGCCGCCCCGGTAGGTGCCGTCGGCCTCTGCCTGTTTGTAGGTCTGGGCCAGGGAGCATTCGAGGAAACTGGTGGCCATACCCATCAGGCCAACGACCCACATCCAGAAAACCGCGCCGGGGCCGCCGAGGGTGATGGCGACCGCCACGCCTGCGATGTTACCCCCGCCGACGCGGCCGGCGACCGACAGTAACAGGGCCTGGAAAGAGCTGAGATGGCCGTGTTTGTCTCGCTGGAAAGCCTGGCTGGCGCTAAGGATGCGAAACATGCGGCCAAAGTAGCGGAACTGGACGAAGCGGGATGCAACGGTAAAGCCGATGCCAACGGCAACGAGCAGGGCAATCAGGACCTTGCCCCAAAGCAGGTCATTGAGTAACTCCAACATAGGGAACTCCGGTGGTTGTTTTTATCAGGAGGTTTTATTTAACCAGCCCGGGGCGACTGGTAGAATTCGTAGACTGGCGTCAACATGGTGCGATCTGGCGCACCATTAGCGCCAACACGCGTCAGCGCAGGCTGGCGCTTCCGGATGAGAGGGCGAACACGATGGATGATGGCGGCACGCATCAGGACCTGGCTCAGAACCTCAGGTTGCTGTGCAGCTACTACAAGTCGATTGCGGAGGTGTGCCGTCGTCTGGACATCAACCGCCCGCAATTTAACCGGTACCTCAGTGGTCAGCACAGGCCCTCGGCAAATATCCTGCGCCGCCTGTGTGACTTCTTTGGGGTTGATGAACAGGAAATCCTGCTGCCGCACTGGCAGTTCCAGCGGCTGGTGCGGGTAAGGCCCGTTCCCGAGAAGAAACGGCAGGGGAATGATGAAACCCTTCTCGAACACCTGGATCAGTTGGGTCAGGAGGGGCGCAACGATATAGATCGCTACCTCGGCTATTATTATGAGTACTATTTGTCGATGTCGACGCCGGGCAAGCTGCTGCAGAACCTGGTGTGCCTGGAACGTCGGGGCGACCAGGTGGTGTTCCAGCGTACCGAGCGGATGCGTCCCAGCAAGCACGAACCGTACTGTCACAACCAATATCAGGGGGTGGCCTACCTGCTGACGGACCGGTTGTTCCTGGTGGACTATGAAACCCTGAATCGCCACGAAATCACTCAGACCATCCTGTTTCCCAGCTTCCGCAACCGCTTAAGCCGGCTCACCGGGCTCAAGATCGGTGTGTCTGATAACAGCGAACGCATGCCCTGTTGCGCCCGGGTGCTCTATGAATACCTGGGGCCCAACGTGCGGGTGCGTAAGGCTCTCGCGAGCTGCGGCCTGCACGATTTACGGGAAGACGCCCTGGATCCCTCCATCCTGGAGGCCGTCCACAATGACATGGTGGCGGGGGAGTTCCTGTTTCGCGCCCGGCATTGATCGGAAATGTACCCAATAAAAGGAATTTGAAATGATGGATGAAAACCGATGGCTTCGGGATGTCGTGCTGGAATCTGACACGGTCAAGCTGGCTCCACTGCACAGGAACCACGCTGACGCACTGGTGGAAGCGGCGTCAGACGGTCAGCTTTGGAGGCTGTGGTTTACCGGTGTGCCCGGACGCGACACCATTCACAGCTACATTGAAAAAGCGTTGTCTGAAAAGGAAGCGGGTAGGGCGTTACCGTTCGTCGTCATCGACAAAGCATCCAACAAGGTCATTGGCTCAACACGTTTTTGCAATGCGGATAGCCAGAACAATCGCGTCGAGATTGGTTACACCTGGTACGCCAAAAGCTATCAGCGGTCCCCGGTCAATACGGAGTGCAAGCTGCTGTTAATGGGCCATGCTTTTGAGGATCTGAATGCCATAGCTGTGGAGTTCCGTACCCATTGGCATAATCTGGAGTCCAGGGCTGCGATTGCGAGATTAGGTGCGAAACAGGATGGGGTTTTACGTAACCATCAAAGAATGCCGGATGGTGGCTACCGTGACACGGTCGTATTTTCCATCATCAACCTCGAGTGGCCGGTTGTGAAAAAAAGCCTGATGCACAAGCTGGATTCATACCGTTAACAGCAGTGGTTAGCGTGAATCTCAGTGAGGTATTTGGTGCTGGGCGCCAGGGAGTGCTCGCACTCCCTGGCGCCCCCGGGACAGAATAATCAGCGAATATCCTGCCCAACCCGAACAATCTTCATGGTGTTGGTTCCACCCTGGGCGTTCACGTAATCGCCCTTGGTCATCACCACCAGGTCGCCTTCCTTGACCACATTCCGGCTGATCAGCTCGGAGATCGCCAGCGCGTTGGTGCGTTCGTTGGGGATCTTGGCTGAGTCGAACGGAACGGTCTGAACGCCCCGGAACAACGCAACCCGGTGCTGGGTGGAGTGGTGACGGGAAAAGGCGAAAATCGGCAGGCTCGATTTGATGCGGGACATCAGTCGTGGCGTGGCGCCGGTTTCCGTCATACAGATGATCGCTGACACACCATCCAGGTGGTTGGCTGCGTACATGGCGGACAGCGCAATGGCTTCGTCCACTTGCTCCATGCTCTCGTGAATCCGGTGCTTCGACTGGTGCATGGAGGGCTGCTTTTCAGCGCCGAGACAGATGCGCACCATGGCTTCCACTGCCTCTACCGGGTAGTCGCCTACGGCGGTCTCCGCGGACAGCATCACCGCATCGGTGTAGTCCATGACGGCGTTGGCCACGTCTGAAACCTCGGCCCGTGTGGGCATGGGGTTGGTAATCATCGACTCCATCATCTGGGTGGCGGTGATTACGGCGCGGTCCAGTACCCTGGCGCGGGAGATAATGTGTTTTTGTACACCCACGAGTTCGGCGTCGCCAATCTCTACCGCCAGGTCACCACGGGCAACCATCACGGCATCGGAGGCTTCAATCACCGCATCCAGGGCTTCCACGTCGTGGGCCAGTTCCGCGCGCTCGATCTTGGCGACCAGTCCCGCATCGGAACCGGCTTCCTTCAGTAGCCGGCGGGCGATGTGCATGTCTTCAGCAGTTCGAACGAAAGACACCGCCACGTAATCCGCGCCCAGGCGGGCCGCCGTCACGATGTCCTGTTTGTCCTTTTCTGTCAGCGCGTCGGCGGAGAGGCCGCCGCCACGCTTGTTCAGGCCCTTGTTGTTGGACAGGGGGCCGCCAATAAGGACTTTGGAGGTAATGCTGGTGGCGTCTACCGAGGTCACTTCCATCTCGATGCGGCCGTCATCCAGAACCAGGATGTCGCCAGGTTCCACGTCCTCAATGAGTTGCTCGTAATCGATACCCACACGCTCTTCGGTGCCGGCTTCTTTGTCCATTGCGGCGTCGAGGATAAACGTTTGGCCTGCCTTCAGGGTGACCTTGTTCTCTGTAAAGCGGGCGATACGCAGCTTGGGACCCTGAAGGTCCGCCAGAAGCGCCACGAAGCGATTCTGGCTGGCTGCCGTTTCACGGACGCGGCGAGCGCGATTAATGTGTTCTTCGGCGCTGCCGTGAGAGAAATTAAGCCGGGTTACGTCAACGCCCGCTTCAATAATGGCGGCGAGGGATTCCGGGGAGTCGGTTGCGGGGCCGAGGGTGGCGACGATCTTGGTACGCCTGAGCATGTTTGTTGTCCTTTGGTTGATGGGAGGCATTCCGAATAGGCTAGCGGATGTTCGCCAGCCGACCAACTTTACTGGCCGGCTTTGATCAGGGCGATGGCATTATCCAGCATTCTGTTCGAAAAACCCCACTCATTGTCGTACCAGGCCATGACTTTTACGTGACGGCCGAGTACCCGTGTGTGGTTGGCATCAAAAACACTGGAAAGCGCACTATGGTTGAAGTCCACGCTGACCAGTTTTTCGGTGTTGTAACCCAGAATCGGGCTATCCTGCGCTGCCACCCTGACCGCTTCATTGATTTCTTCAACGGAGGTTTCCCGGTTAGCAATGAAGCCGAAGTCGACCAGCGAAACGTTGATGGTGGGCACCCTGACCGCGAGCCCGTCCAGTTTTCCGTTAAGCTCGGGAATAACCTTGCCGATGGCAGCGGCCGCGCCGGTCTTGGTGGGGATCATCGACTGGGTTGCCGAGCGGGCCCGGTAAAGGTCGGAGTGGTATACATCGCTCAGTTTCTGGTCATTGGTGTAGGAGTGGATGGTGGTCATCAGACCGCTTTCGATACCGACAGCCTTGTGGAGCGCCTCTGCCACCGGTGCCAGGCAGTTGGTGGTGCAGGAGGCGTTGGAGATAATGTCGTGGCTTGCAGTCAGGCTGTCGTGGTTAACGCCGTAAACCACGGTGGCATCGGCATCGGGCGAGGGCGCCGAAATGATCACCTTGCGAGCGCCCGCCGTTAAATGTGCCTCGGCCTGGGAACGTTTGGTGAAGAGCCCGGTGCACTCGAGGACCACGTCAATATGGAAATCCTTCCATGGCAACTCTTCGGGGTTGCGGATGGCGGTAATAGCGATGCGATCACCGTTAACAGTCAGCGACTCTGCGTCATGGTTGACCACACCGTCAAAACGGCCATGAACGCTGTCATACTTGAGCAGGTGTGCGTTGGTTTCAGCGTCGCCCAGATCGTTGATGGCAACGACCTGAATCTGATCCCGGTAGTTGTTTTCATAAAGGGCGCGAAGGACATTGCGGCCTATGCGACCAAAACCGTTGATTGCGATGCGAATAGTCATTCTCTGACTCCTCTTGTGGTTATTTTTTGTTCGATTTCCGATTGTGATGTAGTAAATATAACAACAAAAAGAGAAGAAATGAACGATTAATGGATGAAATCATCCAATAAAGAAAGTAAAATTACGTCTAAAAGTGACGATATTAATAATATTTGCTACGGAGCCCACCATGCATCCGACCGTTGACAAGGTTACACAGAGAATCATTGAGCGCAGCCGTGCCAGCCGGCAGGACTATCTCAACCGCATGAACGAACTCAAGGCCCAGTCGCCGCACCGGAGCTCTCTCTCCTGCGGTAACCTGGCCCATGGTTTCGCCGCCTGCAGTCAGGGGGACAAAGACACCCTGAAGTTTATGAACAAGGCGAATGTGGCCATGGTTTCTGCCTACAACGATATGCTTTCGGCCCATCAGCCCTATGAAAAGTTCCCGGATGTGATTCGTGAAGCGGCCCGGGGTATGGGGTCGGTTGCCCAGGTTGCCGGCGGCACACCCGCTATGTGTGATGGGGTTACGCAGGGGCAGCCGGGTATGGAACTGAGCCTGTTTTCCCGGGATACCATCGCCATGAGTACAGCGGTGGCCCTGAGTCACAATATGTTTGATGCCACGGTGCTACTGGGTATTTGTGACAAGATTGTGCCGGGCCTGCTGATCGGATCCCTGAGCTTTGGCTACCTGCCGACCATTCTGGTGCCCGCCGGCCCGATGCCGTCAGGGCTCCCCAATAAGGAGAAGCAGCGGATTCGCCAGCTGTATGCGGAAGGCAAGGTGGGCAAGGACGAGTTGCTGGAGGCCGAGAGCAAGTCCTACCACAGCCCGGGCACCTGCACCTTCTACGGAACCGCCAACAGCAACCAGCTTTTGGTGGAAGTGATGGGGCTGCATTTGCCGGGCGCGGCCTTTGTTAATCCGAATACACCACTGCGTGACCGGCTCACCCGGGCCGCTACGGAGCAGGTCATTAAACTGTCCAAGCCCCACGGCGGCGAGCTTGGTCTGGGCGACATGGTTGACGAGAAGAGCATTGTAAATGCCCTCGTTGCACTGCTGGTGACCGGTGGCTCCACCAACCATACGATTCACTGGATCGCCATTGCACGGGCAGCGGGCATTATCATCGACTGGAACGATTACGCGGAGCTGTCTTCCGTTGTGCCATCGATGACCCGCATTTACCCCAACGGCCAGGAAGATGTAAACGCGTTCCACGAGGCTGGCGGCACGCCGTTCCTGATTCGCGAGCTGCTGGATGCCGGCTACCTCCACAACGACGTGGAAACGGTTGTAGGGCATGGCCTTGATCGCTATACCCAAATGCCGGACCTGGAAGGCGATCAACTGGTCTGGCAGCCAGCGCCCGAAAAAAGCCTGCTGCCTGATGTGCTCAGCTCCGCGGCGGAACCGTTTGCGCCGGATGGCGGGCTGAGGGTGCTGGACGGTAATCTGGGCCGGGGTGTGATCAAGGTGTCTGCCGTTGCGCGTGAGCATAGGATGGTGGAAGCGCCCGCAGTGGTATTCAACGATCAGAACGACCTGAAAGCAGCGTTTGAATCCGGCAGCCTCGACAAGGACTGCGTAGTGATTGTCCGCTTTCAGGGGCCCAAATCCAACGGCATGCCCGAGCTGCACAAGCTGACGCCATACCTGGGCGTGCTTCAGGACCGGGGGTTCAAGGTCGGCCTGGTGACCGACGGCCGCATGTCCGGCGCCTCTGGTAAAGTGCCTGCCGCCATTCACGTCTACCCCGAAGCGCTGGACGGCGGTCCGCTGGCCCGGGTCAGGGATGGCGATCTGGTCTGCCTGGACGCCGAAAGGGGCAGGCTGTCCATCGAAGTGGACCAAGAGGAATTTGCCGCCCGTGAACCTGTAAAAGCAGATCTTACTGGGTATCATCACGGCTACGGTCGGGAGCTGTTTGGCTGGATGCGTCGTGCGGCCAGCAACCCCGAGGAAGGCGCCAGCTTTTTCTGGAATCACGAGGCATGACGGCAACACATTACTCCCTGGTGGGCGATATCGGTGGCACCAATGCGCGCTTTGCACTGGTAGAGCGTGGCAGTTTCCAGCCCCGGGCTATCGAAGTCCTGGCCTGCGGTAATTACCGTAACCTCGACCATGCGGTGACTGATTATCTCGCCAGGGTTGGGGTTTCCGAGGTCGGAGAGGCCTGTCTTGCAGTGGCGTCCCCGGTGACGGGGACGCGGGTGCGAATGACCAACAATCACTGGTGTTTTGATACCGATGAGGTCCGCCAGCAGTTCCGATGGCGGACCTTCAAGGTAATCAATGATTTCACTGCCATGGCACTGGGCGTTCCTCACGTTCCGGAAGAACATCTTGTGCATGTCTGCGGCGGACCGGGCGACAGTCGCCGTGCAAGGCTGGTGATAGGGCCTGGAACCGGTCTTGGGGTATCCGGTCTGGTGCCAATCAACGAAGGTTGGGTGCCGCTGATGACCGAGGGTGGGCATGTGGACTTTGCGCCCACCGATGAAGACGAGATGAAAATCCTGCGTATTCTGAAAGCCCGTTTTGGCCGGGTGTCTGTGGAGCGAATACTTTGTGGGCAGGGGTTGCTGAATCTGTACCAGGCCCATGCTGAGATACAGGGCGTTCCCGCAGCATTGGATGCACCGGAAAAAGTCACAGCAGCGGCGCTGGAGGATAACGACGCACTGGCCCGCCATACTCTCCGCCATTTCTGTGAACTGCTGGGCAGGGTGGCCGGCAATGGGGTGCTGACCCTGGGTGGTACCGGGGGGGTGTATCTGTGTGGTGGTATTCTGCCCCGCTTCCTCGACTTCTTTCTGGAAAGTCCGTTCCGCAATGGCTTTGAGGATAAGGGGCGCATGCGACCATTGCTGGAAGCTACACCGGTGTTTGTAGTGACCGAGCCATACACCGGTCTGCTGGGCGCAGCGGAAGCACTGACAAATCCGGAGGTGTAAGCGGATAATTCCATGCCAGGATCGCGAGTCATACAAGGCCGGTGACCGTCCAGGGTATGGCCGTGGCCAACGGAAGAGTCTATTCTGGAGCTAACAGGTACGGGCAGATACAGACGTACCAAATTGCCATCAATACAAGTAGTCATTACCCGGCATGGAATTGTTACTGACCCATTTCGCCCGCTCATTGTCGGGTGCCGAAAACCTGGAACAACTTACCCGTCCCATTCTTTTGCTGTTGCAACGCATTACCGGCCTGGAATCCACCTACCTGACGATGATTGATGAATCTCAAGGTGTTCAGGTCATTCTTTTCGCGGACAACTCCGGAAGTATCAATCTCCCGGAAGGAATGCAGATTCCCTGGTTGGATACTCTGTGTAAGCGCGCAATGGATGAAAAGCTGTACTTTACCGAGGACGTTGAGAGTGTCTGGGGTGATTCCGAGGCTGCTCGGGAGCTGGGCCTGAAGACCTATCTCTCTGTTCCCGTCAGTAACCTGGACGGGAGCATTTACGGCACTCTCTGCGGTGCGAGTAGCCGCGCCACGAAGGTAGATCAGGAGGTATTTGATCTACTGGAACTCTGCTCCGAGCTGATTGCCTATCAGATTGCCAGAGACGCTGCTGCCAAGGCCTCCATCCGTCGGGCCAATAAGGCCGAGAAAAAGCTGCAATCGCTGGCGCTGATTTCTGAGATCGGTGAATTGTGTTTCCGGTCGGATACCCTGGACTCCGCGTTGATACACACCGCGTCCTTGCTCGAGGAACGCGGGGGCTGGTTCAGGGCGGTGCCGTTTGTCCGAAGTGGCCAGAGCGTCAGCGCCCTGGTTCAGGCCGATAGTGCCTGGTTGGAGGTTGTTAAAAAGACCGATGCCTTGATCCCGCTGACAGATGCGCTGTTCGACAATGTCCACCCTGACCCGTTTGTCAGTGCTGATGGGCCGGGAGCACTGGAAACGCTTCCTCCGGAGGCAGGATTGTCGAGCGATGCCAGTGCCGCGCTGGTCAGTGTTGAGACAGATCAGGGGCGGGTGGCAGGTATTCTGCTGATCCTTGAGCAGGTGCCGGCGGAACCGGAGAACGACCGGCAGATCATCATCAGTTGTTCCAATTACCTGTCTCTGCTGGCGGACCGGGCAGAGTATTACGAGCAGCTTGAGCGAGCCAACCAGGAACTCTCGGTGTATGCCCTTCATGACCCGCTGACCGGGCTGGCCAATCGCCGTTATCTGGTGGAAGAGCTGGCACGAATGCTGGCTGCTACCCATCGAAACGGCGGCAGTGTCTATGTTGCTTTTATCGATCTGGATAACTTCAAGCAGATTAACGATGACTATGGGCATGATGCAGGTGATCACTTTTTGCAGTGCATGACAAAGCGCTTGCGGGAGGTGATCCGTTCGGGGGATTTGGCCAGTCGTTACGGCGGTGACGAATTTGTGGTGTTGTCGGCGGCCAGGGCGGGGGAAGATCGATCTGGCCTGGAGGCGTTCCTTGACCGACTGAGGGCCGCGACCCGGGGGCAGTTCGAGTTGCCGGAGCAGTCCCTGGATTATGCCGGGGCAAGTGTGGGCGGGGTGACCAGTCGCGCTGGCGAAAGTGATCCGGACAAATTATTGGCGAGGGCGGATGAGGCCATGTACGCCATCAAGAGGGCCAGGAAGGTGTCATGACAGAGTTCTACCCTTCGTTGTCGTTTGACGAATTGGTTACCAGGGTTCGTCGATGCACCCTTTGTGAGGAACACCTGCCACTGGGGCCGAGACCGGTGGTGCAGCTCAGTGAATCCTCGCGGATACTGGTGGTCGGGCAGGCGCCGGGCCGGCGGGTTCATGAAACCGGATTGCCGTTCAATGATCCCAGCGGCGACCGGCTGCGGGACTGGATGGGGATTGGTCGTGACGTCTTCTACGATGAGAGCACGCTGGCGATATTGCCCATGGGATTCTGTTACCCCGGTACCGGCAAATCGGGTGATCTTCCGCCGCGTCCCGAATGCGCGCCAGCCTGGCGGGAAGCGTTGCTGGCACGACTGAAACACATAGAGTTGACGCTGGTGATCGGGCAGTATGCCCACGCCTGGCACTTGTCTGGACCGCGAAAATCCGTGACGGACAATGTGAAGGACTGGGAAAAGCACTGGCCAGAAGTATTACCTTTGCCTCATCCCAGCCCCCGCAACAATCTCTGGCTGCGAAAGAACCCCTGGTTTGAAAAGGATGTGATACCCGCACTGCAGCAACGGGTCGGGGACATTCTCGGGCCTTTTTCCACGCATAATGCCTGAAAGAACGAGTCACGCGCTGTCGTGTAGAGTCGCGGTCTGTGGCTGCGGGGTTGCCTGAGCCGACAGATACCTTTCCAGCTCGCGGACATCTTCGTCAGTGGCGTATAGCCCCTGTTTTGTGCGGCGCCAAAGGATGTCCTCTGACGTCATTGCCCATTCGTGTCTGATCAGGTATTCCACTTCCCGTTCATAGAGCGTACCCGCAAACCGGAAGCCCAAATCCTGAATGGATGTCGCGCCGCCCAGAATGTCATAGGCATTGGTCCCATAGGTGCGCACATACCGGCTGTAGACGACTTCTGGAAGCCATGGATAATCCGTGGATATGCGAGCCTCCAGGGTGTCGTGGTTTTCAAAGTCACCACCGGGCAGAACGCTGTTTTTGGTCCAGGGGCCTTTGGCGTGCGGGAAGAACTGACACAGCTTGTCTGTCGCGGCTTCTGCCAGTTTGCGATAGGTCGTGATCTTGCCGCCAAATACGGAAATTACCGGGGCCATGTCCTTTTCGGCGCTGACCTCAAACGAGTAGTCCCGGGAGGCTTTCTTGGCATCACCTTCTTCATCGTCCATCAGCGGGCGAACACCGGAATAGGACCAGATGACATCGCTCTCTGTCAGCTGGCGCTTGAAGTAGGAGTTAACAATATCCAGCAGGTAGCTGGTTTCTTCCGATGAAATTTTTGCTTTCTTCGGATCCCCCTCGTAGTCCACATCGGTTGTGCCAACCAGGGAGAACTCGTCCTCGTAGGGGATGACGAAAACAATGCGCTCGTCCTCGTTCTGAAGAATATAAGCCTCTGTCTCGCGGTTCAGGCGGGGAACAACAATGTGGCTGCCCTTGACCATGCGAATGACTTTCGGAGCCTTCATGGCGAGGCTCTCACTGAACAGGCGGCTTACCCAGGGGCCGGAGGCGTTCACAATGACTTTTGCAGACACGTGTTGAATGCGGTCGTCGTTCAGGTCCTGAAGCGAGACATTCCATGAATCCGCTCCGCGCTCGGCGTTGATGCACTTGGTTCTGGTCAGAATGGTAGCGCCGTATTCCTGTGCCTTCTTGGCCGTCAGTACAACCAGGCGGGCGTCGTCGACCCAGCCGTCGGAGTATTCGAATCCTTTGGTGATGTCAGATTTGAGCGGGTCCTTTTCATCGAACCTGATGGACCGCGACCCCGGCAGAACTTCCCGCTTGGCGAGGTGATCGTAGAGAAACAGCCCCATTCTGATCATCCAGGCGGGGCGAAGGTGAGGGCGGTGGGGCAGCCGGAAGCGCATTGGCCACATGATGTGGGGAGAATTTCGCAACAGGGACTCCCTCTCTGCCAGGGCTTCCCGCACCAGTCGAAACTCATAGTGCTCCAGGTAACGCAATCCGCCGTGGATCAGCTTGCTGCTGCTCGAGGATGTCGCCGAGGCGAGGTCATTCATTTCGCAAAGCAACACCTTGAGACCCCGGCCCGCGGCATCCATTGCGATCCCCGTTCCGTTAACACCGCCTCCCACAACGACAACGTCGAATTGGTTGTTCTCCTCGGCCATCCTGTGTCATCTCCTGACGCCAATAACGTGTTCATCCATTATGCGAAAGCAAGATATATTCGTAAAGGAAAATAAAGAAAAAAAACGAAAAGGAGAGGGCGAGCAAGCAGGGGGCCTTCTCAATAGCATTCAGGAAGCGAAAACCGTAATCAGCAGGGACGGTCAGACCAGGTGCAGTTCCACGTTGTTCTCGCGCAACAACTGGCGGATCTCGACGGGAGGCGGCTCGTCGGTAAACACGTGATCGGCCTGGGCGATGCTGCCAAGACGAACCATGGCATTGCGGCCAAACTTGGAGTGGTCGGCGGCGAGCAGAACCTGGCTGGAATTTTCGATAATGGACTGGGCAACGCGGACTTCCCGGTAGTCGAAGTCCAGCAATGAGCCGTCAGCGTGAATGCCGCTGATCCCTATGATGCCGAAGTCCATCTTGAACTGATTGATAAAGTCCCGGGTGGCTTCACCCACAATGCCACCATCGCGATTCCGGACTTCACCGCCGGCGATGATGATATGGAAGTCTTCCTTGGCGGAAAGAATAGAGGCAACGTGCAGGTTGTTGGTTACCACCTGAAGGTTGTTTTTTTCGAGCAGCGCCTTGGCGATGGTTTCCGTGGTGGTTCCGATGTTGATGAACAGGGAGGAGTTGTCCGGAATCATCTCCACCAGGGCTTCAGCGATACGTTCCTTGGCTTCCAGATCCATGATCTTGCGAGCCTGGTAGGCGGTGTTCATCGTGCTGGAATCGATACCGGCGCCGCCATGGTGGCGACGGAGTTTTTTCTGGCTGGCCAGATCGTTCAGGTCCCGGCGAATGGTCTGCGGCGTGACTTTAAACTGGTCCACCAGCTGTTCTGTCGTGACAAAGCCGTTTTGCTGGATCAATTCCATGATCAGATCCTGCCTGCGTCGCTGTGCCATTCAACTTCCTCCGGCGTTCGGTTTTCTGTAACGAACGAAATAGCGATTCATTGCTCCCGGTCAGTCTAGAGTGTTTTACGTCTTTATGCAGCCTTTTTAGGGGCTTGTGGCGGTATGGGTGTTTCGCGTTAGTGAAAAGGGTTGGCTTTTGTTTTCAGAAAAGTAAAAATGCGAAAAAATAAGAACACCCGAGGCAAAGCAACCATGACTCAGTACATTCTGTCGATCGATCAGGGAACCACCAGTTCTCGCGCCATTTTGTTCACGCTGGACGGCAATATACACGCCGTTAGCCAACAGGAATTTTCCCAGCACTACCCCGCCAGCGGCTGGGTAGAGCACGACCCCGAGGATATATGGCGCACGGTCAGGGAAACCTGTGATGACGTCATGGACAAGGGCTGCAGCGAAAACGACGAGGTGGTTGCCGTTGGAATCACCAATCAGAGAGAGACCACCATACTCTGGGACCGGGCGACCGGTGAACCGGTCTATCCAGCCATCGTCTGGCAGGACCGGAGAACCGCAGAATGGTGCGAAACCCTGAAAAAACAGAGCCGGGAACCGTCGGTGAACAGTAAAACCGGGTTGTTGATCGATCCTTACTTTTCGGCGACGAAAATTCGCTGGGTTCTTGATAACGTCCCCGGGGCCAGGCAACGGGCTGAAAAGGGCGAGCTGGCCTTTGGCACCATCGACAGCTTCCTGCTCTGGCGCCTGACTGCCGGTAAGGTGCATCGTACTGACGCCACCAACGCGAGCCGAACCATGCTCTTTAATATCCATGATCAGCAATGGGATCAGGAGCTGCTGGATCTGTTCGGGATACCGGAATCCCTGTTACCCGATGTCATGGATTCGGCGGCGGACTTCGGCCGGATTGTGGGTAACGGGCGTCTGGATGGTGTCTCGGTCATGGGTATGGCCGGTGATCAGCAGGCAGCGCTGTTTGGACAGACCTGCTTTAAAACCGGCATGGCAAAAAGTACCTACGGGACCGGCTGCTTTCTGATGCTAAATACTGGCGACAAGGCACTGACGTCGGAGCACCGCCTGCTGACCACCGTGGCGTATCGTTTGAATGGCAAACCGGTCTACGCGCTGGAAGGCAGTATCTTTATCGCCGGTGCTGCCATCCAGTGGTTGCGCGATGGCCTGCAGCTGATCAGAGATGCATGCGAGACCGAGCCGCTTGCTGAGGGCACGCCGGTGGACCACGGTGTCTATCTGGTACCGGCCTTCACCGGGCTGGGCGCCCCTTATTGGGACCCCAATGCCCGTGGCGCCATTTTCGGGCTGACCCGGGATACCGGTATAAAGGAAATTGTGACCGCGGGCCTGCAATCGGTTTGTTACCAGACCAAGGATCTGCAGAAAGCCATGGAAAAGGACGGGATCCGGCCCATCACCCTGCGTGTGGATGGTGGCATGGTTGCCAACAACTGGGTACTGCAGTTCCTGGCGGATATTCTGGGGGCGCGGGTCGACCGACCGGCGCTGGTGGAAACCACGGCTCTCGGGGCGGCCTACCTGGCGGGCCTTCAGGCTGGCGTTTACAAGTCCCTCGATGACCTGAGCAGTATGTGGCGTTGCGACCGAAGCTTCGAGGCAGTGATGACCAAGGCCCGGCGCGACAAGCTGTATGAGGGCTGGAGCACGGCCATCCGTAAACTCTGACTACCTCACCCCAAGATCCCGAAGGCGTTTGTACAGGGTGTTGCGACTGACGGCCAACTCCCTGGCAGCGCGAGACACGTTTCCCATGCACTGCTGATAGACCACGAGGGTCTGGTTCATGGTGTCGTTGCGGGAGTTATCGTTGGCCTGGGGCGTTTCGCGGAACGACGAGGCATCGAATACCGGCTTTTGCGTCGTTTCCTTACGGTCTTCGTATTCCGCCAGAAAGTCCTCCGGCAGGTGCCAGAGCTGCACTTCATCGCCGTCTGCAATGGCAACAGCCACACGAACGATGTTCACCAGCTGGCGAATGTTGCCGGGCCAGGGATGGTTTTCCAGTGCCGCCATCACCTCCGTGTTCAGGGAGGCAGGCTGGCCGTCATCGCGGTGCTCCTGGTAAATTCTGCGGATGAGTTCGCGCCTGTCCATCCGCTCCCGCAGTGGCGGCAGTTCAACGCATAAACCGTTGATGCGGTAATAGAGGTCAGCACGGAAATCACCGCTGTCGATCCGGTCGGATAACGGGCGGTTGGTGGCCGACACCAGCAGGATGTCCACCGGGATGCGCTCTGTCGACCCCACCGGCGTAACTTCCCGTTCCTGCAGTACCCGCAGCAGTCTGGACTGAGCGGCAAGCGGCATTTCACCGATCTCGTCGAGAAACAGGATGCCCTTGTCGGCCTTTCGTATCAGCCCAAGGGAGCCCTGGGCGCGGGCGCCGGTGAACGCACCGGCCTCGTAACCGAAGAGCTCGGATTCGACGAGTTCCGGGGGAATAGCCGCACAGTTGACCGACACCAGAGGCTGGCCCCGCCGCTTGCTGGTCCCATGCAGGGCTTTGACCATCACTTCCTTGCCAACACCGGTTTCGCCACAGATCAGTATCGGAACCCCCCGTTCCAGCACCTTGCCGGCCTGGCTGGCGCAGCGTCGGACCCGTGGGTCGCCATACTCGATACCACCCGGGGAAACGCCGGATTGGCGAGGCTCCGATGGCCTGGGTCGGGGCGCGGGACCTAACGGCTTCGGGCCGGGGGCGCGAACCGATGCCGGGCGTTTGAGGAGCCCCGACAATCGCACCCGTTGGGTGGTTGTGAGCTGGAGGGGCGTGTTGTGGGAATGGTTCAGTATCTGGCTCCGGTTTTCTATAAACAGGGAGTTCAGGTTGCGTCCGGAGAGCGGTTCACCGAGCAACTGGTCGGCCCGCTGATTGGACGCAATAACACGCCCGGTCTGATCAAACGCGATCAGACCGGACCAGGGGCTGTCGATGTTATCCGCCGTGGTGTTGAGGGTAAGGATAAAATGGTCTCCCCC
The DNA here is from genome assembly GCF_045449795.1 of Marinobacter alkalisoli. Taxonomy (NCBI): domain Bacteria; kingdom Pseudomonadati; phylum Pseudomonadota; class Gammaproteobacteria; order Pseudomonadales; family Marinobacteraceae; genus Marinobacter; species Marinobacter alkalisoli. The sequence continues at coordinate 33,039 of NZ_JBJJLB010000016.1, forward strand.
CAGTTGCCGGACAATCAGACGGTTCTCCACGGATTGCGATAGCAGCCGGACCATTCCCAGGGTGTGGGCCTGGGGCAGGTAGGCGTCGCTGAAGGCGCTGAGTACACCCACCAGGGTTCTGTCGGTATCGAAGATGGGGGCGGCGGAACTGATGATGCCGCGGTTCAGCTTGAGAAAATGTTCGTTTCGCTGCACCTGTATCGGCGATCGAATCGCAATGGAAGTGCCGATGGCATTGGTGCCGGCATGACGCTCATGCCAGCTTGCCCCTGCGCTGAACCAGGGGTGCCGGTAGCTCTCGGTAACACGGCGATCGCCCCAGCCCTTCAATACCTGGGCTTCGGAATCCGCAAGCAGGATCAGGCAGCGGCTGTTGGACATGATGTTGTCGTAGTAGGGCAGCACTTCTGTTTCTGTGGTGCTCAGTAATGCTTCGTAGTCATGTTCCAGAGCTTCACGTGCCTGGTCGTCAAGGTTCGCCGGCTCAGGTTCATGGTCGTGGTGGAGCCCATAGCCGAGACAGCGGTTCCAGGAATCGGCAATGGTAGACCGGTATTCCGTCCGTTCGTGTTGTGGTTTCACGCGAGTCCTCCGCGTTCCTGCGATTTCGTTTTGTTTTTGTGGTGGCCGTCCAGGCCGGTGGGTACAACGAATCTGTTCGCAATGGTGTTCAATAATGTGCTCAATGATTGTTCAGGTCAATGTTCAAACTGAACAAAAAGTTTGATAACGAACATTTTTGTTTTCAGTAATGAAATTACATGCAATATTAAATCTATTAAAAACAATAATATAGGATTTCGTTCCTAATTATGGCCCTTACTGGTACGGGCTTTGCCTTTGTGTATTCGAAATCGAATTTCCGTCGGTCAGCTGCCGGCGAATAACGTGTAACAAGAACAACAAAGGAAAGCCTATGTCCTTAACGCTGGAGAATCTCTCCCGTGCCGTGGATGGAGTCGATTACATCCGGGACGCGAACATCACGTTTGAGGCGGGGTCGTTCAACGTACTGCTCGGGCGCACTCTGGCTGGTAAAACCTCACTGATGCGGCTGATGGCCGGTCTGGACAAGCCTGACGAAGGTCGCCTCATCTATAACGGCCATGATGTGACCGGGCAAAGCGTTCAGCAACGCAATGTCTCGATGATCTATCAGCAGTTCATCAACTACCCCAATCTAACGGTTTACGAAAACATCGCCTCGCCCCTGCGTCTGGCAAAGATGAAGGAGAGTGAGATTGATCGGCGAGTGAAAGAAACCGCGAACATGTTGCAGATTGACCCGCTGTTGAAGCGCTATCCGCTGGAACTGTCCGGCGGTCAGCAACAGCGCACAGCGATGGCCCGGGCGCTGGTCAAAGACGCGACGCTGATTCTGTTTGACGAGCCCCTGGTGAACCTCGACTACAAACTGCGTGAGGAGTTGCGCGCTGAACTGCGGGATCTGTTCCGTGAACGCCAGTGCATTGCGATCTACGCAACCACCGAAGCCAACGAAGCGCTGGCGCTGGGGGGCGTCACCACGCTGCTCGACCAGGGGCGCATCGTTCAGTCCGGCCCGGTCATGGAGGTTTACCGCAACCCGGTGAACACCCTGGCAGCGCAGCTGTTCAGTGAGCCGCCCATGAACATGATCAAAGGGCGCGTTACCGACACCGAGGTCACCTTTGATGAATATTCTCACCATGCACTGACCCGGGAGCTGGCGAAAATCGAGCCCGGTGATTACTGGTTTGGTATCCGGCCAAGTCATATCGGGCTTGTTCCCAACAATGAGGACGACCTTGAGATGTCCATGGAGGTGGAACTCAGCGAGATCAGTGGCTCGGAAACCTTCATGCACGTGCGTAACCGGCACTTCGAGATGGTGATGCAACTGATGGGGGTACACCAGTATCACACCGGGTCGCCCATCAAGATCTATCTGCCTATTCACAAGCTGTTTGTATTCGATAAAGACGAAAAGCTTGTGCATACCCCGACGCAGGTAACAGGAGGGACGATCTGATGGCTGAAATTCATTTGAAGTCTCTGGCCCACAGTTACAGCGATACGCCGGCGGGGCCCGATGACTACGCAATCCGCCATCTGGACCATGTCTGGGAGAAGGGCGGTGCCTACGCCTTGCTGGGGCCCTCCGGCTGCGGCAAGAGCACGATGCTGAACATCATCTCGGGACTGCTCCAGCCTTCCGAAGGCGATGTGCTGTTCGACGGCAAGCGGGTCAATGAATTGTCTCCGCGGGACCGGAACATTGCCCAGGTTTTCCAGTTTCCCGTTATCTACGACTCGATGACGGTGTTCCAGAACCTGGCGTTCCCCCTCAAGAATACCGGTGTGCCCAAGTCCCAGATCAAGGCCAAAGTGAACGAAATTGCCGGGATTCTGGAAATTGAGAGCGAGCTGCACAAAAAGGCCAAGAACCTCTCCGCGGACCAGAAGCAGAAAGTTTCCATGGGGCGTGGCCTGGTTCGGGGCGATGTCTCCGCCATCCTGTTCGATGAGCCGCTGACGGTGATCGATCCCCAGCTCAAATGGAAACTGCGCCGCAAGCTCAAACAGATCCATGAGCAATTCGACATCACCATGGTGTACGTCACCCACGACCAACTGGAAGCATCCACCTTCGCTGACAAGATCGCGGTGATGTACGACGGCCAGATTGTCCAGTTCGGAACGCCAACGGAACTCTTTGAGCAGCCCAACCACACCTTCGTGGGGTATTTCATCGGCAGCCCCGGCATGAACCTGGTTGAGGTGGAGCGATGCCCCCGAGGCGTTTGCTTTGGCAGTACGGTGCTACCGATGGATGCCCGGCAGGTTGAGCTTTTGCAGCGACTGCAATCCAACAATCTCAAGATCGGTATCCGCCCGGAGTTTATCCAGGCATCGGATATTGCGGCAGACGATACGTTTGAAGCCGAGGTGCTGGATGTCGAGGACTTGGGCACCTACAAGATCATGACGGTAAAGCTGGATTTCGAAACACTGAAAGTCCGACTGACGGAGGACCAGCATTTCGATGTTGGCAGCCAGGTTCAGCTCAGCTTCCCGGAAAAGTGGCTGAAGCTGTACGTGGACGAGTTTCTGGTGGAGGAGAAGGGCCAATGAATAAGGTTCCCAACAATCGTGCCTGGTGGCTCGTACTGCCAGTATTCATTCTTGTTGCGTTTTCAGCGTTGATACCGCTGATGACGGTTGTGAACTATTCAGTTCAGGACATCTTCGGTCCGGGTAACGCCTATTACGTAGGCACTGAGTGGTTTCGGGAAGTGCTCGCTGATGAGCGATTGAGAGAGTCGCTACTCAGGCAATTCCTGTTTTCCGGTGCCGTGCTGGCTATCCAGATTCCCCTTGGTATTGGTGTGGCGCTGATGATGCCGAAGTCCGGCATCAAGGCCTCGCTGTGCCTGATCCTGCTGGCCATACCGTTGCTGATTCCCTGGAATGTGGTGGGCACCATCTGGCAGATCTTCGGTCGCGGTGATATCGGCCTGTTTGGCTGGGCCCTGAACACGCTCGGTCTTGATTACAACTACACCGGCGACACGGTGGATGCCTGGCTGACGGTGTTGCTGATGGATGTGTGGCACTGGACGCCACTGGTTGCGCTGTTGTGCTATTCAGGGTTGAGGGCCATTCCCGAGGCCTTCTATCAGGCGGCGGAAATTGACCGTGCGTCAAAGTGGGCTGTGTTCCGCTACATCCAGTTGCCTCGCCTGAAAAGTGTGCTTGTGATTGCGGTGCTGCTGCGATTCATGGACAGCTTCATGATCTATACGGAGCCTTTTGTTCTCACCGGTGGCGGGCCTGGCAGCTCGACAACCTTCCTGAGTCAGACACTGACAACCATGGCGATTGGTCAGTTTGATATAGGCCGTGCGGCGGCATTCTCGCTGATCTACTTCCTGATCGTATTGCTGGTGTCCTGGCTGTTCTTTACCGCCATAACTCACCTCGACAAAGAAAAATAAGGAGAGAGTGATGAGCTACTCACGTTCCAAGGGCATCGGGATGACGCTGTTCATCGTGCTCTTGCTGACCCCGATCTATTGGCTTTTGAACATGTCGTTCAAAACCAACCGTGAAATTCTGGGAGGGCTCACCTTCTGGCCGCAGAATTTCACGCTGGATAACTATGCGGTGATATTCACGGACTCCAGTTGGTACTCGGGATACATCAACTCGATGATCTACGTGTCCATGAACATGACTATCACCTTGCTGGTTGCCCTGCCGGCCGCCTATGCGTTCAGTCGCTACAAGTTCGTGGGTGACAAGCACCTGTTTTTCTGGCTGCTCAGCAACCGTATGGCGCCGCCTGCGGTCTTCCTTTTGCCGTTCTTCCAGCTCTATTCGTCGGTGGGGTTATTCGATACCCACATTGCCGTGGCGCTCGCGCACTGCCTGTTCAACGTGCCGCTGGCGGTCTGGATACTGGAGGGCTTCATGTCTGGTGTACCGCGCGAATACGACGAGATGGCCTATATTGATGGCTACAGTTTCCCGAAATTCTTCGTGAAGATCTTCCTGCCGATGATCCGGTCGGGGATTGGTGTCGCCGCGTTCTTTGCCTTCATGTTCTCGTGGGTGGAACTGCTGTTGGCAAGAACACTGACCTCCGTGGATGCGCAACCCATCGCCGCCATCATGACCCGAACGGTCGGGGCCAGCGGTATTGACTGGGGCGTGCTGGCAGCAGCCGGTGTACTCACCATTGTTCCAGGCGTACTGGTGGTCTGGTTTGTTCGTAATCACATCGCCAAAGGCTTCGCGCTGGGCCGGGTATAGGGAGAGTTCTCATGATTGCGTGGATGAACTGGACACCGTCCGTAGCCATTTTCTTTGCAGTGATTGCCGGAATACTGGCCGTGATGACCGTTTACGAAATTGTGTCGCCTTGCACGGAACGTAAGGGCTTCCTGCCAATTTCGACAACACGTGGAGACAGGCTTTTCATAGGTCTGCTTTCTGCGGCATACATTCATCTGGCATTTCTGGCTGTCAGCGATATCACCCTTTGGGTTGCGCTGGCGGTCTCGGTGCTCTGGCTCCTGGTGCTGTTGCGCTGGGGGTGATGGGAAATGACAGGGAGTTACGTCAAATGTTCGTTTGCCAGGGATGGCTAAAAGATCTTTGTAATTGCTCGTTGAGAACGGTTGTAAAATTTCTATAACGAACTATTTTCATTTCTAATGATCGGAAGCGAATACGTGGGTTCGGCTCCGGTGTCAGTAACAGCGGTCAAAACGCTATACAGGGAAAACCGGAACGCAGTGTAGTGAAGTAAAGACGTCGCGTTTCGAACAAACCAAAACAAAATGAACGAGGTTGGATATGTTCAACAACAATAAATATCCGAAAACCCTGCTCCTGAGTGCTGCTATCGGCTCGGTGGGGTTGGGGCTTAGCTTTCAGGTCAGCGCAGATCAGTATTCTGATGCCGCCGAGAAGTGGATTGATAAGGCATTCAAGAATTCGACTCTGAGCAAAGAAGAGCAGATGAAGGAGCTGGAGTGGTTTATCAAGGCTGCCGAACCTTTCCGTGGTATGGAGATCAATGTTGTCTCCGAAACCATCGCTACCCATGAATATGAATCCAGGGTACTGGCAGAAGCTTTTAGCGAGATCACCGGCATTGAGCTGACTCACACGCTGATTCAGGAAGGGGATGTTATCGAGAAGCTGCAGACTCAGATGCAGTCCGGCCGCAATATCTATGACGGCTGGGTAAACGACGCTGACCTGATTGGTACCCATTTCCGTTACGGTAAGGTTATGGCCGTCGAGGACATCATGAACGGTGAGGGCAAGGACGTGACGCTGCCTACGCTGGATCTTGATGATTTCATCGGACTGGATTTTGCAACGGGTCCTGACGGCAAACTCTATCAGTTGCCAGACCAGCAGTTCGCCAACCTTTACTGGTTCCGCGCCGACTGGTTCGAGCGTGAGGATCTGAGGGAGCAGTTCCAGGATCTCTACGGCTATGAGTTGGGTGTTCCCGTTAATTGGTCTGCCTACGAAGATATTGCCGAGTTCTTCACCGTGCACGTCAAGGAAATAGATGGCGAGCGCGTGTATGGCCACATGGATTACGGCAAGAAAGATCCTTCATTGGGCTGGCGTTTCACCGATGCCTGGTTCTCCATGGCCGGTGCGGGCGACAAGGGACTTCCAAACGGGTTGCCGGTGGATGAATGGGGTATCCGCGTTGAAGAGTGCCATCCGGTGGGCTCCAGCGTGAGCCGGGGTGGTGCCACCAACGGCCCGGCAGCAGTCTTCGCGACCCACAAGTATGTTGACTGGCTGAAGAAGTACGCTCCGCCCGAGGCGCAGGGCATGACCTTCTCCGAGGCCGGCCCGGTACCAGCGCAAGGTGGCGTTGCCCAGCAGATCTTCTGGTATACCGCCTTTACCGCCAGCATGATCGAGGATGGCTTGCCAGTCGTTAATGAAGACGGCACACCGAAATGGCGTATGGCGCCTTCCCCTCGTGGACCCTACTGGGAAGAGGGCATGAAGCTGGGTTATCAGGACGTGGGTTCCTGGACCTTCATGAAATCCACGCCAAAAGAGCGTCGTCTGGCGGCGTGGCTGTACGCCCAGTTCACCGTGTCCAAGACAGTTTCTCTTGAAAAGACCATCGCTGGCCTGACCCCGATTCGTAAGTCTGACATCAACTCTCAGCAGATGACTGAATTGGCGCCAAAGCTGGGTGGCCTGGTGGAATTCTACCGCAGTCCGGCCCGGGTTCAGTGGACTGACACTGGCACTAACGTGCCTGACTATCCGAAGCTGGCCCAGCTGTGGTGGCAGTATATTGCCCGGGCTGCCAGCGGTGAGGCAACGCCCCAGAAAGCACTGGATGGTCTGGCGGAAGCTCAGGATCGTGTCCTGCATCGTCTCGAGCGCGCCAACGTAATGGAAACCTGTGGCCCGAAGCTGAACGAGCCGCGTGACCCGCAATATTGGCTGGATCAGCCAGGTGCGCCCAAGCCGAAGCTGGACAACGAAAAGCCGCAAGGCAAAACCGTTCGCTACGAGGAATTGCTGAAGACCTGGGAAGAAGCTCGCGAGAGTTAATGCCTGCAGTGCGCTGCCGCTGTCCCTAGCCTCCCGGGACAGCGGCTGACCTGACACCGTCGGGTCGGTGGGTCTTATCCGGTTGTATCAGGCCACAGCCCTGTTGCGAACGGATTCCAGAAGCCGGTACCAGAGCGGGCGGGGCAGCAGGCTTTGGGCACCCTGAAGGGCGGAGTGGATCCGGTCAGGGTTCATGGAACCCAGCACTGGCACTGGCGTTCCCGGAATCTGGCGCAACCAGGCAATGGCCAGTGCGGTTTCATCCAGTCCGGTTTCCTGCTGCGCCCTGTCGAGAACATCGGCGGGAATCCGCTCTGCCAGGTTACCTCCACCCAGTGGAGACCAGGCCAGCCAGCGCATCCCGTCAGTAAGGTGAGCTTCCAGCGTGCCATCAAACAGCGGGCCGGTGTGGTCTAGGGACAACTGGCTTTGGTTGCACACCAGTGGCAGGTCGGTATTTCGGGCCAGCCATCGCCACTGGTCCGGCAGGAAGTTGGACACACCGATCTGGCGCACTTTTCCCGACGATACCGCGTTTTCCAGGACCCGGGCTACTTCCCCCGCTTGCAGCAATGGGTCAGGTCGGTGGATCAGAAAAGTATCAATCTGCTCCAGGGCCAGTGACGCAAGGGCCTTGTTGATGGCGCTCTCCAGGTAACCGGCTTCGGCACGGTAGTGCTTTACCTGCCAAGGTGAACGGTCCTTGCCAGCCGGTACGATACCTGCCTTGGTGATAACGCGAACCCGTTTGGCCAGGGCTGGATGTGCCCGCAGTGCGTCACCGAACAGCCGTTCACATTCGCCGGCGCCGTAGATGTCGGCGTGGTCGAACACAGTCAGCCCTTCATCCACGCGTGCTGATACCCAATCGGCCAGCTTTGCCGGCCGGGTGAGTTCGGGATGGTCGTGGAGCCGCATCATCCCCAGAATCAGGGGTGTTTCCGGTGTGAATCCTTCAATTGGGGTGTTTTGCACGGTTACTCCTTGCCGAAGGCGATGACCACGCGGTCGTTGCCATGGGTTCTTGAGAAAACGTAGGGTTCGGTGCCAAGTCGCTTGTGCTCGCCTGCACCAATGGCCGGATGGCGATCCCGGAACTGCCCCAGCTTTTTCCAGTGGGACAAAACCGGTTCGGCTTTGCCGTTTTCGAGGTCGGCCCAGTTCATATCCGAACGGGTGCCCTGGTGGCCGTCTGATCCGGTAGGCCCGAATCGGCGGCCGGTCTCATCCCCGTAGAATATCTGGCTGGTGCCCGGTGTGAGCAGCAAGGCGCTGGCTGCGCGCTTCTGCATGGCAGGATCGTTATCGGCAATGCGGCTGAACAACTGGGTGTCGTGGGAGGAGATGTAGCTCATCACGTTGAATGGCTTGTCGCTGTTCATCTTGTCTGCGTAATTGCTGTAGATGGGCTCCATCTCCGGCAGGCAGGCGGCACCGGCAAGGGCTTCTTCCTGCAGGTCGAAGTTGATCACCGCATCGAAGCCGGCATCAAAGTAGCTGCTGCGGGTGACGGTGTGGGGGAAGACCTCCGCCACCATCCAGAAGTCCTCCGCTGGCAGCGGTTGCCCGGGGTTCTTGCTGCGATAGGTGTCCAGTGCCTTCTGGGCTTCGGTCTTCAGTTCCTGCCATGCTTCCGGCTCCACGTGTTTGGCGGTATCCACCCGGAAACCGTCAACACCGAATTCCCGCACCCAGTCTGTGAGCCAGGTGATCAGGTAATCCCGCACGGTAGCGTCATCAAGCTGTCTGGCGTGGGTGTTCTCTTTGTGCTGGAGGAACACCGGCAGGTCAACCGTTTTGGCGGATCCGGTCTTGAAGTCCGGCAGAAACGCCAGGGACCCACGAACCGGGTCAATGGAGGCGTTCGGCGGTGTATCATAGTCGCCGATGCCGGCGCGAACCCAGTCCTTGCCCCACCAGTTGCTCCAGTTGGGGTGGTCGTAGTCGATCAGGGCGTGGTAGGCGTGGAAATCCTCCCAGGACTCCGGTTGCCAGTGGCCCCACGGGTCCGGCAGGTGCTTTTCGAAACCTTCCCGCAGCCCACCGAAATTGAAGGTTTGCATATCCTGGAGTGTGGCATAGCCCGGGTGGTTCATGACCACGTCCATCACCACTCGAATGCCGCGGGCATGGGCTTCTTCCACCAGGGTGCGGAATTCCTCGCGGGTACCGAAGTTGGCGTCGGGCCGGGTAAAGTCCAGGGCGTAATAGCCGTGGTAACCATAGTGCTGGAAATCTCCCCGGTCGCCGCCACCCACCCAGCCGTGAATCTGCTCGAAGGGCGGGGTGATCCAGACGGCATTGACGCCCAGCGCTTCGAGGTAATCCAGCTTTTCGGTCAGGCCGGCAAAATCCCCGCCATGGAACGTGCCGATTTCGTCCTTGCCGTCGGGCTGGCGACCGTAATTCCGGTCATTATCGGTCCGGCCGTTGGCGAAACGGTCGGTCACGGTAAAATACACCGTGGCACCGGCCCAGTTGAAACTCTGTTGGGGGGCATCTGCCGCCTCAAGCAATAACAGGCCCTCGGCTTCCGGGGCAGGTGTCAAAGTGACTTCGCCGTTTTCAACCCGGGCCCTCTCGCCGCTGTAGAAATCCCGCACCCATTCACCGTCGGCAAACGTGTCACCCACGGAAACGGTCATTGCCGACTGGGTGGCGATACACAGGCCGTCGCCGTTTGCAGCAGACGGATTGCCGGAGGGTAGGGCGGTGGTCTCTAACTGACCGCCGGCACAGCCGGCAAGGGAGAGGCACGTCACAAGGCTGGCGGTTAACCTGAGTTTTTTCGGGTGGCGGTTCATGCAATGAGCTCCGGTTCCGTTTATTGTTGTGGTACCGCAATCAAACCAGAGTTGAGGGGAGGGGGGTAGACGGAATTTTCTCCTCCTCACTACTCCCCCGTTCTACGCCTCAGGGAATGAAAACAGGGCTGATGCCAGCAACGGCAAATTGCAACACAGTTCGGTTACTCGCAATAAAAAGATTTGCGTTAAGCCCGCCCGGCCAACCTCGTGCCAGGGCGGACAACAAGAATAAGGCTAGAACAAGCAGAGGAATCACCTGATGAATCGTCGAACTTTTATCCGCAGCACGCTCGCCGCTTCCATTGTTGCAGCAACCTTTGGTTTGTCCGCTCCTGCCCACGCCGAGATCGAGGAAGGTAAGCTCCTGATCTGGATCAACGGCGACAAAGGCTATGACGGCCTGCAGGAAGTGGGCGACTGGTTTACCGAAGAAACCGGTATTCCCGTCGAAGTGGCTCACCCGGACAGCGCAACCGACAAGTTCCAGCAGTCCGCCGCCACCGGTAATGGCCCGGACATCTTCATCTGGGCACACGACCGATTTGGGGAATGGGCTCAGAGTGGCATTATCTCTGAGGTTAAGCCGTCCCAAGAGACGGTTGATGCCAACTTCGGTTTCACCTGGGATGCGGTCACCGTGGATGGCAAGAAGTACGGCTACCCCATGGCGGTCGAGTCCATCGGTCTGATCTATAACAAGGATCTGGTGCCCGAGCCGCCGAAGGCGTTCGAGGATCTCCCCGCCCTTAACGAGAAACTCGCCAAAGATGGCAAGCGCGCCATTCTCTGGGATTACAACAACACCTACTTTACCTGGCCGATGATTGCCGCGGCTGGTGGTTACATCTTCGCCCAAAACGACGATGGCAGCTATGACGTGAAAGATACCGGTGTTAACAACGAAGGTGCCCTGAAAGGCGCCAACATGCTGGCCACGCTGATTGAAGAGGACGTCATGCCCCGTGGTGCGGACTACAGCGCCATGGAGTCCGGCTTCAACAAGGGCGAGGTTGCCATGATGATCAACGGCCCCTGGGCCTGGGGCAACCTGGAAAAGAGCGGTATCAATTTTGGTGTGACCACTCTGCCAACCGTTGATGGCCAGCCAAGCAAGCCGATGGTGGGTGTCATGGCAGCAACGCTGAGTTCCGCAAGCCCGAACAAGGACCTGGCGGTTGAATTCCTGGAGAGCTATGCGCTGTCGGTCAAGGGGCTGAAGATGGTGAATGACGACGTACCCCTGGGGGCCGTTGCCAACAAGGAATTCATGGAAGAGCTGTCGGCTGATCCCAACATCGCGGCAACCTTCGAAAACGCCGAACTGGGTGAGCCGATGCCGAATGTGCCCGCCATGGGCGCGTTCTGGTCATCCATGGGGCCGGCTCTGCAGAACATCACTTCTGGAAGACAATCCGTTGAGGATGCCCTGAACTCCGCAGCACAGCGCATTACCCGGTAATGCAGCAGCCGAAAGCGCCGTCAGCCACCGGGCTGGCGGTGTTTTGGGTTGTGCTGACCTGTTGTTGAACATCTGCCGTCGCCGATCGGTGCGACGGCTTTAAACAGGCTGACTACAATGATAACGGAATCCCTGTCCTCCTATGGACACGAAAGCAGACTTCCAATGATGCGAATGACTCTTAAATGGGGCGCTCTGGCCGCGTTGGTGGGAATGGCGCTTTACCTGATACTGGCACTCTACGCCCAGCAGGAATTTGTGTTTGCGATGCTGTTCCTGGTGCTGACGGCATCGGCGGTATTTGTTTTCGTAAACAAGAAACTTTACGCCCACCGCTACATCTTTCCTGCTGTTGCCGGCATGGGGCTGTTTGTTATTTTCCCGCTGATGTACACCGTAGGCATTGGTTTTACCAACTACAGTGCCAGTAATCTCCTGAGCTTCGAGCAGGTACAGGATAACCTGCTGGACCGGACCTATCAGTCCAGTGACATTCGCTATGATTACGGCTTGTACGAAACCGATGCCGGTTACGTGATTTACCTGGAGGGTGAGCACCAGAACCTGGTCACGGCACCTATGGAGCTGGACGGCTCGGAAACGGACGTGCCGGTTCTGCCCGCCTCAACGAAGCCGGTGGGAGACCCACTGGCGATACGGGACATCATTCAGCTCAGATCGGAGCTGTCGCAACTGGATCTGCTGACCGAAGACGGTCGAGCGCTGAGCATGGCCAGCCTGCGTTCATTTGCGGCGATCAGTGGTCAGTTCACCCTGCACGACAATGGCAGCATCACCAACAATCAGACGGATGTGACCTATTTTCCGGATCACGACACCGGCTTTTACCGAAGTGCCGATGGTGAAGCCCTGTCTCCGGGATGGACGGTGAATATTGGCTGGGACAACTACCTGAAGGTGGTGTCCGACCCGACTATTCGCGGGCCATTTTTCGAGATTTTCGTGTGGACACTGTCCTTTGCGGTGGCCACGGTGGTGTTTACCCTGGCGCTTGGGTTGCTGCTGGCAAACCTGCTGCAGTGGGACCAGATCCGCGGCAAGGGTTTCTATCGCACCATGCTGATCCTGCCCTATGCGGTGCCGGCGTTCATCTCGATCCTGGTGTTCAAGGGCCTGTTCAACCAGAACTTCGGTGAGATCAACCTGGTGCTGGAGGGGCTGTTTGGCATACGGCCAGACTGGTTCAGTGACCCGGCTCTGGCCCGCACCATGATCCTGATCGTGAATACCTGGCTTGGCTACCCCTACATGATGTTACTTACCATGGGCCTGCTTCAGGCGATTCCACGGGATCTTTACGAGGCATCCGCCATGGATGGGGCAGGGCCGGTGAATAACCTGTTCAATGTCACCCTGCCGCTGATCATCAAGCCGCTGATGCCGCTGTTGATCGCAAGCTTCGCTTTTAATTTTAATAACTTCGTCCTGATCGCCCTGTTGACCGGTGGTGCGCCCGATATTATCGGCGCCAGCACACCTGCAGGCACCACTGACTTACTGGTGAGCTACACCTACCGCATTGCGTTCCAGGATTCCGGACAGAACTTTGGCCTGGCGGCTGCCATCGCCACAGCCATCTTCCTGGTGGTTGGCGCCCTGTCGCTGATCAACCTGAAACTGTCCAAAGTCAAAGTATAAGGAGCTACCCATGGCGATGGTTCAACCCCGCTCCACGAAGTATCGCGTTCTGGCGTCCCATCTCGGGATGCTGGGATTCATCGTGATCATTCTCTTTCCACTGCTGATGGTGATTTCCATCTCCTTCCGCAGCGGTAACTTCGCTTCCGGCAGCCTGCTGCCGGAGAATCCTTCGCTGGAGCACTGGTATCTGGCGCTTGGCATTCCCTATACCGGGGAAGATGGCACAGTGACTCAGCCTCCGTTCCCGGTACTGCTGTGGCTGTGGAATTCCATCAAAATTGCGGTGGTTTCCGCCGTGCTGATCCTGGCGCTGTCCACCACCAGCGCCTATGCCTTCGCCCGCATGCGCTTTGCGGGCAAGGGCTTTGTGCTCAAGTCCATGCTGATTTTCCAGATGTTTCCACCAGTGCTGTCCCTGGTGGCGCTGTATGCCCTGTTTGACAAGATAGGCAATCACGTCAGCTGGCTGGGGCTCAATACCCATGGAGCCGTCATCGTTGCTTCTCTGGGGGGCATGGCACTGCATATATGGACCATCAAGGGCTACTTCGATTCCATCGACCGCTCTCTGGAGGAGGCGGCCATAGTGGACGGGGCCACCACCTGGCAGGCGTTCCGTTACATACTTCTGCCATTGTCCGTGCCGATCCTGGTGGTGGTGTTCATCCTGGCGTTTATTATGACCATCATGGAGTACCCGATGGCGTCGGTACTGCTGGTTGATACCGATAAGCTGACTCTGGCGGTAGGTGCACAACAATACCTGTACGAGCAGAACTACCTGTGGGGCGATTTTGCCGCTGCAGCGGTGCTCTCCGGGCTGCCCATCACACTGATCTTCCTTTACTGCCAGAAATGGATTGTGGGCGGTCTGACCGCCGGTGGCGTCAAGGGATGATGCCGTTGCTGTTCTCCTGGTTTTTCTGAAGTCTCTCTCCCAGGCCGTGACGGAAGATCCCGCACGGCCTTTCCGCGATCCCTGCGTCTTCCAGCGTTAACTTTCGCGACCCGGTCAGGCTGAATCCCCCCTACTGACCGGGCTTTTTTTTGGCCAAAAAAAAAGGGGGCTGTTGCAGCCCCCGGAATGGTGTCAGTAAAGTTCAGAAATCTATGCAGGGTTCCTGGAACAGACGGGGGCAGGCACTGCCGTCCTGACGGAACAGGTGGCACTTGTTGGCGTTCATGCCCAGAGTTACTGGTGCGCCTTCCTGTACCGGGTTACTGCCGTCGGTCCGCATGGTCAGAACGCCTTCAACGTTATCGATTACCAGGTGCACAAGAGTCTGGTACCCAAGGCGCTCTACCACGTGAACTTCACCTTCCAGGTACATGTCAGCCTCCTGGTTTTCGTTCAGATGCTCCGGGCGTATACCCAGGGTAACCGTTTCCCCCTCGGAGAGCTCCGAGCCATTGACCGGCACCTCCAGGCGATGGTTGCCGGGCAATACGACGGTCGCGGACTGGCTGCTTGCGGATGCAACCGTGCAGTCAATGAAGTTCATCTTCGGCGAACCTATAAAGCCGGCAACAAAGCGTGTCGCGGGGTAGTGGTAAAGCTCCATGGGTTTGCCGACCTGGGCAATGGCACCGTTGTCCAGAGCCACGATTTTGTCGGCCATGGTCATGGCTTCCACCTGGTCGTGCGTTACGTAGACCATGGTGGCGTCAAGACGTTTGTGCAGCCGGGAAATCTCGATACGCATCTGTACGCGCAGTGATGCATCAAGGTTGGATAACGGCTCATCAAACAGGAATACCGCCGGCTCGCGAACAATGGTACGGCCAATGGCAACCCGTTGGCGTTGGCCGCCGGACAGGTCCTTGGGCCTGCGTTCAAGCAGTTTGTCCAGCTGCAGCAGGTTTGCCGCATCCTCGACCCGGCGGTTGATTTCAGCTTTATTGGTCTTGGCAAGCTTCAGACCAAATGCCATGTTCTCCGCCACGTCCATATGAGGGTAGAGCGCGTAGGACTGGAACACCATGCCTACTTCCCGCTCCTTGGGTGGCAGGTTGTTTACGCGGTCGTTGCCGATGTACATGTCGCCGGACGTAATGTCCTCCAGCCCGGCAATCATGCGCAGCAACGTGGATTTGCCACAGCCGGAAGGGCCGACAAAAACCACGAATTCACCGTCTTCAATATCCAGGTTTACGTTACGTGTAACCTGGATTTCGTCATAACTCTTGCAGATGTTGCGTAAGGTTACGCTGGCCATAACTAGACTCTTCTTGTTTGATCAGTGTAATGCTATCTCAGCCTCGGGCGATGTCCACGCCCCAGGCCCCAAGTTGCAGTTCCTGTCCATGCCACTGGCCACCGACAAAGTCCGGGCTTCCCGCCAGTTGGGCACTTCCTTGCGGGAGGTTGATCGTCACCGGATTGTTGCTGAGATTCAGGGCAATGAACAGGGTTTCACCCTCATAGCTGCGGGCATACAGCAAGGTGTTCTTTGGCGATTCGAGAAACTCGATGTCGCCCTTGAGCAGGGCCGGTTGGTGTTGTCGCCAACCCAGGAACGTACGGTAGGCTTCGAGAACCGAGTGTTCGTCTTCATTCTGGAGTGCAACAGCAGCGCTGTAATGATTCTCGTAAACCGGTAACCAGGGTTGTGCATCGGAGAACCCACCGTGGGCTTTCTGGTTGTGCCAGACCATCGGCGTACGGCAACCGTCACGGCCCTTGTACTCCGGCCAGAAATTGATTCCGTAGGGGTCGACCAGATCCTCATAGGCCAGCTCGGCCTCGGTCAGCCCCAGCTCCTCTCCCTGGTAGATGCATACGCTGCCGCGGAGGGTCAGCAGCATGGCCATGTAAGCCTTCAGTTGTTGGTCGGATGTCACCTCCCAGCGAGTGGCGATCCGGGTCACATCGTGATTCCCGATCGCCCAGCAGGGCCAGCCATCGGTGAGCTTGTCTTCAATAGTGTTGACGGTTTTGCGGAAGAAATCCGCGCCGTGCTGTTCGGTCAGGAGGTCGAACGAGTAGGCCATGTGGAGCTTGTCGCCACCACTGGTGTAGTCCGCCATGGTCTGTAGTGAATGGTCATCACCGATTTCGCCCACGGTGGTCGTGCCGGGGTACTGGTCGAGTAACGCACGCAGACGCTTGAGGAAATCCAGGTTCTCTGGTTGGGTCTTGTCGTACTTGTGGAACTGGTACGCGTAGGGGTTCTCCTGGCGAACGCCAATGGAACCCTCTGCGACTGATTCACTGGGCGGATTGTCCCTTAACTTGCCGTCATGGAAGCAGAAGTTAATGGCATCCAGGCGGAATCCGTCGACGCCACGGTCGAGCCAGAACTTCACATCAGAAAGCACCTGAGCCTGCACCTCCGGGTTGTGGAAGTTCAGGTCAGGCTGGCTGGTCAGGAAGTTATGCAGATAGTACTGCTTGCGGCGACTGTCCCATGACCAGGCCGGGCCTCCAAAAACGGATAACCAGTTGTTGGGCACTGTGCCGTCCTGCTTGGGATCAGCCCACACATACCAGTCCGCTTTGGGGTTATCGCGACTGGCGCGGCTTTCCACAAACCACGGATGCTGGTCGGAGGAATGGCTGAGCACCTGATCGATCATGATCTTGAGGCCGCGTTTGTGGGCCTCGGCAATAAGGTTGTCAAAATCTTCCAGGGTGCCGAAGATCGGGTCGACGTTACGGTAATCGGCAACGTCGTAGCCAAAGTCTTTCATGGGCGACGTGAAGAACGGTGACAGCCAGATCCCATCCACATTCAGGCTGGCGATATAGTCCAGCTTGGCGGTGACTCCGGGAAGATCGCCGATACCATCACCGTTCGAGTCGTAGAAGCTGCGTGGATACACTTGATAGATGACGGCGCCGCGCCACCAGTCCGGGTTCCTGATCATATTTCCTCGCTTACACCCTGATGGTGAAAATTATTATTTACTCCGTATCCGTCCATAGTGCGGTGGGGCTGGCAAGCGTTCATCCTCCTGTCTGACTTTTTGTTGGCGTAGATGGGGGGAGGAGGGGGGAGTAGGAGGGCGGAGGCAGGATCGGCCTCCATTTCAGGCAGATGATCGAAACTGGCGGGGCTGGCCGGACAGCTGAAACTCTCCGGCCAGTCCTGGGAGCTTAGGTTGCCTGTTTCCGGCCGGCAAGGGTCGCCAGCACCACGCTGACGATCACAGAGCACAACAGCGCTCCAAGGAAGGGGGGCAGGGTTGGAATGGCCCCGGGGAAACTGGCTGCCTCCAGCCCGGCACCCAGGGTTCCACCGCCGATCCAGCCGGGCAGGATGGCACCGACCAGTCCCGCCAGCCCCCCGCCTACGGCTGCGGTGGTCGACATTTTTTTCCACAATCCCATGAGGACCGGAATCACGGCGGTTGCACACAGCAGGTCGGCGATCAGGAACAGCCGGAGCACGGAGATGCCCTGCAGCGCCACCAGCACCACGGGAATCATCAGCAATACCGTAATCCAGCGTGCGGAGGTGAGAGACAGCCCTTTCTTTTCGGTAACCGCCAATGAGGCCAGGGCATTCTGCAGGGTATCCACAGAGGATGCGACCAGGGTCAGCGCCAGTACCAGGGCCGGGATGGTCAGCCAGGCAGGTGCACCTGAGAGCATGGCAAAGAATGGAATGGGAGGGGAGCCCAGGTCCATGCCGCTCATTGCCGCCGCGATTCCCAGCGATCCGACCACGGCCACCACGGCAATGGTAATGATGCCGCCAAAGAACGCACCGCGCTGGAGGGACGAGGTATCGCGGGCGGACCATAGGCGCTGCCAGTAACCCTGATGAAACAGGTTGGCGGCAGTCACCGCGATGACCAGCGTCAGTGCCACGGCCAGTGCACTGGGCACCGGCACCGAAGCGGCGTGCTCCATGCTCACTTCCGGCAGCCGGTCAGTTGCCACCACACCGACAATCACCAGCAGTGCAATCAGCAGGAACGCCTGCCACTGGTCAGTCACAAGACTTGCCCGCAAACCGCCCCAAGCCGTGTAGATCAGAGTTGCAGCGGCAACACCCACCACTGCGATATTGCCGTTTATATTTGAAAGCATGGAGGTGATGGCACCAATGGCGGTAAGTTCTGCGGTGAGGAAGCACAGCATATACAGCACGGAAATAAGTGATACATAGCGGCGAACACTGTTGCCGTAGCAGGCCTGCGCGAACTCTCCAATGCTCCGGCCCTGAGGCAGGAAGCGCCGGATCGCAGGGCCACAAAAGGCAAATACGATGAACGGCAAGGCGGCCCCCAGTGCGTAGCCGGCCAGCGCCAGGGGACCGACCAGGGCACCGACTTCCGGTGGCGCGAACAGTATCCACCCGCCCATGCCAGACGCCAGGAAACTGAAACCCAGCGCTCGTGCGCCCTGAGAGTTTCTGGCGGTGACAAAGTCATCCAGACCGCCGTCCGCCAGTCTGGCCCGAACGCCGAGCCAGGTGAACAGAATGAGGGCGACAGCTATTGCCGCTGTGGTTGTGTATAGCATCCGATTTGCTCCGCCGAAGTGATGGGCGAGATAGTGCCATATCTCTGGCGGCTCAGCGAGGCCCGGACTTTACCCGCATTGCAATTTTGACAATCATTCCTGGAAGGTTCAGCTTATCATTTAGGTCTATGGCTCAATGATAGGATTGGCCGATAGCCGCGGAGGTTTGCCATGACTAACCGACAATCAGAACTTGAAACCCTTCGGGCGGATCTCAAGGCCCGCCTTTCCCGTTTCGAAGCCCACCAACACCGTGAGGATGGCGCCCTGGAAAAGGATTTTGAAGAGCAGGCGGTGCAGACCCAGAATGACGAGGTGGTGGACTCCCTGGAAACGGAAACCCGTTCCGAGCTCCGTCAGATTGAACATGCCCTCGCGCGCATAGCTGAAGGCTTGGGGGATGAGTGCGAGCACTGTGGTGAAGCAATCGACCCGCGCCGCCTTCAGGTGCTTCCCTACACGACGGTCTGCGTACAATGTGCTGAGGATTAACGGCCCGACGGCCTTGTTCAGGGCGCGTGGACCGTTGACTTGCGTTCACTCCCCCTGAATCTTGCTGAGAAGGTCCTTGGCCAGTTCAATGGCTTCGGCGCGATGGCTGATGTTCTGTTTCTGGTACAGGCTGCGAATGTGGGTTTTCACCGTGGTGGAGGCCACCTTCAGATGCTCCGCAATCTGGTCATTGGACAGGCCTGCATGAATCAGGCTCAGGATCTGCCATTCCCGGCGGGTGAGGGGAGACGTCCGGATCAGCTCCGGCACATCCGGCCGATCGATAATGTCCTGGATAATGGCTTCGTCCAGTGAAATGCGGATCGCGCGGCTGAAATCCCGCTGCTGCTGGGCCAATTGAATCAGCCGCTCGGCACGCTGCAATTCCATGCCGTCAATGGTGCCTTCATTGATCAGCGCCTTCAGGATAACGATCAGCACCTTCCCCATGCGCAGAAAACTTCCCACGGCACCGGTGGTGCTGGCCAGTGTTAACGCCCTTTTCATGTGGGTCAGGGCCTGGTCCCGGCTTTCCATTTGCCAGTACAGATAGGCCAGGGCAATGTGGTTGCGGTTGAGATCGGTTCTCAGGCCGATCCTTTCCGCCACTTCGGTAAGTGCGTTCAGCAACGGCAGGGCCTGTTCGAACTGCCCGAGGCTCATCAGGGCCCTTGCCTGGTTGCGGCCGTTGCACTGGTGGAAGTGGTTGGTCGCAGCGGTAGGGTCGCAGGGCGGGGCAATGGTCAGCCACCGTTGGATCGAGTCATGATCGCGCACCGCGTCCCAGTAGGTCAGCATTGTGGCATGGGCGTTAGCGACCCAGTCCAGGTGGTAGTCGCCGGCGGCCAGCATTTTCTGGATACGGGCGATGTAATCGGCGCACAGAGTTTGCCGGCCGCGGGCATGCGCGACTTTTGCCAGCGAGGTATGGCTTTGCACATACCAGCGCTCGCCCTGGGCTTCGAGAATCTCGATACCCTGGAGGGCGCAACGTTCGGCACTCTCAAGGTGATGCCATTCCCACATGATCTGGCTACGGATCCGGAACAGGAATTCAAGGATGGGCAGATGATTGAGGTGGTTTTCCTCGGCGTACTGGAATGCCCGCTCCTGAATGTTATAGGCCTTCTGCAGTAACCCCATGGCAACGCTGATCTCGGACTGCTGACACAGGGCCCAGAGTACGTTCTGGTGTGCATGGTGGGTGCGGGCGAGGTGCTCGGTATCCTGCATCCGTTCCAGGGCCTCCTCAAGCTGGCCCTGAACGAACAGGGCCTCACCGATCACTGACGCCGCCGCAACCCGGGAGGTTGGCAGAAACCGGGCTTCCTGGTTGATCGCTTCCTTTGCCAGTGCCAGGGCCCGCTCATGGTCCCCGTAGTTCATCGCAACCTGGGCGCGAATGGCGCTGAACTCGCCTTCGATCGCCCGCTGGGTGTCTTCGTTCATCGAGGCCTGCAGGCGGGTTTCCGCCGCAGACAGCCAGTTCTCGACTTCATCAAACCTGTATTGTCCCTGCGCAACCCAGGCTCGCAGCAGTGTCAGGGTCGGGTCCTGTGCAATGACATCCTGGGGCAGGGTGTCCAGACAGCGCTGGAGGAGGCTGAACTGCCCTTCAGTGAAGAACTTGCGGCCATGGGCAGTCAGTACTCGGGTAATGCGGTCTGAGTCCTTCGCAGCAATGGCGTGTTTTGCGGCCTCTTCCGCGTGATCCAGGTCCAGCCACGCATCGGTTGCGCGTTGATGGAGCTCCTGCTGGTTCTCCCGGGTAGTGCAGCTCAGCAGGTGGCGTAAATAGACTGAAAACAGCGGGTGGTAACGGAACCACAGAGCGGAATTGTCAACGGGCGTGATAAACAGCCCCAGGGCCAAAAGACTGCTGAGCAGGGCCTGGCCATCGTTGTCATTCATCACGCGCATGACCATGGCGGCATTAAAGCGGTCAAGGATGCTGGTGCGCAGCAGGAACGTCCGTTGCTGCTCGGTCAGGCTCTGGCCGAGCAGTTCATCAAAGTAATCGAAGATATGCTGGTTGCCGTGTTCCAACTGGTCCACGAAGTCACCGAACTCGATGCTGGTAACCGCTGAGGCAGACAGCAACTGCAGTGCCGATATCCAGCCTTCCACCCGCCTGACTGCACGCTCAATACTTTCCCGTGAAACCTCGAAGGGCAAACGTTTTTCAAAGTATCTCTGGGCCTCGTCCGCGCTGAACGCCAGGTCACGGGCAGTGATTTCGCCCATCCGTCCCTGCATGCGCAGCTGGGCGACGCCGACGGGGGGCAGGGTGCGGCTTATCAGCACCAGGGTGACGTGGGAGGGAAGATGGCGAAGCAGGAAGCGCAGGCTGTCGTGGACAGCCTGATTTTCAATCAGATGATAATCATCAAGGACCAGGTACAGAGGTTCATCGTCCTGAGGTAACTCGGCCAGCAGATCGGTCAGAAAGGCTTCCAGTCCGGAGTAGCCGCTGGTTTGCAGCGTTTCCAGCGTGCCGGAGCTGGCGCCCGGTGACTGGACCTCAAACGCCTGGGCCAGATAGCCGGCAAACCGGGCGGGATCGTTGTCACTGCTCTCCAGTCGATACCAGGCGGTTCTGGTCTCAAGTACCTGAAGCCGTTCGGCGATACAGGTGGTTTTGCCATAGCCGGCTGGCGCATGAACCAGCAGCAGACTGATGGGTTCCGGCCCGTGCAGCAGATCATCGAATTTCTCCCTGGGCAGGAGTGATGCAGGTAAAAAGGGCCGCTGGTTTTTGGCAGCGATAAATGTCAGGCGCCCCGGGTTAAGTGTTGTTGTCATCAGGATCTTCAGGTTGGGTTACTGGCAACTTCAATGGGTGTGATACCGGCTTTCGCCCCGGTAGTCAACTTCTGTGCCTGTGGTGGCAATGCCTTGAACCAGTTCTCAAAACCTTTCCCCACGGCCTCTTCTGCAGCGACAGATTTGAGGCACAGTTATCTTTAAGGCCCTGGGCTTTTCGGTATCTTACCGTAACAACGTGTAACTCAATAATACGTGCGACAGACCGAAACCAATAATAACCAGGGACTTCTTCTGACATGCTGCTGGTGCTCGCCGGATCCATTCTAACTTTTACCATGGTGCAGGAAGCAACCGTGGTGGAGCCCTATGACAGAGGCACGGTGGTCATTGAACAGGATGTTGACAGCGGGCCGGTGGAATTGCGTTCGGATGTCCGGGTAGAGCCACTGGTAGAGCAGAAGTTCCGTAACATTGTCCGCCAGGCCTATGACTACAGTTGCGGCAGCGCGGCGCTCACCACGGTATTGAACTTCTACCTCGGGCGGACGTTGAACGAACGCCAGGTGATGGAAGGCCTGCTTCATTACGGGGAGAGCGAACGGATTGTTCAGCGCCGTGCCTTTTCCATGCTGGACATGAAACGCCTGGTGACAGCGCTGGGATATCCCTCCGGCGGATTCAAGGCCAGCATTGACGATCTGATTGACCTGGACCACCCCGCCATCGTTCCGATTCACCACGCCGGCTTCAAACATTTTGTTGTGCTCCGGACCATTCGCGACGATCGGGCCTATCTCGCTGACCCGGCGGTGGGGAACATTTCCTTCACCCTGGCCCAATTTGAAGAGAAGTGGGATGACAACGTGCTGTTCATCGTGTTTCCGGGTAGCGACCAACCGCTGGATTACCTGGAGCTCAAGGAAGAGGATCTGCGTTTCATAGACGACCAGACCATGACCCTGCTCGCGCTGCAGCAGGTCCCCGAGTTCCATGAATCAACCGCCAGGCGCATTCAGAATCTGCTTGAACGCCAGAAAAACAATCCGGATGGCAGCGTGGAGAACACGCGCAAGCAGCTTCATTACCGCCGGAATTAATGGCCCGGATTCAGTGTCCGGGGATCAGGAATAATAAAACCAGAATTTAAGGGAGTCAGGATGAATCGTTGGTTTGTGCGAGGTTTTATCCTTTGTTCTATAGCCGGCCTGTTGCCCGGGATGGCGATGTCACAGGAAGGCAGTGTCGACCAGGCGAGGGAGGCACTATCGAAACAGGAGGGTGACGAGGATTCCACCCGTCAACTGGAAGAGGTTTTTCAGGCAACCGAGAAGAACTACTCGCTGCAGAAAAAAGGCTCCCATTCCCTGAACTATTCCTTTGATTACAGCTACACCGCTGATCAGCGGCTGGACCTGGCCATTACCAACGGTTCGGTTCGTAATCTCGATGTCGTGCCATCGGCCACCCACAACTTCACCAACGCTTTCTCCTATGACTATGGGTTCCTGGACAACCTGACGATTGGCACCCGGGTACCGCTGGTGGTCAAGTACGACACCCAGGACGAACTCAGCGTTTACGATTTCGGGGATATTTCCTTTACCGCCCGCTGGCAACCGTTTGCGTACGTCCCGGGCAAGATGTCCACCACCCTGTTCGGAACGCTCACTTCGAAGACGGGTGTCAGCCCCTACGAAATTGATATTAACGAGCAGCTCTCCACTGGCAGTGGCTATTATTCGATCGGTGGCGGCGCGAGTCTGTCCAAGGTGCTGGACCCGGTGGTCGTGTTCGGTTCCCTCAGCGCCACCTATAAACTGACTGAATCCGGCCTGCAGCAGGTTCGCGGGGCGCGGTTGCTGGAGAAGGTGGAGCCGGGTTTCGGCCTGTCAGGCTCAGCCGGGTTTGCCTATTCCCTGTCCTACGATATTTCCCTCAGCGTGTCAGCCCAGCTCAGTTACAGCGATGAAACCATCCTGAGTTTTTCCAATGGTGACCAGGCGGTTGCCCAGGACCAGATGACCGGCTTTCTCAGTCTTTCACTGGGTACCCGCGTCAGTGACACCACCATCGTGAATACCAGCCTTGGTATTGGTCTGACCGAGGATGCCCCGGACTTTTCTCTGGGTGTGTCCCTGCCCATCAAATTCTCCGGCCTCAAAGAGTGATCGAAGCCGCTGACGTTTTACGGGAAGGGAAGATTCCATGGGAATGACCAGCCACAACAAGAAGATTCTCGGGGCGGTGATCGCCGCGACCATCTCGTGTGGTGCCGAGGCCCAGCTCGCGCAGAACCTGACGATTCACCCCAAGGCCCTGGCGCTGGGGAACGCAGTTACGGCAGATCCGCCCGGAATTATGGCGATTCATTACAATCCGGCGGGTCTGACCAAGCTGGACGGACGCCAGCTTGAAGTAAACCTGATGAGTGTTTACCTCGATGTCGATGCCGATTTCCATGCCCCGGATGGCTATGAAATATTCGGTATTGATGGCCTGGAGACCGATCCGCTCACTGGTGAACAACGGGACCCGGTCGCCAATAGCCACAGTCACACCAATAATGTGGCGTTGTACCTGCCGGGGTATGGCATTCTGCGCGCGCCTCCGGGCCCGGCTATCGCGCCATCGGCGGGCATCAGCATTAATCCGCCGGGCTCCAAGCTGACTTTCGCCAACGCATTTTATCTGCCGCTGGCGGCCGGTTTTTACCGGGACAAGGACGATCCGGGCCGCTATCAGCCCCAGGCGACAGCGCTGCAAAGGACCACTTACCTGGCCCCCACCATTGGTTATGAGATCAATGACGAGTGGTCCGTGGGTGCCGGTATTCACCTGTCCCACATGGGGATAGCCGCAGACCAGTACATGCGGGCGCCCAATATGCTGCTGGGGGTGGCGGAAGTGCTCCAGGACGCCTTTAACTGTGAGAGTGGTGACGAACCACTACAACCATGGCTGGCGTTATGCGGCGGTAATGTGGGCCCCTGGGACGATATTGGCGCCTTGAGCATTGATGTTCAGGAAACCCTGTCTCCCACCTATTCCCTCGGGGTGATGTGGGAGCCGACAGACTGGTTCAGCTGGGGCGCGAGCTATACGTCCGAAGCGGATATGAACCTCAAGGGTACCTTCGAGATTGAGTACACCGATGACTGGTCCGGCTTCTGGCAGAGTGTGAACGGCTCGGTACTGGGCGCAATTTCCTCCGCCATTCTCAGTTTGCCTTCCGGCGCCCCCCGTGAGGCCGGTAACGTCAGCATGGACCTGGTGTATCCGCAGCATTTCCAGACCGGCGTCAGCGTGGATGTCCACCCGAAACTGACTGTGAATGTGGATGTGGGCTGGACCGACTACAAGCAGTGGGATGCGTTCCTGTTCCGCTTTGACCGCAACCTGGAATTCCTCAATGCGGCGCGTATCCTGTCTCCGGACAACGCCACACCGGATACCCTGCGGTTGCCCCTGGGCTTCACCGACCAGTGGAACTGGGCGTTCGGGGTAGAGTTCCACGCCTCATCCCGACTGGACCTGAGGGCCGGGGTAGAGATCCGTGATTCGGTGATTCCGGATGATCAGCGATCCATCATGGCCCCGTTCGGGGGTGCCAACCTGTACAGCATCGGCATGGGGTATCAGTGGGACAAGGACACCGAAATCGATATGAACCTGAGTTACCTCCACTCCGTCGAAACCATTCCGGCGGATACCAGTTGCAACGTCAACTGTGACAATATAACCAATATCATCTACAACCCGTACGCCGGGCTGGATGTGAAAACCTCCCTGCGAGTGGTTATGGCGGGGCTCAGTTTCCGGACCAAATTCTGACGCAAACCGGGAATCGGTGGCGTCGTTCAGGTGATCAGCCGTTATGTCGAACAGCCGACCCCTGCATCGGGGTGCCCTTATAGCCTCGCTCACCCTGGCGGTGGTCCTGTTGGCCGGTTGCCAGGGCAGTGGCGGCACATCGTCGTCCCGGGAGGGCTATTTCACCTGGGTGGACGATCAGGGCAGGGTTCAGCATTCGCGGATCATTCGTGAGCCAGAACCTGAAACCGAGGATCCTCGCCCGGATCCAGGACACCCCAGCCCATCCGCTTCCGACGAGGACGCCGAGTTCAATCTGGAGAACT
The DNA here is from genome assembly GCF_045449795.1 of Marinobacter alkalisoli. NCBI lineage: Bacteria > Pseudomonadati > Pseudomonadota > Gammaproteobacteria > Pseudomonadales > Marinobacteraceae > Marinobacter > Marinobacter alkalisoli. The sequence continues at coordinate 58,920 of NZ_JBJJLB010000016.1, forward strand.
ATCCAGACGGAAACGAACTGGAGCGACGGGGCTATGTTCGCCCTGGGGAACCCCAGCCTTATTTCACCTGGCAGGACGCTGATGGCAATATCCGCACCAGCTATTACCAGCCGGATACCCGGTCCGATGTGGAAAAAGGGCGCATCAAACCGCCGGTGCAACTGACGCCCGCCAGTATCTACCAACGCAGCGACTCTCCAGATCCCGTTGTGGAGCGGGAGGGGGGCGACCCGGATGCCTTTGCTATTCTCGGTGTTGAGGCTGCCGGAGACAGCTTCCTGGAGCGTTGGGCGGAGAACTGTTGTGAGGCTTTCGGCCGGGGCGATGTCGAGGATTGGCACAGTGATCGTGAGTTTGGTCTGACTGTCGATGACAGTTCCCCGGCCCATTCATTCATCACCGGGCACAGCCACTATCGACTGGTTCGGATTCCGGCGGGAGCCGGCAGGCGGGATTTCATCATGCGCCTGCGATCATTCGCGAGGGAGGGGATGTTTGTGCCGTCCGTGGCTTTCCTGGATGTGGCCATGAAGCCGGTGAGAATCGTGACCGACCTGGTGGCGGACTATATCCCGGAAACCTGGCACCGCCGTGGTTACCTGGAATCTTTTATTCCGGTGTTTCCCGGGCACGGTGAGCGCTGGATGGTGATCTTCACCCGGGAAGAGGACCTGAGGGGCCAAACCGTTATCGAAGATAAGCGGGGGCCCCGTGCCATCAAACACAGCCAGCAGGGTGAGCTTGGGCTGGCTGAGATCCGGGAGCGTTAGCTTTAGTCTTCCGGTTTACTCAGATCCAGCCATTGCTGAGACAGCCAGTAATAGCTGCCGTCATCGGTTGGGTGAGTGCAGTTGTAACGGAAGCGCCGGCTGTTGAACGCGTCCGGAGCTCGCACTCTGACGATACCCGGGCCGCTGGGGTTGACGTCGATACGACCCTGGCCCGATGCGAAGCAGGTCAGTCGGTTTACGCTGATGTGATCGGGGAGCGTCAATTCCAGGGTTGGCGGGTTGTCGGTCACAATACCCGCCGGCAAGGTGCTGGCATCCACCGGTAGCGCCTTGCTGAGGAGCTTGTTCTTCAGGCTGTTAAGCTGGCCATAGGCATTAGCCATGGGGAATCGTGGCAAGCGGGTAATACCGGAGGTTTCCCCCACCGCGCCGGACTGCTGGCCAAAACCGATCCATTCTCTTTCCGCCAGCTTTTCCTCAAGCCCGGCATCGAACTCGCCATAGGGATACGCAAACATGGGAACATCGGTGCCAAGTTTCTCCTTCAGGATCGACTGAGCCTGGTCCAAACTGCTTTCCACTCTTTGCTCCCAGCCTGACTGGCTCTCATCGGGTCGCTTTGCCAGGTGTCCGTGATCGTGGCTGTGGTTCGCGATGGTGACGGAGGCTTTGCTTTCGAGCTCTTTCAGTTGATCCCAGCTCATGTATCCGCGGCCCCCGACGGCGTCGGTGTTGACGAAGACTGTGTAGGGATAGCCTCTGTCTTCCAGCATGGGAGCCGCAGCTGTGTAGACGGAATCGTAGGCGTCGTCAAAGGTAATCGCGACCTGTTTGCTGCCGTCCAGCTCACCGCCGAGCGCGGCTTCGGTGCCTTTCTGCAGGTCGACTACATCCAGCTCCAGTCTTTCAATCATCTCCAGCTGTTCCTCGAACAGCGAGACGGAGGTACTCGTTGCAGGCGGAGTGGCATCGCTGACGTGGTGGTACTGGAGAACCACAAGATCGGCCCTGGCGCCGATGGCGACGCTGATAAACAGTAATCCACAGACAAAACGTGTGGTTGTTTTGACCATTCGTTAATCCTCAGTCTGGCTATTTATTGAAAGTGGGCTTTAAGTGTCGCAAAGGCCTGGTTCAGGCTCTGAATGCTTTCGGTATCGCCACCCCGATCCGGGTGGGCCTGCATGACGGCGCGGCGGAACCGGTGTTTGACCTTGCCGAAGCTGTCCGGAAGGCGGTCAAAGCCTAGGACCTCGGCGGCGTTCAGGGCTTCCTGGTGTGGAGGACGCTGCGGGTAATGTCCGTTCCAGAAGTCGTTCATCATTTTCTGGATGCTGTCCCCGGACATCTGGTACTGGGTCAGGTCCAGGTAAAAGGTTCTCAGGGCATCGACTTCTCCGGCAACACCGGAGCCGGAAACAACCGGATTCTCGTAGAGCCGCAGGTGCATGGGTGAAATGGTGATGGTTTCTCTCGATTCGGCAAGTTGATCCCGCAACCGGTACAGGGTGTGAAACAGCAGGAAGTGGACCGGGTAGAGTTGCTCCGGTTCACTGAATGAGACGTCGCCGATCAGCTCCCAGGGCGAGCCCTGGAGGCGTTTGATCAGTGTCAGCTCATTCATGCCCGCAGGGTGTTGGCGCAGCTCGTGCTCAACCGCAATCAGCATGTGCTGGATCTGCAGGTCGAGCACCGCCTCCTTGTCGGACTTCGATGGTACTGGCCTGTCGGCCATTGAGGTGTTGGTCGGGGATGATTCGTTCATGGCTCCATGTTAGGGGACCGGGCAACGTTAGGAAAGCTTGGCCAGGCGAGTCAGCCCGCCAAGAAACAGTGTGGAGGCAAAGTGTGCGGCCTGGTGGGCTTCCCGCTCCCCCTTGTCCGGCGTCTGGAGGGCGCGTTCCGCAACGCGTAGGCTCATTTCGTAGGCAACGCCGGAAAACACCGCGCAAAGGTAGTCCTGATCCACGTCAGGCAGCAGGTCTTTCTCGACGGCCCGCTGAACGTCTTCCTCCAGAGACAGCATCGCCAGCCCCAGAAGATCCGACCCGAACAGATCCCGGATGGCGTGATCGTTACGGTGTGCCAGTTCATAGACCAGTGGATCAGTCGCAGTGGCACGGAACAGGGCGAGATAGGCCGAATGGATAAAGTCTTCCGTGGTGCCGGGCGTTTGCCGTAAACCGGTCAGGTTGGCGTTGAGGTGGTTGAGAAAGTCGTTCAGCAGGGCGGCAAAAATGTCCTGCTTGCTGGAGAAGTAGTTATAGAACGTACCCGCCGCCAGGCCGGTCCGGCGCACGATGTCGCGGATGGTGGAGTTATCGTACCCCTTTTCCCGAAAGCATTCCCGGGCCGCCAGCAGGATGGCGCTGCGGTTGCGGATCCGGTTGGTTTCCCGTTTGCCAACGGCTTCATCCCTGCTCTGTAACATATCCATGTCGGTATCCTGTCCCTGAGTGTTTCACACGCGTATAATCCTGAGCCCACCAATCCAGTGAACGTAGTGTTTTATGTCCGATGCAATGACTGCCAACCCAGATCAAACCCTGTCGTCCGAGGCGGATCGCAGGAACAAACTGGAACTTAACAAACTGCAGAAGCGTCTGCGCCGTGAAGTCGGGCAGGCCATTGCAGAATTTTCGATGATTGAAGCCGGTGACAAGGTTATGTGCTGCCTGAGCGGCGGCAAGGATTCCTATGCCATGCTGGATATCCTGATGAACCTGCAGAAAAGCGCGCCGGTCTCCTTTGAGCTGATTGCAGTCAACCTTGACCAGAAACAGCCGGGTTTCCCGGAAGAGGTGTTGCCTGGATACCTGCAATCCATGGGTATCGAGTACCACATCATCGAAAAGGACACGTACAGTATTGTTAAGGAAAAAGTGCCGGAAGGGAAGACCACCTGCGGACTTTGTTCCCGTCTACGTCGTGGAATTCTCTATAATTTTGCGGAAGAGCACGGTGTCACCAAGATCGCGCTGGGGCATCACCGGGATGACCTTCTGGAAACCCTGTTCCTGAACATGTTCTATGGCGGCAAGCTGAAGTCGATGCCGCCGGTACTGCACAGCGATGATGGCAGAAATACCGTCATCCGCCCGCTGGCATTCAGTCGCGAAAAGGATATTGCCCGCTACGCGGCATTGCGGGAATTTCCGATCATTCCCTGCAATCTGTGTGGTTCCCAGGAAAACCTGCAGCGCCAGGTGATCAAGGAAATGTTCCAGACCTGGGACAAGCAGCACCCGGGCCGGCTGGAAACCATGTTCCGGGCCATGTGCAACGTGGAGCCGTCGCACCTGGCGGATAACTCTCTGTACGATTTCCGTGAAGGCAAGCGGCTGAACGGGAACGGGCAGGCCGCTCCGGCCGTTGGTTCCGTAGAGCCTGAGCCGGAAGACTTTGGCCGTCTGGACGTGCTTAATATCTGAATCCGGAACCCGTTTCCCTTCCTTACCCGCCATGCCCCCCGTGTATAACCATGCCGAGGGGCAGTGTCCAGATTCCGAAACCAATCAATAACACGCCGGTGAGCTGGCGAACCTGTTTCTGGCCCTGAAGTTTTCGTATCCAGGTGGCTGCGTATCCGGTCGCCAGCATGGAGGGCAGGGTGCCGAGGCCAAAAAATGCCATGGTAGCGGCGGCACTGCCAACGGAGGGTTGCAGCGCGGCCCAGCCCAGGGTGCTGTAGACCAGGCCGCAGGGCAGCCACCCCCACAACCCACCCAGGGCCAGGGCCTGCCAGGCATGCTGAACGGGAAGGAAACGGCGGGTCAGGGGAGATATCCGTTTCCATATCGGTGCTCCCGCCCGTTCAATATAACGAATACCCTGCCACCACTGTCCCATGGACAGGCCCATCAGAATCAACAGGACGCCGGCGATGGTTCTCAGTACCGGCGCGAGCTGGGCCCATTGCGCGGCGGCGCTGGTGCTCAGCAGTGCAACCAGGGCTGCGATCATCGTATAGCTGGCAATACGCCCGCCATTGAAGGCCAGTAACATCAAGGTCTGACGTATGCGAAAGCCCTTGCCGACCGGCAGGGCCATGGACAGCGATGCGCTGATGCCGCCACACATACCCAGGCAATGGGTGCTGCCCAGCAAGCCGATCAGAAAGGCGCTGGGGTAACTCAGATACAGGCCTTCGCTCATCAACGGTCTTTTTTCTCGTCTTCGGCCTTGTCCGTGTCAGCAACCTTCCGTTCACTGGCCTGCCTGGCGTCATCCGGGATCATATCCTTGTCGTCATCGTACAGGATCCGGTGTGCCGGGCCGTCCAGGTCATCGTACTGGCCATTCTTGACGGCCCAGGAGAACAGGACGATCCCCAGCGCCACCAGGATCAGCATGACGGGGACCAGAATCATTACTATTTGCACGGTGAAACCTCAAGGTAACCGGGTAGTCTGACTACGGTATCAGGACGTTGTCGGGACGCCAACCGCATGCTCCGATTGATGGCTGTCAGGCGCGGTCCGGCCAAGTCTCAGGGCGTTCAGCACCACCACCAGGGAGCTCAGTGACATGCCAATGGCAGCAAGCCAGGGCGGCACCATTCCCGCCGCTGCCAGCGGTAGTGCCAGCACATTGTATACCAGCGCCCAGCCCAGGTTCTGACGAATAATCCTGCGAGTCAGGCGACTGGTGTTCATGGCCTCGGTCAGTTGCATCAACTGGCCATTGAGCAGTACGGCGTCCGCCTTGAGTTGCGTCAGATCAGCGGCGTTGCCCATGGCCACAGAAATTCCCGCTCCAGCCATGGAAGGCAGATCGTTCAATCCGTCGCCTACCATCATCACCTTGCGGCCCTGGGCTACAAGCTTCTGTAACGTTTCCAGCTTCTGTTCCGGCGTGGCCTGACCAATGGCTTCATCAACACCCACCTGTTGGGCGATCTGCGCCACGTGTCCCGACCGGTCACCACTGAGTAGAAGTGTGTGGATGCCCGAAGACTTCAGTCTGGCGATGGTGGTCCTTGCGTCAGGCCGGGGCTGGTCGTCCAGCGTAAAGCAGGCCAGCCACTGATCATCGGTAGCCAGCCAGATATCGATTCCCTGACCGGTCGGCACGGATGGTTGCGTGGCCCGGGTATGCTGCCTGACAAACTCACTGTGGCCGATATAGACCGGTTTGCCATTATGGATGCCGGACAACCCGCCACCCAGGTGGTTGGTGACGGCGGATACGGAAGCGCCGGCGAACGGCTGGAATACCCGGGCAATGGGGTGCTCGGAATGTTTTTCCAGGCCAGTGGCGAGACTGATGCAGGTTGATTCATCCAGGGAACCGGTTACCCGTGTCTCGATCAGGCTGAGTTCACCACGGGTGAGGGTGCCGGTCTTGTCGAAAATAACGGTGTCTATGTCATTGAGGGATTCGAGGGTGTGGCCCCGGGTAGGCAGGAACCCCAGCCGGCGTAGCCTGACCGTGGCCGAGGTGATGGCCGTCGGGGTTGCCAGCGACAGCGCACAGGGGCAGGTGACCACCAATACCGACAGGGTAATATCAAACGCATTGTCGGCCCCGGCCAGCCACCAGCCGATCCAGACCAGCGGCGTCAGGATCAGTACCCGGCTGACAAAGGTGCCGGCGATGCGATCGGCCATCCGCGCCACCGGCGGTTTCTCTGCCTGCACGCGGTCGAGAATGCGCAGAATGCCTGAGAGCCGGGTCTGGGCGCCGGCGCTGGCAACTTCGATGTCCAGCGGGTTCTCCCCGTTAACGCTGCCGGCATGCACAGTATCGCCAGGCTGGCGGGTTTCCGGCAGGTATTCACCGGTAAGGGCGGCTTCATTCAGTGTGGAATGACCGCTGATGATGCGACCGTCCACCGGTAGCGTTTCGCCGGGACGCACCCGGATGGTATCTCCGGTTCGCAGTTCATGGGTGGCAACAATGGCGGTGGTATCACCACTGACACGGGTAGCGACGTCGGGCTGGAAGCCAGCCAGGGCATTACCGGTGAGTCCTGCCCGGTATCGGGCCTGCATCTCGATGTAGCGGCCCAGCAACAGGAAAAAGGTAAACATACACACCGATTCGAAATAGACTTCGTCACCACCCATGACGGTGACCCAGGCGCTGGCGGCGTAGGCCAGGCCAATGGCAATGGCGACGGGTACATCCATGGTCAGGTGCCGGCTACGCAAGTCTCTGCGGGCGTTGCGGAAAAAGGGCCGGGCGCTGAACAATACCACCGGCGTGGCAACCAGTAGGCTGAACCAGCGAAAAAAAGAAATGAAATCCGGAGACAGGTCGTTGATCATCTCGAAATACAGGGGGAATGCCAGCATCATGCTCTGCATGGTGCCGATACCCGCAACCGCGAGCCGAATCAGCATGGAGCGGTGCTCCGCCTTGAGAGCCTGCTCGGCCTCGTCCGCCTGGTAGGGCCGGGCCCGGTAGCCCAGTTCGTGGATCGCGACAAGCAGGTCGCTCAGTTTCGCCTGTTCAGCAGACCAGACCAGCCGCGCTCGCTGGGTGGTGTGGTTCACGGAAAATGACAGCACCCCGGGTTGTTTGGCCATGTGGTTTTCCAGCAGCCAGATGCAGGCGGCGCAGGTGATGCCCTCTATCAGCAGTTGGGCTTCCTGACCGCCTTTGGTGGCGGACACGAAGGCTGATTGAACCAGTGGGTGGTCCACTTCCCGGATCCGGTCCAGTTCGTTACTGGTGAGTTGTTTCGGTGTGGCGGCGGGTTCGGTCCGGTATTGGTAAAAACCGGTCAGTCCTTCCGAACGGATGGTCTCACACACAGCCTTGCAGCCCCGGCAACAGAAGTGACGGGGCTCGCCATCAAGCTCAAGAGTGATGGGCGGCGATCCGTCAGCTGCTTCGCCGCAGTGGAAACAGGGCAGGGGGTTCACACGGATCAGCGGTTTGCCGCGCCAATGTGAATGGCTTTATCCGAAGGCAGGGAGGTTTCCCCTTTCAGGCGCCAGTCGTTGTCTGGCCCCCGCAGATCAAAGTACCAGCGACCCTTGACGTTCTGGTTCAGGGTGGCGCGATAAGTGGACTCGCCGGTGCGGGTGAACTGGACAGTCTGATCTTTCTCGGCGATGGTCGGGTGGAACAGGTTGAGGATCAGGTATGGGTAATCCCGCTGTTCATTGCCTGTCAGGGACAGTTTAATATCACGTTCCGCGAATGAAAATTCCGCCTGCAGGCCCATATCCCTGGCTTTCTGGTCACGGGCAATTTCCATGTTGATACCGCGACCTTCTTTGGAATAGTCATCGGTCACCATGGCATTTTCGGAGTTCATGGCGATGGTGATGGCAATGGCACAATAGGTGATGGACGCCAACGGAAAGATCGTCAGGAACCAGAACCACGGCTGGCGATACCAGGGTTTAACAGTGTCTTCAGTCATAACTCATTGTCTCTCTTGGAAGTCTCTAACGGGTAGCTGGAATGCTAGCGGTTAGGACCGATAAATCGGCTTTCAGTTTCGATAATCAGAGATTCATCGGTTTCCGACGTGATACGGAACCGGATGACGTTGTTGCTCTGTGAAATAACGTCGGGATCTACATCAACGACCGTCGGCAGTGCCCGGTTTTCGCCGCTGTCGACCGTTACGCTGGTATCTGTTAATAGTTGGATACCCTCCATGCCGGAAACGGAGATTTCGAAGGTTTGCGGTACCTCCGTCATATTGGCGATTTTGAGGGTGTATGAATTCTCGACTCGCCCCTGGCCGTTGAAACCGAACGGCGCGCCGCGGTCCTTGAGGACGTCCAGCTCTGCCGGCACCCGGGTCGCCAGGACAAACACAATGGCGCCGATCATTAATGCCAGCACCGCGCCATAACCGAAGGTGCGTGGGCGCATGAGCTTGGAGGGCTTGCCCTCAAGCTCGTTCTCGGTGGTGTAGCGAATCAGCCCCCTGGGGTAGTCCATTTTATCCATGATTTCGTCGCAGGCATCGATGCACAGCGCGCAACCAATGCACTCGTATTGCAGGCCGTCCCGAATATCGATACCCGTGGGACAGACCTGGACACACTGGCCGCAGTCGATGCAGTCCCCGAGTCCGAGTTCGTCCGGTTCCACGCCTTTCTTGCGCCCGCCGCGGGGTTCACCGCGATTGGGATCGTAAGAGACCACCCTGGTGTTCGGATCAAACATCACCGACTGGAAGCGGGCGTAGGGGCACATATACAGGCAAACCTGCTCACGCATCCAGCCGGCATTGAGGTAGGTTGCGACGGTGAAGAAGCCTACCCAGAAATACGCCCAGCCGTTGGCCTGCAAGGTAAACAGATCGGTGATCAGTTCGCGGATGGGATAGAAGTAGCCGACAAACGTCAGGCCCGTGGCCAGGGCAATCAACAGCCAGGCCGTGTGTTTCAGCGATTTTTTCACCACCTTTTCCGCGGAACGGGGTGACTTGTCCAGCTTCATTCGCTTGTTTCTGCCGCCCTCAATGCGTTCTTCCACCCACATGAAAATGAAAGTCCACACGGTTTGCGGGCAGGTATAGCCACACCACACCCGACCAAACAGGGTGGTGATAAAGAACAGACCAAAAGCGGCGATGATCAGCAAACCCGACAACAGAAAGAAATCTTTCGGGTAGAAGGTCAGTCCGTAGAGGTGAAATTCCCTGGCGGGAAGATCGAAGTGAATCAGTGGCTGGCCATCCAGGGTAAGCCAGACGAACAGGAAGTACATGCCCATCAGAACCAGCAGGCTGACATTACGGATACGCTGGAAGAAGCCTTTAACTTCCTTGACGTAAATCTTCTTGCGACTGGCGTATAACTCGACGGTTCCGGATTTGTTATTTTTATCGGAGGGGTCAGAGGAAGGGTCAATCTGTTTGACCGGAATCTCACTGCTCATCGCTACCTCCCGATGAAAATTAGCCGCTGAGAAACCTCAGGGGCTTGGGTCTTCTCAAGCCTGTGCCCGCGTTGGCAGACACAGGGTTGAGCAGACCGGGCCGGCACGGAGGCCGGCCAGGCAATCAGTTGGACAGGCTGTAAACGTAAGCAGCCAGGATCTGGATCTGGTCGTCGGAGAGCCGACCGCTCTGGGCGGGCATCTTGTTCTGGCGACCGTTGACCACGGTTTCCTTGATCCACTCATAGGTTGAGCCATACAGCCAGGTGTCATCGGTCAGGTTGGGCGCACCGAACGCATAATTGCCCTTGGCGTCGCTGCCATGACAGCTGGAGCAGGCCTGGGCGAAGACTTCCTCGCCGGCTTCAGCGGCCTCGGCGTCCTTTGCACGATCACTGAATGACAGTACGTAGTTGACCACCTGGTCAACCTGCTCGGACGTCATGCCGGGCATCATACCCTTGGCAGGCATGTTGCCGGTGCGTCCCTCCTGCAGGGTGGTCAGGATGTTGTCCGGCTCGCCACCGTGCAGCCAGTCGTCATCGGTCAGGTTGGGAAAGCCGAGGGATCCCCGGCCAGCGGACCCGTGACAAACCGCGCAATTGTTGGCGAACAGACGCTGCCCCATTTTCATGGCGTCATCATTGTCGGCGAGCTCCACAATCGGGGTATCACCGTACTTGGCATACAGTTCGCCATAACGGGCCTCAGCTTGCTGAACTTCCGCTTCCCACTGGTTGGTGGAACTCCACCCCAGCAGGCCCTGAAAGTTCCCCAGACCAGGATAGAGCGCCAGGTAACCCAGAGAGAAGACACAAGTTGCGATGAAGAGATAGAACCACCACTTGGGCAGTGGGTTGTCCAGCTCCTCGATGCCATCAAAGGAATGGCCTGTCGTCCGGTCTGTTTCGGTGTCGGTGGTCTGGCTCTTGCGAGTTGCCAGCAGCAGCCACCAGCATCCGAAAATAGTACCGAGCACGATCACACTGATCCAGATGCTCCAGAAGGTACTCATTGCTTTTTCTCCGTTTTTTCCTGTTCAAGAGTACGCTTTTCCACCTCGTCATCGTCGAAGGGCAGGTGCGCCGCTTCGTCGTTCGGTTTCTTGCGGTGGGCGCTGTAGGCCCACCAGACGATACCCAGAAATGCCACCATGACAAGCAGGGTGTGAATACCACGTAACTCGTTCAAATCCATCGGGATCACCGTTTCTCAGAAATCACTGTGCCCAGCTGTTGCAGGTAGGCCACCAGCGCTTCGATTTCGAACTTGCCTTCCACTTCCGCAGATGCTTCGGCAATCTGCTCATCGGTGTAGGGCACGCCCAGTGTCTGCAGTGTTTTCATCTTTGCTGCCGTGTCGGAATGGTCCACGCGATCCTCAAACAGCCAAGGGAATGCCGGCATGTTGGATTCGGGAACAACGCTGCGGGGATCGTACAGGTGCTGGCGCTGCCAGGCATCGGAGTAACGGCCGCCGACTCGGGCCAGATCTGGCCCGGTGCGCTTGGAGCCCCACAGGAACGGGCGATCGTAAACGAACTCGCCCGCCACGGAGTAGTGGCCATAGCGTTCGGTTTCTGCCCGGAAGGGACGGATCTGTTGGGTGTGGCACACGTGGCAGCCCTCGCGGATGTAGATGTCGCGACCTTCCAGTTCGAGCGCGGACAGGGGCTCAAGGCCCTCGATCGGCTCATTGGTTTGCTTGCTGAAAAACAACGGCACCACTTCGGCGAGGAAACCGCCACTGATGGTGAGGATGATCAGCACGATCATCAGGCCAAGGTTTTTCTCTACGATTTCGTGTTTCATCTTGATTGTCTCCCGTTACGCCGGCTGAGCTGCCGCGTTGTCCTGTGCGACGGCATCTTTCTGGCGAACGGTCATGTAGGTGTTGTAAGCCATGACCAGCATGCCGGAGAGGAAGATTACGCCGCCGATAAAGCGGACAAGGTAGCCAGGCCAGGAAGCCTCAAGCGCTTCAACAAAGCTGTATGTCAGGGTGCCGTCCTGGTTCACTGCGCGCCACATCAGGCCCTGCATGATGCCGTTTACCCACATCGCAACGATGTAGAGCACGGTGCCCACGGTTGCCAGCCAGAAGTGCACGTTGATCAGGCTGGTGCTGTACATGGCAGGCACTCCCCACAGCTTGGGAATCAGGTGGTAGATGGCGCCGATACTGATCATGGCAACCCAGCCCAGTGCGCCGGAGTGTACGTGGCCGATGGTCCAGTCGGTGTTGTGAGAAAGCGCGTTGACGGTCTTGATAGCCATCATCGGGCCTTCAAAGGTAGACATGCCGTAGAACGACAGTGACACCACCAGGAAGCGCAGAATCGGGTCGGTGCGCAGTTTGTGCCACGCGCCGGACAGCGTCATCATGCCGTTGATCATACCGCCCCAGGACGGAGCCAGCAGGATCAGGGACATTACCATACCAGCAGTCTGCGCCCAGTCAGGCAGCGCGCTGTAGTGCAGGTGGTGGCCACCGGCCCACACGTAAGTGGCAATCAGCGCCCAGAAGTGGACGATGGACAGGCGATAGGAGTAAACCGGCCGGTTGGCCTGCTTGGGAACAAAGTAGTACATCATGCCCAGGAAGCCGGCCGTCAGGAAGAAGCCTACGGCATTGTGGCCGTACCACCACTGCATCATGGCGTCGGTTACTCCGGCATAGGCGGAGTAGGACTTGAACGCCGTAGCTGGCAGTGCGAGGTTGTTGCCGATATGCAGAACCGCAACGGTCAGGATAAAGCCGCCATAGAACCAGTTGGCAACGTATATGTGCGGCGTGCTGCGTTTGGTAATGGTGCCGAAGAAAACCAGTGCGTAGGTCACCCAGACCAGGGCAATGGCGATATCAATCGGCCACTCCAGCTCGGCGTACTCCTTGGTTGAGGTAAGACCCATTGGCAGGGTAATGATGGCGGCGACCATGATGGCCTGCCAGCCCCAGAACGTGAAGGCGGCCATCCCGTCCGAAATCAGGCGTGCCTGGCAGGTGCGCTGCACGACATAGTAGGAAGTAGCAAAGAGTGCTGAACCACCAAACCCGAAGATAACCAGGTTTGTGTGAAGAGGTCTCAGGCGACCAAAATGGGTCCAGGAAAAGTCGAGGTTCATCGATGGCCAGACAAGTTGGGATGCGATCAGCACACCCATGCCCATGCCAACAATGCCCCAGACCAACGTCATGATGGCGAATTGCCGCACCACCTTGTAGTTGTATGTCAGGTTAGCATTTACTGTGCTCATAGCCTTACCAATGGGTTCAGAGTGGGAAAATATGCGGGCGCAAGTATGGAGAAACCATTAGCGCTTTGCAATGACTCAGATCAACTCGCAATGCCCGTCAAATGCGCCCGAATCAGTAACATGCAGAGAGCATCTACGGATTCTTTTTTGATGCTGGGAGCTTATCGGTTTTGCCGGGCTTTCGTTGCTACAGGTCCCTATAATAGAAGCTTCGACTTACAAGGTGAATTGGATGGAAGTTTATAAGACCAATGGCCCTCATTCATGCTCGGGAAAGGAACCTGTGCTGATTTTAGCACATGGGGCCGGAGCGCCAGCGGACTCCTCTTTTATGGAAATGCTTGCCGAATCCTTGGCTGACGAGGGGGTAACCACCGTTCGGTTTGAGTTTTCCTATATGGCGAAGCGTCGAGAGGACGGCAGGAAGCGTCCACCCGAGAGACAACCGGCATTGCTGGCGCAGCTCGAACAGTTGATTGCGGAAATTATCGAGGGATCGCTGGCCGGACGGCCGCTGTTCATCGGCGGTAAATCCATGGGAGGGCGGATGGCGAGCCTGCTGGCCGCCGATCCCCGCCTGAAGCGACGGTTCAGGGGCGTTCTGTGTTTTGGCTACCCGTTTCATCCGCCAGGTAAGGACCGCTGGCGGACCGATCACTTTCCGGATTTCTGGTGCCCGGTCCTTATTATTCAGGGCACCCGCGATCCTTTTGGCAAGCCTGATGAAGTGAATGAGCGTCTGGCAATGCTTGCAGAGCCTGAACTGGTTTGGCTCGAGGGTGGAAACCATGACTTTCAGCCCTTAGCCAGGCAGCCGGAAACCCAGATTGGCCTGATTCAGCAGGCGGCGAGATCAGCGGCCGCATTTATGAGTCGCCAGACGGGACACTAGTCAACGACTGGCACCGTCACGGTTGCAATTTGGTCCCTTCCAGATGCCTTGGCCTGATACAGCGCCTCATCGGCCCGTTGAAACAGTGTTTGCTCATTTTCATCGGGAGCCAGTAGGGCAACGCCAGCGCTGAGTGTGATGGTGACGTTGGTGCCGTCATCCGCCGGGATCGCTGTGTTCCGCATGTCCTCCAGAATGCGCTGGCATACCCGATACGCGCCTTCCTGGTCGGTTCCGGGCAGGAGCAGCGCGAATTCCTCGCCACCAAAGCGGATGGCAACATCCCTGGGGCGCTTGACGTGCCGGCTGAGGATGTCGGCAATGCGTTGCAGGCACTGATCCCCGAAACCATGGCCCCAGGTATCGTTAACGTCCTTGAAGTGGTCGGCATCGATCAGGGCCAGGGTCAGAGGGTGGCCAGTCCTGCGGGCTTCGGCACACAGTTCGGGAAGCATGTTGTCGAGGTGCCTCCGGTTGTAAAGCCCTGTTAATGCGTCATTAAGGCTCATGGTCGCGAGTTTTCGATTGGCCCTCTCCAGCTCTCCCATGGTGTTGCGTAATTGGGCGGTGCGTTCATGGACCTTCGTTTCCAGCTCAGCGCGAGCATTGTGTTCCACATTGAGCAATTTCTGGTTGAGCAATCGCCAGCGCTGCACCAGGGCGTAGTTCAGCAGGATGACCTGAGCCCCGATGGCCGTCAGCATGAAAAACTCGCGGGCCAGGAAATCCGTCAGATAGCCGAATGCCGCCAGGGCGTAGATGAGAGCGCCTACCAGCATGACCGACCAGGCCATCACGTACCATAAGGCGGGCCCGTAGCCTTGCCGCCACCTCAGGATGCCGATGACAAACAGGCTGGCAATCACCGTCAGCACCAGAAATGTGTTGAACAGGATTGATTTGTTGTAGGGCAGCAGGAAGGTAATGATCAGAAGCCCGACGGATGACCAGGCCAGGGCACGCAAGGTGCTTGCTGAAAGGGTGTCAGGTTCAATTTCCAGGAAGGAACGTCCGAACAGCGTCATTGCCAGAGCACACAGCGCAATGAGCAACGGAATGGAGGTATTGGCGAAGCCGGTGCTGTCTGGCCAGAAATACTGATTGGCAAAGCCGCCCATGGCAAACAGGAACAGGCCCATGGACGCCATGTAAAAGGCGTTATGAAAGTAGTAGACCGTCCCCGAACTGAAGAACAGCAGCAGGTTGAACACTGCGAAGACCAGAAGCGCACCGTAGAACAGTCCATGAGTCAGGGTAAGGTGGTTGCTCTCGGCAATAACGGTCCCCGGAGTTTCAAGGGACAGTGGCACGTTCAGGGCGCCGCTGCTCCGTATTCTGAGGGTAATGCTCTGGTTTTCACCGGAGTCCAGGGTGACGGGAAGGAGAAAATACCGGTAATCTATGCCCCGCGACAGAAACGGGCGTTGGTCACCAGTGGCCATGGTAGTGGATGTGGAATCGCCGTCCTGCCAGAAAGTGACGTCATCCAGGAGCGGATAATTGAGTTTCAGGTACCACAATCCCCGTTTGTTTCCGGAGTTGGTCAGGTGTAAATGGACCCAGTACACCGAATCTGTGTGGCTGAACACCAGGTCATGGCCGCCGGCATCCTGCCACTCGATGGATTCCGGCAGTTCGGCAGGCGTGTTTGCCAGGTGCGCGGGGTCATCCGGGGCCGCTGCATGGAAACACACATGGCTCATCAGCACTTGCCGCTGTTGGGGTTGGCTGGCATCCAGGATCGGGCAGGGACTCCCGGGGTGGGCGGTCAGCGCCGGAGCCGTGCCCGCCAGAACCAGGGCCGTCAGCGTGATGAAGGTACGCAGGTAAAGCAGCATTTGTGAATTCCTGCCGGGAAGTAGTCTGCCAGTTTATCGATTGCCGATCTGGTTCACTGTTAAACAGTTTCAAATTCTCAAGGATTTCCTGTGGTGGGAATCCCGATAAAGGTGCTCCATGGAACACATGATCCTGTTTTGCCGCCCTGGCTTTGAAACAGAAGCAGGCCGCGAAATGACCGATGCAGCCGCTGCCGTGGGTGTTTTTGGCTATTTTGAGCCTCGTGGCAAACATGGTTACCTGTTTTTCTTCCTTACCGGGCCGGAAGGCGCCGACGAACTGCTCCGCCGGCTGAATCTGGAGGATATGGTCTTCGTCAGGGACTGGATGGTCGGGCTGGCGGAGCTGGCATTGCCCGCTGCGGACCGCGTTGGCGCGGTGATTGAGGGTTTGCAGGCCCTGCCTGGAGGATTTCCGAACTGCGCCAGGGTAGAGGTGCGGGTGCCGGAGGATAACGCCGACCGTGACCTTGGGAATTTCTCCAGGAAGTGGGTAGCTCCGCTTTCCCGGGGGCTACGGGGGGCCGGCCTGATGAAACCGGATCCGGACGCCGAGGCGCCCGCAAGGCTCGATATTCTGCTGCCGGGGTTTGAGCAGGCCGTGATCGGTCTCAGTCCCAGCGGCAACCGGGCCCGTTATGTCGGCGGCATTCCCCGGCTCCGCCTACCGGCATCGGCGCCGAGTCGATCGGCGCTGAAGCTCGAAGAAGCCTGGAAAGTCTTCCTGCCACCGGAACAGGTTCTCGATTATCTTGGGGGCGGCAAGCGTGCAGTGGACCTTGGCGCTGCGCCCGGTGGCTGGACCTGGCAGCTGGTCCGGCAGGGTATGATGGTGGCTGCGGTGGATAACGGCCCAATGAACACCGACCTGATGGCATCGGGGCAGGTTGAGCATGTAGAAGCGGACGGGTATGCCTGGAAACCCCGGCGCGGTGTTGACTGGATGGTCTGTGACATCGTCGATCATCCACGCCGGACCTCGAAGCTGGCGGTCGACTGGCTGAAGAACGGGCTATGCCGTTACACCATATTCAACCTCAAACTGCCGATGAAAAAGCGGTATGAGGAATGGCTGATCTGCCGCGATATTCTTGAGAGTGGTCTGGCGGACTCGGAGATGACGTTCCGGCTCAGGGCTCGTCATCTTTACCACGACCGTGAAGAAATCACCTGCTTCCTGGAGCGGGTGATGTAGCGGCAAAACCGGGTCAGCTCTGGTGGAGCACCGTGATGGCCTCGTCCTGATCCATCATGGGGACCAGTTCGGCCATCAGGGCTTTCCGTTCCTCGGAGCGGTACCACCGATCCCATTCCGCCTCCGACCGCCAGTTGGACAGCGTCAGCCGATGGTTGGGATCATGGGCATCCACCAGGGTCTCACCGGATATGAAACCAGGGGCGGCGACAGCCTGCTGCAGCACTTTGCGGGACCGTTCCTCATAGGCGGATTCAAGAGTCTCTGCGATATGACGTTCAATCAATACCCGGATCATGGCTTACCTCTTAACATTTTGACTGTTATAAACAATAATTTAGCACGTATTTTCAGAAATACATTGAATCAACCGACGGAGAAGCAGCCTTGCATGAGATAACGTTTGATGGCGAGCTGGATGCACGGGGGCTGTATTGTCCGGAACCGGTGATGATGCTCCACAACCGGATTCACGATGTGCCGGTGGGTGGAGTTCTCAAGGTCGTGGCGACCGACCCGTCCACCACCCGGGACATTCCCCGATTTTGCCAGTTTCTCGACCATCAACTGGTGCACAGTGAAGAGAGCGGAAACGAGTTCTTCTTCTTCATACGTCGAGGGAGTTGAGGTGCGCCAGGAACTCGTCCCTGTCCATTTCACCCAGTACCCGGGTTTCTGACGACAGTTCGCGGCCATCGCTCCGGTAGAACAGGATAGCCGGCGGCCCGAAAAGTCCCAGTTCCTCCAGGAAGGCCTGCTGAGCCGGGGTGTTATCGGTCATGTCAATTTGCAGGAGCGTATAGGGTGCGAGCGCCTGGATAACTGACGGATCACTGAAGACATTGCGTTCCATGACTTTGCACGATATGCACCAGTCGGCATAGAAGTCGAGCATGACCGGCCGTTGCTGCTGGCTAGCCGCTGTGATCAGCGACTTGATTTCTTCCGGGGTCTCCACCCGTCTGAAACCCGCATGCTCCCGGGAAATGCCGGCACCGCTGTCGGCTGTTGCGGTGTAGGGTGCCAGTGGGTTCAGCGGATCCTGTGCACCGCCAACGGCGCCGGCGAGCAGCGCCAGGCCATAGGCGAACATGACCAGTCCCAGACCCTTGCGGGTTCTCTCCCAGCCAGCCCTGGCGGCGTCAAACGCGCCGAGCTGGACACCGGTGATGGCAACCAGTAGGCCCCACAGCGTCAAGGCTGCCCATGCCGGAACCAGGCGTTCGACCAGCCAGATCGCGACCGCCATCAGCATGACACCGTAAAAGGCTTTGACCACGTTCATCCACGGACCGGTCGCCGGCAGCAGTTTGCGACCACCGACGGCCACCAGGATCAGGGGGATTCCCATGCCCAGGCCGAGGGAAAACAGGGCAATGCCACCCATCAACGCGTCCTGGGTTGTGCTGATATAGAGCAGGCTGCCGGCCAGCGGCGCGGATACGCAGGGGGATACAATCAGTGCTGATAGTGCGCCGATGCCGAAAATACTGAACACGCGCGTACCGGTCAGGCGGTGGCTGGCGTCGTTAAGTGGTTCCCGGATAAAGCGGGGCAGCTGGATCTCGAACAGGTTGAACATGGACAGGGCAAAGACCACGAACAGGGTTGCGAACACCCCGAGAACCCAGGGGGATTGCAGTTGCGCCTGCAGGTTGAAGCTGGCGCCGAGAAGCCCGGTGATCACCCCGGCAGCAGCGTAGGTGAGCGCCATGCCCAGCACGTAGCTTCCGGACAGCATCAGGGCGTGGCCCGTGGTGCGGGTGTTGCGGCCGGAAACCAGGGACGAAATGATCGGAACCATGGGCAGTACGCAGGGGGTAAAGGTCAGCCCAAGGCCCAGCAGGAGGAAAACCGCGGCGATGGCGAGGGTGGACTGTTCCGAGAGGAAGCCTGCCAGGCCGGTGGCCGAATTGGTGTTGACGCCTGCCGAGCTGCCGGCATTGCTATTGGCACCGGAATCCGTGTTGGTGCTGCCAGTGTTGGTATTACCTCCGCTACCAGCGTAATACAGAACGTCCCGGGTTTGCGGCGGGTAACACAGACCGGCTTCAGCGCAGCCCTGGTAGGTCACCCGAAACTCTGCTTCCCTGATACCTTCTGGCAGAGACACAGGCACGCGCGCTTCGACCGGCTCGTAGAAAACCGTTACCTCTCCAAAGAACTCGTCCTCGGTGGTGGTTCCCTGTAGTGAGAACTGCGGCTCCCCCAGGGTGACCCCCTCGGTCACCGATTCAACGGACACCCGGGTCTTGTAGAGGTAGTGTTCCGGCGCCACGTCCCAGGACAGCACCACGCTGTCGGTGTCGGTGAGGTAGCTGAACGGAAGTGCCTCATCGACGGGCAGAAAATCGCCGTTGTTTCCGAACAGGGAATTGCCCGAATTGCCCAATCCCCAGGCAGCGGCCGAGAACAGCAGGAGAAGCAGTGCCATGGCGCCACGTCGGGCCGGCATGGTGATGCGGAGGCGGCCGGTGGTTAAAGCAAACTCGGTCATAGAGGCTTCGGGATCCTGGCTGGTGATTTTAAGTATCGTCACTACGGGATTATAACCCGGGAATGGCAAGCTTCAGGTTGCAATGGACAAACCTGCCACCCTAAAGTTCCCTCTGGTATTGAAGGGTTTAAAGTCGCACAATAGCGACCCAATGAATCACAATCCAGACGATCTTATCATGCTGTTCAATGACCTGTTCCGGGAAAATCACCGGACGGTCCTGGTCAGGGGCAGTGATGAACCTGAATACCTGCCTGCTTCGGAGGCCGGCGGCGTTGCACAGATTATTTTCGCTCACGGCTATTATGCAAGCGCCTTGCATGAGATCAGTCACTGGTGCATCGCCGGCGAATATCGCCGGACTCTCAGGGATTACGGATACTGGTACTGCCCCGACGGCCGTTCAACGGCACAGCAGCAGGCATTCGAGCAGGTCGAGGTCAAACCTCAGGCTCTTGAGTGGCTTTTTTCCGTGGCTGCGGGGGCCCGCTTTCATATCAGTGTGGACAATCTCTCCGGAGACGGGGCAGCAGATGAGGCAGGCTTTCGCCGCAAGGTAAGGGCGCAGGCCAATAGTTACCTGGAGCATGGAATGCCGGCACGCGCCCGCGCATTTTTTGACACGCTCAGGTCATTTTATGGAACCGGAGACACCTTTGAGCACGCCTGGCAGGAAGAGTCCCGGCGCCTGGGTCCCCTGAGTTTCACTACAAACATAAAGGAAGACTGAATATCTATGACATCTGACCCAAACGATACCGGCAAGACGCTGTTCAAGGATCTTAATCTGGATCAGCGCCTGCTGGATGCCATCACCGACATTGGTTTTGAGCACTGCACCCCGATTCAGGCCGAAACCCTGCCGTTCACCCTGGCGTGCCAGGATCTGATCGGTCAGGCACAGACCGGCACCGGCAAGACCGCTGCGTTCCTGATCACCGCCATCCAGAGCCTGCTGGAAACGCCGGTCCCGCCGAAGGACCGTTTTGCTTCAGAGCCACGTGTGCTGGCTCTGGCGCCCACCCGCGAGCTGGCCATGCAGATCGCCAAGGATGCGGAACAATTGTGTGGTTACACCGGGCACAACGTGGTGACGGTCGTTGGCGGCATGAACTACGATAAACAGCGGGATCAGCTGCAAAACGAAATCGTCGATATTCTGGTGGCGACACCGGGGCGTCTGATCGATTTCCTGGGGTCCCAGGACGTGTTCCTGGACCAGCTTGATATCCTGATCCTGGATGAAGCGGACCGTATGCTGGACATGGGGTTTATACCTGACGTCAAGCGCATCATTCGCAAATGCACGCCCAAGGAAGGGCGTCAGACGTTGTTATTCAGCGCTACCTTTAACCAGGACGTACTCAACCTGGCGTCCATGTGGACCAGCAATGCCGAGTTTGTGGAAATCGAGCCCGAGCAGAAAACCGCAGAGCGGGTAGAGCAGACGGTTTACCTGGTTGGCGAGGACGAAAAGTTGCCGGTATTGGTGAACTACCTGAAACGACCGGAGGTGGAGAAGGCCCTTGTCTTTGCCAACCGTCGTGACCAGTGCCGGGATCTGGATGAGGATCTGCGTAACCAGGGGGTCAAGGTGGCCTTGATGTCCGGGGAAATTGCCCAGAACAAGCGCCTGAAAACGCTGGAACAGTTCAAGAAGGGCGACATCCAGGTATTGGTGGCGACCGATGTGGCCGGACGGGGAATACACGTCAACGGCGTGACCCATGTTTTTAACTACAATCTCCCCGAGAACGCCGAGGATTACGTGCACCGTATCGGCCGAACCGGCCGTGCCGGTAAGACCGGCGTATCGGTCAGTTTTGCCAGTGAGGATGATGCTTTCTCGCTGCCGGCGATCGAAAGCTATATCAGCCAGAAACTCAAAACCACTGTGCCGGATGAAGAGCTGAGCGAGGCCATGCCCAATTCACCGATTACCAGAAAGCGTGGCGGACGTCGTCCCCAGGGTAATCGTGGGCAGGGTGGGCGCAATCAGGGCGGGCGCCCCCAGCGACAGCGCAGGAACTAAAGAGGCCGGAAGACCAGACCATGTTGATCGTAGCTGACGAAAACATTCCCCTACTGGATTCGTTCTTTGGTGATATCGGTGATATTCGCCGGGTATCGGGGCGTACCCTGTCCCCCGGGGATGTGAATGATGCTGACATCCTGCTGGTACGTTCGGTAACCCGGGTTAACGAGGCGCTGTTGAAGGACAGCAGGGTTCGCTATGTCGGCACCTCAACCATCGGGACCGACCATGTTGACCTGGCCTGGCTGAACTCCCGTGGCATCGCGTTTTCCGCAGCGCCCGGATGTAATGCCAACAGTGTGGCTGAATACGTGTTGTCCGTGCTTTCACTGTACGCCGAAAAACAGGGGCTGGAGGACTGGGAAACGCTGAGCGTTGGTATTGTGGGCGCCGGTAACGTGGGCAGTGAACTGGCGCGCAAGCTGGAAAAGCTGGACTTCACCGTGCGCCTGTGCGATCCGCCAAGGGCGGAACAGGAAGAGGGCGGGGAAGAGGGCTTTTGCAGTCTGGACGAGGCACTGAAATGCGATGTCATTACCCTGCACACGCCACTTACCAGGGAAGGTCCCCACGCTACGTTCCACATGATGGATCAGGCCAGGCTTGACCAGCTCAGTGCCGGTCAATTGCTTATTAATACCAGCCGGGGCGAAGTGATTGACTCAGTCGCACTTCAGGAACGCCTGGATGCCGCCAACGCACCCACTGTTGTGTTGGATGTGTGGGAGCAGGAGCCGAAGATCAATCCGCAACTGCTGGACGGTATCTGGCTGGGTACGCCTCATATCGCCGGATACAGCCTTGAAGGCAAGGTTCAGGGGACTGAGATGATCTATCAGTCTCTTTGCCGGTTCCTGGGTTTGCCAGTGCGCAAACAGGCGGGTCAGTTTTTGCCGGAATCGGCGCTAAGCAAGTTGTCTTTCACGAGTGCGGCGGAGGAAATGGACGCCGGCAATATTGCCATGCGCTCTTGCTACGATCCTCGCAAGGACGACGCGCGCCTCCGGTTGACCATGGCGTTGCCGGCAGAGGAGCGTGGCAACGCCTTCGACCGGTTGCGCAAGAACTACCCCGTGCGGCGGGAATTTTCCAGTGTGAAGATTCAGCTCAAGGGCACCAGTAAGTCCCTCCAGGACACCTTCCGTGCCCTGGGGTTCAAGTTGAAAATCTGATCAGATGTTTGCACTCTGAAGGGC
Organism: Marinobacter alkalisoli; assembly: GCF_045449795.1. Lineage (NCBI taxonomy): Bacteria > Pseudomonadati > Pseudomonadota > Gammaproteobacteria > Pseudomonadales > Marinobacteraceae > Marinobacter > Marinobacter alkalisoli. The sequence continues at coordinate 81,411 of NZ_JBJJLB010000016.1, forward strand.
TTCAATGCGGGTTTCGAGCGGCGGATGTGTCATAAACAGGGCGCTCAGACCGCCTCGGGCGCCCCGGTTGATGCCAAACGCCTGCAATGAATCCGGCATCTGGTCCGGTACCTCGCTTTCCTGTTTCAACCTTGCCAGTGCGCTGATCATGGCGCTGCGGCCCGCCAGTTGAGCGCCGGCAATGTCAGCCCGAAACTCCCGACGCCGCGAGAACCAGAAGACAATGGTGCTTGCCAAAATGCCGAGGACTATTTCCGCCGCAATACTGACCACGAAAAAGCCGATGCCATGGCCGCTCTCGTTCTTGAATACCACCCGGTCGACAAAAGAGCCGATGACCCGGGAAGCGAAGATGACGAAAGTGTTCACGACGCCCTGAATCAGCGCCAGGGTCACCATGTCTCCGTTGGCGACGTGGCCGATCTCATGACCCAGAACGGCGCGGATTTCGTCCTTGTTGAAACGATGAAGCAGGCCCTCGCTGACCGCCACCAGTGAATCGTTTTTATTCCAGCCCGTGGCGAATGCGTTGGACTGGGATGCGGGGAAAATAGCGACTTCCGGCATGCCGATGCCAGCGTTTTTTGCCAGTTCCCTGACGGTGTCCACCAGCCAGCGCTCCGCGGGTGTGCGGGGTGAATCGATGACCTTGGCTTTGGTGCTCCATTTGGCCATCGGTTTGGAGATCAGCAGGGATACAATGGCGCCGGCGAAGCCGAATACGGCCGCAAAGGCGAGCAGGGAGCCGTACTGGATCCCGTTCTGGGCGAGGTAGCTGTCCACGCCAAGCAGGCGCAGGGTGATGCTGGCGACAATAATGACCGCCAGGTTGGTGGCCAGAAACAACAGAATGCGCATGATCGGTTCCTTGGTTCTCTCGTTATCCACAAAGGCGACAGGTTTCCGCCTGTTTATATTTGGGCGACCAGCCCGGGTTCAATAGGTTTACGCGGATTTAATGATCGCTGGCCAGCGCGGAAGTTCCGCCAAAGAACGCGCCTTGCATCACCTGGCTGATGGTGGCCGAGCTGCCGCTTCGCAGGGCATTGCGGATAAGGTGGATATGTGTCGAAAGATCCTGTCTGACGGACTCGGGCAGTTGATCCTGATCCCGGGGCGCCAGATTCTCCAGGCGTGCCAGTAGTCCGGCGCTGGCAGGGGTGCTTAGGCGAACAAAGGCTTTCTGGGTGAGAACAGCCTGGTCCAGCGCCTCCTGGCGAATGGTATCCACGTAGCGAAGCAGTCCCTCCTCTTCGAGCCAGAGCAGGGCGCCAAAGCACGCCATGTGGCGTTTGCTGTGCAGGCCGAACTCGTCCGGTTCATCCGGGCCGGCAATGTCTTCCACAAACAGGTTAATGCGTCTGGGAAAGGCGCTGTATAGCTGGACCAGGGCGATGGCGGCGTCTTTAAAAAATTCCTCTACGTGTATGTCAGCCATATGCTGCACCGATTATTGCTGATAGGTGGACAGGAAATGGGCGAGGCGCGTCATGGAGTCCTCAAGGGTGTCGACCCTCGGCAGGAACACCACCCGCAAGTGCTGTTTGTCATCAATATTGAAAGCGGAGCCCTGGACCAGCAGAATCCTTTCCTGCAACAGCAGGTCGAGTACCAGCTTTTCATCGTTCATGATGGGGAAGCGCTTGGGATCGAGTTTCGGGAACAGGTAGAGCGCGCCTTTCGGTTTCACGCAGCTGACGCCCGGGATGTCATTGAGCAGTTGCCAGGCGGTTTCCCGTTGCTCGTACAGGCGTCCGCCCGGGGCAACGAGATCGTCAATGGACTGATAACCGCCAAGGGCGGTCTGAATGGCGAGCTGGGCAGGCACGTTGGCGCACAGCCGCATGTTGGATAGCATCTCGATGCCTTCGATCAGGTCCCGGGCGCGATGCTTGGCGCCGCTGATGATCATCCAGCCGGAACGGTAGCCGGCAGCCCGGTAGTTCTTCGACAACCCATTGTAGGTGAAGAAAAGCACGTCATCGGCCAGGGAGGCTGTGGATACGTGTTCGGTTCCGTCGTACAGGATCTTGTCGTAGATTTCGTCCGAGAGGATGATCAGGTTGTGCTGGCGCGCCAGTTCGATAACCTGTTCCAGCAGCTCGCGGGAATACACGGCACCGGTGGGATTGTTGGGATTGATCAGAACAATGGCGCGGGTCCGCTTGGTTATTTTCTTGCGGATATCGTCAATGTCCGGGAACCAGTCCTGCTTTTCGTCGCAGTGATAATGCACCGGCTTGCCGCTGGAGAGGGTAACCGCCGCCGTCCACAATGGGTAATCCGGGGCGGGGATCAGCACTTCGTCACCGGTGTTGAGCATGGCTTGCATGGACATGACGATCAGCTCGCTGACGCCATTTCCAAGAAAGATGTCGTCAATATCGACCTTGTCGATGCCTCTTTTCTGGCAGTAGTGCATGACTGCCTTGCGGGCGGAGAACAGGCCTTTGGACTCCACATAGCCCTGGGCCAGAGGCATGTTGTAGATGACGTCCTGCTGGATTTCCTCGGGAACGTCCAGTTCAAACGCCGCGGGATTGCCGATGTTGAGTTTCAGTACCCGGTGTCCCTCTTCTTCGAGGCGACGCGCCTCACGCAGAACCACGCCCCGTATTTCATAGCACACGTTATCCAGCTTGGCGGACTTGTAGTAATTCTGCATAGGACTCCGGTTTCCTTAACCTGATATCAGTAAAATCAAAAGACAAGCCTGTATTCTAGCGGAGCATGACCGCCCGGCAACAGGTCAATTGTGATGAATTGTGGCTAAATCATGGAGATTTAAGGCGATAAGTTCATACCGTCTGTAGATTCGTGCAGTAAATAAGACATCGGTTGCCGAATAATGTATTGTGCGCAATATAATTGCAGAAAACATAAGGAGCAGGGCATGGCCGACAGTATTTACGATTTCAAGGTTCAGGACATCAAGGGCAACGAACATGACATGGCGGAGTATCAGGGCAAAGTCCTGCTCATCGTCAATACCGCGAGTAAATGCGGATTTACTCCGCAGTTTGAGGGCCTGCAGTCGATGTACCGTGATCTCAGCGACAAGGGGCTGGCCGTGCTGGGCTTTCCGTGCAATCAGTTCATGAACCAGGATCCCGCGGACGATGATGCGATCAGCCAGTTCTGCAGCCTCAACTATGGCGTGGACTTCCCCATGTTCGCCAAGATTGAGGTGAATGGCCCCGGCACTCACCCGCTGTATCGTTTTCTCAAAAGCGAGGCAAGGGGCGTGATGGGATCCGAAAAAGTGAAATGGAACTTCACCAAGTTCCTGGTAAATCGGGAGGGCAAGGTGATCCGTCGTTATCCACCCACCGCCAAACCTGAGGCCATCCGCGCCGATATCGAAAAGCTGCTGTGACTGATGGGTAATGCGGACGATACCCTGGCCCTGGATAACCAGCTTTGTTTTGCGCTTTATGCCGCGAATCGGGCGGTGACGGCCCGTTACCGGCCGTTGCTGACTGAACTGGGACTGACCTACCCTCAGTATCTGGTGATGCTGGTGTTATGGGAAGCCGCCGCCGTTGACGAGAGTGTGCGCGTATCCCGACTGGGCGAACGCCTGCGGCTGGACTCGGGCACGCTCACGCCGCTGTTGAAGCGCCTTGAGGAGCGTGGTCTGGTCAGTCGGCAGCGAAGCGTGGAGGATGAGCGGGTAGTGACCGTGGCCGCCACTGCCGCTGGCCTCGCCCTGCGTGAGCAGGCGAGGTCAATTCCTGCCCGACTTCTGTGCAGTACCGGTGTCGCCCCCGATCGCCTGGTGGCGCTTCGTGACGAGCTCAGGTCGGTTCTGGCCCAACTGGAGAATCAGGCGCCCAGCGCTCAATAGCGGCTTTGAGCTCGCTACGGTTATACGGTTTGGTGATGTAATCGTTCATACCGGATGCGAGGCAGTCTTCGCGGTCGCCCTGCATGACATTGGCCGTCACCGCAATGATGGGCAGTCTCTTCCAGGCCGGGTTCCCGCGAATCTTCTGGGTTGCCTCGTAGCCGTCCATAACCGGCATCTGGCAATCCATCAGGACCATGTCGTAGTTCCTTTCTTCCAGCGCTTCCAGGGCCTGCTTGCCATTCTCGGCAAGATCCACGGAGTGGCCCAGTTTGCGCAGCAGGCTGCTGGCCACCAGTTGGTTGACCTGGTTGTCTTCCACCAGCAACACATGCAGGCCTTTCACCGGCGTGTGGGGCTCCTCGACGGGTAGAGGTTTCTCCGCCTGCCGGGCCGTCTGAGTGAAGACAGGCAATGGCAGGGTCACCGTGAAGTGGGTGCCATGGCCAATTTCCGAGTCCACCATGATCTGGCCATGCATGCGCTCCACCAACTGACGGCAGAGTGTTAAACCCAGGCCCGTGCCGCCATAGAGGCGTGTCGTGTCCGTATCTGCCTGGGAGAACGGCGAGAAAATGCGATGCAGGCCTTCTTTGGACATGCCGATGCCGGTGTCCATTACGTCAATGCGAAGATTGCCACCGAAGCGGGTAGCGTGAATTCTGACGCTGCCTTCCTCGGTAAACTTGATGGCGTTGCTCAGCAGATTGTTCAGGACCTGTCGGGTGCGGGTCGGGTCGCCCAGGAACATGTCCGGCAACTCGGGATCGATGTCCATGCGCAGCTCGATGCTCTTCATTTTCGCCTGTTGGGCGTGCAGCGTGGCGCATTCCTCAATCAGGTTCCGGACACTGAATGGAATATTTTCCAGGCTCAGTTTGCCGGCCTCGACCTTGGATATATCGAGAATGTCATTGAGCAGCCCAAGCAGGCTTTGACCGGCGGTCAGGGCGATTTTCAGCCGATCGCGCTGCTCTTGTTCCAGGCTACCTTCCAGCGCGAGACCCAGCATGCCCAGCACGCCGTTCAGCGGGGTGCGAATCTCATGGCTCATGCTGGCCAGGAAATTAGCCCGCGATCGGGCCCGCCGAACCGCGTCTTCCTTGGCCTTGATCAGGGCCCGGTTACCCCGTTGCAGCGCTGAATTTTTCTCGGAGATTTCACGGGTGCGGTCGTCCACCTCCCGTTCCAGCTGCGTGGAATAGTTCTTCATGGAACTTTCCGCCTGGCGCAGCTGGGCCAGGGTACTGTCGATAGTCTCAAGGTGCTGGTTTATGATGCCCACCATTGCGCCAATCTCGTCTTCCTGGTGATTGGCGGGAATGGGCAGGCGTACTTTTTCCGGTGTATCCGCCTGCACACGCCCGAGTGTGTTGATGACATTCATCATCGGGCGGGTAAGTACGAAATAGAATATTCCCAGAAGCGCCGCGGAGAGCACCAGGCTCTTGAAGAAACCGCTGACCAGTGTGTACCCGGCCCTTTGCAGAAACTGCAGTCCGTAGTGATAGGTATCAATGGTGAGGTTCAGCGTTCCGAGTGGCAGGTCCTCCAGCTGTTGGACGCTCAACTCGTCACTGAACGACCGGTTTGATCCGAACAGGGCATCGCTGATCCAGCGGTAGGGGGAAGTCGGACTGCTCTCACTGGAGGCGGCCATGGTGTGGCCGTCATTGTCGATGATTCGCGCGTCAATGGTGGCTGGGTGCCGGAGCAGGCCATCGAGCAGCTCTTCGGCCAGGCGAACATCAATGTTATAGGCAATTTGCGACGCGGGGCTGTGACTGATTTCAATAAGCGCACGGATTTCATTCTCCATGGACTCCTGGGCGCTGAAATAGTCCAGGGTTACCTGAATCATGTTGAGAGCCAGCCCCAGTACCATGGCAATCAGAACGGTATCTCGGGTCAGGCGGAAAGAAAGGCGTTTTCGGAATAGCCTAGTCACCAGTTGTCACAATCCTTGTCTGGGGCCTGTCAGGGATGAGTGGTACGTGTCGGATCAGTCATCATAGTCTGCCTTTTTCTTCCATTCATCATCATGGAGAAAGGTATCCCATTCCCGATCCAGTTTTGATTGGCCTTCTTGCGGGCCGGGAGTTTGATCCCCCTCAGCGTCCATTGCCTCCAGTTCCTTGATACGCGTGCGGAAACTTTTCACTGCTTTCATGGCCAGTGGGTTCTCCCGGGATTTGCCCATCTCCGTGCTGGCCAGGTGGTAGGCGTGTATGGCCTTGCGAATCTGGTTCTGCCGCACATAGTCCCGGGCCTGGAATACATGAAGGTCCGCGTGGGTTTTGTGGACCAGGAACAGCACGTACTTCAGGTTCTTTTTGGCGGTGGCATTGTCGAGTTTTCCTGCCTTGTGCATGCCTTCAATCATCTTGAAAAGACTTTGCAGTAACTCTTTGACATAGTTGGACTTCTCAGGGGAATCTATTTTGACCGGCGGGCGGCTGTCATTATTTTCCATGACCCGGTCTTTCAGTTGCTGGGTCTCTTCCAGCCACTGTTTTGCTGGCAGGCCCGATTTCAGGGCAACCAGTTCATGGCACGCCTCTTCCATACTTTTGATGAGCAGGAGCTTGAGGTCAGGCGTGAGATACTGTCCCGGAATCTCGCCCAGCAGTCGGCCGGCCCGGTTGTACTGATCTTCCTGGGCCGTCATTCGCCGGGCCCGTTCAATCCGTGCCCGCTCCCGCATCTGACTACCGACAATGACGACAATAGAAACGGTAACGATGACTGCGAGTATCAGAACGATCGTAGTGGTATCCATGTTATCGGCAATAACTCCGGTTATCGGAAAAAGGGGCGGTGGATTCCGCTCTTGGGGCCACCGCGCTTCAGCAAGTATCCGAAAGACTAGCAGAAAACCCGTATTGATTCCGTTTTGAAATGTGAATGATTCCTCCGTTATATTTATTTCGTGAATCGAATGGATCCTGTAGATTGCCTGGATCAATGCCCTGGCCTGGCCAGGGTGTGTCATGTTGGCTGGAGTTGCTGAATGGATATTTCCCGGGTTGACCTGAATCTTCTGGTGTACCTTGATGTACTGCTCAGGGAGCGGAACGTGACCAAGGCTGCCAATCACCTGGGGATTACCCAGCCGGCCATGAGCAATGGCCTGCGACGTTTACGGGACCTGTTCGGGGATCCGTTGCTGGTTCGCACCAGCGAGGGAATGTCGGCCACGGAGCGCGCCCGGGAATTGCAGCCGCTGGTTCGCGGCATTCTCTCGGACATCGAGCAGGCGGTGCAGGAGAAGACGCCTTTCTCGGCCATGGAGAGCCAGCGGGTGTTCCGTATCATGGCCAGCGACTATGCGGAATCCTGCCTGATGCCGCGGGTGCTGAGGCGCATTCGTCAGGAGGCGCCTCACGTAACCCTGGACGTACTCACCCCCAGTGACGTCAGCTTTCTGGATGTGGAGCAGGGGCGGCTGGACATGGCGATTAACCGCTTTGACAAAATCCCCCAGTCATTTCACCAGAAAACCCTGTGGACCGAATACTTTGCCTGCCTGATGAATGCCCGCAATCCGATTCTCAAGGAACCGTTTACCCTGGACACCTATCTTGATGCCAGCCACATCTGGGTGAGTAAAACCGGCTTCGGGGTCGGGGTGGGGGTCAACCCGAAAGATGTACAGCGATTAGGCTGGGTGGATGAAGCCCTGTCGCTGATGGGCCGAAAACGGCAGATTTCGGTGTTTACCCGGCATTATCAGGTGGCCATGTTGCTGGCGGAGCAGCACGACCTCATTGCCACATTGCCCTCAAGGGCGGCCTGGCTTCAAAAGGACAACCCCAACCTGGTGGTCAAGGTGCCGCCGTTCGAGATCCCCCCATTCGAGCTAAAAATGGCGTGGAGTCCATTGCTGCAACACAATGCCGACCACCAGTGGCTGAGGAGGTTGATTGCAGAAGTGGCGGAGGATGTGGACACCGAGTTCGCGCCTTTCGGGGCACAGTTCGAGTCCGCTGAACTCCCCGTGGCGCATCATTCAGAGCGGTAGTTCCCGTAACTCGAGGGAACTGCGGCCGACGTCCCACATACGCTGGAAGGATTCCCCGAGCAACCTGACCCGTCCATCGTCGGCGAAGTTGGCAAAGCCTTCGGGTTTGTGGAAGTTGTGTCGGTACACCACGCCTTCGCGGTCGACCAGCAGAAAAGGCCTGTCTTCGACGGGGTAATCGTCGTTAACCAGTTTCAACTCAATTCGACTTGGCAGGCGTCTCATCAACTCGACGATCTGGTGACGGCGTTTTATCAGCGGCTTGTCGTCATGGATCAGAAGTCTGACTTCACAGAGTCTGTGCCGGCGGGCAAGCGCGGAGAGCAATTCCCGGAAACGGTAGCGGTTATAGGTGTCGTGATCCAGCAGGCGGTCATACAACCACAGCCGTTGCGTGGCCTGGCCGGTCATCGAATCCAGCAGGCTGATCATATGGCCCTCGGATTCGAACAACCAGGCGTCCCGGTCCTTACCCAGGATCATCGGACACTGCCGCCGGTCCAGTTCCGGCGCCACGATATCTGGTGACAGGCAGCGCATGTCCACGTGGGGAATGCCGGCATCGTCATAGAGGCCGGAACACACATGGAAGCCGGAACGCTGGTAGAAAGGAATGGCGTGTTCCTGGGCGGACAATTTCAGCTCCCCGAAACCGACCGCGTCGCTGATCAGGTGTTTCAGCAATGCATCGCCCACGCCCTGGCCGCGAAACTCCGGCAGTACCGCCATGCGTCCGATATGGGCGGTTTCATCGAGGGTGGTGAAGATCCGGGCAACCGCTGCGGGTTCGTTGTTTTCGGTGACCGCCAGGTAGTGATCCGCTATATCGTCTGTGTCGTCCCATTCCAGCTCGGGAGGCACTTTCTGTTCTTCGACGAACACGCGTTGCCGTATGTCGCGGATGTGGCCCGGCGCCAGTGGCCAGCTATATTTGCGGATTCGTACCCTGGTCATTCGAAGTAAACGGATCCCTGGTTGTATAAGTTGCTGAGCAGACCGCAGATGGCTTCGTCCTCGGACAGCGGGGCCAGTGCCTCCATATTGATACGGGCGCCGGCGCAGAGCAGGGGAGCCAGCGGCCGGGCATCGCCTCTCAGAAGGTATTGCTCGCCATCGACGAACAGTGCGGTTTCATCCTCCAACTCATGATAGGCAAAGCGGGAGCCTTCGTTCCAGCGCAATTGTGCGCCGTCAAGGACCAGGTCCCTGAATACCTCCGGCGCAATCGGCTCATCGGACGGTACAACGATGTCCATGCTTTTGGGGATCGTGGCGTACTGGCCAAACCAGAGGGAGAGCTGGCGGCGATCCGACAGTTTCTCGCGAATAACGCCCTCCAGACGATCAATGACCTCGGGGGCGATGGTGCCTGGGTTGTCCTGGACTCTGAGGTCGGGATCGTTGAGGTGATCGGCGGCATCGGACTGGCTGCAGAGGAAATCCGTGAAGCCGGTCAGGATGTCATCAATGGTCGGTGCGCGAAAGCCAATGGACAGGGTGATGCAGTCGTCCTCTGCAACGCCGTGATGACCAATGCCGGGCGGCAGGTAGAGCATGTCGCCTGGTGCCAGGGTAACGGTTTCTTCTCCATCCCAGCTGCTCAGGATGCGCAGCGGCGTGCCTTCCACCCGGGGGGTGGTGTGATCACAGTGGCCGCCAAAGGTCCAGCGACGATGCCCCTGGGCCTGTAGCAGGAAGACGTCGTACTGATCGTAGTGCGGCCCGACGCTTCCGCCCTTCGGCGCGTAGCTGGCCATGATGTCATCCAGCCGCCAGTTGGGAACAAAACGGAAGTTGTCCAGCAGGTCGGCAATGTCCGGCACCCAGTGATCCAGTCCCTGCACCAGCAGGGTCCAGTCCTGGTCGGGCAGGGTACTGAAACGGTCCGGGCTGAATGGGCCGTTGTGTAACTGCCACGGCTTGTCGTTGTCATCTGCAATTACGATCCGGGATTCGACGCCTTCCTCGCAGGCAAGACCCGCGAGTTCGTCGGCAGACACCGGGCACTGGAACCCGGGGAACGCCTGACGGATCACCAGGGGCTTCTTTTGCCAGTAATCCCTGAGAAAATCCGCCGCTGAAATCCCGCCAAGCATGTCCATGGGTCTGTGTCCTGTGTTCAGATGTTTTGCGCCTGATCGACGGCGTTGCCGATGTAGGAGCCCGGAGTCAGTGCCATCAACTCGGCTTTTGCGGCTTCCGGAATATCCAGGGTCTCGACGAAGTTCTTGATGACCTCGGGAGTCATCGCCTTGCCTCGGGTGAGCGCCTTGAGTTTTTCATAGGGCTTCTCGATGTTGTAGCGGCGCATGACGGTCTGGATGGGTTCCGCCAGCACTTCCCAGGCGTGATCCAGGTCTTCATCCAGACGCCCCGGGTTGATCTCCAGCTTGCCCAGCCCCTTCAGGGTGGCTTCGTAGGCGATCAGGCTGTGGGCGAATCCAACGCCGAGGTTGCGGAGCACCGTGGAGTCGGTCAGATCCCGTTGCCAGCGTGAAATCGGCAACTTGGCGGACAGGTGGCTGAACAGGGCATTGGCAATGCCAAGGTTGCCTTCCGAGTTCTCGAAATCAATCGGATTGACCTTGTGCGGCATGGTGGAGGAGCCCACTTCGCCTTCCACGGTTTTCTGCTTGAAGTACCCGAGAGAAATGTAGCCCCAGATGTCCCGGTCCAGATCGATCAGGATGGTGTTGAAGCGGGCAATGGCGTCGTACAGCTCGGCGATGTAGTCGTGGGGCTCAATCTGTGTGGTGTAGGGATTCCAGTCCAGGCCAAGGCTCTCGATGAAATCCTTGGCGTTCTGTGCCCAGTTGATGTCGGGGTAGGCCGACAGGTGTGCGTTGTAGTTGCCCACCGCGCCGTTGATCTTGCCCAGCAGTTCCGTGGCTCGAACCTGCTTGACCTGACGGCGCAGACGGTGGACAACGTTGGCCAGCTCCTTGCCAACCGTTGACGGAGACGCGGTCTGACCGTGGGTGCGGGACAGCATGGGCTGCTCTGCATGATCGTGGGCCAGCTGCGCCAGCTTGTCCACAATGCGGTCCATGCCGGGTAGCAGTCCGTGGTCCAGGCCTTCCCGCAGCATCAGGGCGTGGGACAGGTTGTTGATGTCCTCGGAGGTGCAGGCGAAGTGAACAAACTCGGTGACGGCGTGCAGCTCGGGAACCTCAGCGATCTTTTCCTTGATGAAATACTCAACAGCCTTGACGTCGTGGTTCGTGGTGCGCTCGATGTCTTTGATGCGTTCGGCGTCCGGCAGGCTGAATTCCCGTACCATCTCGTCCAGAAATGCATTGGCTTGTGGGGAGAATGCCGGGACTTCCGCCACTTCGGGGTGGGCGGCCAGCTTTTGCAACCAACGGATTTCGACGGTCACCCGGTTCCGAATCAGGCCGTATTCACTGAAAATATCGCGGAAGACGCTGACTTTACTGCCATAACGTCCGTCGACCGGGGAAATGGCGGTCAGGGCGGTGAGTTCCATCGAAAACCTCTCAAATCATCAAAGAATGGGTCAATACTGAATTGGGGATACCTATGATACACCACCGCAAGGCGTGAATCAGTCGTAAACCGAACGGTTAGCCTTCTCGGCGAGGTCCCGCGCGGTGGCAATCACCTTGCGCCGGGAAAAAATCAGCTGCCAGCGACGCCCACCACTCTGGCGCCACAGAACGGCGGAGCGGATGCCGGCGAGCAGCAGGGCCCTTACGCGGGCTGCGTTCTCTTCCTGTTGCAGGATGGCGGGATCGCCGGTTACCTGAATACGCATGCGGAAGGTGCTGATAGTGTCGCCGTAGACGGAAGCCAGGTTGCCAATTAGGTTGCTGTGCAGGTAGCCAAAATGGCTGGCGGTATGCCGGGCCTGGTCGATACGGCTGCCAATCACCTCCATCATGTCCTTGTCGCGGTTCAGCTTAGATTCAAGGTGGATCAGGTTGAGGGTATAGCGAAGGACTTCGATGTCCTGCTGCTTGCTTTGCTGGCTGAGCACATTGGCCAATGTATTCAGGCCCTCACGAAGATCCTTGAGTTCGCCCCCGTAGACATCGAGCGTGGTCTCCGGCTCCGTCGCGAACAGCGAGCGCATGGAGGTCTCGAAACTGGAGTCGGTGCACTGGCCCGTGTGGGCCACCTGCTGAACCTGGGCGGCGGCCTGGAAGACACCGGCCAGTGCCAGGGTCTGGTCGTACAGCGATCGGCTCATTCCTGTGCTCCGGTAACGATTGCCCGTGCAGGGAGTGTTTCCCCGTCACGCCAGGTCTGTTCGATAACGCCGCCACCGAGGCAAACGTCACCCTCATAGAATACCGCCGACTGCCCCGGGGTAACGGCCCGCTGGGCATCGTCAAACACCACGGTCACGCCACCGTCACACACGGTAACGACACAGTCCTGGTCGGGCTGGCGATATCGGGTCTTGGCCTTGCACCGGAACTCATCGGCTGGCGCCTCGCCGGCCACCCAGTCAATCGGGCCGCTGACCAGCCCGCGGGAAAACAGCAGTGGGTGGTGCTTGCCCTGAACCGCAATCAGTACGTTACGGCTCAGATCCTTCTCCGCCACGTACCAGGGATCGTCGCCAAACTCGCTGAGCCCGCCAATGCCCAGGCCCTGGCGCTGACCGATGGTGTGATACATCAGGCCCTGGTGGCGACCGATCACCTGGCCATCTGGTGTTTCGATGTCACCGGGCTGGGCCGGAAGGTATTGCTTAAGAAAGTCACTGAATTTGCGTTCGCCAATGAAGCAGATGCCGGTGGAGTCTTTTTTGTCGTGGGTGACAAAGCCCTGAGCTTCAGCGATTTGACGGACTTCCGGTTTTTCCAGCTCCCCGACCGGGAACAGCGTCCGCGCGATGCGGTCGCCGGAGACAGCATGGAGGAAATAGCTCTGGTCCTTGTTAGGGTCCAGCCCCTTCAAAAGCTGTGCCTTGCCGGAGCCATCATTGAGCGGCCGCTGGCGGGTGTAGTGGCCAGTAGCGATGAAATCAGCGCCCAGGGTAACGGCATAGTCCAGAAACGCGCGGAACTTCACTTCCTTGTTGCACAGGATATCGGGGTTGGGGGTCCGACCGGCCTTGTACTCGGACAAAAAGTGTTCAAATACCCGGTCCCAGTATTCCGCTGCGAAACTGGCGGTATGCAGGGGGATGCCGATGGTTTCGGCGACCGCCTGGGCGTCGGCCAGGTCGGTCATGGCGGTGCAGTATTCGGTGCCATCATCCTCGTCCCAGTTTTTCATGAACAGGCCTTCAACCTGGTAGCCCTGATCTTTCAGGAGCCAGGCGGCCACGGACGAATCAACGCCGCCGGACATGCCAACGATAACTCGGGTGTTTTCGGGTGCTTTTGTCATAGCTGAACCGTACTGGTCAAAGCGCGGAAGTTTATCATTGTTCAGAGGTTACGTCTCAGCGTCGACGATCACATCGAGGGGGAAGCGCCGGCCCTTTCGGTAATCTTCTATGCACCGGAGCACCAGTGGGCTACGCAGCTGTTTGCCAAGACCGGCGATTTCGTCGGGTGTCAGCCAGTGTGCTGCGATAATGCCGTCATCCAGTTGATCGGATACCTTTTTCACTGCCCGGGCAGAATAGCAAAAGCGGTAATAGGTCACGCCGTTGGCCGGGGCCTTGTAGGTGTACAGGCCAAGGAAGTGAAGGGGGTCTACCTGCCAGCCGGTCTCCTCCAGCGTTTCGCGGCGTACCGCATCAAGGATGGCTTCATCTTCCTCGATGTGCCCGGCCGGCTGGTTGAAGACCACCAGGCCACCGCTGACTTCCTCCACCAGCAGGAATCGCCCATCGTTGTCTTCCACGATAACCGCCACCGTGGCGTGAGGTGTCCAGGTCATGGTCAGTTCTTTCTCCGTGTTTTGTGGCTGCCGCCGCCCGGTTTCCGTTTCCGGTGCGGAGCAGGGGGCGCCGGTGCGTGAACGGTCAGTTTGCGATATTGGCCGGGCGCCAGGTCTTCCAGGCTCCAGTCGCCGATACGATAGCGAATCAGGCGAAGGGTAGGGAAGCCGACGGCGGCGGTCATTCGTCGTACCTGACGGTTTTTGCCTTCGGTAATGGTCAGTTCGATCCAGGATGTTGGCACCGAATCCCGATAGCGAACCGGCGGTACGCGCGGCCACAGCGCCGGCTCGGGTATTCTTTTCGCCCTGGCCGGACGAGTGGGGCCATCTTTTAACGAGACACCTGCCCGTAATCTGTCGAGAGCGTCTTCACTGATGTCGCCTTCCACCTGAACCCAATAGGTTTTTGCCATTTTGTTTCGTGGCGACGCAATACGATGCTGTAACTGGCCGTCATCCGTTAGCAGCAGGAGTCCTTCGGAATCATAGTCCAGCCGGCCCGCGGGATAGACATGGGGTGTGTTTATCCAATCCGCCAGGGTCGAACGCATGGTTTTACCCTCACCGGAGTCGGTGAACTGGCTCATGACCTTGTAGGGTTTGTTGAAGAGGATCAGGGTCGCCATGGGTTGCTCTGTGCTATGCCGCGGGCGATTCCGGGGCTGAGTGACTGAAAGCGGTGAGGGTAGCTGAACGGAGAGTTCAGGAAAAGCGGAATTGGGTGGGTGAGTGACACAGGGCTGCAGAGACCGTCACCTCAATGCAGGTGTCGGCTGCGTGCGGTTTGGTCGGCCCTGGAGCGGGGCCGGCCATAGAGTCAATGTGTAACCGACAACCTGGCAGCGTCAGGGCTCAGGCGTTGGCCGTTGCTTCCGGTGTCGGTGTCAGATTTCTTTTCAGCCTCGTCTCCCATGCTTGTATGGCTCTGCTGTTTCTGCGGCTGTTCGTCAGGAACAATGTTGACCGCATGGATGCCTTTGTCACTGGGCTTCTTGTCGAAGGTGACAGTCTGACCCGCTTTCAGGGTCTTGTAACCTTCCATCTGTACCGAAGAGAAATGGGCGAACAGATCATCACTGCAGCCGTCCTCAATTATAAAGCCGTAACCCTTGGCATTGTTGAACCATTTCACTTTGCCCTTTGGCATGATGAACTCCCCTGTTCTTTCGCTGTCAATCACAGTTGTTGGCGTTATTACCGTGCGTTCTCGCCCGCACGCGTGATATCGGATTACCTGTTTATGAACGCTTCCGTGGATACAATAACATGACGCCAATTTACATTATTTTACATTGCACCTTTACTGTTGACCAATATTGCTTTTGAGTCAATAGCGGACTTTGGGGGAATGTATGGTTGAAGGGGGTCCGGAAGCGGTATCATGAAGATATTGATAACCAGCGCACGTCCGGTAGTCTTGTTGGCTTGAAAACCGGACGACTCACAACCATCTTTAACCAAGGGCACCGACTACCGGTAAAGAATCATGAGGACTATCCAGAATTCTCTACTAGTATTTAATCAGGGGGATGAAGAACAACAGCCGGGGCGTCAGGATGACCTCAGTGTTGCTCCCGAGAAGCCCGCACTCAAGCGCCCTGCGCGCTTTCGCGTGGTGCTTCTGAACGATGATTACACCCCCATGGATTTCGTGGTGGATGTATTGATGAAGTTCTTCGGAATGAACGAAGAAAAGGCGACGCAGGTGATGCTGCTCGTCCATACGCAGGGAAAAGCCGTATGTGGGGTATATACCCGTGACATCGCAGAAACAAAGGCGGCACAGGTGAATCAGTATTCTTCGGAATGCGAACATCCGCTCCTTTGCGAGATTGAACGTGCGGACTGATAGACCCAGGGGTGGCCCATGCTGAGCAAAGATCTTGAAATTACGCTGAATACGGCCTTCAAAAATGCTCGTGACAAGCGTCATGAATTCATGACGGTAGAGCATTTGTTGCTGGCTCTGTTGGATAACGAATCGGCAGTGGGCGTTCTGAAAGCCTGTGGTGCAGACCTGAAACGGCTTCAGGAAGAACTCATTGAATTTGTAGACTCAACAACCCCGTTGATCCCGAGCAACGACAGTGAGCGTGAAACACAGCCGACGCTGGGGTTCCAGCGGGTATTGCAGCGGGCAGTGTTCCATGTCCAGTCATCGGGCAAGAAAGAAGTGACCGGCGCCAATGTGCTGGTGGCCATCTTCAGTGAACAGGAAAGTCAGGCCGTGTACCTGCTCAAGAAGCAGAGCGTGGCCCGGATCGACGTGGTGAACTTTGTGTCCCACGGTATCTCCAGGGTTCAGGGTGCCGAGGACCAGGAAGGCCATGATCAGGCTTCCCATGAGGAAGTAGGTGAAGAGGGCGGCTCCTCGCGTCCGCTGGAGAGCTATGCAACCAACCTGAATGAGCAGGCGCGTCAGGGACGCATTGATCCACTGATCGGCCGTGAGCATGAAGTGGAACGCGTGGTTCAGATTCTGGTGCGTCGCCGCAAGAACAATCCGCTGCTGGTGGGTGAAGCCGGCGTCGGCAAGACAGCTATCGCCGAAGGGCTTGCCAAGCGTATTGTGGATGGCCAGGTGCCGGATATTATCTCGGATGCCGTGGTTTACTCGCTGGACCTCGGGGCATTGCTGGCCGGTACCAAGTACCGGGGCGACTTTGAGAAGCGTCTCAAAGGACTGCTGGCTGAGCTCAAGAAGGAGCAGCACGCCATTCTGTTTATTGATGAGATTCACACCATCATTGGGGCAGGCTCGGCTTCCGGGGGTGTCATGGACGCCTCCAATCTGCTCAAGCCCATGCTGGGTTCCGGTGAAATTCGCTGCATTGGTTCAACTACCTTCTCCGAATTCCGGGGCATTTTCGAAAAAGACAGCGCACTTGCCCGTCGATTCCAGAAGATTGATGTGAACGAGCCGAGCGTTGAGGACACCTACCAGATCCTCAAGGGCCTGAAGCCCAATTTCGAAAAACACCATGACCTTAAGTACACCGACAAGGCGCTTCGGGTGGCTGCCGAACTTGCCGACCGGTACATCACTGACCGTCACCTGCCGGACAAGGCCATCGACGTTATCGATGAAGCTGGCGCCCGTCAGCGGCTGGTTCCGGAGGGTAAGCGCAAGAAAACGGTGGATGTGCCCGACATTGAAGATGTGGTGGCGAACATCGCCCGTATTCCTCCGAAAAATGTGTCCACCAGCGACAAGGATCTGCTGCGTAATCTCGAGCGTGATCTCAAGATGGTGGTGTTT
Source organism: Marinobacter alkalisoli (assembly GCF_045449795.1). Taxonomy (NCBI): domain Bacteria; kingdom Pseudomonadati; phylum Pseudomonadota; class Gammaproteobacteria; order Pseudomonadales; family Marinobacteraceae; genus Marinobacter; species Marinobacter alkalisoli. The sequence continues at coordinate 98,400 of NZ_JBJJLB010000016.1, forward strand.
GGCCAGGATCCGGCGATCGAATCTCTGTCGACCGCCATCAAGTTGGCCCGTGCCGGCCTGAAGGCTCCGGAAAAGCCGGAAGGCGCTTTCCTGTTCTCCGGTCCGACGGGTGTCGGCAAGACCGAGGTGACCAAGCAGCTGGCCAAGGTGCTGGGTATCGAGCTGGTGCGCTTTGACATGTCCGAGTACATGGAGCGGCATACGGTTTCCCGCCTGATAGGCGCGCCTCCCGGTTACGTGGGTTACGACCAGGGCGGCCTGTTGACGGAATCTGTGAACAAGCATCCTCACTGTGTGCTGTTGCTGGATGAAATTGAAAAAGCTCATCCGGAAGTCTTCAACCTGTTGTTGCAGGTGATGGACCACGGCACATTGACGGATAACAACGGCCGTAAGGCGGATTTCCGCCACGTTATCCTGGTGATGACCACCAACGCCGGCGCTGAGAGCATGGCCCGCCGCTCGATTGGCTTCAGCGAACAGGACCACAGTACCGATGGTATGGAAATCATCAGCAAGACGTTCACGCCGGAATTCCGCAACCGTCTTGATGGCATCATTCAGTTCGCGGATCTGCAGAAGGACACCATCACTCATGTGGTGGACAAGTTCCTCACCGAGTTGCAGGCACAGCTGGATGAGAAGCACGTGGTACTGCATGTGGATGAAGCCGCCAAGCTCTGGCTGGCGGACAAGGGCTATGACGTCACCATGGGTGCGCGGCCGATGTCCCGCCTGATCCAGGACAAGATCAAACGGCCGCTGGCCGAACAGATCCTGTTTGGACGCCTGTCCGAAAAAGGCGGTGACGTGTACATTCATCTTCGCGATGATGAGTTGGTCTTTGAGTACGAGGACGAGCCTGCCGAAGCGGTCTGACAGGCTCTCGCTCAGCCAACTGAAAACCGCGCTGTAACCGGCGCGGTTTTTTTATGTCTGCTTTCGGCGGTTGACCGTCTTTTAACCGCTTGGCTGCCATTGTCGTCAATTCAATCCATGCTGATCTCTGTCAGTTTATGGAGACTCCGCCGACCGTTACGGAATGTCGGCGGTGAAACCTCTAATAAACAATAATGACAAGGAATCAGGACGAATGAAGGTACGTGCTGCACTGCTGGCAGGCGTGATGTGTCTGTCTGCCTGGACCCCGTTATCCGCCACTGAGCGGAAAGAATTCTGTGTGTTTGATGTCGCCGGCGCTGGAGGGTTTGTCTATCGGACACTTCAGGAGTACCAGCGCAAGGCGGTGGCCTCCGGCGTCCAGTTGACCATGCAACCCTATACCGATGAAGACGAGGCGGTCGCGGATTTCAGGGCGGGTAAATGCGACATAGTGGCTGTTACCGATATGGGGGTCCGCCACTTCAATGACTTCACCGGCTCAATCAGTGCGATCGGCGCGGTGCCTTATTATGAAGACCTGCGGGTCCTGATGCACATTCTCTCCAGTCCGAGAGTGGACGAGCATATGTCCCAGGATGGCTATCTGGTTCTTGGCGCAGCCCCGATGGGTGCGGCGTACCTGTTTGTTAATGACCGTAGTATCAACCACGTAGACGCCTTGAAGGGTAAGCGCATCACGGTATTTGAAGGGCACCACGACGCCCGGCACATGGTCGAATACATTGGCGCGGTGCCGGTGGACGCGAAGATCTCCAATTTTGCGCGCCTGTTCAACACAGGTCAGGCAGATATCAGCTACGCACCCGCGGCGGCCTACGAAGTTCTGGAGATGTCCAAGGGCATGGGCGACAAGGGTGGCATTGTGAAGTATCCGGTTGGCCAGGTGTCGATCCAGCTGGTTGCGCGGGAGGGGGAGTTTGACGACCGCTTTGTGAGACGATCCCGCAAGATCATGTCGCGTTTGTACCCGGAAGCCATCCGGATCGTACGGCAGTATGAAAATTCCATTCCGGAGGAGCGCTGGGTGGATATTTCCCGGGAAGCGATGGTTGGTTATCAGGAGATGTTACGTAGCGTGCGAATCGATATGCAGGGAGCGAGCGATTCCTCGGGAATACAGGCGGCTGGGGTCTACGACGACAATATGATGACCATCCTCAGGAAAGTGCGGTGTTATACCAATCCCGGAGCCATGGAGTGCAGTGCGGAGGATCGCGAGTAGGGTTCGGGCAGCGGTAACAAAAAAAGCCCCGTTTCCGGGGCTTTTTCAGATGTCACTCTGGCGATTAACGAGCGCGGTAAACAATACGACCCTTGCTGAGATCGTATGGGGTCAGCTCAACTTTCACCTTGTCGCCGGTCAGGATGCGGATGTAATTCTTGCGCATCTTGCCGGAGATGTGAGCAGTCACAACATGGCCGTTGCTCAGCTCAACGCGGAACATGGTATTCGGAAGCGTATCAACAATAACGCCTTCCATTTCAATGACATCTGATTTCGCCATTCAGTACAAACCTCTGTGGAATTAATTTGGCTCAATTTCAAATTGCGCAATTCTGCCTGATTTGTCGCCATTTAGCAAAATCAGTTGCGTTTCAGTACCTGCCAGTGGCCATCCCGCAATGCCTCGATGGGAGTGAAGCGGGTTTTGTAGTTCATTTTACGGCATTCCCTGATCCAGTACCCCAGGTAAAGATGGGGCAACTCCCAGGATTTCGCGGCCTCAATCTGCCAGAGAATGGCGAAGGTGCCGAGGCTGCGGCTTTCATGGGCGGGGTCGAAAACGGTATAGATGGCCGAGAGGCCGTCATCCAGCATGTCCACCGCTGCAAGGCCAATCAGCTGGTCTTCCAGGCGGATCTCCAGGAACCAGGAATCCGTGGCTCCTTCAACCAGGAAGGAGGTGAACTGTTCCCGTGAAGGCGGGTACATGTCGCCGTCCGCATGGCGCTCCTCGATGTAGTGGGCGTAGAGCTGGTAATAGCGTTCGGTAAAGCTGGCCGGTACCAGTTCACAGGTCAGGTCGCGGTTTTTTTCAAGCACGCGGCGCTGATTACGATCGGGTTTGAATTCATCGACTTTCAGCCGCACCGGTACGCAGGCGTTGCAGTTTTCGCAATGCGGGCGGTAGTAATGGGAGCCGCTGCGGCGGAATCCCAGGGCGGTAAGCTGGCTGTACAGCTTTTTGTCAATGTGCGCACGAGGATCCACAAACATGGTGGTCGCGTCACGCTCCGGCAGGTAGCTGCAGTCGTGCGGGGGCGTGGCGAAGAATACCAGTGTTCTGAGGTTACTCATTCACACCTCCGGGCCCGGGCCATTGCCACTGAATTTGCCAGGATCTCTGCTTTGCAGAGTGGTCAACACTTGCCCTGAGTATAGTTAAAAACTCGTGGCGGGGAATACATCGCGCACCCATTTTCAGTAGGTGGTCGTTCTCCACCTGGCAATCCATAATCCTGTATCCCCATTCTGACAGCTGGTTGGCCAGATGCACCATCAGTACTTTTGATGCGTTGGTTTCCAGTGAGAACATGGATTCGCCGAAAAAGCATTGTCCCAGGGCCAGGCCGTACATGCCGCCAACGAGTTTTCCGGAGGGGTTCCAGGCTTCGATGGAGTGGGCTATACCGAGCTGGTGAAGCCGGGTGTAGCTGTGGATCATGTCTTCGGTGATCCAGGTGCCTTCTTTTTTCCGGGTTTCCGCGCACAGGCGGATGACGTTGTTGAAGTCCCTGTCGGCGGTGATGGAAAAGTGTCCGCGGTTGAGGGTGCGGCGGAGGCTGCGGGATACGTGTATTTCGTCCGGGAACAGGACGCAGCGTGGGTCGGGAGACCACCAGAGGATGGGCTGGTCGTCGCTGAACCAGGGGAAGATGCCGTTGCGGTAGGCGAGTATCAGGCGGTCGGTGGAGAGGTCGCCGCCCAGTGCCAGCAGGCCATCGGGTTCATCCAAGGCTTCCTCGGCGGGAGGGAACCAGAGTTGGTCGGGGTCTATCCAGGGTAGTGAGGTCATCCAGGTCCGCTGTTGCTACTTGCCCGTATACCGAGTTTTGGAGTGTCGGCCATTGGGCGGGGTGTTCTGAAACACGCTGTGGATACGTCCCTGTACGCTTGGGCTCCGCCCTTTAGCGCTTATTGCTCCTGCGTCGCGCTAAAGGTCCTGGGCAAGCCGTCCTTGGCTTGCCCGTGAAGTGCTTTGCACTTCACCCATGGCTCCGCACAGTTTCAGAACACCCCGCCCAATGGCCTCTTCAGGCTTCAGAGTGGCCTTCGGTCAGTACAGATCAACTCCCGGGACAGGTCAATCCTGGTCCAGGAACTTCTCAGCATCCAGTGCGGCCATGCAGCCGAAACCGGCGGAGGTTACTGCCTGGCGGTAGACGTGGTCGGCAACGTCGCCGGCGGCGAAGACGCCGGGGATGCTGCTCTGGGTGGCCATGCCTTCCAGGCCGGAGCGGATTTTGATGTAGCCGTTTTCCATGTCCAGCTGGCCGTCGAACAGGTCGGTGTTCGGTTTGTGGCCGATGGCGATGAAGACGCCCGCCAGGTCGAGTTCCCGGGTGGAGTCGTCCTTGGTGCTTTTGATGCGCATGCCGGTGACGCCGGTGCCGTCGCCCAGGACTTCGTCGAGGGTGTGGTCCCAGACGATGTTGACGTTGCCGTTCTCGGCTTTTTCGAACAGTTTGTCCTGCAGGATCTTTTCGGCGCGCAGGCTGTCGCGGCGGTGTACCAGGGTGACTTCGTCGGCGATGTTGGACAGGTACAACGCTTCTTCAACGGCGGTGTTGCCCCCGCCGATAACGGCGACTTTTTGCTTCTTGTAGAAGAAACCGTCGCAGGTGGCGCAGGCGGAGACGCCCTGGCCCTTGAACTTTTCTTCGGAGTCCAACCCCAGGTACATGGCGGAGGCGCCGGTGGAGATGATCAGGGCGTCGCAGGTGTATTCGCCGCTGTCGCCTTTCAGGCGGAAGGGGCGGTTGCGCAGGTCGGCTTCGTTGATGGTGTCGTAAACCACGTTGGTTTCGAAGCGCTCGGCGTGCTTGAGCATGCGCTGCATCAGTTCCGGGCCCTGTACGCCGTCGTTGTCGCCCGGCCAGTTGTCTACGTCGGTGGTGGTTGTGAGCTGGCCACCCACTTCAATGCCGGTGATCAGGGTTGGCTTGAGGTTTGCGCGGGCTGCGTAGACGGCAGCGGTGTAGCCGGCAGGGCCGGAGCCAAGGATGATCAGTCGGGAATGCTTGGTTTCGCTCATTGTGGGTCTCTCGTCAAAACTGAAAGTCTACTGGAAAGTGCTGAAGGCTAACATGAACGGGGCGTTGTGCCAGTTGTTTTGGCCAATTTCTGTCATTGAATGATGCTATTCACTGAATGGCGCTGGTTATCAGTGACGCTCTTTAACCAATGACAGATGTGGAGGCAAGAAGTTGCCTGACCCGTTCCGTGCTTTTTCCCGATTCTCCCTGTTCCAGCCGGTGTTCCGCAACTGCGGGAAATACTGCCTGGATGTCGTCGGGCAGCACATGGTGCCGGCCGTCCATCAGGGCCCAGGCTTTGGCGGCGCGGACCAGGCCAAGGCCGGCGCGGGGAGACAGGCCGTAGAGCAGGCCGGGCATGCGCCGGCTGTGTTCCAGCAGGCGCTGGACGTAATCCAGCAGTGCCGGGCTGGCTGTTACGCGGCCAACGGCTTCCTGCAGGGTCGTCAGGTCGGACTGGTTCAGCAGGGTGCCCAGCTTGTCCGTAAGGATGCGGCGATCCTCACCCTCAAGCAGTTCCCGCTCGGCTTTGGGGTCCGGATACCCCAGCCGCAGACGCATGAGGAAGCGGTCCAGCTGGGACTCCGGCAGGGGATAGGTGCCGCCCTGTTCAATCGGGTTCTGGGTAGCGATGACGAAAAACGGGTGGGGCAGTGACCGGGTTTCCCCTTCGATGGAGACCTGCCGTTCTTCCATGGCTTCAAGCAGCGCGCTCTGGGTGCGGGGCGAGGCGCGGTTGATTTCGTCAGCGAGTACGACCTGGGCGAAAATGGGGCCCTTGTGGAAGACCAGTGTCCCGGCTTCCTTGTCGTACATGGAATACCCCAGCACATCCGCAGGCAGCAGGTCGTTGGTGAACTGGATGCGCTGGTAGCTGAGCCCCATGATCCGGGCCAGGGCGTGGGACAGGGTGGTTTTGCCCATGCCCGGGATGTCTTCTATCAACAGGTGGCCACGGGCCAGGAGCCCGCAGATGGCCAGGCGTACCTGTTGCTCCTTGCCCAGCAATATGGTGTTTAGCTCGTTGACGGCGGTATCAATCATTTTTTTCATGCCGGATTCAGTCCCGTACCCTTTTGAGAATGTCGCTGTAGGCGTCTATGCGTCGATCTCTCAGATACGGCCATATCCGGCGTATCGATTCGCTGCGGTTGCGGTCGATGGTGGCATGCAGGACGGATTCTGACTGTTCGTCCGCCCGGGCCAGGAATTCGCCCTGGGGGCCACAGATGAAACTGTTGCCCCAAAAACGAATGCCGGCGGAGTGGCCGGACGGGTCAGGCTCGGTGCCGACCCGGTTGGGCGCGATGACGGGCAGGTTGTTGGCGACGGCGTGGCCGCGCTGGACGGTGACCCAGGCATCCAGTTGCCGCGCCTGTTCTTCTGGCTCGTCTGTTGTGTCCCAGCCAATCGCGGTGGGGTAGATGAGTACTTCCGCGCCGGCCAGGGCCATCAACCGTGCCGCTTCCGGATACCACTGGTCCCAGCACACCAGGACGCCGAGCTTGCCAACGGACGTTTCAATCGGGGTGAAGCCGCTGCGACCGTCATTGAAGCTTGCGTCACCGGGGGTGAAGTAGAATTTTTCATAGAACCCGGGGTCATCCGGGATGTGCATCTTGCGGTAAAGGCCCGCAATGCTGCCATCCTGCTCGAAGACCACGGCGGTGTTGTGATAGACGCCGTTCATGCGGCGCTCGAAGATTGAGCCCACCAGTACGATGCCCAGTTCGGCGGCCAGTGCAGACAGGTGATTGCTGGTGGGGCCGGGGATCGGCTCCGCCAGTTCAAATACCGAGGTATCTTCGGTCTGGCAGAAATACAGGGTGGCATGCAGTTCCTGCAGCACTACCAGTTGTGCTCCCTCCGAGGCAGCCTGTCTGACCAGTTTTCCACTGGTGGCGAGACTGGCGGTCTTGTCCGGGCTGGAGGCTTGCTGGATGGCTGCTGTTTTCAGTGCGGCGCGATTCGCGCTGGTCATGGGGTTACCACTCCTGCGGGCAGCTGCATGGTGACACAGTGCAGGCTGCCGTGTTGTTGAATCAGGGGCCGACAATTGATGGGTACGATCTCCCTTTCGGGGAACAGGCCCTGCATGACGGCAATGGCCTCGTCGTCCTGGGGCACGTTGTAAACCGGCAGCAGTACGGCTCCGTTGATGATCAGGAAGTTGGCGTAGGTGGCCGGCAGGCGCTGGCCTTCATCGTCGAAGATGGCATCGGGCCAGGGCAGCGGGGTCAGCTTGTATGGGGTACCGTCCGCCTGGCGGAATTGCCGCAATTCCTCTCCCATGGCCGCCAGGGCGCCGAAATGCTCATCCGTTGTATCCGGGCAGGCGACGTAGCAGATATGGTCCGGCGCGCAGAAGCGGGCGAGGGTGTCGATGTGGCTGTCCGTGTCGTCACCCGACAGGTAGCCGTGGTTGAGCCAGAGAATGCGGTCAGCCCCGAGTGTTTCAGAGAGCAGGGTTTCGATGTCTGTACGATCCAGCTCCGGGTTGCGGGTGGGGGTCAGCATGCATTCGCTGGTGGTCAGGATGGTGCCCAGTCCGTCGGATTCGATGGAGCCACCCTCCAGGACAAAATCCACGGACATCATCGGCGTCGTTCCGAAGGTGCCGGCATTGGAAAGATGCTGGTTCAGGGCGTTGTCTTTTTCCCAGGGAAACTTGCCGCCCCAGGCATTGAACCGGAAGTCCAGAATCGTCTTTCCGTCCGCTGTGTCCACGGAGATGGGGCCGTGGTCCCTGGCCCAGGTGTCGTTTGCCGGTGCGGGCACCGTAATAACACGACCGGGCAGGTCATTGTCACTGGCATAGGCGGTCAGTTGCTGTTCCAATTCCTGTAAGCGCACCACATGCTCACAGCTGATCACCAGGTGTTCGCGTTTCAGGACTGCTTTGGCAATCGCCATAAACACTGGTTCGACATCCTCAAGAATGTCGAACCAGTCAGTGCCGGGATGCGGCCATGTCAGCATGACCGCACTTTGGGACGCCCACTCTGCGGGCAACACGCGTCTGGAAGTCACTTGATAGCCACCTATTGCAAAAAGTCGTCATTCTAACCAAAGGATGACGTTGCGTCAGGATGTGTTTTAACGATTTCGTTTCAATACCGCATGGATAACGCGGTCGTCCTCGAAATAGACGACAAATCCATCGTAATGCCACTGGGAAATGGGTGGTTCGCCCACGGGGCCTCTGGTTTGTTGCGGGTCGCCCCAGGCTTTACGTACGTTCCCCTGCGTCATCCCGGTGCGGGGCAGATCCGCCTGCGACCGTTCAGCCTGCGATCCGACAGGGATCTTCACTTCATCGGCCAGGATAGGACTCACGGGTGACAGACCAAGGGCTGCCACGGTTGTTACAGCGCTGAGCAGGCGGGTTACAGGCTTTTTCATCGGTTCATTACTCCCTGGGAACTTGATGTTCAGCTGAACATCAGACATCTGAAAGACATGGATAAAGCGTAATATCCGAAAAACGTTAGCAAAAGTCACACAGTTTCGTCAGTCTACACGTTTTGGCGTTGCCGGATTTGCCAGCGCATCACATGCCGCGCAATTTGTTGGCGGTCACTGTCGTGAATGCGGGTGAATTCGGTATGAACCCTTGTGCCGCCGGTATCATCCGGGGTGGTGTGGAGGACCCGGGCAATGGCCTGGGGTTGAAACAGTTCGGGAGGCAGGGTCATGCGCAAGGCCAGCTGGTCGCCTTGTGACCAGGCGCCAGCGGCGCTGTGAAAGGCAAGTCCGCCCTCGCTGAGAGTGACATCCTGCCAGTCCTCCGGTTGCAACGGATTTTGCTCAAAGGCCATAATGCGCGCCAGCGTATCCAGCTTACCGTTCAGGGACTTGATCAGGGACGTCAGCAATCGGTCCCGCTCCGCGAGATTTGCAAGCTGGGACCGGACATCCTGGTCCAGCCGTCTCAGGTCGGCGCGCAGGTTGTCCAGGTGATCACCGTTGAACGGGTTGTGCCCGTCCCCGGCGTTATCCGGAACCTTGCGGATTTCCAGGCCAATCCGGTCTTCAATCCGGAAACAGTCCCGGCGATCCGAGGCCGTCTCCGATGTGGAGGCGGACAGGGGAGTGTTGCGTGTTCGTGAGGGCATCGCGGCTCCGTAAGCACCGTATTTTTTGTTTATGTTGAAAAGTTTAGCAGTTTCCAGCCAGTCGTGTGGCCGGGAATCCGAATGACCCGAAGGTAGCAACAGGCACCTCTCATGTTCAGACCTTTATCGTTGTACATTGGTTTGCGGTACACCGCAGCGAAGCGGCGCAACCACTTCATTTCTTTTATCTCCCTCACTTCGATGATCGGGCTGATGCTCGGTGTTGCGGTGCTGATTATTGTCCTCTCGGTGATGAACGGTTTCGACCGTGAGCTGAAGCAGCGCATCCTTGGCATGGTGCCCCATGCTGTGATCCAGGGGGCGGACCAGTTGCGGGACTGGGAATCCGTGGATGCAAAGGTTGAGGAGCATCCCAGGGTGCTCGCCGCAGCGCCTTTTATCCAGGGGCAGGGCATGGTCACCGGGGGCGGTGATGTCCGTGGCGTGATGCTTAACGGTGTGCTTCCGGAGCAGGAGCGCAGCGTTTCGATCATTGAGAATCACATGCTTGAAGGCAGCCTGGATGACCTGAAATCCGGTGAGTTCGGCATTATTATCGGTCGGTTGATGGCCTCCAGCCTGCGATTGCAGGTCGGCGACAAGGTCACGGTGGTGCTGCCGGAGGCCTCCGTCACGCCGGCTGGTGTGCTACCCAGGCTCAAGCGGTTCACGGTCAAGGGGATCTTCAAGGTAGGCGCCGAGCTGGATGGCAACTACACGCTGATTCACATGGACGATGCGTCAAAGCTGATGCGAACCGGCGGCGAGGCCCAGGGTGTGAGGCTGCTGGTGGATGATCTGTTCGCGGCTCCGAAAGTCGCAGAGCAGGCGGCCCGGGGGCTGGATGGCCGTTACTATATTTCTGACTGGACCCGCACCCATGGCAATCTGTTCCAGGCCATTCGCATGGAGAAGACCATGATCGGGCTGCTGCTGATGTTTATCGTGGCGGTGGCCGCGTTCAATATTGTGTCGACCCTGGTGATGGTGGTGACCGACAAGACCGCGGATATCGCCATCCTGCGAACCATGGGGGCTACTCCGGGCCGTATCATGCGGATCTTTATCATTCAGGGCGGCGTCATTGGCATCTTCGGTACGCTGGTCGGTACGTTACTCGGGGTTGTGGGTGCGCTGAATATCAGTGCTTTCATTTCGTGGCTCGAAGCGGCCCTTGGGCATCAGTTCCTGAGCGCGGATGTGTATTTCATCAGTTACCTGCCGTCGCAATTGCAGTGGCAGGATGTGGCCATTATCAGTGGGGCTGGCCTGGGCCTGAGCCTGCTGGCCACTATTTATCCCGCCTGGCGGGCATCGAGAATCGATCCGGCGGAGGCCCTGCGATATGAATGATGTGAATACTTCAGCGGCCGGAGCATCACTGGTTATCGATTGCGAGAAGGTGACGCGCACGTACAACGAGGGCCCGGAAAAACTCACCATCTTCTCTGATATTTCGCTGCAGGTAGCCGCCGGTGAAACGGTGGCCATTGTTGGCAGCAGTGGTGCGGGTAAAACCACGCTCCTGAACCTGCTCGGCGGGCTCGATCGCCCGTCATCCGGCCATATCGCCATTTGCGACCAGGATATTCACCGGATGAGCGAGGCAGGGCGGGCGCGTTTCCGCAACCGGCACCTGGGGTTCGTCTATCAATTCCACCACTTGCTTCCTGAGTTCACGGCTCTTGAGAATGTGATGATGCCCTGTGCGCTTGGTGGTATGGGAGTCGCTGCAGCCCGGGAGAAGGCCCGGGCCGTGCTCGGGAAAGTAGGCTTGAGCGAACGTCTGGGGCATAAGCCGGGGGAGCTCTCCGGCGGTGAGCGTCAGAGGGTAGCGATTGCCAGGGCGCTGGTGAATGAACCCGAATGTGTGTTGATGGACGAGCCCACGGGGAACCTGGATGAGCATACCGGTGAGGGCGTGCGGCAATTGATCGAGTCCCTGCGGGACCAGTTGGGAATTGCGTTCGTGATGGTTACCCATGACATGAGCATGGCCCGGAGTCTCGGGCGGGTGTTGCGTCTGGAGCAGGGGCGGTTACTGGTTGAGCGCGAGGTCGGATGATCTAGCGCTTGCGGCGGCGCAGGAAGCGCCGCTCCTGCCAGTCGGACCGCACCTTCCGGCGCCACAGGAACTGTATGGACAGGTAGGCCAGACAGGCTGACAGGGTGGCGACGATCAGTGAGCCCAGGTAAAGCGGAATGCCGATATCCAGGATGCGTTCACTGATCCACGACCAGGAAGCCTGGAATTCAAAATTCAGTACCGGCCGGTCCAGGATCCAGGCGCCGATTTTGTAACTGAAGTAGAACATCGGTGGCATGGTCAGTGGGTTGCTGATCCAGACCAGCACCACGGACAGGGGCAGGTTGGCGTTGAACCAGATGGCGAAAAAAGCAGCGGCCAGCATCTGGAACGGCATCGGAATAAAGCACAGGAAAATCCCCACCAGGAAGGCGCGGGAAACACTGTGACGGTTAATGTGCCAGAGGTTGGGTTCATGAAGGATGTCGCCGAGAAATCGCAGCGACTCCATCGCCCTGACTCGATCGGGCGTTGGTAGGTATCGTTTCATGAACTTCTTTGGCATCTGGAAGTTCTGCCTGCTAAGAATGACAGCCCGGGATACAGTGAGTATCCGGTGCTTTGGAATAATCAGGAGGACATGGATTGTCCGGAAGTCTTGTCGCGTTTGCCTGCGGCGTTATCTTACTTTATACCCTCCCGGTCGTGCCACCTCTGAAGTGGCTGATTGTTGCCCTGTTGTCAGTACTTTATGGGCGTTTTGCGTCGACCTCGCGGCGGGTGTCCACCGTGCTCATGTTCTTCGTCTGGCTGCTGGCTGGCCTGGCCTGGTCATCCTGGCATGCATCAGACCGCCTGCAACTTACTCTCCCGACTGAGCTGGAAGGCGAGGTCGTCGACGTTTCGGGCTACGTGTGTGAAATTCCCACGGAAGGAAGTTTTAACAGTCTCAGGTTCAGTTTTTGTGTGACCCGCTGGCGTCTTCCAGAAGAATTCAGGGGAAACGACACCACGTTGCCCGCCAAGGTAAGGCTGGCATGGTATGGTCGCGAGGAGCAATCCCTTCCGGGACACCGGCTTCGCCTGAAGGTTGTGCTCAAGCAGCCGCATGGGGCGATCAACCCCGCCGGATTCCGGTATGAAACCTGGCTGTACCGCAAAGGCTTCCGCGCGACAGGGACAATACGGGGCGTTGATTCCGATCCCTCGGTGCCATGCGGCCTGCATTGCCGCTATATGGCCTGGCGTCAACAGTTGGCCGATGCCGTGGACGCCAATATGGGTGAGGCCAGGCACTACCCGTTGGTGGCTTCCCTCTTGATCGGGTATCGGGGCGAAATGACGCTTGGCCATTGGGAGGTTTTGAAGGCTACCGGTACGATCCATCTGGTGGCCATCTCCGGTCTTCACCTTGGCTTGATCGCCCTCGGCGCGGGGTTTCTGGTCCGCCGATTGCTGCTCTGGTTGCCGGGGCCGGCGCTTGCGCCACGTTACGGGCGGTATCTGGTCTATATCTCCGTTGCCCTGGCCAGCATAGCCTACAGCCTGGCCGCCGGTTTTACGGTGCCCACACGCCGGGCACTGGTTATGGTGCTGGTTGCTGGCTGGGTGGTGATTCATGGCCGCCAGGTGTCGCCCTGGCGGGGATTGGTGCTCGCTCTTTTCCTGGTGCTGCTGGCAGATCCGTTTTCTCCGCTTGATCAGGGATTCTGGTTATCCTTTGGTGCCGTTACGGTGCTGGTGCTGGTGTTTTCCCGGCGTTTGTCCTCCCCGGGCTGGGCCGGGGCCCTGACGCTTGCGCAGGTAGCCGTGTTTGCCGGCCTGTGGCCGGTATTGTCCGCGCTGGGGCAGGGGCAGCCTGTCTCGGGTCTGCTGGCCAATGTGTTCGCCATTCCCTGGGTGTCGGTTGTCGTCATGCCGGTGTTGATGGCTGGCGCAGCGCTGATATCGCTGCTGCCGGTGAGTCAGTCGTGGGTGCTGGGCTGCTTTGACCTGGTGCTAGGGGTGTTGTGGAGCGTGTTGGAGTGGTTGTCCACCCTGGACCTGCCGGCTGGTAACCCCGGTGTTCCCGCCACCCTGGGGGTTGCGGCGCTGGCCATCCTTGCCCTGGTAGTCCCGTCATTGCGAATCCGCCTGTTGGTTGTTCTGGCGATGGTGCCCTGGCTGCTGTTGTCCCAGTTTGAGGGGCGCAACGGCAACCGTTGGGTGGAGGTGCCGGAGGTCTGGGTATGGGACGTTGGTCAGGGGTTGTCGGTGCTTGTTCGTCATCAGGACCAGGTGCTGCTCTACGATACCGGGCCTTCCATTCCCGGTGTTTTCTCCGCCGTTGAGTCGGTCTTGGTTCCCAATCTGTCGAATCTGGGCGTCGGCGTCATCAATACCCTGGTGATCAGTCACGGCGACAGTGACCACGCCGGCGGCTTGCCTCTGTTGTTTGATTCCGTCCCGGTGTCGGAAACCATTACCGGGGAGCCGGGCCGGGTGGCCGAACGTTCGGGTGGGGGCGGACCTGTGCCACTGGTCTGCTCCCGGGGTCTGAGCCGGACTGTCGGTGAGCTCACCCTGGATTTTTGGCAACAGCCGGAAGTAACGACGGCCACAGACGCGAACGATACGTCCTGCGTCGTTACCATCACCACTGCGGATCGCTCTTTCCAGATGTTGATGCCAGGTGATATCACCAGAACAGTGGAATCTGGCATGCCGGGTCAGCCTCACTTCGCCAGGCTGACCGACCCGGAGGCCTACCGGGTTGTGCTGGCACCGCACCATGGCAGCAAAACTTCTTCGTCTGGCCAGTGGGTGCGGTGGCTTGACCCGGATCTGGTGATCTTCAGTGCGGGGTACCGGCACCGATTCGGGCATCCGCATCCTTCGGTTATAGAGCGTTACCGGGCGGCTGGTAGTCAGACACTGAATACCGCGTACTCTGGCGCAATACGTTTGAGGATGGGCGGCAGCAGCCTGAAAGTAGATGAGCAACGACAGTCGGCCCCGTTCTGGATTCGCCGGCCCGTAACGGATTGGTGGGCATTGTAAAATACCGTGACACAACGGGTGTGGCCTGCGGCGGCAGCTATGCTAAAGTAGCGCGGCTTGTTAACAATCAGGGAGACCAAGCGTGTTCGAGCTGTTGAAAGCCGGTGGCATTCTGATGGTGCCAATTGTAGCCTGTTCCATTCTGGCACTTGCCATAATCCTTGAACGTTTCTGGACGTTGCGACCCTCAAGGGTAGCGCCTCCCCAGACCATTAACGAACTCTGGCGCTGGATCAAGAAAAAAGAGCTGAATGGCCGCAAGCTCAAGGCGTTGCAGGGTTCCTCTCCGCTTGGCCGGATTCTCGCGGGCGGGCTGATGAACGCCAAGCATGGCCGCGAAATCATGAAGGAAAGCATCGAGCATGAGGCCAGTCAGGTTATTCATGATCTGGAACGTTTCCTCAATCCTCTGGGCACTGTTGCTACCATTACGCCGTTGCTGGGGCTATTGGGTACCGTGATCGGCATGATCAAGGTGTTTGCAGAGATCCAACTGGCCGGCGTTGGTAACGCGGGCAATCTTGCGGGCGGCATCTCAGAGGCTCTGATTACCACTGCCGCGGGGCTGAGTGTGGCTATTCCGGCGTTGATTGGCCACCGCTATTTCATCCGCCGTGTTGATGAACTGGTGGTGGGTATGGAACAGGAAGCCATCAAGTTGGTGGAAGTGGTCCATGGCGACCGTGAAATCGATGTGGAAGGAGCCTGAACGCCGTGAAGTTCAAGCGCCAGAGAAGTCAGGAGGTCGGAGTAGACCTGACGCCATTGATTGACGTGGTGTTCCTGCTGCTGATCTTCTTTATGGTTTCCACCACCTTTACTCGCGAAAGCCACCTTGAGGTGGAATTGCCTTCGGCCAGTGCCGATGCCCGCGCAGAAACTGAGGTGCGGGAAATCGACGTGGTGATCAATGCCGAGGGGCAGTACATCCTTAATGACCGAACGCTCGTCAACAATCGTCGGGAAACCCTGGAACGGGCCGTGCGGGAACTCTCGGAAGGTGATAACTCGTTGCCTTACGTGATTACGGCCGATGCCCGGACACCCCATGAGTTTGTCGTCAGGGCAATGGACGTGGCTGGCCGCCTGGGATTTGCCAAGCTGAGCATTACCACTGAGCGGGAGGCTGACGGGCAGTGAGTGAAACCGCCAACACTGACGCCAGCGAGCCACAGGAAGCGTCCAACTGGGCGACCTACAAGCGCTTGCTGGCCTACGTCAAACCCTTCTGGCTGGCGTTCTCGCTGGCCGTGCTGGGGAACGTGATCTATGCCGCCGCCTCCACGGGCATGGCGGCTGCCATGGAATACGTGATCCTGGCCATTGAGAATCCCACGGAACAGAACCGGATCCTGCTCACGCTGCTGATCGTCGGCGTGTTTGCCTTTCGGGGCATGGGGACATTCCTGAGCCAGTATTTCATCAGCTACGTTGGCCGTCAGGTCATCAATGCCCTGAGGAACCAGGTATTCGACCGGCTGATGACCCTGCCATCCCGTTATTTTGACGACAACGCCTCCGGCCGTCTGGTATCCAAGCTGACCTTTAATGTCGAGCAGGTGGCGGAAGCAACTACCAATGCGGTGACGATCACCCTGCGTGAGGGGCTCACCATACTGGGCCTGCTCGGTTTCATGCTGTACACCAACTGGAAACTGACCGTGGTGTTCCTGGCGGTCGGACCTATCATCGGGCTGGTGGTCAGTTACGCGAGCAAGCGCTTCCGCAAGATCAGTAAACGGATTCAGGGGTCCATGGGGGATATTACCCATGTGGCGTCCGAATCCATCTCCGGATATCGCGTGGTACGGACCTTTGGCGGGGAAGACTTCGAACGTGAGCGTTTCCGCGACGTCAGTGAGCGCAACCTGAAGCAGAGCCTGAAAATGGCGTCCACCCAGGCCATCAGCATACCGGTTATTCAGGTACTGGTGGCGGTGGCTATTGCCGCGCTGGTGTGGACCATGCTGGCGCCGGAAATTCGTGGTGAGATGAGCACCGGTGAGCTCATCGCCTTTATCACCGCTGCCACTACCATGGCCAAGCCGATTCGCCAGGTGACGTCTGTCCACGCCAAGATCCAGAAAGGGGTGGCTGCGGCCCACGACGTGTTTGGCACCATGGATGAAGAGCCCGAGCAGGACGATGGCACCTACAGCCCGACACGGGTGAACGGTGATATCACCTTTGACGACGTCTCCTTCCGCTACCGGGACCAGTTGGATGATGTGCTCAGCGGCATCTCCGTGGACATTCCCGCAGGACAGAGCGTGGCGCTGGTAGGCCGCTCGGGCAGTGGCAAGTCCACCATGGTCAGCCTGTTACCCAGGTTCTACGAATACACCGGCGGCGATATCCGCATAGATGGCCATTCCCTCAAGGAGTTCAGCCTGCAGGCGCTGCGTGCCCAGATCGCTCTGGTTACGCAGAACGTGGTGTTGTTCAACGACACCATCGCCGCCAATATTGCCTATGGAGCCCTGCGCCATTGCACCCGTGAGGAAATCCGGGACGCTGCCGCCAAGGCTCACGCCCTGGAATTCATTGACCGTATGCCGGCAGGCCTGGACACCATGATCGGCGACAACGGTGTGATGCTTTCCGGAGGGCAGCGGCAGCGCCTCGCGATTGCCAGGGCGTTGCTGAAAAACGCCCCGATCCTCATCCTGGATGAGGCGACATCGGCCCTGGACACGGAATCCGAACGTCACATCCAGGAAGCGCTGGAAACCGTGATGCAGGGCAGGACCACGCTGGTCATTGCCCATCGACTGTCAACGATTGAAAAAGCGGACCGGATTCTGGTCATGGAAGCAGGGCAGATCGTTGAGTCCGGTCGCCACGACGAACTGCTGGCCATCGGCGGAGCCTATGCCCAGTTGCACCAGATGCAGTTCAGCGAGCAGGCATGACCACGCTGACGGACAGGCTCTGGTATGGTCGTGGCCGGCCATTGTGGCCGTTATACCCGTTGGCATGGTTGTATCGCATGGTCGCCGAGAGCCGGCGGCGAAAAGCCTGGCAGGCGAAAGATGAGGTGTTGCCGGCGCCAGTTGTGGTCGTCGGCAACATCACGGCCGGTGGTACCGGTAAATCCCCGCTGACGGCCCGGCTTGTCTCACTGCTGAAAGAACATGGCTGGCGACCGGTGATCCTGAGCCGGGGATACGGTGGCCGCTCCGGTCATTATCCCCTGCAAGTTGATCAGACGACCCGCGCCGAGGTGGCGGGCGATGAGCCGGTCATGCTGGCGCTGGAAACCGGTTGCCCCGTGGTTGTCGATCCCGAGAGAAAGCGCGGTGCCCTGTGGGCCCTTGAGCAGCAGCTTGGCGATATCCTGATTTGTGACGATGGCCTGCAGCATTACCGGTTGCCACGTGATATCGAGTTGGCGGTTTTCGATGCCGAAAGAGGCATCGGGAATGGGGCTGGAATTCCCGTAGGCCCCCTGAGGGAACCTCTGGATCGGCTGTCGGGTGTCGACTTTGTGGTGACCAACGGCGGTATGCTGGAGGAGATCGAGCATCCTGCCCAATTTCCCATGACGCTGGAGCCGGCAGCCTTGCGCAATCTCAGTTCCGGCGAAACGGCTCCGCTGGCCAGCCTGCGGGACAAACCGGTGCATGCCATTGCGGGTATCGGTAATCCCCGGCGTTTTTTCGCTACACTGGAGTCACTCGGGGCCCGGGTTTCAGCGACAGCCTTTGCCGACCACCACAAGTTCCGCGCGTCGGATCTTCCGGTCGATGATAATGCCTGGCTGCTGATGACCGCCAAAGATGCAGTAAAATGCCGGGAGTTTGCACCGGACAATACCTGGGTGTTGTCGGTAAAGGCACAATTGCCTGAGGCATTTATCGATGCGTTTCTGGCCCGTGTGCGGGAATGCAGCGGCTCCCTGACTATTCATGAATCTGTGAGAACGTAAAATGGATAAGAAATTGCTGGCCATGCTGGCTTGCCCGGTTTGTAAAGGTGATCTGAAGCTGAACCAGGAGAAAACCGAACTGGTCTGCTATCAGGACGCCATGGCGTTTCCGATCCGCGAAGGTATCCCGGTCATGCTGGCAACGGAAGCCCGAACGCTGTCCACTGACGAGCGCCTTGATAAGCGCTGATAGGTAAGTTTCATGTCTTTTACTGTGGTGATCCCCGCCCGTTATGCCTCTACACGTCTGCCTGGAAAACCATTGGCTGATATTGCAGGCAAGCCGATGATCCAGCATGTCTACGAACGCGCCGGGGAAAGCGAAGCCGGCCGAGTGGTCATTGCCACTGACGACGAGCGTATCGAGTCCGTGTGCCTTGGTTTCGGGGCGGAAGTGGTGATGACGTCGCTCGACCATGCCAGTGGTACCGACCGGTTGGAGGAAGTAGCTCGTGTGCTTGGTTTTGCGCCCGATGAACGGGTGGTTAACGTACAAGGCGACGAACCGCTGATTCCGCCGGCCCTGATCAATCAGGTTGCGAATAACCTGGAGCGTTTCCCTCGCGCAGCCATTGCCACCCTGTGCGAAAAAATTACCGATATCTCCAGTGTTTTGAACCCGAACGTGGTGAAGGTGGTGGCGGACCATCAGGGCATGGCTCACTATTTCAGCCGTGCGCCCATACCCTGGGCCCGGGATGCCTGGCGTGACGGAAGCTTGCCATTGGGAGACGCCGACCTTCCGGAGGATGTGGATTACTACCGTCATATTGGAATCTACGGCTACCGGGTTCAGTTATTGACTGACTTTGTTCGATGGGCGCCTGCTCCTACGGAGATGACCGAATCGCTGGAGCAACTGAGAGCTTTGTATAACGGCGCCCGCATTCATGTTGAAGAAGCGTGCCAGGTGCCTCCGGCGGGGGTGGATACTGACGCGGATCTCGAACGGCTGAGGCGTTGGATGGAAACGGAGGCAAGAGGCGCATGAGTGAGCAGAAACCGGTCAATGTTCTGTTTGTCTGCCTTGGCAATATCTGTCGCTCTCCCAGCGCCGAGGGCGTATTCCGCCACGTTGTCCGCAATGCGGGCCTGGAAGACATGATTCATATTGATTCCTGTGGCACCGGGGACTGGCATGTCGGCAACGCGCCGGATGGCCGTGCCCGGCAAAAAGCCCTTCAGCGCGGTATCGATATTTCCGGTCTGCGTGCCCGCCAGTTCCATGCCAGCGATCTTGAGCGTTTCGATTACATTCTGGTGATGGATCGGCAGAACCTCGCGGATGTGCGGGATATATGGCGTCAGAATGGCGGCACCGAACCCGAGCTGTTCCTGAGCTATGGCCGTAGTGACCATGACGAAGTACCCGACCCCTATTATGGCGGGGACCAAGGTTTTGAAATTGTGCTGGATCTGATCGAAGACGCCAGCGAGGGGCTTCTGGACGCGATACGGAGGCACCAGGCTTGAGCCTTTCACCGGAGCTTGATGAAAACGTCAGCCTGGCGGCCATGAACAGCCTGGCGGTGCAGGCCAGCGCCCGCTGGTTCGCGGAAGCCAGATCCGGCGAGGAACTCAGGTCTCTGCTGGACGAGGCTGCCCGGAGAAATCTGGCCACGCTGATTCTCGGCGGTGGCAGTAACCTGGTGTTCGCTGGTGATTTTGACGGCCTGGTGTTGCGCATGTCGATTGCCGGTCGTCATTGGGAGCAGGTTGAAGACGATTCGGCTGTCCTTGTGCTGGGGGCCGGCGAAAACTGGCATGAGTCGGTGCTTTATGCCGCATCGGCAGGATACTGTGGCATAGAGAATCTGGCATTGATACCCGGCACGGCTGGCGCAGCGCCAGTGCAGAACATCGGTGCCTACGGCGTGGAACTGAAAGACACCCTGGTCAGTGTTACCGCCCTTGATCGGGATACTGGTGAGTGGGTGGTGCTGGCCAACGAAGAATGCGAATTTGGCTACCGGGATAGTCTGTTCAAGCATCGCCCCGGGCGCTATGTCATCACTGAGCTGCGTCTCAGGCTCTCCCGCTCCAGGCCTCTTTCCCTGGAGTATGCCGACCTGGCCAATTATTTTGACGACGAGGATGCTTCAACCCTGAGTCCGCTTGACGTGGCCGAGGCGGTGATGGCGGTCAGGCGTCGCAAACTTCCCGATCCCGAGCAGATCCCCAATGCCGGCAGTTTTTTCAAAAACCCGGTGGTGGAGATGAGTGTCTGGGAAGCGTTAAAGGCGGCGTATCCAGACATTCCTGGCTACCCGGGTAACGGCAGCGCAAAACTGGCGGCGGCCTGGCTCATTGATCAATGTGGCTGGAAAGGATTCCGTAATGGTCGGGTCGGGGTCCATAATCGTCAGGCACTGGTGCTGATCAACCATTCCGGGGGGTGCGGATCGGATGTACTCGCGCTGGCGGACCGTATCCGAGAGGATGTCCTGGCTCGGTTTGGTGTAACACTGGAAATGGAGCCCGGCGTCATTCCGCCGGAGTGCGCACTGGGGCAGTGACCCCAGCGCGCCTGCCTGATACCTGTCTCAGAGCCCGTTGCGTGGCGAAGCGCTGATCAGGAATGGCAGGGCCTCGTCCAGGGCGACGTCCTGTTTGTCGGCATCGCGACGCCCCTTGTACTCCAGCGTGCCTGCCTCCAGGCCGCGGTCAGAGACCACGAAGCGGTGGGGGATGCCAATCAGTTCCATATCAGCGAACTTGACGCCCGGGCGTTCTTTGCGGTCATCCAGAAGAACATCAAACCCGGCCTGGCGGAGCTGGTCATACAGCTTTTCCCCGGCTTCCGCTACTGTCGGCGATTTATGGGCATTCAGTGTGACCACGGCGACCTCAAAGGGCGCGATCGCTTCGGGCCAGATAATACCCCTGTCATCGTGGTTTTGCTCGATGGAAGCGGCCACAATCCTGGAAACACCGATACCATAGCAGCCCATCTCCACAATCACGTGCTTGCCGTTTTCATCCAGTACCGTGGCGTTCATGGCCGTGCTGTATTTGTTGCCCAGCTTGAAAATATGACCCACTTCGATGCCGCGACGGATTTCCAGGGTGCCTTTGCCGTCAGGACTTGCATCGCCTTCCACCACGTTCCTGAGGTCTTCAACACGGGAGAGTTCCGCGTCGCGGCCCCAGTTCACGCCGGTCAGATGGAAATCTTCCTTGTTAGCGCCGCAGACAAAGTCCGCCAGGTGCGCGGCACTGCGGTCAACGATGACCGGCACTGGCAGCTTAACCGGCCCAATGGAGCCGGGCTTGCAGCCAACCGCTTTCTCGATTTCCTCGTCGGTGGCCATGGTCAGGGGCTCGGCAATGCCGGCCAGGTTCTCCGCCTTGATCTCGTTCAGCGTGTGATCGCCACGGAGGATCAGCGCGACGGGGCCAGACTCGCCGTTCTCGTCTTCCTCGCCTTTGACCAGCAGGGTTTTCACGGTACGGGAGGCGTCAACGCCAAGGAATTGCGCAAGCATGTCGATCGTACGCTGGCCTGGCGTTGAGACTTCTTTCAGCTCTTCCGACGGGGCAGGGCGATCACCGGCAGGTGCGACAGCTTCGGCTTTCTCGATGTTCGCGGCGTAATCACTGTCGGTACTGAAGACAATGTCGTCTTCGCCCGACGATGCCAGCACGTGAAACTCGTGGGAGGCACTGCCGCCAATGGCGCCGGAGTCCGCCTGTACCGGACGGTAGTCCAGGCCGAGGCGGTCAAAAATGGCACAATAGGTGCGGTGCATGACCTGATAGGTTTCGTTCAGGGATTCGGCATTCAGATGGAAGGAATAAGCATCCTTCATGATGAACTCCCGGGCCCGCATCACACCGAAGCGCGGACGGCGCTCATCCCGGAACTTGGTCTGGATCTGATAGAAGTTGGACGGCAGTTCCTTATAGCTCTTCAGCTCGTTCCGGATCAGGTCGGTAATGACCTCCTCATGGGTCGGGCCATAGCAAAAGTCTCGCCCGTGGCGATCATTCATCCGCAGCAGCTCGCCGCCGTACTGCTCCCAGCGGCCTGACTCCTGCCACAACTCCGCCGGTTGCACAGCTGGCATTAACACTTCCTGGGCACCACTCTTGTCCATTTCCTCCCGCACGATACGCTCAACTTTGCGCAGAGTACGCAGGCCCATCGGCAGCCAGGTATAGAGGCCCGAGGCAAGTTTGCGGATCATACCGGCCCGGAGCATCAACTGGTGGCTGATAACTTCGGCGTCCGCGGGTGTTTCTTTCAGGGTAGCAATCAGGAAACGGCTTGCTCGCATTGTGTCTTCCGTCTGAGGTTGTGAAGGTTCTTAGACTAATGGACAGGCCAGATATGGCACGTCTGGACCTTTATTTGTCGTAAAGTGGTGGTTATTGTACGGAGCCTGTCACACAAGGTACAGATCGAGTGGCCATATGACTGCAGACAACACAGCCGTATCCGTTAGTGTCACCCCGCGCCGGAAACCGGTCCAGGCCCGGAGTCGTGAACGCGTTAATACCATCCTTGAGCACGCCGCCGCGATTTTCCATGAGATGGGTGTGGACAGCACCAGCATGTCGGCCATCGCACGGCAATCCGGTATGTCGCTGGCCTCCCTGTATCGTTATTTTCCGAACAAGGCCGCGATTGTAAAGGCGATTGCGGAGCGTCATGTCGAGAAAATGGAAACCGCGCTGCGGGAGCGACTGGGCATGGTCAATCTGGTGGATGCGGCGGATGTATTGATTGATCTCTTTTATGAGTTTTACAGGACCGAGCCCGCTTACTCGGCGATCTGGAGTGGCGTGGAGGCCATGCCGGAATTGCGCGAGCTGGATCTCCGGGAGCTGTATAGTAATGCCGGGGACCTGGATGCCCGGTTGAGCGAGGAGTACCCCCACATTCCCGACGATCGGCGCTGGAATGCTTGCCTGGTGGTGCCCAGGTCCGCCGGCTCCGTTTTGCGGCTTGCAGCGACATTGCCGGAGGACCAGGCGCGGCCTATGGTTGATGAGCTCAAGTGTATGGTGGGGGCTTATTTGCGAGAGCTCGTATGTTAATCCTTGCCCGGTATCAGGATAAGTAGCCTAGCGGGAGCGCTGTGCTGTCGATCACCCGTCGCAGCACGAAACTGGAGTGAACACCGCTGACTCCCTGTATACGGGTGATGCGGTTGAGAAGAAAGTGGTGATAGTGGTCCATATCGGGCACCACGACTTTCAGCATATAGTCGGCATCCTGGCCGGTAATCAGATAGCATTCCTGAACTTCCGGGTACTCCGCCACCTGCTCTTCAAAAGCCGCGAATCGCTCCGGAGTGTGGCGATCCATGCCAATCAGGATGATGGCGGTCAGCGACAGTCCCAGTTTTTTGTGATCCAGAACGGTCACTTTACGCACAATGATGCCAGCGTCTTCCATGGCCCTCACCCGCCGCAAACAGGGGGAGGGGGACAGCCCCACCTTGTCCGCAAGTTCCTGGTTAGTGAGGGAGCCGTCCTGCTGCAACTGTTCCAGGATTCTGCGATCGGTTTTGTCGATTTTAACGAGAGATTCGGTTGAGCTCGGCATAATATTGCGTCATATCTATTTATGTGGGCAGAAACGATTAAAATAGTAGATCAGATGTGAAAAAAAGCAATCATTTGTCCCGGATTTCCGGTTAGTCTGTACACCATACATAGATTGTCCCCAGAACAGCGCAAGGAATAGACGTCATGGCATTTGATCATCGCAAGTATGTTGCTTTCACGCCGGTTGCCAAGAAAGACCGTCGCTGGCCGGATCGTGTGATTGAAAAAGCACCCACCTGGTGTGCGGTGGATCTTCGTGATGGCAATCAGGCTCTGGTTAAGCCCATGTCGGTTGCCCAGAAGCAGCGTCTGTTCGATTTGTTGGTGAAGCTGGGCTTCAAGGAAATTGAAATCGGCTTCCCGGCGGCCAGCCAGCCGGATTTTGATTTTTGTCGCAAGTTGATTGAAGAGGATCGCATCCCGTCGGATGTGAAGATTCAGGTGTTGACGCAGGCCCGCCCGGAGCTCATCGAACGCACCTACGAGGCCCTGCAGGGCGCGAAGCAGGCCATTGTCCACGTCTACAACTCCACATCCACGGTACAGCGTGAACAGGTATTCGGTCTTGACCGTGACGGCATTCGGGATATTGCTGTGAATGGCGCCCGCGTGGTGAAGGACATTGCCGCACGCCATCCGGAAACCGACTGGACCTTCCAGTACTCGCCGGAAAGCTTCACTGGCACCGAGCTGGACTTTGCTGCCGAAGTGGTTGATGCCGTCAATGATGTATGGCGTCCAGATCAGGGTCAGCCGGTAATTATCAACCTGCCTGCTACGGTGGAAATGGCAACACCCAACGTGTTTGCCGACCAGATAGAGTGGATTTGTGATCGGGTCCGGTACCGCGAGCACATCAGCATCAGCGTCCACACCCACAATGACCGTGGCTGCGGGGTAGCGGCCGCCGAATTGGCGGTCATGGCCGGTGCTGACCGGGTGGAAGGCACCCTGATGGGGAACGGGGAGCGCACCGGTAATATGGATCTGGTCACCATGGCCATGAACCTGTATTCCCAGGGCATTGATCCGACACTGGATCTGTCCGGCATGGCGGAGATTACCGAGGTTGTTGAGGCCTGTACCGAGATTTCGACCCATCCGCGCCATCCCTACGCAGGTGAGTTGGTCTTTAC
This sequence comes from Marinobacter alkalisoli, assembly GCF_045449795.1. Taxonomy (NCBI): domain Bacteria; kingdom Pseudomonadati; phylum Pseudomonadota; class Gammaproteobacteria; order Pseudomonadales; family Marinobacteraceae; genus Marinobacter; species Marinobacter alkalisoli. The sequence continues at coordinate 123,357 of NZ_JBJJLB010000016.1, forward strand.
GGCGTTTTCCGGCAGCCATCAGGACGCCATTCGTAAATGTCTCTCCAGGCGCAAGGATGGCGATGTCTGGAACGTTGCCTACCTGCCCATTGATCCCCGGGATCTGGGTCGCCGCTATGAGGAAGTGGTTCGTATCAACAGCCAGTCCGGTAAAGGTGGTGTCGCCTATGTGTTGGAGCGTGATTATAAGATCACCCTGCCACGCTGGTTGCAGATTGAATTCAGCAAAGTGGTTCAGGGGGAAGCCGAGGTCAATGGCGGTGAAATTGACTCCGTGACCATTCACCGCCTGTTTGAAGAGCGATACCTTAAGGTGCATCAGTCCTGGGCCTTGACTTCTTACGACCTGCACCGCGACGAAGACGGTGTGATGGCTGTCGTTAACATGGGGGAGGGCAGTCACCCGGTTCGGCTGGAAGGTCGTGGTCTCGGCGCTGTGGAAGCGGTGTCAGCGGCCCTGGAGGAGCGGTACGGAGTGAGCATCGCTGTTGAGGCATACGATGAATTTGCCCTGGGCGAAGGGACCAATGCCAATGCCCTGGCCTGCATCCGGTTGACCGCCAACGGCGCCCATTGCAGTGCGGCGGCACTGGCGGAGGATACCACTTCGGCCACCCTTCAGGCGCTGTTCTCGGCGGTGGCCCAGGTTGTTGGTGTCCCGGCTGATACCACAGCGGCAGAGGCGGTGGAGTCCGCCGGGGCCTGACCAAACCCCTGGCGCCCAATAAAAAGAGCCGGCATGTGCCGGCTCTTTTTTACGCCTGGTTGTTGCCATTGCCCGTGAGGGGCAAGGGGCGGATCCGCAACCTCAGACCGGGGTTACGTTTTCCGCCTGGGGACCTTTCGGGCCCTGTGTCACGGTGAACTGTACCTGCTGACCTTCGGTCAGGGTACGGAAACCGCTGGCATTGATTGCACTGTAGTGAACAAACACGTCACTGCCACCGTCCTGAGCGATAAAGCCAAAGCCCTTGGACTCGTTAAACCACTTAACGTGGCCGGTTTTTGTATCAGACATTGATCTTTCCTGTATTCCTGAAATTTTGCCCTCACGGGACCTTCGGTTTTCTGGGATGAAACCGGTGCTGAGAAATCCGAGCGTACTGAAGAAAGGACAACGAAGAGCACTGCGGCAGGACGTTGGAGCGCATTCACCAAATACCACTGTATTTTCACAGCAATTTCAGTATAGACCGACTTTCGGGGTCGTCAACGCTTTTTGATGACTTTTATTAAGGTTTTTAAAGCAGCAAAAACAACGGCTTGTCATTAAATCGTCACCGAATGCCCCGGCCGGAAACCGACCAGGGTGTTCGTTGCGGGCAGGGTTTCGGTCAGCCGCGGAAGTGCTGGCTGATTTCTTCAAGAATGGCTGGATCGTCAATGGTGCTGGGCACGGAGTACTCTTTCCCATCCGCAATCTGTCGGATCACCCGCCGGAGTATCTTGCCGGACCGGGTTTTGGGCAGGCGTTCAACGACCAGCGCCCGACGGAAACAGGCAATGGCGCCGATCTTCTCACGCACCATTTCCACCAGTTCCTCTTCCAGTTCATCGTGGTCAATGGTGGCGCCATCCTTGACCAGAACCAGGCCGACGGGAACCTGCCCTTTCATTTCGTCCTGGGCGCCGACCACGCAGCATTCGGCAACGGCGGGGTGAGAGGCGACCACTTCCTCCATTTCCCCGGTCGACAGGCGGTGACCTGCCACATTGATGACATCATCGGTCCGCCCCATGATAAACACATAGCCGTCGTCGTCGACGAAGCCGCCGTCCCCGGAGCTGTAAAAACCCTTGATCGGCTCAAGGTAGGTTTTACGGAAGCGGGCGTCGTCACCCCAGACAGTCATCATGCAGCCTGGGGGCAGTGGTAGCTTGACGGCGATCTGTCCCTGCTCTTCCGCAGGAACCTGATTGCCCTCCATATCCACCACCTGGACATTGAAGCCGGGGGAGGGGACCGTGGCGGAGCCGGGCTTGGTGGCCATCATTTCGATGCCGACGGGATTGCAGCAAATAGCCCAGCCGGTTTCGGTCTGCCACCAGTGGTCCAGCACCGGCAAGCCGGTCTGTTCACGCAGCCACTCGTAAGTGGCGGGATCCAGGCGCTCGCCAGCGAGGAACAGCCGTTTCAATGAGCTGATGTCGTATCGTGACAGCTGATCGGCTTCGGGATCCTCCTTGCGTACGGCGCGAAAGGCGGTTGGCGCGGTAAACAGCATGTTCACTTTATGGTCCTGGACCACTCGCCAGAACGCGCCGGCATCCGGCGTCCTGACCGGCTTGCCCTCGTAGAGAATGGTGGTGCAGCCGGCAAACAGGGGGCCGTAGACAATGTAGCTGTGGCCGACCACCCAACCTACGTCCGATGCGGCCCAGTACACATCGCCGGGTTTCGCGTCGTACACCAGCTTCATACTGTAGCGCAGTGCCACGGCGTGCCCGCCATTGTCCCTCACCACCCCCTTGGGTTTGCCGGTGGTGCCGGAGGTATAGAGAATGTAAAGCGGGTCCGTAGACCTGACGGCAACGGGGGAGACCGCCTGGGCGCTGGCCATCAGATCGTTCCAGTCGTAATCCCGTCCCGCCTCGAGGGACGCTTTTGCCTGGGGGCGCTGATACAGGATGCAGAATTCCGGTTTGTGGCTGGCCTGGTTGATGGCCTTGTCCACCAGCGGTTTGTATTCGATCACCCTGGAGATTTCAATGCCGCAGGAGGCTGTAATGATCGCCTTGGGATGGGCGTCGTCGATGCGAACGGCCAGTTCATGGGCGGCAAATCCGCCAAACACCACGGAGTGAATGGCGCCGATACGTGCGCAGCCGAGCATGGCGATAACCGCTTCCGGAATCATCGGCATGTAGATGATAACCCGGTCGCCCTTAACGATGCCGCGGTCTTTCAGGGCGCCGGCAAACCTGGCAACTTCGTCGGTGAGTTCCTGGTAGGTGTAGGATTTCCGGGTGTTGGTGACGGGGGAGTCGTAAATGAGCGCGGTCTGATCCCCGCGGCCGGCACGGATGTTGGCATCCAGGGCAACATCGCTGGTGTTGAGTTCACCATCGGGAAACCACTCGCCATGACCATTGTCGGTTGCCTGCCAGATGGTGTTGGGTGACTTGAACCAGTCGATGTTTGCGGCCTGTTCTCGCCAGAACTCTTCAGGCTTGTCGATCGAGCGCCTGAATTCAGAGTTATAGTCCATACCATCTACCTCATGATCCTGTTGTTGTTTTTGGATACTAACCACAACTGTAGGCGCTTTGAGGGGAAGGACTACTAGACCATAGGCTTAGTCAGCCGGTTCATTGGGCGAGTGGACCTCGGTCACGGTTGCGGTGAGGTCACCTTTGGCCAGGCGGGTGGTGATGGATTCGCCTTTAGCGACCTCGCTGGCATCCCGGATAATGGCGCCGTCGCGTTCACGGCGGGTAATGGCATAGCCGCGCCCCAGCGTGGCCAGGGGGCTGACCACGTGCAGGGTCTGGCTGGTGTGGCTCAGCTTGTCGTGATGACGATCGAGGCGCTGGCGGATGGCGTCGTGGAGCTTGTCCCGCATCCGCTCCAGGCGGTCCCGGCCATGGTCCAGGTGACGACTCGGGGATTGCATCAGTAGCCGCTGCTTCAGATGATTCATTCGCAGCTCCTGCTGCCCGAGTATCCCTGCCATGGCCTTGCCCAGGCGCATGTCCAGTTCGTCCATGCGCTGGGCTTTATCCATCAGCTCTCGCCGGGGGTCGCGAAGCCGGGCGGTCAGATGCGTCATCTGGGTGTCCAGGCGTTGCAGTGACCGCCGGATGGCGTTGGCGAGGCGAGCCTGTGTCTCATCCACCCGCCGGCTCCACTCCCGCTGGTCCGGCGAGATTTTCTCTGCGGCGGCGGAGGGCGTGGGCGCCCTGAGATCCGCCACGAAATCCGCAATGGTGACGTCGACCTCATGGCCGACCGCGCTTACCGTCGGGATGCTGCAGTCCGCGATTGCCCGGGCAACGGATTCTTCATTGAAGCACCACAGGTCCTCAAGCGACCCGCCGCCGCGACCGATGACCAGCACATCGGCCACGCCATGGGCCTGGGCCTGTTGGATGGCGCGGACAATATCGGCGGTGGCCGCCTTGCCCTGAACGGCTGTGGGGTAGAGCGTGACGGGGATAGCCGGGCATCGCCGCGCCAGAACCGTCAGAATGTCATGAATGGCCGCGCCGGTAGGCGAGGTGACAACGCCAATGTGACGCGGGACCGCAGGTATGGGTTTCTTGCGGGTGGCATCAAACAGCCCTTCCAGTTGCAGCTTTCTCTTCAGTTCCTCGAAGGCCTGCTGCAGTGCTCCGAGGCCGGCTGGCTCAAGATGTTCGACGATGATCTGGAAGTCGCCCCGGTTTTCGTACAGGGTCACCTTGCCGCGGATTCGTATCTGGTCACCTTCTTTCGGTAACTCGCGGATACGCTGGTTGGAGCCTCTGAACATGGCGCAGCGGACCTGGCATTTGCGATCCTTCAGGGAAAAATACCAGTGCCCGGACGACGGGCGTGAAAATCCCGACAATTCGCCTTCCACCCAGACCTGCATAAAGCTGGTTTCCAGCAGGTGTTTGGCCTGGTGGTTCAGTTCGCTGACACTCAATGCCCGTGGACGGGAATCCTGAAAGGGGCTGTTCAATGTGTGACTCCCTGCTTCAATATACGCAATAGCCGAAAAGTGAAGGGCAAAAATAGCGGAATTTCAAAAAGATGCAATCGAAGGTTCAAACTGCGCTGGTTTACTGTCCACCCACGCCCATTTATAATAGTCCGATTAAGGTATTTGCTTTGTCACGCCATGCCGGGCGCGGCAGGTGAATTCCCAACTTAGCATGTTCAAAAGGCGGATCCCAATGCTGCGAATTGCCGAAGAAGCCCTCACATTTGACGATGTTCTGCTGATCCCAGGATTTTCGGAAGTTCTTCCCCACGAGGTCAGCCTGAAGACCCAGCTGACCAAAGGCATTACCCTGAATGTTCCATTGGTGTCGTCAGCAATGGATACGGTGACCGAGGCCGAGCTGGCCATCGCCATGGCTCAGGAAGGCGGCATCGGCATCATGCACAAAAACATGACCGTCGAGCAACAGGCGGCCGCCGTTCGCAAGGTCAAGAAATTTGAAAGTGGTGTGGTGAAAGACCCTATCACCGTGACTCCGGGAACCACCGTACGTGAGTTGGTGGATATCACCACGGCCAATAACATTTCCGGTCTGCCGGTGGTTGACGGTCGTGACCTGGTCGGCATAGTCACCGGCCGGGATATCCGGTTTGAGAGCCGCATGGACACGCCGGTGTCAGACATCATGACGCCGAAGGAGAAGCTGGTGACCGTCAAGGAAGGGGCAAGCCTTGATGACGTCAAGGAATTGCTGCATCGCCATCGCATTGAGAAAGTACTGGTGGTGAATGATGACTTCCAGCTCAAGGGTCTGATTACCGTCAAGGATATCCAGAAAGCCAAGGATTACCCGTTGGCGTGCAAGGATGAGCAGGGACGTCTGCGTGTCGGGGCTGCCGTGAGCACTGGTGGTGATACCGAGGCACGTATCACGGCGCTGGCGGAAGCGGGCGTGGATGTGATTGTGGTTGATACTGCCCACGGTCACTCCAAGGGCGTGATTGATCGCGTGCGCTGGGTCAAGGAGAAGTTCCCCGAGGTTCAGGTTGTCGGTGGTAACATCGCCACCGCCGACGCGGCTATTGCGCTGGCGGATGCTGGCGCGGATGCCGTGAAAGTAGGCATCGGCCCCGGCTCCATCTGCACCACGCGTATTGTTGCTGGCATCGGCGTTCCACAGATTTCCGCGGTTTCCAACGTTGCCGCTGCCCTGAAGGAACGCGGTGTGCCGCTGATTGCTGATGGCGGTGTGCGTTTCTCCGGTGACATTGCCAAGGCGATTGCTGCTGGCGCTCACAGCGTCATGATCGGCAGCCTGCTTGCGGGTACCGATGAGGCTCCGGGTGAGGTTGAGCTGTTCCAGGGGCGCAGCTACAAGGCCTACCGGGGCATGGGCTCTATTGGCGCCATGGGGCAGGGGTCCAGTGACCGTTATTTCCAGGATGCCACCAAGGGTATTGAAAAACTGGTACCGGAAGGCATTGAGGGCCGGGTCGCCTGCAAGGGGCCAATGCGCAACATCGTGCATCAGTTGATGGGTGGTTTGCGGGCTTCCATGGGCTACACCGGTAGCGCCACCATGGAAGAGATGCGTACCCGGCCACAATTCGTACGTATCACCAACGCGGGTATGCGTGAGAGCCACGTTCATGACGTGACCATCACCAAGGAAGCACCCAACTACCGTGTCGGCTAATCATGCCGTTCCGGGCGCGGCTCAGGGGCTGAGCCGCGCTTATTATTTCTGATCCGAGGACTCCATGGCCCAGAACATCCACGACCACCGCATTCTGATTCTCGATTTTGGTTCCCAGTACACCCAGCTCATCGCGCGTCGCGTGCGGGAAATCGGGGTTTACTGTGAAATCAAGGCGTTCGACATCACCGACGACGAGCTTGAAGCGTTTAATCCCAAAGGCATCATCCTTGCCGGCGGTCCTGAATCTGTCACCCAGCTTGGTGGTCCCCGTGCTCCGGATGGCCTGTTTGATCGTGGTATCCCGATTCTTGGTATCTGCTATGGCATGCAGACCATGGCCGAGCAGCTTGGTGGCCGTGTCGCCAGTTCCGAGAAACGTGAATTCGGGTATTCGCAGGTCAAGGTTCGGGCCGCCGGGCCGCTGTTGCAGGACATTACCGATCACCTGACAGCCACCGGTGAGTCCCTGCTGGACGTGTGGATGAGTCACGGTGACAAAGTTGTGGTCATGCCGGACGGCTTTGAGCTGCTGGCCTCCACCGAGAGCGCCCCGATTTCCGCCATGCAGGACCTGAGTCGCAACCTGTACGGCGTTCAGTTCCACCCGGAGGTCACTCACACGCTCCAGGGCAAACGCATCCTTGAACATTTCGTGCTGAACATCTCTGGCTGTGAGGCGCTGTGGACCCCCGCCAAGATTGTTGATGACGCCGTACAGCAGATCCGTGATCAGGTCGGCAACGACAAAGTATTGCTCGGCCTTTCCGGGGGCGTGGACTCGTCCGTAACCGCCGCGCTGCTGCATAAGGCCATCGGTGATCAGCTGACCTGCGTGTTCGTGGACAACGGCCTGCTGCGCCTGAATGAAGGCGATCAGGTTATGGACATGTTCGCCAGCAACATGGGCGTGAAAGTGATCCGTGTGGACGCAGAGGAACTGTTCCTGTCCAAGCTCAAGGGCGAGGCGGACCCGGAGAAGAAGCGCAAGATTATCGGTAACACATTTATCGATGTGTTCGACGAAGAAGCCACCAGTATCCGCGATGTGAACTGGCTGGCCCAGGGCACCATCTACCCGGACGTCATTGAGTCCGCGGCATCCAAGACCGGTAAAGCCCATGTCATCAAGTCCCACCACAATGTGGGTGGCCTGCCGGAGACCATGAAGCTGAAGCTGGTAGAGCCACTGCGTGAGCTCTTCAAGGACGAGGTTCGTCGCATCGGCCTGGAGCTGGGGCTGCCCTATGACATGGTGTATCGCCACCCGTTCCCGGGACCGGGACTGGGCGTTCGTATTCTGGGCGAAGTAAAGAAAGAATACGCGGACATTCTCCGTCGCGCCGATGCCATCTTCCTGGAAGAACTGCACCGGGCGGATTTCTACCACAAAACCAGCCAGGCGTTTGCGGTCTTCCTGCCGGTGAAGTCCGTGGGCGTGGTCGGGGATGCCCGTCGCTACGAGTACGTGATTGCGTTACGTGCGGTAGAAACCATCGACTTCATGACAGCGCGCTGGGCACACCTGCCTTATGATCTGCTGGAGACGGTCTCCAACCGGATCATCAATGAAATCACCGGTGTGTCCCGGGTGACCTACGATGTGTCGTCCAAGCCGCCGGCCACCATTGAGTGGGAGTGAAAATACGCCTTTCAGGGACGATCGGCGCCTGTCAGTGGCAAGGCGGGACAGAACTATAGGCTTGGGTTATTCAACTGTGCTATAGGAGTGAGCATAGTTGAGCGATGGGTAGCTTCATGTGATGTTAACGGATTGATTTCACTGGAATTGATCCGATATTCCTGTGACGCGATTACTGTCAGTGATGCTGACAGTTAGCCCCGCTTTGGCGAGACCGTCGGCGATGTCGGTCAGCAATGGATGTGTCCAGCTCAGTTCGGCGAGCCAGGGATAAAAGGTCTCTCTGATGTCGGGGTTGCTCGCCACAAGTTCATCAATCACTGGTTGCGCTTTTTCTACCAGACCCAGTTTACCCAGAACGGCGGCCTTGAGAGTCAGTACGTAGCGTTGGCCGGATGTGTTTCGCGCGATGTGATGATATGCGCGCTCGTACTCACCCTCGACGAAATAGGCCAGCGCTAACTCGGCCGATCTCGAACTAAGGTTCAATCCCCAGCTCTCCCGCGCCTCCCGGTAAATTTCCAGTGCCTCCCGGCCACGTCCCAGTCGAGCGATGCGGGACGCAATACGCAGTTTGAGATAGATGTCTCCCGGATAGCTCGCCCGGATTTGCCTTTGAAATGTGTCGAATTCCCCGATATTCCGCTGGCGAAGCGCCAGATGCATGAGAGCGACCTTGGTGAGATAGGCCTCTGGGGCAAGGTTCTCGGCTTTCTGCCCGGCGTGTCTGGCGATTTCGATGAGTTTGGACAACTCCTCCGGACCGCCGGATGTGTAGTAGCGGGATCGTACTGTGTTGAAAATGCTCAGGGTGGCCCACGCCGATGCATCGTTGGGGAATCTGGCGACAACGCGTTCGAGGCATTCGCGCATTTCGGGATACACGCTGGCGTTTTCGACCGCTCGGATGAGTTGTGCTCGTGAGAGGCAGGCCTGCTTTGAGAAGACTTCGCTGTAGTATCTGTCGAGGATCAGAGGTATGGCGCCGCCTTCGCCCAGGATCTGGAACGAAACCTTGTTAACGGCTCTGTTGATTGAAGCGGAATCTGTTCCTGATAATTGCTCCTTGGCGGCCCACAACAAATAGCCGGTTTCGTTATCGATCAACTGCCAGAGCAGCTCGGGGTTCGCATCATTGGTGAGCGTTGGCCGCAAGGTAAACGCGATGTTATTAAAACCGGAAGCCTTTTTTGTCGGTTTTTCTTTTGTCGCAATTGGCACTATGCCTGGCGGGGTGATCCTGGCCAGCCCGATGTGTGACAGAGCGGGAGCGAGACGGATATCAATGGCTCTTGCCAGCGATTTTGTCTCCTGGCCGGGATGCTGAACCGGGTGCAGATCAATAACGATATGGGTAGGTAAGGATTCTGGCTCGCTCTGCCACCAAAAATACGCTGACAAGCCCATAGCGAACACTGCCAACAGGCAGGTGGCCATTAACAGGGCTGGGCGTGAAAGTGGTGATCGGCTAACGGAATCCTCTATGGATGAGTCCGGTTGCGGCGGTGCAGGCGCATCCCGGAACTCGAATGAGGGCACATACCTTCCCTTCGGTAAGCTGATTACAACCCGGACGTTCTGCTCGCAGTCGCTATAGTAAGCCTGAAGCGCTTTTCTGATCCGACCTGCTGTTGTGCGCACAATGGTATCGTTCGACGGGTCAAACTGAGCACCCCTGTCAAAAACCTCCGATGCGATGGCGTAAGCATTGATTCGGTCACCGCGTCCGGCAATGACTTCGTTGATGACAAATTCCAGAAAGGCTCGAACGGCAGGAGCATGAGCGAATGATTTTGAGTTAAGGATGTTATCCAGTTCATCCTTTATCAGGATGTGGTCTTCGCGAGATAAGCTATTATTCATGGTCGTTAATCAGGTTGAGTGTCAGCCACATTGATTCTGTGTGGCATCGCCATGCTTTCTTTTTGGCTTGGCACAACCGTTTAAGAGTAGGGCTGTACGCCCAAAATCGCTCACCGCAAAAACGCTTCATTACCGTCTCCTTACGCTTGATGTCGTCCATTTGTGCGAAAAACTACCCAATCTTATTGTGACGACAGGTGTCACATCAAGGTGTATCGGTGGTTTCCAGCCCACTGTTTCCAAGGGTGTGACGGTTACTGCGTCCACTGTGACTTCTATAGCCGGTCAAGAGCTTTATGCTTGGGCTGGCGAGAGAATGCGTTTATTGGAGCCAGGGGCGACAAGGCCAGGATGCTAAACAGGAGTCAAATATGAAGTCAGCGGTGTTTCCCAAGTCCGGGAATGGGTCCTCCCGAACGTTTGACGGAGATCGCGTCACCCTGGAGGCCCCGGGTGTGGTTCAGTTACAGATTGGGCCGGAACAAGTTGCCCGATTCGAGCGGGATGGAAGCGACCTGGTACTGGTCCTCGAGGACGGCACGGTTTTTGTTATCGAGAATTTTTTCGTTGAGACCGCAGACGAACGAAGTGACCTCGTATTCGAGGACGGGAACGGTATCACCTGGTGGGCGCAGTACGGTGACGTCTGGAACGGATTTGATATCGCCGAGATCAACGACAATGTCGCTGCCACACCGTTCCCCTGGGCGGCGCCGCTGGCGGGTCTGGGGCTTTTGGCCGGCGGTGCGGCCCTGGCGGAGCACGGTTCCGGCTCTTCATCCGATGCGCCGTCCAACGTTGCGCCCGCAGCCTCTGCCGATCCGGTGACAACGCCGGGCGACACACCGGTCAGGGGGTTAGTGAGGGGCACAGACCCTGATGGTGATCAACTGACGTTCGAGCTGAGTGGCGATCCCGAGCACGGCACGGTGACGGTTAACCCGGACGGCAACTACGAATACACCCCCGACGAAGATTACGATGGCCCTGACAGCTTCGAGGTGACCGTAGACGACGGTAACGGCGGCACCGATATCGTGACGGTGCCGGTCATGGTAACCCCGGGGAACGAACCGGCGACGATCTCCGGAGAAACGGAGGGAGCAGCGGTCGAGGCTGGTGGTGTTGATAACGGTACCCCGGGAAGCCTGAGTGCCAGTGGCTCGCTTACCGTGTCGGACGCCGACGAGGGCGAGGCCGTCTTCGAAACCCCTGCGAGTCTTGAGGGTACCTACGGCACGTTCACCTTCGACTCGGCGACCGGGGCGTGGACCTATACGCTGGAGGATGGACGCGCGGCGACCCAGGCCCTGACCGATGGCGAAATCGTGACTGACGAACTGGCGGTGTCCAGCCTGGACGGCACGGCGAACGAATCCATCGCTGTGACCATCACTGGCACCAATGATGTGGCGGTGGTCACGGATGACAGTGGCCAGGTGACCGAGGACTCCGATGTGGAGGCTGGCCTGCTGAGCACGAGCGGTCAGGTTGCGATTGACGATGTCGATGCCGGTGAAAACCGGTTAGACGCTCCCAGCCTCGCCTTTGAAAGCGCCAGTCACGGAGGCCCGGCTCTGGGCAATCTGAGCGTCGAGAGCGATGGCAGTTGGACCTACCGTGTCGACAATTCCCTGGCCGAGGTGCAGTCGCTTGTCCTGGGCGAGACGATGACCGAAAGCTGGACCGTGATATCCGCCGACGGCACTGACACCGGCACGATCACGGTGACCATCACCGGTACCAACGACCTGCCTGACATTTCCGGCGAGGCCACGGGAGATGTGGCCGAAGACGGTGTGCTGTCCACCAGCGGCCAGTTGGCGGTGGACGATATCGACACCAGCAACACCCACGGCTGGAGCGTCGAAGGCAGCACGGGTGAGTATGGCGAGCTGACGGTCGATACCAGCACCGGCGAGTGGACCTACACCCTGGACAACGATGACGCTCGCGTCCAGGCCCTGGCCGAAGGCGAGACCCTGACCGACGAAATCACCGTACGCGTCACAGACAACGACGGTGGCTACGACGAGCAGGTGGTGACTGTCACCATCACCGGCAGCAACGACACCCCGGACATCTCGGCCGGTTCGGACACCACGGCCATGGTCACGGAACTGACCGATGGCGATACCGACGAGAACACGCTCGAACATAGCCAGACAGGAACGATTGAGGTGTCCGACCTCGATACTACCGATACTCACTCGGTTGATTCGGTCCCTCAGGGCACAGGCTATCTCGGTACCTTTACCCCCGGTACGATCGACCCCGAAACAGGGGAGCTCGATTGGACCTTTACCGTCGATGACGCCGATCTGGATGTACTGAGCGCAGGTGAAGTGCTGACCCAGGAGTATCAGGTGACGGTGGAGGACTCGCAGGGTGCGAGCGACACAGTAACCGTAGAGGTCACGATCAATGGAGCCAACGACCGGCCCGAACCGGAAGACGACACCACACTGATTGCTCCGGGCGATATTGCGGTGCTGGACGTTCTGGCCAACGACACAGACGTCGACGCGGGTGAAACCGCCACGTTGACGGTGACCCAGGTGGACGGCCAGGCCATCGCCCCGGGCGGCAGCATCACCCTGAGTGGTGACCGCGGGACGGTCTCGCTCAATGGCAATGGGGAACTGACCTTTGTACCCGGGCCCAATGCGCCGGAGCAACTTGTGCTGCCCTATACGGTCGACGACGGCAGTGGCGCGGGCGATGCTACCGCGACGGCGAATTGGGTTATCGATATCGCTGGTGTGACCATCAGCGACGACGCCAGCCCGGCTGGCGCCGATGTACCGGACGACGTGCTCTCCTCGGTGGATGACCTGGGCCAGGTGTCCATCACCGGCCAGGCGGCGGTGGGCGGAACCGTGACGTCACTGACTATCTCCGACGGCACCAACAGTGTGGACGTCCCGGCGGCGGGTATCACCGTGCAGCCTGACGGTTCCTATTCGGTGACGGCCGACCTCAGTGGGCTGGATGATGGCACACTGACCGTAACCGCCGACGTGGAGGACGCGGAGGGCAACCCGGCCACGAGCACTGACACGATTCTCAAGGATACCGCCACCCCGGTGGCCATCGACCCGGTGCTGGTGGTGGAAGGCGAAGCGCCAACCATCACCGGCACCGGCGAACCCGGTGCGGCCATCACGCTCGACGTCGATGGCGAGACCTACTCTGCAACGGTCCAGTCCGAAGGCGCCTGGAGCGTGACACTGCCTGACCCATTGGGGACTGAAAATACCGAAATTTCGGCCCAGGCGGTGGATGACTACGGCAACACCAACAGTGCCGGCCGTACCGTGACCGGGCTTACTGTCACCGACGAGGTGGCGGGCGAACCCGAGGATATCGTGGTCTCGGAGTCTGCCTTGACGGGCGGTTCGCAAGAGGGAAGCGGGGCGGACGCGGTCAGTTCCACCTTCGCGCTGGTCGCCGATGTCTCCGAGCTTTCCGAAATCGTGATCGGTGGCACGGTGGCGGGCGGCACACTGAGCGGTGGCGACACGGTGACGCTTGCCCAGCTGCAAGATGCCGCCACCACGCCGGTGGACGTATCAACCCAATACGGCACGCTTACCATTACCGGCTTTGATGCCGGGACCGGCGCTGTCAGCTACACCTACACGCTGGACGGTAATACGGAAGACCACAGCGCCGGCGCGCTCAATGACATTGTCCGCGAGACGATCCAGGTGGCCGCTGTTGAAACCGATGGCGATATCCGGGTAGGTGAACTCACTGCCGCCGTTGTTGATGATGTGGCCGCGCCGGTGGATGACACCCCGATGTCGGTTGCCGAGGGAGGCTCGACCGTTGGCGGGGCGAACCTGCTGGCCAACGACACACTCGGGGCCGATGGTGGTCGGGTCCATGAGATCACCTATACCGACAGGTCTGGTACAAGCGCTTCAGCGGTTATCCCCGATGGTGGTTCCGAGACGGTCGAGACACAGTATGGTGAGTTGACCGTTGGCAGCGATGGCACCTGGTCCTATACGCCACTGGCAAGCGCGGATCACGCCAAGCCGGACAACGATACCGAACTGAGCGACGACTTCAGCTACACCACCATCGACGGCGATGGTGATGTGTCCGCGGAAGCGGCAATGCAACCAGTCACAGTGACCGATTCGGTTCCCGAGCTCGGCACGCCGGACCATGCCATCATCGACGAAGAACATCTGCCGACCGGGAGTAATCCCGACCCTGCTCAGCGTGAGGTAAGCGGATCGCTCGATCTGACGCCGGGGCAGGACAGCGTCAATGTGACGCTGACCACCGACAGCGCGCCCGCGGGGCTCCAGTCCAGCGGCGAGGATCTGCGCTATGAGCTGTCCGCCGACGGGCACAGCCTGACCGCCTACAAGGGCGCGGGGACTGAGGCCGTCTTCGTTGTCACACTGACCGATCCGACATCGGCCTCGGCCGGGTATACCTTCGAGTTGCTGCAGGCGATCGACCATAACGGTGCGGAGAGTCAGGATCTGGCCTTCGGTGTCGAGGTCACCGACAGCGATGGCGACACTGACACGGCCGGTTTCATCGTCGAAGTGGTGGATAACGCGCCGCTGGCGGAAATCGAGCGAGACATCGACGAAGACAGCAGCGGTTTTTCCTTCAACATTTCGGCGGACGCGACGTCGGACAACACCAGCCTGACGCAGGACGGTACCTCCCTGACCGGCACGTCGACACCTGGCGGCGGCATGGAATACAAGACCGGGCATGGCACCGTGACCATCAGCGCGGATGGCGAGGTGACCTACGTGCCCGACACGAACTACAGCGGTACGGAGACGTTCGAGGTCACCACGAGTGATGACGGCACGAATGCCACCACGACCGTCACGGCAAATGTTGCCCCGGTGGCGGATGCCCCGGGGGTGTCTGTCGATACCAGCAATATCAACACGCTTGAAGACACGGCGGTGGCCCTGGGGCTGGAGGCGCCGACCATCACCGATGACGGCGGGGGTACCGGCAACAACACCACCCCCGAACGGATTGGCGAGATCACCCTCTCGGGTCTTCCCGAAGGGGCGGTGCTTCAAGGGCCGTTTGGCACCACAACGGTCGACGCCAGCGGCAGCGTGACCATTACGCTGAGTGATCCGGGGCTGACGGTAACGGGCACCAGCGCGGACCTGACCATGACCAGTGCTGAGCTCGAGGCGCTTGAGGTGCTGCCGCCGGAGCACGCCTCGGGGAATTTCGAGGTGAATTACACAGTCACCAGCTATGAGGTCGACGGTAGCGGCACGGTCCTGGCCGGTGTGGATGGGACCACCAGCAGCGACAGTGTCACGGTCCATGTCCAGGCGGTGACCGACCCGGCGGCGCTGGTCTTCGACAGCTCGGTTGATGACAGCACCGTGGATAACGCCGATGCCATCAGCTATGGGGGCGATGGTGGTAACACTCAGGCCGATGTAACCCTCAAAGAAGACACCACGGTCGACCTGTCCGAAATCCTCTCGACCAGCTTCGACGACCTGGACGGCAGCGAACTGCGTTCGATCACCATCAGCAACAACACCGGGGCCGATATCGTTGTCAACGGGGAAACGATTGCGAGCGGCGATGACGTGACCGTGGCCGCCCCTGGCCTGAGCGGCGATACCGAAGGTCTGCCCGCCATCAACATCGGCGGCGCGGACGATTTCAGTGGCGACCTTGAAGGCATTACGGTAACGCTCAATGCCCAGGACCGGGATGCTGACGGCTACTGGGACGGCGCGGAGGTGCCGGGCCCGGCCGACGGCGTCGCCGAGGCGGATGAGAGTGACAACAGCGTCACGCTGAACCTGCACGTCACACCAGTGGCCGACGACGTGCAGGTCGATGATGCTGAAGGCGATGAGGACAGCGCCATTGCCTTCCTCTCGGGGGTCCGGCTGACTGATGGCAGTGCCGATGTCAGCGCTGGCGGCAGTGAAGTAATCACCGAAGTGTCCTTCGAGGTTCCCGCAGGCTGGGAAGTGGCGGACTCAACGGTGTCAAACGGGGCCTCGACGGGTGCGTCCGCCGGGCTTTCGGGGGGCACCTATACGATCACCTTTACGGGCGGGACTGAAGCGGAGCGTGAAGAATATCTGGACGGCTTCACCATCACCCCGCCTGCCCATGACAGCAGCGACGCGACCATCACGCTCCGGGTGTCGAGCGAGGATGAAAGCTCTGTCAACGGCTCGACCGAGACGGATACCGCCCTGGAAAGGGAACACGACCTGACCATAACGGTGAACCCGGTGGCCGAGGAAGTCGGGACCGATACCGACGGCGACACCAACGATGACCTGACCATGGCACCGGATTTTTCCTACTCCAGCTCGGCGCAGGAAGACCAGTGGTTCGACCTGAACAGTGACGGTTTTGACCTGAGCGCAGGCTGGCTCAACCAGGACAGTGGCGAAGAAACCTTCGCGCGACTGACGCCCGAGCTGATTGCCGGTGATGGTGGCCTGTCCGATGCCACCGGATCACAGTTCCGGTGGATGGAAGATGGAGTTCAGAAGGAGGCCGTCTACAACGGCACGCCGATCGATGTGCCCGCAAGCGCGCTGGACACACTGGAATTCCGTGCCGCCGACGATTTCTCGGGTCAGTTCGATATCAAGGTGCAGGCCTTTACCGTCGATGCCGACGATGACGGTGGTACGAACAGTTCAGAGGCGGTCAGCGGCGAGGCGACCCTGACCAACGTTCTGATTACCCCCGTCGCCGACGATGTGACCCTGTCGCTCGCTTCGCGAACGCAGGGCAGTGAGGACGAGGACATCCCGCTGAATATCCGTCCCACCAGCTCCGACCCGTCCGAGGTTTTCACCGTCACCATTGCCGATATTCCTGATGGTGCGGTGCTGACCTATGATGGCAACCCGCTGACCGTGGCGGGGGGCAGTGTCACCATCGAAAACTTCGATTCTTCGGCTCCGCTCACCCTGCGGCCGCCGGAACACAGCAATGACGACCTCACGCTGAACGTCACGGCCCAGTCCGTCGACGAGTTGGAAGTTGACGGGACAACCTACTCAGACAGTTCGGACCCGATCAGCCTGGATATGGATGTTGAGATCCAGGGTGTCGCCGATCAGGCCGATGTTTCCGTGACCCCGCAGGAATACGCTGAAACCAACCTGGACAGCGGCGCCGACAGCGTAACGTTGGCAGACCTGCTGTCTGTGGATAAGCAGGATAGCGACGGTTCTGAAACCCTCACGGTTCGGATCTCGGATCTGCCAGAAGGGTTCGGCCTGACTCAGGGCACCTCGCTGGGCACCGCGGTTGGCGAGGACCGGGTCTGGGTCCTGAGCGAAGCACAGCTTGCCACCGCCGAGATTACGGTGCCGGATAACTTCAACGGCGAGGTGTCGTTTAGTGCGGTTCCGGTGACCACGGAGAGTGACGGTGACTCGCTGACCGGTACCGAGCAGACGGTCAACTTCGCGGTGACGCCTTCGCCCGAAGCGGATATCACCACCGGGGCAGGGCTGAATGAGGATGCGCGGCAACCGATCAATCTGGGCATCGTTCATCAGGGCGGCGACACCGATGAGGCGCTCGAGGCTGCCGGCATCAAGGTGTCCGATACCGTGGGTGCGGATTTCACGCTCTATCTCGGGAGCGATGCCCTGGCGGATGCCGGCCTGGATATCATCAATGTGGGCGGCGTTGACTATTACGAGCTGACCGCTGCACAGGCGGGCAATCTGACGGCCCAGGGCAGCGAACACCTCGATGGGGACCTGGATGGATTTGATCTGATCTATCGAATCACCGATCCGGGGAATGACGGCCTTGCGGACGTGACCAGCGATTGGCAGAACGGCCATTTCGACCTGGGCGCAGCAGCAGTGACCGATCAGCCGGATCTGGCGATTGACAGTATCACGCTTGGAAGCGGCTCAGGATCCGTGTCCGGTAACGATGTCACCGTGACCAGCGCGGGAGAGCCGGTGACCCTCGACCTGAATGTCTCCACGCCCGACAGCGACGGCAGCGAGCACCTGATTCGCGTGCTCATCGACGACGTGCCTGATGGCGTGACCGTCGAGGGCGGCGAGATGACCTCTGGCGGAAGCTGGCTCCTGATCTACGACGAGGCCGATGCATTGTCGGTGAATGACGCGGGTGGCCTGGTAGTGCCCGTGACCTTCACCGTGGGCGATGAGGCGGCGGGCATTGCCGATGTGCCGATCACTGTGACCGTGCAGACCCAGGATCGCGGCAATGAGCCGGGGGCCGGGACCGAGGTCCTGGCCGACAGTCTTGGTTGGAACCTGACGGCGGATTTCGAAGGTTCTGGCGACTCCACTGCCCCGCCCACAATTGATACCTGGGAGTACAACGAGGCCACCGCCACGGAGGACACGAGCTTCCTGTTGTCGGACATGCTCGATGCACAGGTCACGGCACAGAGTACGGAATCCAACCTCCTGACGGTCACGCTCACCGATCTGCCTGCTGGCACCGAGGTAACCGGAATGGTGCGTACCACGGTGGATGGGCAGGAGGTCTGGACGGCCTCGGTGACGACCGATCCGGGCGACGATCCCGCCGCTGTGCAGGCCAAGCTTGACGGCCTGATGAGCAGCATCGTCATTGACCCTGCGGATAACGCGAACGAGAACAATGCTGCGGACGAGCTCTCGTTCAACGCCACGCTGACCTCGGCAGTTGCCGGTGGGCGTTCGGAGGAACAAACGGTCGCGCCGACGATTCCGGTGGACCCGGTGACCGACGAGGCGGGAATCTCGATCACCACCGACGGTGAACGAACGGAAGCCGACAGTGACATCCCGCTCACGGTGACGGTAACCAATCCGGAGGACGGCGAGCACGGAACCGTTGAGGGCGGAGAACTCTATCTGCAGATTGACGGTACCAACGGGCTGGGCGAGGGCACGCTGACACTGGATGGCGTGACCTACACGGCCGAGTCGGTCACCGGCGTCGACGGTATCGCCGATGGGGACTACTACGTCATTGACGGTGTCACCATGGGCGCGCCGCTGGAGGGACTGGTTTTCACTCCCGATACCATGTCTGAGGGCGAGATTACGGTGGATGCCTGGGTGCGGAACCGGGAAACCGGCGCCACGGCGACAACGTCGGAGGGCTCGGCCACCTTGCCGGTCGCCATCGTCAACGAGGGCGTCTCCCTGTCGTCCGATCCCACCACCGGGAGCGAAGCGGCGAATTCGGACAAGGAATCCCTGACCGAGTTGGATCTGGACCTGGCCCTGAGCGACGCTGACGGCTCCGAGGAGATCGCCACGGTACTGCTCTCGAACCTGCCGGAAGGCTTCCTGCTCTATACCGGGCCCAGCGAAAGTGATGCCACCCTGGCCGAGATGACGACCAACGCAGGTGGTCTCGACGGCACCAACACCTGGGTGCTGTCCGAAGGGAGCCTGCCGAACTACATTGGTATCCTGCCGCCGAAGAACTGGAGCGGGACGCTGGAGGATCTGTCCCTGACCGTGACCTCGGGGGAAACCGCCCTGTCGGAATCGCTTGTCGAGAGCTTCGAGGTTGGCAATGTGACGGTGAACCCGGTCGCCAACGGCATCGAACTGACACCCACCAAATCCTTCGGCGCTGAAGGCGGTATCGTATCGCTGAACCTGAATGCGTCCATGGCCGATTCTGAAGACGCCTCGGTGACGGCGGCGCCGGATGACAGTGTTGAAACTACGACACTGGAACTTCAGGGGCTGGGCGAGCACGCCTCGTTCTATATAGGCGAGGAGATCGTGACCTCCGGAGTGAGCTACGAGGCGGGAACCGATACCTATACCCTGACCGGACTGAGCCAGACCGATCTGGACGGCCTGGGCTTTCGCCAGGCGACCAGTGCCCTGACCGACATGGACGGCGGTACATCGGGTCTGCAGATCAACGTAACGGCGCGAACGTCGGACGGAACCGACGTGTCGGACGATGTCGCAGGCACCGCGACGATCGACCTCAGCGAGCAATTGCCCTCGACCAGTGACGACAGCCTGATCTGGACCGGAGAATCCATCGACGGCCTTGGCGGTTCGGATACCATTGAGTTTCGCGAGGGTGAAAGCCTGACAGGCGACGAGCTGGCCACGCAACTGAGTAACATTGAGACGCTTGAGCTGGGGATCGACGGCAGCAACTCGATCGATGATCTGACCCCGGAGCAGGTCGAGGCCATGACCGATGGCGACAGCCTCCTGACGATCCGTGGATCGGGAGAGGACGAGGTGTCCCTTTCCGGGGACTGGAGCGACAACGGCGACGGCAGCTACACCGGCACCACGTCCTCCGGCGGGGGCGATGTCACCCTGACGGTCGAGGATGTGACGGTTACGCCGCCGGTCAGTGGGTTCGCCGCATCGTCCATGGTGATGTCCTCCGGCGATACGGAAAGCTTCGGTCTTGCCTCGCTCGACACTCAAGAGGCGCCGGAGGCGGACGAACCCGAAGCCGAGACGGTTATTACAATGGACGAGGTTTTGTCCGCCGAGTCGGGCGGTGAGGATCTGACTGCGGGGCTGCCGGAAGAGGATACCGGTGATGCGGCTCCGACCGATGATGCCAGCACCTCCGATCCAGGCAGGCCGATGCCTGGGTCGACGCTGGAAGACGAGCTCCAGTCCGGTGTGCTCTACGATGTCTAGAGTGGTGAAAACAGAGACAGGCGCGTTCGGCACGGGTGCCGCGACCGACAACCGGGACTGGCAGGATGTGGTATTGCGGGTTGCTTCGCATTACCGCATCGCCGTTTCGCCCGAACGGGTTCGGCTCGACCTGGCCTGGTCTGCCGAGGGGGATCAGCTCGCCACGCTGGCGCGCTCCGCCGGGCTTTCCATCCGCGAAACCGGTGTAATGCCGAATGATTTAACGGGCCTTCGCCTGCCGCTCGTGGCCGAGTTCGATGGCGGTGAGATCGGGATTATCGAGCGCGAAACCACCGATGGCTTCGGCGTCGTCCTGACGGGTGATGAGGGGCTGGAAACCCCCTTCACGCGGGAGGAACTGACCGGACGGGTTCGCCGCCTGTTTGTATTGCGTCCACTGGCCAACCGGGCCGACCGCCGGGTGGATGACTATATTGCGCCCTGGCGACCGGACTGGCTGCGCAGCATCGCCCTGGCCGACATGGCGCCCTATCGCGCCGTTACCGTCGCATCACTGGTGACCAACGTGTTGGCACTGGCGGGCGTGATCTTTTCCATGCAGGTCTATGACCGGGTGATACCGGCGCAGTCGATGAACACGCTTTGGGTACTGTTTATAGGCGTCCTGGTAGCCACCTTCTTTGGCTTGATGATGCGCGTCGCGCGTGGCCGGATTGCCGACGCGGCGGGCAAGGCGGCGGACCTGCGGATTTCCGACCGGGTGTTCGGCCACGCACTCCGGGTCCGTAACACTGCCCGCCCGCGTTCAACCGGTACCTTCATCTCGCAGATTCGCGAGCTGGAACATGTGCGCGAGATGCTGACTTCCAGTACGGTCGCGGCGATTGCCGATCTGCCGTTCTTCCTGTTGTTCTGTGCGCTGTTCTTCTACATCGCCGGCTCGCTGGTCTGGATTCCTCTGGCGGCAGTGGTCCTGCTGATTGTGCCCGGCCTGCTGGCGCAGAAGCGCCTGCGCCGCCTGGCCGAGGCGAACACCCGTGAAAGCGCGTTGCGTAGCGCGATGCTGGTTGAGGCGATCCAGGGCCTGGACGATATTAAATCCCTGCAGGCCGAGACACGGTTCCAGAACCTTTGGAACCATTACAACGAAACCACCGCCGGATCGTCGATGGAACTGCGCGACCTGATGAACCGGCTCTCCTCCTGGGCCCAGACGGTGCAAGGCGGAGTCTTTGCCCTGGTGGTCTTCTTCGGTGCGCCCATGGTAATGGCGGGGGACATGAGTACAGGCGTGCTCGTCGCCGCCTCGATACTGTCTTCGCGGATGCTGGCGCCACTGGCCTCGGTGACTCAGATTCTGAATCGCTGGCAGCAGGCGCAGGTCGCACGGGAGGCGCTGGATGGTCTGATGGCCCTGCCGGTGGATACAGCGGCGCAAGAGCAACGCATTCACAAGCCATTGATTCACGGCGACCTTCGGCTTAAAGGTGCCGTATTCGGTCATGATTCCCAGGCCCCGGTGCTGAAGGTCGGGCAGATGACCATCAACCGGGGCGAGCGTATCGCCATTATCGGGCGCAACGGGGCGGGCAAGTCCACGTTGTTGTCCGGTTTGGCCGGTCTGCTGGAGCCGTTGGCGGGAGAGGTTCGCGTTGACGACGTGGTGATGGGGCTGATCGACCCGACCGACCTCCGGCGCGATATCGGCCTGATGGGGCAGGATGCGCGGCTGTTCCACGGTACCCTGCGTGAGAACCTGACCCTTGGTGCGCCCAGGGCAACGGACGAGGCCATCCTTGAAACGCTTGGCCAGATGGGGCTGGTGGACTTTGTCCACCGGCTGCCCGAGGGCCTGGACCACATGGTGCTGGAAGGCGGGCTGGGGCTGTCGGGTGGCCAGAAACAGGGATTGCTTCTGGCCCGGCTGCTGCTACGTAACCCGAATGTATTGCTGCTCGACGAACCCACCGCTTCCCTGGACGAGGTGTCCGAAGCCGCAGTGATTGACGTGCTTGGGCGTCTCGGACGCAGTGTGTCCGTCATCGTCGCGACCCACCGCCCGGAAGTGCTTAAGCTCGTGGACCGACTGATTGTGGTCAACAACGGCGCAATTGCCATGGACGGGCCGAAAGATCAGGTACTGGCGCAACTGCGCTCCGCGAAGGCGGCGGCATGAGCGTCTTGCTGGTGATGGAAGAGCGCGAGACCGCGAAGCCCGAGCGTCGCCTGGTCTGGCTGGTGGTTGTGATGCTGGCGCTGTTCCTCGGCTGGGCGTGGTTTTTTCCCCTGGTGGAGGTATCTAGCGGGCAGGGCACAGTGGTGCCCAGTTCCCGGGAACAGGTGATCCAGTCACTGGAAGGCGGCATCGTCGCCTCGATTTCCGTCAGGGAAGGCGATCTGGTGGAGCAGGGCGAGGTCATCGCGCGGCTCGATCCCACCCGCACCGCCTCCAGCGTTGGAGAGGCGGCGGCAAAATATCATGCCGCCATTGCCGCGGCGGCACGGCTGCGGGGCGAGCTGGCGGACCGTGAGACGGTCACCTTCCCCGATGAGTTGTCCGGTGCTGAATTCGCCCAGTTGCGGACCAATGAACAGGCACTGTTCCAATCGCGCCGCACCAGCCAGCGCGATGCGCTGGCGGGACTGACTGAGGGTCTGGAGCTAGCCCGGCAGGAGCTGGGCATTGCCGAAAGGCTGCAAAGCAGTGGCGCGGCGAGCCGGGTTGAGGTCATCCGTCTACGTCGGGAAGCGGCTCAGATAAGGCTGGAAATTGCCCGCTTACGTGCGGATTCACAGGTTCAGGCCAGGGAGGAGCTGCAGAAGGTCAACGCGGAGGCGGAGGTGCAGGCGTCGATTATGCGCGGGCGTTCTGAACAGCTCGAACGCCTGGTATTCCGGGCACCAATGCGCGGTATCGTCAAGGACATCGCCGTGACGACCATCGGTGGTGTTGTTCCACCCGGCGGACAACTCATGACCATTGTTCCGATGGATGACCAGTTGCTGATCGAGGCGCGTATTTCGCCCCGGGATATCGCTTACATTCATCCGGGGCAGGAGGCGCTGGTCAAGGTCTCGGCCTACGACTATGCGATTTTCGGCGGCCTGTCCGGCGAGGTGGTGACGATTTCGCCCAATACTGTGCGCGATGAAGTGGATCCGGAACAGGTCTATTACCGGGTGTATATCCGGACTCGCGAGGAGTACCTCGTCAATAAGGCCGGAACCCGATTTCCGATTGTTCCGGGCATGATCTCGACGGTCGACATCCGGACCGGCGAAAAAACCGTCTGGCAATATCTGGTCAAACCGTTCAACCGGGCGCAGGAGGCGCTGCGTGAACGATGACGCCATGGCGCATGTGCTAATGGCCAGCAGTCTTTTATACGATTTTTTGATACCGAGAAGAGGTTCCTGATATGACACGATGGTTTAGCGGGCGCGGCGTCCCTTTGGTAATGCTCCTTTTGGTTCTCGTGCCCCTTGGTGCCGCCGAGGCGCAAGATAACGACAGGCTCAACCGGGTAGCCCCCGAGGTGGAGTTCTCATCCGCTGAGCGGAATTATGACGATATGGATGCTCGCTATGCCCGGGAGGGCGTCCTGCGCGAGATCACCCAGGTACGCCGTATCGCCGTTGGGCAGTCGCAGGACGAGCTTCAGGCCGCGCTTGGCAGCTCTGCGGTTGAGCATGATGACGGTTCTTATGAGTATCACCTGTCCCTGCCGCTGACCCGGCAGGATCGGCTTATTTGCCAGTATCGCGTGTTCTTCGACGACCGGGACAAGGTGGCGAGCGCGGTCTGGCGTCGCCCGCAATGCGCTGATCTGGTCCTCGAACAGCCGCAATGATCCGCGGCCAATTACCCCTGGACAGATGCCGTTGGCCCGGAAGCGTCGCGCTGATCACCTGTATCCTGCTTGCGGGTTGCGCCGGGCTGCCCGAGCCGGATGGGTTCGAGGCAGCGGTAATCGAGAGTGCCGAGGGCCTCACCACATTAACCCCGTCCGGTGAGGGTGATGTGAAGAGTGTGGCCCGAAACGGCCTGCTGCGCAGCCCCTCCGTGCGTGAAGCCGCCAGCCAGATATCGGCCAGCGCTGATGAAGTTCGGGTGCAGCGCGCGGCGTTGTTTCCCGAACTGAGCCTTTTCCTGGGAGCCGGTACGGGGGACGCCGGAAGCGGCGATCCCGCCGTTGAGTTGACGGGGTCGCAGTTGCTGTTTGATGGCGGTAACAGTCAGCGCGCGATCAAGGTGGCGGATTTTGACCTGCAGATTAGTTATATCGACTTCCAGAAAGCGGTGGATGATGCTTTACTTGAGCTTCTCAAAGCCTATGACGACGTGCAGAGGCAACGTGAGCTGCTCCATATTTACAGGCGACAGCTCAACGCGTTGAGCGAGCTGGAGGCGCTCGTAACGGCGCGTGTCGAAAGGGGGGCAGTATCAACCACCGACGCTCTGGAAGCCCGAAAACGTCTGCAGTCTGCGGCGTTCCTGGTCAATGATACGAAATTGGCGCTGGCCGAGGCCCGGGACCGGTTGATCCTGTTGAGTGGTCAGTCGCATGGCGGGACTGTCCGGATATCCCCTTCGAGCTGCAAAGTGCGCGGCGAAACCGATGAACTACTTATAGCGCGGCTGGAAATAGCGCGTGCGAAGCTTGTGCTGGAACAAGCTGAGAACGCACGTATTCCCCGGGTGGAGCTTAATCCGGTGGTGCGGGGCGAACTGGGAACCGGCGAGCTGCCGGTCGGGCTAAATCTGGGTATTCAATCCGATTTTCTGCAAGGCGGCGCTCTCAGCGCCAGGGCGAATGCGGAGCGCAACAGGTTTGCGGCGGCAAAGGCCGAGTTGGAGAATGTCAGGCTTGAGGACAGCCTTGAAGAGCGTGGATTGCTTCGTTCACTCGCCTCCGGGAATCGAAAGGCCGGGCTGTTGCGGCAGCAGATCGATCTTCTGTCGAGAACGCGCGAACTCTAT
This sequence comes from Marinobacter alkalisoli, assembly GCF_045449795.1. Lineage (NCBI taxonomy): Bacteria > Pseudomonadati > Pseudomonadota > Gammaproteobacteria > Pseudomonadales > Marinobacteraceae > Marinobacter > Marinobacter alkalisoli. The sequence goes on from NZ_JBJJLB010000016.1 coordinate 148,816, forward strand.
CGCAGCCAATATTTTGATTTGGGAACGCGACAGCTCTCGGAACTGCTCGATAACGAAGAGGAATATTATGGCCGCCAGGCCGAACTTGCTGAGCTACGCTCTGAGCTTGCGGCAGACCGACTCGATTGTGCGGTGAGACACCGTGTGCTGCGGCACAAATTGAAGCTGGAAAACAGTAAGATTTACGGATTCCCCCTGACATCGGAACGGATCTGAGTGCGTTTTTCACGCGGTAAGCTTTGTACGTGATGGTGGGCCAGGTTCGTTGGTGAACGGAGAGTCAAGCAGTCGCGCCGGCATGATCAACTCTGGTAATATGCAAGCGGTTGATTATGGTGTCTAAGATACCGTCGCCAGAAAAACCGCTGCATTACCAGCGGAAGCAAAAAATTGGCAATTCTGACGGTAAAAGCCAAAATCAGCCTGTTTATACCCCCCTTAACTTCAATGGGCTAGAATCCTCGTCGATGATTGTGTGGAAAACGGGGCAAAACCGTTCATGAATACTGGCGCTGAGGCGGATGAGCAGTGGATGACCCGCGCCCTGGCGTTGGCGGAACAAGCCGGTGCCAGGGGAGAGGTGCCGGTAGGGGCGGTGGTCGTTCTCGACGGCCGGGAAATCGGGGCGGGTTTCAACGCTCCGATCAGCGGTTGTGATCCCACCGCCCATGCCGAGATCAGGGCGCTGCGGGATGCGGCGCGGCGGGTTGGTAATTACCGTTTATCCGGCGCTACCCTGTATGTCACGCTTGAGCCCTGTACTATGTGTGTAGGGGCGGTTGTCCACAGTCGCATCAGCCGATTAGTCTACGGAGCCGCTGAACCCAAGGCGGGCGCCGTGGAATCGGCGCGCAACACGCTGGAAGAAGAGCACTTCAACTGGCAGGTAGAAGCCAGTGGTGGCGTGCTTGCCGAGCGTTGCGGTGCAGTGATCAGCCAGTTTTTCAGTCGCCGGCGTGCGGAGATCCGCCGCCAGCGCCAGCAACAAAAACAGGATTCAGGGAAGGAGCAGGGCAAACCATGAAAGTACTGGTGACCGGCGGAGCCGGCTATATTGGCAGTCATGTTGTCCGTCAGCTTGGCGCGGCAGGTCATGACATAGTGGTTTTCGATAATCTCTCCACCGGCTACCGCTGGGCAGTGACCTGCGGGGAACTGGTGGTGGGAGACCTGGCAGACGAAGCGGCCATTGCCGATGTGTTTGCGCAGCACCGGTTTGATGCCGTCCTGCATTTCGCCGCCAACATTGTGGTTCCTGAATCGGTTGAGAACCCTCTCAAGTATTACAGCAACAACACCCGCAATACGCTGAACCTGCTGCGGGCTGTTGAGCAGCATCGCGTACCCTACATGGTGTTTTCTTCTACCGCTGCCGTCTATGGCATGCCGGAACAGACCGTGCTGACCGAAGACCTGCCGCTGGCGCCGATCAACCCTTACGGCGCCTCAAAGATGATGAGCGAACGCATGATCATGGATCTGGCAGCATCCTGTTCGCTGAATTACGTCATACTCCGTTACTTCAATGTGGCCGGCGCCAACCCTGACGGATTGCTGGGGCAGGCGACTCCGGAGGCCACGCACCTGATCAAGGTTGCCAGCGAATGTGTGACGGGAAAGCGCGAGGGCATGAGCGTCTTTGGTACGGATTACGATACCCGTGACGGCACCTGCATCCGCGATTACATCCATGTGGAGGATCTGGCCAAGGCCCACGTGATGGCCCTGGACTACATGGCGGATGGTGGAGAATCGCGGGTACTGAATTGTGGGTACGGGCGCGGGTTTACCGTGCGGGAAGTGATCGATGTGGTCAAACGCCAATCCGGCGCGGATTTCCCGGTACAGGAAACCGCCCGCCGGGCAGGGGATCCTGCCGCCCTGATGGCGGACAATACGCGCATTCGGGAGGTTCTGCGTTGGCAGCCGGATTACGATGACCTGGAAACCATCGTGGGCACCGCTCTGGCCTGGGAAAAAATCTGGCAAGACCGGCAGATCGCCTGACCCAACTCAATTTGCAACCTTATAACTATCAGGATTGACGGATGAAAATCACCATTTTTGGTACCGGATACGTGGGGCTGGTGACAGGTGCCTGCCTGGCGGACGTAGGGCACGACGTGCTGTGCATGGATGTGGATCGCGGCAAGATCGAAAAGCTGGAAAATGGCCAGATCCCGATATACGAGCCGGGTCTGGACAGCATCGTCAGGCACACAGTTGACGCCGGCCGGTTGTCGTTCACCACGGATACCGCGAAGGCCGTAAAGCACGGTGTGCTCCAGTTCATCGCTGTTGGTACGCCACCGGATGAAGACGGCTCCGCCGACCTGCAATACGTGACAGCGGTTGCCCGCTCCATCGGTGAGCAAATGGATGATTACAAGGTGGTCGTCGACAAGTCCACTGTGCCTGTGGGTACCGGTGACAAGGTCAGGGCAGCGGTGCGCGCCGAGCTTGATCGCCGCGGGCTGGAACTGGAATTTGACGTGGTTTCCAATCCGGAATTCCTCAAGGAAGGGGCTGCCATCAATGATTTCATGAAGCCTGACCGTATTGTGGTTGGCACTGACAGTGATAAGGCCGCTGACCTGCTGAGGGAGGTTTATTATCCCTTCAATCGCAGTCACGACCGGATGATCTTTATGGATATCCGTTCAGCGGAACTGACCAAGTACGCAGCCAACTCGATGCTTGCCACCAAGATCAGCTTCATGAACGAGATGTCCAATCTTGCTGAGCGTTTGGGCGCTGATATCGAAGCAGTGCGCCGTGGCATCGGTTCCGATCCGCGTATCGGTTATCACTTTATCTACCCGGGTTGTGGTTACGGTGGCTCCTGCTTCCCGAAAGATGTCCAGGCTCTGGCCCGGACAGCGCGGGACTGTGACTATGATGCGCGCTTGCTCAATGCGGTGGAAGCGGTGAACTCTGCTCAGAAGCATGTGCTGTTCGATAAGATCAGCCATTACTTTAACGGCGACCTTCAGGGCAAGGTTGTGGCGCTGTGGGGGCTGGCATTCAAGCCCAATACCGACGATATGCGCGAAGCGTCAGCACGCACCCTGATGGAAGATCTGTGGAAGTCTGGTGCCAAGGTGCAGGCCTTTGATCCGGAAGCCATGGAGGAAACACAACGCATTTATGGAGATCATGCCGGGCTCACCCTGTGCGGAACCAAGGAGCAGGCCCTGAAAGGTGCTGACGTTCTGGCTATCTGCACCGAGTGGAAGGAATTCCGTTCTCCGGATTTCGCAGCCATAGCTGCGGCGCTGAGGGAGCCGGCGGTGTTTGATGGCCGAAACCTTTATGAGCCGGAGATGCTGGACCGCAACGGCCTCATTTATTACGCCATCGGTCGTGGCCGTAACCAGTTCCAGTTTGACTGATATGCCGGCAACCAGCGACTTTCAGCTCCACCAGCGCCTCGCCGCTGACACCGTCAGCCTGGGACGAACCCGGTTGTGCCAGGTGCGGTTGATGAATGACCGCACCTGGCCCTGGGTTATCCTGGTGCCGGCCGTGCCCGGGGTCCGCGAAATCTATCAGCTCGAGGTGAGCGATCAGCAACGACTGCTGACAGAGTCCTCGGCCCTGAGTAAAGACATGATGACCCTGTTTGGCGGTGACAAGTTGAATGTCGCTGCGCTGGGAAATATGGTGCCGCAGTTGCACTTGCACCACATTGTGCGCTTCGAGGGTGATCCGGCATGGCCAGGCCCGGTGTGGGGCAAGCAGGCCCCGGTACCCTATAGCGAGCCCGAACTGGAATCGGTTCGTAAAAAGCTTAACCCCGTTATTTCCTCTCTCGCCTGACCCGAGTGGCGGCCGACCTTTCAGGGGTCGTCACCGGCTTTTACTGTGGCCCGTTCTGCCATGGGCGTCTGACTTATTGGGCCAAAGGCCTTCTCCATGAGCCTATCCGGGAATCTCTGTGAACCAGGGATGCTATATATGCGTGTGAATAATAAGAATGTGACGTAGATCTCAAAAACGAATGAAAAAAAGAGAGCGTACCCATGGAGAGTCATTCCTTTGCTCATGTAAATCTGCCACAAGCGTCCCACGATGAGGTCGTTAACTATCGATACCTCGCCCTCGGGTTGCTATCTGCGAGAGTGTATTCGGAAGACACCGCCGAACTTATCAGTGAATGTGCAGTGCTCGATTTTGACCGTGACGGCGTGGCGTTGATTCTTCCCGAAGAGCAGGTCAGGCCGGACCAGAGAGTGCGTCTTTCCCTGGCGCGCAAGCATGTGGCCCGGAATGCCAGGGAAGAGCTTGCCATCAGTTTTGTGCCCGGTAATGTTCGCTATGTCAGCGATATTGGCAATGGGGTCAGGGTTGGAATCAAGTTGGAGTACGCCGGCCACCACGACATCGAAGATACTTTTCGCCGTCGGGCCATCGAGATAGAAAATTACCTGGACCGGCACCATGCTGATGCTGCACGCATGGCCTCCTCTGCTTACGAGGTTCCGGAGGGATATCAGGTCGGCGGCAGAATGAAGTACGCCGTTTGAAGAAGGCAGAAAAAAGCCCGCCAAGTGGCGGGCTCAAGTCGCCTCATGGAGGCAACGACTCAACAATAGGATAGGCTCTATCCCAATTAGCTGACGAACGTTGAGCCGTTAAGGTTCCCAAAAAAATAGAATTTATCTCAGGTATTCAGGTTCGCGCCCTTCGGGCGTGTTTCGCCAGGGCCTGGGAACCCATCAGAATCATCCGCAGTTCCGTCTTCAGTTTCAGTTTCAGTTCCTCTCTCTGCTTTGGCGTGGCATCCAGTGCTTCCGCACCCTGATTGAATACCAGGGTCACCATGGATTCGGCGACGAGCCGGGCGTCAGACAGGGGCTTGTTCTGTTCATCCGCAAAGCGCCGGAGATCGTCTGCCAGTTCCGTAACAAAGTGGTCGATTTCCGCCTTGATGGCGGTACGGAAAGGTTTTGAGACGCCAGTGCGTTCCCGCAGCATGAGCCGGAACAGGTTGGCGTTGTTACCCAGGTACTCCATGAACGTCTCAATGGACGTGCTGATGGCACTGCCGTCCCTTGCGATCCGCTTTCGTGCGTGGCGCATAAGCTGACGCAGGGCCACCCCGCCTTCGTCCACCAGCGCCAGTCCCAGTTCGTCCAGTTCAGCAAAGTGTCGGTAAAACGAGGTCGGCGCAATGCCGGCTTCCCGGGCGACTTCCCTCAGGCTGAGACTGCCAAAGCCGCGATCCGCGCTGAGCTGGGCGAGGGCAGCGTCCATCAGGGCGCGGCGTGTTTTAAGTTTTTGTTCGGCTCGGGACGACAATACAAGGGCTCCGATTGCTGAATAGGGCGCTACATTCTATCGGTCTGTGCAGAGGGCGTCACCCACCGTGATTGGAGCCTGATTTTCACGCGCATTGTGTTTATAATGGGCGGCTTTTCCAGTAGGGTCTGTTGACGTTTCGTATTCACCCCCTGTTGCGCCTGAAAAAGCACCAATCTAGGCGCGAGGAATGAGGTTTGGTCATTCCAAATAAGTGACGAGCAACGACGAGTGGCGCTTTTTCAGGCGCAACCCGAAGGGCTGGGGCCATTTTTCCGCCCAGCGTCGTTATCAGTCGCTTATTTGGAATGACCAAACGGCGCTCCTTCTGCCTAGCTGGACGAAAAAATGGCCCCAGCAGGGGGTGAATACGAAACGTCAACAGACCCTAGTGTCCGCCGAATCCATATTTCGCACACATTTATGCACACATCTGAAACAACGGGAACCGGTATGCGCAGTCATTATTGCGGTGGTATCAACGAATCTCACATTGATCAGGAAGTAACACTCTGCGGTTGGGTCCACCGTCGCCGCGACCACGGCGGGGTTATCTTCCTCGACCTGCGGGACCGGGATGGCATATCCCAGGTCGTGGTTGATCCGGATACCCCTGAGAGTTTTGCCCTGGCGGAAAAGGTACGCAGTGAATTTGTTATCAAGGTGACCGGGCGCGTTCGTCGCCGTCCGTCCGGCACCGAGAACAACAACATGCCCACCGGCCAGGTTGAGTTGCTCGGCAAGGAAGTGAGTATCCTGAACGCCGCTGCCACGCCGCCGTTCCCTCTGGATGAGCACGTCGACGTGGGCGAGGATGTCCGCCTCAAGTACCGTTTTGTCGACCTGCGTCGCCCGGAAATGCTGAACCGGCTGCGTTTCCGCTCCCGCGTGACCAGCTATATCCGTAATTACCTCGACGGCAACGGTTTCATGGATGTGGAAACCCCGATCCTGACCCGTGCCACGCCGGAAGGTGCGCGGGACTACCTGGTGCCGAGCCGGACCCATGACGGTTCGTTCTTCGCCTTGCCGCAATCGCCGCAGCTGTTCAAGCAGTTGCTGATGGTGTCCGGTGTTGACCGTTACTACCAGATTGCCAAGTGCTTCCGCGATGAAGACCTGCGGGCCGATCGTCAGCCTGAATTTACCCAGGTGGATGTCGAGGCGTCGTTTGTTGATGAAGAAAGCCTGATGTCCCTGAACGAGGGCATGATTCGCTCCCTGTTCAAGGACGTTCTGAGCGTCGAGCTGCCGGAATTCCCGCGCATGCCATACGCAGAGGCGATGCAGCGTTATGGCAGTGACAAGCCGGACCTGCGGATTCCGCTGGAGCTACTGGACGTAGGCGACCTGGTTGAAGGCGTGGACTTCAAGGTCTTTGCCGGCCCGGCGAAGGATCCGAAAGGTCGTGTTGCCGCACTGCGTGTGCCCAAGGGCGGTGAACTGACCCGTAAGCAGATTGATGAATACACCAAGTTCGTCGGAATCTATGGTGCCAAGGGTCTGGCCTACATCAAGGTGAACGAGTTTGCCAAGGGCGTTGAAGGCCTGCAGTCACCGATCATCAAGTTCCTTGGCGATGACGTGGCCATGGCGATCATCGAGCGTGTTGGCGCGGAAGACGGCGACATCGTTTTCTTTGGTTCGGACAAAGCCAACGTGGTGAACGAAGCCCTGGGCGCGCTGCGCATCAAGGTCGGCCATGACCTGGATATGCTCACTTCCGAGTGGGCGCCGCTGTGGGTTGTGGATTTCCCGATGTTTGAGGAAACTCCGGACGGCAGCCTGACGGCTATTCACCACCCGTTCACCGCGCCTTCCTGTTCGGCTGAAGAACTGGCGGCCAACCCGGCAACGGCTCTGTCACGGGCCTACGACATGGTGCTTAACGGTACCGAGCTGGGCGGCGGTTCCATCCGTATCCACAACGAGGATATGCAGGAAGCGGTGTTCCGTATCCTGGGTATCGGCGAGGAAGAAGCCCGCGCCAAGTTCGGCTTCCTGCTGGATGCGTTGAAGTTCGGTTGTCCTCCCCACGGTGGCCTGGCCTTTGGTCTGGATCGCCTGGTGATGCTGATGACCGGCGCCTCGTCCATCCGTGACGTAATTGCCTTCCCGAAAACCCAGAGCGCTACCTGTCTGATGACCCAGGCGCCGGGCGAAGTGGACGAAAAACAGCTGCGTGAGCTGCACATCCGCCTGCGCAAGCCAGCGGCCAAGGCAGCTGAAGGCAACAAGGCAGAAGCCAATAACGAGTAAGCAACACCCTGGTTGGGCTTCCCGGTTGCGGATCGGGAAGCCCGGAAGATTGATGGAGTAGAGTATGGCTGGTCATAGTAAATGGGCCAACATCAAGCATCGCAAGGCGGCTCAGGATGCCAGGCGGGGCAAGATCTTCACCAAAATCATCCGTGAGCTGACCGTCGCTGCCCGTCAGGGTGGCGGCAACCCGGACGACAATCCCCGCTTGCGGGCGGTGATCGACAAGGCGCTCACTGCCAATATGAAGAAAGACACCATCGAGCGCGCGGTAGAGCGCGGCGCCGGTGGTGGCGACGACAACAATTATGAAGAGCTGACCTACGAAGGCTATGGTCCGGGTGGCGTCGCTATTTTCATAGAGGCCATGACCGACAACCGGAATCGCACGGTGGCGGAAATCCGGCACGCCTTCAACAAGATGGGCGGCAATCTCGGAACTGACGGTTCCGTGGCCTACCTTTTCAGCAAGCAGGGCATCATCAGTTACAGTCCCGAGGTGGAAGAGGACAAACTGATGGAGGCGGCCCTGGTGGCAGGCGCGGACGACCTTGCCGAGCAGGACGACGACTCCTACGAGATTGTCACCACGCCCGAGCAGTTTCTGGATGTCAAACAGTCGCTGGTGGAATCCGGGCTCAAGCCGGACAATGCGGAAGTCACCATGGTGCCTTCCACCCGCGTTGAGCTGGATCGCGACGGGGCTGAAACCATCCTGAAGCTGATCGAGATGCTGGAAGATCTGGATGATGTCCAGAACGTCTATTCCAACGCCGATATTCCCGGCGAGGTGATGGATTCCCTGTAGCCAACCAAGGAATGTGATGTGGCCATTATTCTGGGCGTAGATCCGGGGTCCCGAATTACCGGGTACGGTATTATCCGGGCGCACGGACGCCACATTGAGTACATTGACAGCGGTTGTATCCGGGTGGGTGAGAAGCCCATGGCGGAACGCTTGCAGACAATTTTCCACAGTCTTGCCACGTTGATCGGAGAGTACCGTCCGGAAGAATTCGCCATTGAGCAGGTGTTCATGGCCCGTAACCCGGATTCCGCCCTCAAGCTGGGGCAGGCCCGTGGCGCTGCCATTGTCAGTGCCGCCAACAGCGGGTTGCCGGTACACGAGTATTCTGCCCGCCAGGTCAAGCAGGCGGTGGTGGGCAAGGGCGGTGCTGACAAGTCCCAGGTTCAGCATATGGTCCAGGCGCTTTTATCTCTTTCCCGCACCCCCCAGGCGGACGCCGCCGATGCCCTTGCGATTGCACTGTGCCATGCCCACATGAGCCAGAGCATCACGCGTCTGGCTGCCGGCGGAAAAGTGCGTAGTGGGCGGGTAAGACAACAATAGCCGGCGCGTTCGCGCCCGAGGAGACTTCCGTTGATAGGTCGAATTCGAGGCACACTGGTAGAAAAATCCCCCGGTCAGGCACTGGTTGAGTGCTCAGGCCTGGGATACGAAGTGGATATTCCCTACACCACCTTCTTCCACCTCCCGGATGCAGGCGCGGAAGTTACCCTGCACACCCATTTCGCAGTCCGGGAGGATGCCCAGAGCCTGTTCGGCTTTGCGTCCCGTCTTGACCGGGATGTGTTCCGGTTACTGATCAAGGTCAATGGCGTGGGCCCCAGGCTGGCGGTAGGCATTCTTTCGGGACTGGATGCGCACCAGTTTATTCGTTGTGTCGAAGCGCGGGACGCCAATGCGTTGGTGAAGTTGCCGGGGGTAGGAAAAAAGACCGCCGAACGCCTGCTTATTGAAATGACGGATCGGATAGGGCAACTTGAAGGGCAGTTCACGCCTATGTCGTCCGAAACGACAGGTGATGGTGCGAGTAATGCGACAGCGCCAACCTCCACGCACGACCCCAGGGACGAAGCCGAAGCCGCCCTGATAGCCCTTGGTTACAAGCCCCAGGAGGCAGCCAAGGCCATCAACAAGGTCGAAGAGGAGGGCATGGCCAGTCAAGAGCTGATCCGGCTGGCCTTGCGTAATATGATTCCGGCGGGATGAATCCGTCGTAATTTGCGGTCTGTCTGGCGCCAAATCTGTATAGAGCGTAACGTGACAGCCACTGAGCCGTTTGTACAATTGGGTCTCCAGTATTCACCTGATCCCGACGTGAATGTACAGGCATGAAGTTGAGTCCCTTTGTTCGGGTAACGCCATGATTGAGTCAGATCGTCTGATTACTGCCCAGGCCGGGCAATACGAAGAAGTGCAGGATCGAGCGATCCGGCCAACGCTGCTGTCCGAGTATGTGGGGCAGCCTGCGGTGCGGGAGCAGATGGATATCTTTATATCGGCTGCCCGTGGTCGTGAGGAAGCGCTGGACCACGTCCTGATTTTTGGTCCGCCCGGGTTGGGCAAGACGACGCTGGCGAACATCATTGCCAACGAAATGGGCGTGTCGATCAAAACCACCTCGGGACCGGTACTGGAAAAAGCCGGTGATCTTGCCGCCATGCTGACGAACCTGGAAGAGGGCGATGTTCTCTTTATAGATGAGATTCATCGGCTCAGTGCGGCGGTGGAAGAGGTCCTGTATCCAGCGATGGAAGATTACCAGCTGGATATCATGATCGGCGAAGGTCCGGCAGCGCGATCCATCAAGCTGGACTTGCCGCCCTTCACGCTGGTCGGCGCCACCACCCGCGCGGGTCTGCTGACGTCACCGCTGCGGGACCGGTTTGGCATTGTTCAGCGTCTGGAGTTCTATAACACCCAGGACCTGACGAGCATTATTCTGCGCTCGGCGCGTTTGTCCTCTGTCGATATCGACGAAGGCGGGGCGTTTGAGATCGCGCGGCGGTCACGGGGTACGCCGCGGATCGCCAACCGGCTGTTGCGCCGGGTTCGGGATTTTGCCGAGGTTAAAGCTGATGGTCGTATCAGCAATACCATCGCGGACCAGGCACTGAACATGCTGAAGGTGGATGATCAGGGCTTCGACCATATGGACCGCCGTCTGCTGTTGGCCATGATTGAGAAGTTTGACGGTGGCCCGGTTGGTGTCGAGAGTCTGGCCGCGGCGATCAGTGAGGAGCGCGGCACCATTGAAGACGTTCTTGAGCCGTTCCTGATTCAGCAGGGATTCATGGTTCGGACACCGAGGGGGCGTATGGTGACCTCCAGCGCCTACCAGCATTTCGGTGTGGCGCCGGCGCGTCCGGGAAAGGAGGATCTCTTTGACTGAAGCGCAAAGTGCCGCGCAGTTCCGTCTGCCAGTCAGGGTTTATATCGAGGATACCGATGCCGGTGGCATCGTGTTCCATGCCAAGTACCTGCATTATATGGAACGGGCCCGCACAGAGTGGGTGCGGACCTGCGGAGTTGGTCTGCGCGCGGGTCTGGCGGATAACATCAGTTATGTGGTCCAGCGGTTGAATATCCATTACGCGGTGCCGGCAAAGCTTGATGATCAATTGCTGGTGACAGCGGAGCCCATCGGTTTTGGCCGGGTGTGGATGGACTTCCGACAGCGGGTGCTGAAGGCGGGGGACGAAACCCTGCTTGCTTCCGCTGATGTGAGGGTTGCCTGTGTGGCCCTGGACAGCGGGCGGCCGAGACGGCTGCCGGACAATATGCGTGAACTGTTGGAAAACGTTCATGAAAACCAACTGTTAACCGGAACAAGCCAGGAGTAGAAGGTGGAGTCAGAAGTTTCTGTTTGGTATCTCATCGCCAACGCGGGGGTGCTGGTTCAACTGGTCATGCTGTTGCTGGCTCTGGCTTCCGTGGTGTCCTGGGCGCTTATCTTCCAGCGTTTCCAGGTGTTTCGCAAAGCCCGGCGGGCACAGCTCGAGTTCGAGGAGCGGTTCTGGTCCGGTATGGATCTGGGCCAGCTTTACCGGGAAGTGAACAGCGATCCCACGCCCTTTTCAGGGATGGAGTCGCTGTTTCGTTCCGGTTTCAAGGAGTTCTCCCGCCTGCGCCAGCAGAGTCGTGACGCCGACGCTGTCATGGAAGGTACCCAGCGCGCCATGCGTGTTGCGTTCTCCCGTGAACAGGAGCGGCTGGAAATGTCCTTGCCTTTCCTGGCGACCGTTGGTTCGACGAGTCCTTATATCGGCCTCTTCGGTACCGTCTGGGGCATCATGAACTCGTTCCGCGGTCTGGCCCAGGTTCAGCAGGCCACGCTAGCCACGGTGGCGCCGGGGATTTCCGAGGCACTGATCGCGACCGCCATGGGTCTGTTTGCGGCGATTCCGGCCGTCATTGCCTATAACCGTTTCTCCGCCATGTCCGATGCCCTGCTGAAGAACTACGAGACCTTTGCGGACGAGTTCTCCAGCATTCTCCATCGTCGCGTGCACAGCAGCGAGCAGTCATCTGCAGCGTGAAATCCATCGGCCAGTGTAAGGCAGTCAGGAGCATACAGGCATGAAAGGCATGGGGATGATGCCGGCGCACCGCCGGAAGCCAATGTCCGAGATCAACGTAGTTCCATACATCGATGTGATGCTGGTTCTGCTGGTGATCTTCATGGTGACCGCACCGATGCTGACTCAGGGCGTCAAGGTGGATTTGCCGGAAACGACCTCAGATCCGATTCAGTCCGACAAGGATGTGGAGTCGATTATTGTGTCGGTGGATTCGAATGGCGCCTATTTCCTGGAAATCGGTGACGAAGACAGTGATCCGATGTCTCTGGGCGAGGTTCGAACGCAGGTGTCCAAGATACTGTCCGAGCGCAGTGCCCGGGAAATCCTGGTGCGCGGCGACGAGCATGTGGAGTACGGCACCGTGGTTCGTCTGATGGCGGAACTGCAGGGCGCCGGCGCCACCAGTGTCGGACTTATTACCGAAGCGCCATCCACTGACAACTGAGCATAGAGCGGGCAGGTTTTTTGTGACAGGTCAGGAACGTGATGTAACCAATATCGGGCAGCAACCGTGGAAGTCGCCCGTTGCCTTGTCACTGCTGCTGCACGGGCTGATCGTGGTTGTAGCGTTGGCGGGCTGGACCTGGACCACGCCAAAGGATGAACCGGAGCCCCGCAGCATCGCTGCCCGGCTGATCACTCAGCAGGAACCGGAACCCAGTTCGGTCGTTGAGGAGGTGGATGAGCCCGACAGGGATGAGGAGCGCCGCAAGGAGCAGGAAGAGCAGAAGCAGCGGGAGGAAGCGGAACGCAAGGCCGCTGAAGAAGAGAAGGCCAGGGAAGAAGCAAGGCGCATAGAACAGGAAAAGGAACGCAAGCGTCAGGAAGAGGCTGCGGCCCGTGAGCGCGAGGCGCAAAAGGCTCGCGAGGAAGAGGCGGCGCGACAGAAGGCCGAGGCCGAAGCTAAAGAGCGCGAGCGGCAGCGGGCGGAAGAGGAAAAACGCCGCCAGGAAGAAGCCAGGCGCAAGGCGGAAGAAGAGCGTCGTAAAGCAGAAGAGGAGCGTCGCAAGCGCGAGGAAGCGGAAAAGCGTGAGCGTGAAGAGCAGGCTCGTCGCGAAGCGGAGCAAAAGCGGAAGGAAGCTGAGCGCCGCCTGAAAGAGCAGCAACTGGAAGCGCTTGCGGAAGAGGCCAGTCGTGAGCGCGAAGCAGAAGCGCGGCGCCAGCGGGAAGCGGCTGCAGCAAAAGCCCGGGAAGCCCGCATGATGTCGGACAGTGAAAAGTACCAGGCGTTGATTCGCGAGCGACTGAGCCAGGCTTGGTATCCGCCGTCATCCGCAACTGAGGAGATGACGGCCCGGTTGCAGATCACCTTGCTGCCGACCGGTGAACTACAATCTGTGAAGCTGGTCAACAGCAGTGGCAACACCGCGTTCGACAACTCCGCCCTGAGCGCGGTCAGGTCTCTGAGCCGCTATCCGATTCCGGATGACCGGGATACGTTTGAGCGTTATTTCCGCCAGTTTACGATCGAATTCAATCCACGGCGATTGAAATAAGGACAAATGGAAAAGCTGATGACACACCGGACAAACAATACCCGTACCCGCCTGGCGTTCAGCCTGGTTTGCTCCCTTCTGGTCTGGATGCTTGGCGCGGGCTCCGCTTCTGCGGAGCTGACCATCAGAATCACCGAGGGGGCCGATTCGGCGATTCCCGTGGCGGTGGTGCCGTTTGCAGAAAGTGGCGTTATTCCGTCCGGGGACAAGATCAGCAGTATCGTCCAGAACGATCTGAGCATGAGCGGAGAGTTCCGCACCTTGCCCCCGGAAAAAATGCTCAGCCTGCCGTCCGAGCGTTCAGAGCTCTACTTTCGGGACTGGCGCCTTCTGGGCCAGCGATACGTGCTGGTCGGTCAACTGACCCGCAATGGCGATCGGGTGGAGGCCCGTTATGAGCTCTTTGATGTCAACCGGGAGGAGCGCATTCTGGGTGAGTCCGCCAGTGCCAGCGCAGGGAATATGCGCACCCTGGCGCATCACATCAGTGACAAAGCCTATGAGGCGATCACCGGAGTGCCTGGTGCCTTCTCAACCCGACTGGCGTACGTCACCCGGGATGCTGTCAATGGCGAACCCCGTTACCGCCTCCAGGTGAGCGATGTGGATGGTAAACGGGCCAGTGTGCGGTTGGAAAGCAAGGAGCCCATACTGTCTCCGGCCTGGTCTCCGGACGGCAGGAAGTTGGCGTACGTGTCGTTTGAAACCGGGAAGCCCGCGGTTTACATTCACGAATTGAGATCCGGTAACCGTACTCGTGTCGCCGATTTTCGTGGCCTTAACTCGGCTCCGGCCTGGTCTGACGATGGTCGTTCCCTGTTACTGACCCTGTCAAAGGATGGCAACGCCGAAATCTATCGTATGGATATCCAGAGCCAGAACCTGAAGCGGTTGACCAACCACTGGTCCATCGATACCGAAGGTGTCTGGGATCACACCGGCGACGGTATTTACTTTACCTCCGATCGCTCGGGCGGGCCCCAGATCTATCACAAGTCCAGCGAGAGTGCCGAGCCCCGGAGGATTACCTTCGGTAGCCGTTACAATGCCCGACCGCGGCCGGACAGTGAGGGAGAGTATGTGTATTACGTCCACCAGCGTAATGGCGGGTTTCATATCGCGCGCACGGACTTGAGCAATGGCGAGGAAACGGTTCTGACCCGGACAGCGTCCGATGAATCTCCGTCACTTGCGCCCAACGGCAGAATGCTGATCTACGCCACCAAACACAGTGGCAACAGTGTGCTGACAGTGGTTTCGGCGGACGGCGGCGCAGCCTACAGCCTGCCGGCCACCGAAGGTGATGTCAGGGAGCCGGCCTGGTCGCCGGTCATTCGCTAATCCGGAACCACCCGATGGTGGTTCTACTAAAAAAACACCAGAAAACTGTAAACCTAAAGGAAGGAAAGATTATGAAATTGTCAGTTCACCAGAAAGCATTTGCGATGGTTCTGTCCCTTGGCCTGGTAGCCGGTTGTAGCTCCACTGGCGACACTATGGGAGAAGATGAGTACGGCTCTGACGTATCTGCAGTCGACCAAGATGGTGGCAGCACCGTTTACGGCGGTTCCGACGACGGCGGTGTGTCCGCTTCTGACCTGACCGAGGAAGAGCTCCGCGAGCGTCAAGAGCGCGCTGAACAGGAAGCCATGCGCAATATCACCACCTTCTACTTCGATTTCGATACTGCCGAAATCAAGGCGGAAGCCCGTGAAGTACTGGTCGCCCATGCACGCTACCTGGAGAACAACCCGAGCCAGCAAGTGCGCCTGGAAGGTCATTCCGATGAGCGTGGCACCAAGGAGTACAACTTGGCGCTGGGCGAGCGTCGTGCCAACGCGGTTGAGCGTTTCCTGATTGTGAACGGCGCTTCCCGCGGTCAGATGGAAACCGTAAGCTATGGCGAGGAAAAGCCGGCAGTCATGGGTTCCAACGAGAGTGCGTGGGCCCAGAACCGTCGTGTTGAGCTCGTATTTGAGTAACAACCAGATAGCCACAGGATCCCCCATGAGATATCTACTCATGGCGACAGCGGCACTCTCACTGGCCTTCGTGCCAGTGGGAGGAGCACTGGCGCAATCTGCAACACCGGTGTTTCAGGACAATGCCTCTGGAGCCAGCAACAAGGCCAGTAACAGCCAGGCGAACGCCGAGCTGTTCTACATGATTCAGCAGCTGCAGGGTGAGGTTCGCCGGCTTCAGGGCGAAGTCGAGGTGCAGCGAAACCTGATTGACCGGCTGAGCCGGCAGTCTCGGGATCGTTACATTGACCTTGATCAGCGCATTCTGGAGTTGTCCGAAACCGTCGCTGCGGCGAGCAGTGGTGACAGCGTTCCGAGCGGAAATGCCGAGGGTTCCGATGCCGGGCAGGCTGAGAAGCCAGCCACCAAGGTATACCGGCAACCGGAAGCGGATGAGCGCCAGGCCTATGAGCAGATTCAGGATCTGATTCATAAGAAAAAGGATTACGACGAAGCCATCAGCCGGATCTACGACTTTGTCGATAAGTATCCGGAGGGTGATTTGTCAGTGAACGCCTATTACTGGCTGGGGGAAGTGTATCTGGTCAAGCCCCAGCTGGAGCAGGCCAAGCAGGCGTTTACCATTGTGGCCACGCGGTACGAGGATCACCGGAAAGCCCCGGATGCTGTCTATAAGCTCGGGGTGACGTTGGATCGCCTGGGTGAAAAAGCGGAAGCGAAGAGCCGGATGGAATCGGTGGTAGGCAACTACCCGGACACCAAAGCGGCCGAACTGGCCCAAAAGTATCTGGATTCCGCGGGCAGCTGATAACCGCCCTCTGAAAGAATGTTGAGAAACCTGAGAAAAGGGGTTGATCAGCGGCAAAAAATCATTACTATATGCGCCTCGTTTGGGTCGTTAGCTCAGTTGGTAGAGCAGTTGGCTTTTAACCAATTGGTCGAAGGTTCGAATCCTTCACGACCCACCAAATCCGGAGCATGGCAACTGGCTGAGTGGTTGCGGTGTTCGATCCTGACGCCGAGGCGAAGAGTGGATCAACAGTTAAGGGTCGTTAGCTCAGTTGGTAGAGCAGTTGGCTTTTAACCAATTGGTCGAAGGTTCGAATCCTTCACGACCCACCAATAAGACAGGCCGCCTTGGCTGCTTGTCTGGAAAAAAGAGCCTTAGGGCTCTTTTTTTTTGCGCGAACGCTCCCAATGGTATACTCCACAGGTCAACGAAACACAGAGACGCAGTAATGACACGATCTGAAGACCGCATTCTGGTTCAGGAGCATCTGGCGCACCAGGCTGAACCCAAACCGTTGAGTGAGGACGAAAAAGCCGAACTGGAAGCACGTATCCGGCAAACCCTGAAAGATCAGGATGCGGTGCTGGTCGCCCATTATTATACCGATCCCGATATCCAGCGTCTGGCCGAGGAAACCGGCGGGTGTGTCGCCGACTCACTGGAGATGGCGCGTTTCGGCAACCAGCATCCGGCTTCGACCGTGGTGGTTGCCGGGGTTCGTTTCATGGGGGAGACGGCGAAGATCCTGAATCCCGAAAAGCGGGTATTGATGCCCACCCTGGAGGCAACCTGCTCTCTCGATGTGGGCTGCCCGGCGGATGAGTTTGCGGAATACTGTGATCAGCACCCGGATCGCACCGTGGTGGTTTATGCCAACACCTCCGCCGCTGTGAAGGCGAGGGCGGATTGGGTGGTTACCTCCAGTTGTGCCCAGGCCATTGTGGAGTCTCTGGATGCCCGGGGCGAGAAGATCCTCTGGGCGCCGGACAAGCACCTGGGCCACTACGTCCAGAAGACCACCGGCGCCGACATGCTGTTGTGGGATGGCTCATGCATTGTCCACGAGGAGTTCAAGTTCCGTGGTCTGGAGGATCTGAAGGCGATCTATCCGGATGCGGCCGTGCTGGTGCATCCGGAATCACCGGACGCGGTGGTTGAAATGGCCGATGTGGTTGGCTCAACCTCGCAGTTGATTCACGCAGTGCAGACACTGCCCAACCAACAGTTCATCGTGGCGACGGACAATGGCATTTTCTACAAGATGCAACAGCTGGCGCCCAACAAGACCCTGATTGAGGCGCCTACGGCGGGCAACGGCGCGACCTGTCGTAGCTGCGCCCACTGTCCCTGGATGGCCATGAACGGTTTGGAGAACCTGCTTCACGTGCTGGAGCATGGGGATCAGGAAGTGCTGGTTGGTGATGATCTGCGGGAGCGGGCCCTGAAGCCACTGCATCGGATGCTGGATTTCACCGCCGGAATGAACCTGAAAGCAGCCGGTAACGCCTGACAAGTTATGCGCAGCGGGGCTTCAGCTCCGCTGCGCATTCAGCCTGTCGGTGATTTCCGCCAGGCGTTCGGTGACCACCTGTCGCATGGGTGCCCCCGCTGGCAATTTCTCCTGCGCCTGCCGAAGTTGCCGTTGCGCGGCCTCAAGATCCCCCATCAAGGCATCGTATTCCGCCCTGGCCCGGTGTACCCCGACAATATTGCGTGCCATGCCTTCCGCTTCCGCCAGCCGGTTCCAGAGATGCTCCTGTCTGGGCATGCGTCTCGTCAATTCTCGCAGGTATTCCGAGGCAGCTTCTCCGTTGCCGCTGGCCGTTTCCAGTTCTGCCAGGGTGAAGGTAATCGGGTAGTTACCGGGATTGCGGGACAACCCCTCAGTCAACAGGTTTCTGGCTTCATCAAGCCGCTTCTGCTGAATCAGGGCCTCTGCCAGGGTCACGATATAGGTGATTCGGCCCGGGCTGCTGTCCAGCAGCTGTTCCAGCACCTGGATAGCGCTGGCAGGGTTGTCATTACGCAGGTGCGCCACGGCCATGCCATAGCGGATCGCATCGGTTTTTTCGGTGTCGGGGCGCTCCAGGTAATCCCGGAACGTTTCCGCCGCCACCTTTGCGGAGCGTGCGTAATGGACCTGTAACCGGGACCGGATCAGGTGGTACTCCTGGGTATCCTCGATATTACGCACCGGGTATTGTTCCGCCCGGTTGCGGGTGTCGGAGACCCTGCTCTGGGTCAGGGGGTGTGTCGATAGATACTCGGGAAGGCGATTACCCTGCAACCGGTTCTGCTTCATCATGGTTTCAAACATCTCCGGCATGCCCCGGGGATCCATGCCGGCGTCCGCGAGGATGTCCATGCCCACGCGATCGGCCTCCTGCTCATGTGCTCGGCTGTACGCAAGCATGTTCTGAACCGACAGGGCCTGGGTGCCGGCAATGGCAGCGATACCGATGTCCGATTGGGTGACGGCGGACAGGACAATGCCGGCGATCATTCCGGCGATGGTCAGTGGCGCGCTGGTTTCCTGTTGTTCCATGCGGCGGGCAAAATGTCGTTGGCTCAGGTGAGCCAGTTCGTGTGCCAGAACCGAGGCGAACTGTTGCTCACTGCTGGCATTGAGCACCAGGCCGCCGTTAATGCCGACGATGCTTCCGGGAACCGCAAAGGCGTTGATGTCCGGGCTGTCGATGATCGCGAGTGTCAGGTCCCGGTTTTTCAGGGGCGCTGAAGGCACCAGACGGTAGATGACATCGTTGAGGTAGCTGTAAACCAGGGGGTCGGTGATTTGCGGTGCCGAGCGCCGGATGGATACCATCACCTGTCGCCCTATCTCGGATTCCTGTTGCTCCGAGATCAGTCCGCCGCCGGCCCCGCCAATGGAGGGCAGGGAGCTGTCCTGGGCCTGGGCAGCGGTCATCGGCAGCAGAAGCATCAAGACTGCCAGACAGTGAGCCAGCGACGATCGTACCGGCCTGGTGAATGCAAGGAACATACTCATCAATATGGACTACCCGTTGTTAAACCGCTTGATATGACACCATTTTGCCATTAAAAGTTCTGCTACATTTCATTAATCAGTATTGAGGTGCATTCGCCGTGTCAGGCCGGCATAATGCCGCCTGATTCTCGTCAGTTCCGCAAGGTTACCTGTTCTCATGGCTGAACGAATTCTTGATGCATCCGGGCTCCACTGCCCGATGCCATTGCTAAAAACCAAGCTTGAACTTAACAGCATGTTACCGGGAGAAGAGCTGGAGGTGATAGCCACGGACGCAGGTTCTGCCCGCGATATCCCGGCTTTCCTGAAACTCTCCCGGCACGAGCTGGTGAGCTCAACCGAAGCGGATGGCTGTTTTCGGTTTGTGATAAAGTGCGGCGGCTGATGAGTTGGCGCTATCGCCCCCAGCCGTGATTCCACGGAGATGTACATGGTCAGAATTTTACGCGGTCTTGCCCACAAATACTTTTCAGATGAAGAAGCCGTCATTCTTTTTCTGCTGCTTGTTGCGGGCACGGTATTTGTCATCCTTTTTGGCGCGATGCTGGCGCCTGCGATCGCGTCGGTCATTATCGCCTTCATTCTGCAGGGCCTGGTGACCAAGCTGACCCGCATGGGGGTGCCGGAGATGGTTTCGATCCTGGGCGTGTTCATCATATTCCTCGGCATCCTTGTAGGTTTTATCTTTGGCCTGCTGCCATTGCTGTGGACCCAGGTATCGTCACTGGCGGGGGAAGCGCCCAGGATTATCCGCGAAATGCAGTCCTACATGGAGCTGCTACCCCAACAGTACCCGACGCTGATCTCCATGGAAGCCGTAAACACCGTGTATCGGCAGATCAGTACCGAAGCCGGGCATCTGACCCAATGGCTGGTGTCTTTCTCCCTGTCCAGTATTCCGGATCTGGTGGCCTTGCTGATTTACATGGTGCTGGTGCCAATCCTGGTGTTCTTCTTCCTCAAGGATCGAAACCTGCTGCTGACGTCCATCTCCCGCCTGTTGCCGCCACAGCGCCCGATGATGCTGAGAATCTGGCGTGAGGTGAACCTGCAGTGCGCTAACTATGTTCGCGGTAAGGCCGTTGAAATCCTGATCGTCGGCGGCATCACCTACGTCACCTTCAAGCTTCTGGGTATGCCTTACGCGGCGTTGTTGTCATTGCTGGTGGGGCTGAGTGTGGTGATTCCCTATATCGGCGCGGCAGTGGTCACCATTCCTGTGGCGATGATTGCGCTGTTTGCGTTTGGGTGGGGATCCCACTTCATCTGGGTTATGGTGGCCTATGGCATTATCCAGGGCCTGGATGGGAACGTGCTGGTGCCGGTGCTGTTTTCAGAGGTGAATAATCTGCATCCGGTTGCCATTATTGTGGCCGTGCTGTTCTTTGGCGGGATCTGGGGCTTGTGGGGTGTGTTCTTTGCCATTCCACTGGCGACCATGCTCAAGGCCATATTTGCCGCATGGCCGGTCAAGGACAGTCTGCCAGTGGAGGCAACGGAAGAGGCCTAGAGACTCTTCACCGCTTCCAGTACTTCATCGGCGTGGCCCTTGACCTTAACGCCCCGCCATTCCTGGCGGAGAACCCCGTCCTTGTCGATCAGGAAGGTGCTGCGGTCAATGCCCATGTATTCCTTGCCATAGAGTTTTTTGAGCTTGATGACATCGAAGTGCTGGCAAACCGTTTCATCCTTGTCTGAAATCAGGTGGAACGGAAACTCGTGTTTGGCCCGGAAATTCTCGTGAGCTTTCAGGCCATCACGGGAAACACCCAGGATAACCGTATCGAGTGCTTCAAAGGCTTCCATGCGGTCGCGAAAGTCCTGGCCCTCGGTGGTACAGCCGGGTGTATTATCCTTGGGGTAGAAATAGATGATGACGTTTTTGCCCTTGAGATCCGATAACCGGATGGTCTGGTTTCCGGTTGCCGGCGCCTCAAAATCGTCAACGGGTTGGTTTAGTGCAACTGCTGGCATGACATCTCCTTTAATTCCCTTGTGTCAGTTTGCGCCCAACATTACCATATCGGTTTTATTCGGACGGAGCTTTTATGATTACGGGTAGCCTTGTCGCACTGGTCACGCCCATGCATCCCAACGGTGATATTCACTGGGAGGATCTGGACAAGCTGGTGGACTTTCATATTGAAAACGGCACAAATGGTATTGTGGCCGTGGGTACCACCGGCGAATCCGCAACGCTGGACCCGGATGAGCATTGCCGGGTTATCGGCCATATCATAAAGCGGGTCGATGGTCGTATTCCCGTGATCGCGGGTACCGGTGGTAACAGCACACGTGAAGCCATCGAACTGACCTCCGAGGCCCACAAGCTCGGTGCGGACGCCTGCCTGTTGGTCGTGCCGTACTATAACAAGCCCACCCAGGAAGGGTTATACCAGCATTTCAAGACCATCGCCGAGGCCGTTCCGGGGATGAGTCAGATGCTCTATAACGTTCCGGGCCGTACCGCGTGCGACATGCTCAATGAGACGGTTGAGCGCCTGGCGGACATTCCCAATATCATCGGCATCAAGGACGCCACGGGCAATATCCCCAGGGGCGCCGAGCTCATCGAGGCCGTGAAGGGCCGTCTTGCCGTTTATTCCGGTGACGACGCAACCGCCGCTGAACTGATGCTGGCCGGGGCCAAAGGCAACGTTTCAGTGACTGCCAACGTTGCGCCCAGGGGCATGTCCCAGTTGTGTGAGGCCGCCGTTGCCGGTAACCGTGAAGAAACAGAACGCCTCAATGAGTTGCTGATGCCGCTGAATCGCAAACTGTTCCTGGAGGCCAACCCGATTCCCGTCAAGTGGGCCCTGCGGCGCATGGGGATGATCGGTGAGGGTATTCGTCTGCCGTTGACGCCACTTAGTGAGAAATTCCACAGCGAAGTGGAAGATGCCCTTGAAGCGTCGGGCGTACTCTGAGTTTTCCGTACCACCAAAGAAGCTGGAGTAGCCTGATGGCGTTCCTTTTCAGGACAGAAGTAAAGCGTGTATTGGGGTCGGTTGCGCCAGCGACCGGCCTGCTGTTTGTATTGGCTGCCAGTGGTTGCAGTCTTCTGGAAGACCGGTCGGAACGGTACGTCAATGCGAAGGAAGGGGAGCCGCTCCGTCTCCCTGATACTGCAGATGAAAGCCGTTTCGGGCAGGCCATGCCCGTTCGCGAGGTCACCACCGCCGATTCCGGTCGCATGTATCGCTCGTCCATTCCTGAGCCGCCGGATATGACGTCTGAAATTCTCGACGAGAACTACGTGGTCGAGGAACTGGATGGCCAGATGTGGCTGTTGATCAACGACGTGCCCGGGCGGGTATGGCCGGCGGTATCGTCCTATATGAACGAGCGGGGCCTGGGCGTGGCCCATGACAGCCCCCAGCTCGGCCTTTTGCAGAGCGAACTGGTTAATTTCAGCAAGCGTGCAAGAACCTTGCTGGAACTGGACAGCGATCCGGGCTCATCGGAAGACATGCTGGTGGTTCAGACCCGTGTGGCGCCGGGGGTTCGTCGCAAGACCACGGAAGTCCAATTGCGGGTCCATGAAGTAGAGAGTAACCCTGACGGGCTGCTGTCCTGGCAAACCGGTGAGGAACTAACGGCAGAAGGTCTGGCCAACAGCAAAAGACTGCTGGAAGACATGGGCGAGTTCCTGCGCGGTCGCGATGAGAGTAAATCCTACTCCAGGGCTGCCCTGGGTATGGTCAGCGAACCGCTGGTGCGCCTGATTTCCGAGAACGAAGAGCCGGTCGCCATCGAGATGGATCTGGACTACGGCCGCGCCTGGTCCGAAGTCAGTCGCGCACTGGATGAGGCAGAGGTGCCGGTTCTGGACCTGAACCGGAGCGAAGGCTGGTTCAACGTGGATTTCCGCAGCGAGTCCGAGCGGGAATCCGGGTGGTTCGACTGGTCCAGTGATGATGAGGAACCGCAGCACACCTTTGATTTGCGCCTCAAGGAACAAGAGGGCGCCCTGGTGGTGACCGCTGCCCGCGCGGCGGAATACAGCGGCGACGACCGCTCCTCCGAACTGCTCTCAGAACTGTTTGAATACCTTTATTAATGATGAAGTGCCGGCACGCAGCCGGCATTTCCGGAGACCTGAAATGGAAAAACGCGAAGAGCTCTACGCGGGCAAAGCCAAATCCGTTTATCGCACGGATGATCCCGAACGGTTTGTCCTGGTATTCCGTGATGACACCTCGGCGTTCGATGGCGAGAAGAAAGAGCAACTGAATCGCAAGGGCATGGTCAATAACCGCTTCAATGCCTTCGTCATGGAAAAGCTGGAAGCGGCGGGTGTGCCGACCCATTTCGAGGGTTTGCTTTCACCCGCCGAATCCCTGGTCAAGAAGCTGGATATGATTCCGGTGGAGTGCGTGGTGCGTAATGTCTCCGCCGGCAGTTTGTGCCGTCGTCTGGGCGTGGAAGAGGGCCAGAACCTGAATCCGCCCACCTTCGAACTGTTCCTCAAGGACGACGAATTGCACGATCCGATGGTGAACGAGTCCCTGGCGGTCAGTTTCGGCTGGGCAACCGCGGACGAACTCGCCAAAATGAAAGAACTTACCTATAAAGTGAACGACGTGCTCAAGAGTCTGTTTGATGATGCCGGCATGCTGCTGGTGGATTACAAGCTGGAGTTCGGTCGTTCCGGCGGGCAGATCGTGCTGGGTGACGAATTCAGCCCTGACGGCTGCCGCATCTGGGATAAGGAAACCCGCAAGAAGATGGACAAGGACCGTTTCCGCCAGGGATTGGGTGACGTGATTGAAACCTATGAAGAGGTGGGTCGTCGGCTGGGTATCCAGTTCGATTGATCGAAAAGAACCAAACAACAAGCAACGGGTGTTATATGCGTAAACTGATTCTGGCCATGGGCGGCGCGGCGGTCCTGGCAGCTCCGCTGGCTCATGCGGACATTGTAGGTTTGGGTGCGAACGTCAGCTACTGGGACTCTGACCTGTCCGGAAAAGCGGCCTCCAACGGCGATGTGGTCGACGTTGAAAACGATCTGGACCTGAGCAGTGATTCCAACGTCAATCTGACTGCCTACGTTGAACACCCGGTGCCGTTGCTGCCAAACGTTCGCCTGAACTACACCTCGATTGAACAGAGCGGTCGTGGCGAGCTGGGGGCTGACTTTGACAATATTATCGTCAACCTGGGTGGCGCCACCGAAGTTGATTCCGATCTGGATCTGGACCAACTGGACCTGACGCTCTACTACGAAGTTCTGGATAACTGGGTCAACCTGGACCTGGGCCTGACCGTTCGTGATCTGGACGGAGAACTGAGGGTTCAGGAAGTGAATGGCACCGCAGTCAGCGAATCCGAAATTGATGCGGTTGTGCCCATGGGTTACCTGGCGGCCCGGTTCGATCTGCCGTTTACCGGTGTGTCTGTCGGCGGTGAAGCCAACCTGATCAGCTTTGATGGCGATTCAGTTTACGATTACAACGCCTATGGCCAGTATGAGATTTCCATGCTGCAGCTGCGCGCTGGCTACCGTGAAATCTCCATCGACTACGAAGATGGTGACGACGAGCTGGACGTCGACCTGGGCGGACCCTTCGTGAGTGCCGGTCTCCGGTTCTGATCGAACAGGGTGTTTATCGCTGTAGAAAAGAGCGCCAACTATGGCGCTCTTTTTTTATGCCGCTTCTGTTCGCGTCGGTGTCCGCTTGTGACCGGATTCGGTAAACTGTGGGTCATCGGCCTCAAATGGACTATGGAGAAAAATCTTGAAAATCCTTGTTACGGGAACCGCCGGTTTCATTGGTTCGCACCTGGCTCACCGCCTGCTCGATCGCGGTGACGAGGTGATCGGAGTGGATAACGTCAACGATTATTATGACGTCAACCTGAAAGAAGCTCGCCTGGCGAGACTAACCGATCAACAGGGCTTCACGGAGGTGCGTAAGGATGTTGCCGACCGGGAGGCCATGGAAGCGTTGTTCCGCGAGCATAAACCGGAGAGGGTCGTACACCTGGCGGCCCAGGCCGGTGTTCGCTACTCCCTGGAAAACCCGCATGCCTATGTGGACGCGAACCTGGTTGGCTTCATGAATATTCTGGAAGGCTGCCGCCACAACAACGTGAAGCACCTTGTATACGCCTCCAGCAGCTCTGTATACGGCGCCAACGAAGCCATGCCATTCTCCGTGCATGACAACGTGGACCACCCCCTGAGCCTCTATGCCGCCTCCAAGAAGGCCAATGAGCTGATGGCCCACACTTACAGTCATCTGTACAACATGCCGACCACGGGACTTCGCTTCTTCACGGTGTACGGCCCGTGGGGCCGGCCGGACATGGCGTTGTTCATTTTTACCAAAAAAATACTGGCCGGCGAACCGATCGACGTCTTCAACCATGGCCATCACAGGCGGGATTTCACCTACATTGATGACATCGTGGAAGGCGTGATCCGTACCCTGGACCATGTGGCCGAACCCAACGATGACTGGAGCGGCGAGAAGCCGGATCCGGGCACCAGCAAGGGGCCGTACCGTCTCTACAATATCGGCAGCAATAATCCGGTGGAGCTGTCCCGGTTTATCGAGATCATCGAGGAGCGGGTGGGCAAAAAGGCAGAGAAAAACCTGCTGCCACTGCAGCCGGGGGATGTGCCGGCCACCTACGCCAATGTGGACGATCTGATCGACGATGTGGGGTACAAGCCATCCACCACGGTGGAAGAGGGCATTGCCAACTTCGTGGACTGGTATCGGGATTTCTACAAGGTGTAACGGTAAGCGTCGCTATGAAGGGCCAGCTTATGCTGGCCCTTTTTCGTTAAGCCGCAGACACTACATCGTTCAATTCAGGAGGCAGGCGCAGCAGGCGCTTCTTGCCGGCCAGCGGACAACTGAACTCGAGCTCCGCCGCTACCAGTTGGAGGGGCAGTTTGTCTGCAGTGCCGTACAGCCGGTCACCAATAATCGGGTGGCCCAGCCCGGCGAGGTGTTGCCGGATCTGGTGTTTTCGTCCGGTTTCAATGATCACTTCGACAACGGTACTGGCTTCGGGCGCCTCACTTGCCAGGGTGCTGACGTGGCTGATGGCTTCTTTGTCGTCTACCGGTGTGTTGATGGTCAGCGCCTGTGCTTCCAGATGCCCGCACACCCGGGCGTGATACACCTTTCGCAGGGAGCGTCCGGCAAAACATTCCGACAGGGCTGCCGCTGCTTTGCCGTCGTGGGCGATAAGCATCAGTCCTGCCGCATCCGCATCCAGCCGGTGTACCAGAAAGCAGGGTTTGCCCAACTGCACCTCCGCAACCCGTATCAGGCTGCAGTGATCCCCCCACTGGGAACCCTGGGCCAGCAGCCCGTGGGGCTTGAACCATACGCTGTAATGACCAAAGTCGGTCAGAAGCTCCGCCGGCTGCGGTTTTCGGGCCAGTACAATGTCATCGTAGAACAGTTGCAGCCGTGTTCCGGCTTTCACCTCCCTCTTCGCCTTGCGCAACC
Organism: Marinobacter alkalisoli; assembly: GCF_045449795.1. Classification (NCBI taxonomy): domain Bacteria; kingdom Pseudomonadati; phylum Pseudomonadota; class Gammaproteobacteria; order Pseudomonadales; family Marinobacteraceae; genus Marinobacter; species Marinobacter alkalisoli. The sequence continues at coordinate 175,509 of NZ_JBJJLB010000016.1, forward strand.
GCACTTGCTTCCCCTTGTGGGTCCAGCGGCAGGCGCCTTTGGCCATGGCGTCCTTGATGCGCTGTTTGGACAGCCCGGTCGCTTCGCTGAGGGCATCGACAGCGATCTGGGGCTTTTTCAGAGTAAGGTCTACGATGGTGCGCATGAGGCTATGGGTTCCGGGTGAGGCGGAAGCCGGGATCGGCTGGGGAAAGATTATATCACTCAGCGGAGGGGCAGGGGCTGAGGATCGGGCACAAAAAAAGCCAGTTCTCACGAAGCTCGCAAGTGACTGACTTTCTTCACAGAGTTGGTAGGACCACCCAGATTCGAACTGGGGACCTCTACCATGTCAAGGTAGCGCTCTAACCAACTGAGCTATGGTCCTGTCTCTGCAACGGGGAGGAAATATACTGATTCCGGCGGTGCGGGTCAACCACTTTTATGCGGTCTTTCGGCTTCGCAGCCAACCTTTCAGTGCCTTGCTGATAACGCCCCAGCGATTGACCAATAAAGCAGCAAAAATAAGCCCGCAACCGGCCAGTTGGGACGGGCTCATGGTTTCGGAGAACCAGCCGGCAGCGAACAGCGCGACCCACACCGGTTCCAGTACCAGGATCACCACGCCATGGCTGTTTGCTGACAGGCTCTGGGCGTAGGTTTGCAGCAGGAAACGTCCGGCGGTACCGATCACCGCACTGGCAAACACCCACCAGACAAGGATGGGCGGGAAATCGTTGAGCAATGGCTGCCAGGTCTCAAGCACCAGGGATTCGATCAGCGTCAGCGTGCCAACAGTGAGCAGGGCGATAGCGGTCAGCGGTAATGCCGGTACCCGGTGTTTTTCGACGGTCTCGCCACGGCGGTTGATCACCGTTCGCTGATTGGCGGCGCGGGTATTGAGGGTGAAATACAGAGCAAAGATAAAGGCCGCCATCACAAAGAACAGTTGCCCGATTTCTGGCCGGAATCCATTCTTCAGGGACAGCAGGGCCAGGCCGGCCACCGCGATAGGGATGGCAATCCAGGTGCTGGTGGGCTGGTCTTCCTTGAAAACAACGCGGGCAATAACCGGGACTATCACTACCCCAAGGCTGGTCAGGAAGGCGCCTTCACCCACATGGGTGCCGTGGAACAGACCCATGATCCAGCAACTCATGGCGGTCCCGAAAACCAGGCCCACACCGACGCTGCGGCGTATCTGGTCCGCGCTGAGCCGTCGCAGGGAACGACTGGCCAGAATGGCCAACAGCCCGCCTGCCATCAGAAATCGCACCGCCATAAAAAGCAGCGGCGGCATCAACAGTACGGCTTCTTTGGAGAATATCCAGCTGATGGCTGCCAACAGGGTAACAACTACCAGGAACAGGTCGGATTTGTGGGCGTCGGACATCAGGGTCGCACTTCATCTGTGGTTCATAAGTTTGGAGAGCGAAACAATGTATAGCTTGCGAACTAGAAAAGAAAGTGGGGGGTATTACGGAGCCGATTGTGTATAACGCTGTATGTACGTTACATTTCCAGATTGATTCACTGTTTGGGATTTTTCTTCAGGACTGGAGTTCCGGAAGATCCGGGGCGAATGTGGCCTATAGGGCAGAGGCATTGAGCTATGCGGTACCTGCAAACCTTTAACCGTCGCCTGCGGCAAATCCGTGAAGCCGGGCATTTGTCCCGTGAGGATGTAGCGCGGATGTGCGGTGTGGACGAGGCCCGGGTCTCCAGTTGGGAAGCGTCGGACACCAAACAGCGCAGCTATCCTGGCGTAGCGGAACTGCTGGACGTATGCATTCATACCGAAACACCACTGGAAAGCCTGGTGGATCTTGATGCCGGTGCCGATAACGGGCAGTTGGAGCTGCCTGGCCTGGCGTTCAGCAATAGCGATGACCTGGGAGTGGCGCTGGCGGAGCTCGAAAAGGAATTGAGCCGTGTTCAGCTCTCAGAGGAGGAGTTGGAACTGTTGCGCCGGTTCCGCAAAACGTCCGGGGAAAACCGGCGCATGATTCTTCAGATCCTGGGCCGGTAGTCCGGCCCTGATACCTTACCCTTACTTGCCGTTCTTGTAGATGTTCTCGTACACGTAATTGGTGGCGTCCACGAAACCGTCTATGCTGCCGCAGTCGAACCGCTTGCCCTTGAATTTGTAAGCCAGAACACAGCCATTCTTTGCCTGCTCAAGCAGTGCGTCGGTAATCTGGACTTCGCCATTCTTGCCCGGAGGCGTGCGCTCGATGATGTCGAAAATATCCGGCGTCAGGATGTAGCGCCCAATAATCGCCAGGTTGCTGGGGGCATCTTCCGGAGCGGGCTTTTCAACCATGTCGGTGATGCGGTACAAGCCGTCTTTCATGGACTCGCCGGCAATCACGCCGTACTTGTGGGTCTCGTCAGCAGGCACTTCCTCAATAGCGACAATGGAGCAGCGGAACTGGTTGTACAGCTTCACCATCTGGGTCAGGACACCCTCGCCGGCACCGTCTTCCACGCAGAAATCGTCCGCCAGAACCACCGCAAAGGGGCTGTCGCCTACCAGGTTACGACCAGTCAGGATTGCGTGGCCAAGACCTTTCATTTCGTTCTGACGGGTAAACGCAAACGTGTTGTTATCAATCAAATCACGGATGGAGGTCAGCAGGCCTTCCTTGCCCGAGCCGGCTATCTGGTGTTCCAGCTCGTAACTGATGTCGAAGTGATCTTCGATGGCGCGTTTGCCCCGGCCCGTAACAAAGCCGAATTCATGAATGCCGGCTTCCGCGGCTTCTTCCACGCCGTACTGGACCAGCGGTTTGTTAACAATCGGCAGAATTTCCTTGGGCATCGCCTTGGTCGCTGGGAGGAAGCGGGTGCCGTACCCGGCAACGGGGAAGAGGCACTTTCTGATCATAACGTTCGTCCTTATATCGTTTTGGAGGCACTGCCTGTGAAGAAGGCGGAGTCACAAAGTGTGCCAAGTGTAACCAAGATGCCGGCCTAAATGGAGGTCTCTGTTCAGATATGTAGAGATTGGTAAATCTGCCCAATGTTGCGGGTTTCGGGTGTCCTTTTGATTTTTCTGGAAAAAGCTTTCAGAAGGTTTTGTAAAGTGCTGTTCTGTATAGACATCGAGATTGTAAAATTAGGCAACGGCGAATGGATTTGTGGCGGCTGATGTCATACATTCCTGCTTTGATGAATTTTGATTAATGTTTGGCCGGCGTTTTGTGATTCCAGATTTTGCCGCCGGCCGGGGACAGCGACTTTGATCCGTTTGATATTGCTTGCACTGCTCGGGTGCGCATTCAGCCACAGCCTTTATGCCAAAGCGGCCGACCGCGCGCCTGACAACGGCTGGCGGTCCCTGCTGACGTTTTCCGGGCAATCCTCCCACACCAGAGATGGCCTCGACGGTCGGCTGGGGGTTGCTGTGGATGAGATCCTGGGGGAGCAGCAGTCGCTTGGCCTGAACTTTCATGACTCAAAATCCAACCGGGATAAAAACCAGTCACGGGCGCTCAAACTGGGATTCAGCTTTCCGCTTGGCGCCACCAGCCTGAGCCTGACCGCCCGAGACTACCAGTATCAGCATTCGGTCAAGGACGGCGACCGGCGGTACGATGCCCGCAATGAATCCAGCGTACTGTCGCTCTCAGGCTCCCGTTTCCTATTCTCCCGTTACGGCATCGCCCTGAACGGTGTGGTTAACCATACCGGACGTGACACCCGAACACTTGAGCAGGGGCGCCTGGTGACTGACGGGGCCTATGAATTGTCGTCATTGGGTGTTAAGGGCCGGTGGAGCCAGGGCCTTTGGGCGGGGTTGCATGCCAGTACGGAAATGGTGGCCATGGGTGGCCGTGAATACTCGGCATCGGACTATCCGTTAAAGGCGGACGTTGACGAAGAAGCGCGGTTCTACAAGCTTTCTGTTAACGCCTCCCTTGAAAGGGAGATTTTCCGCTGGGGGTGGGAGCTCCGTGGTCGCTACCAGTTTGCGGATGAAGATCTTCCTGGTTCCGAACGAGTTATGGTGGCGGGGCCATCCTTGCTCGCGGGATTCAACGGACAGTCTCTGTATACCCATGAAGGTGGCTGGCTGAGGATGCGCACGCTCAGCCCGCCATTACAGGTTCCGGTTATGGATCATGTGTTATCAAACGTTGGCTTCTCTTTGCTTCACGGCTGGGCTCCTTACGCCGGGGCGGCGGACGGTCAGTGTGGCAAGGCCGCCGGCGCGCAGGTGTCACTCAGGCTGACCGGTCGGTCCTTTACTGCCAATGTCAGTGTTGGTCGTATGTTCCGGGCATCCAGCCTGGCCATGGCGGTGCCGGAGCACCCTGATGTGCGCTTCTCCCTGTCGATGGGGTTGTGACTGTCGCCAACTGCCTGTCGACAAAATGCCATTCCTGAATTTTCGGATTGTTGACAATAAACCCCCTGAGGCGTAAATTCCGGTTCATTGAAGTCACTATTGTTGACAAAATATGCCGGAAGTTATCTCTCAATCCTACACGCGCGCCGACGAGGCCTTCGATTGTCTGCAAACGGCTATCGTAAAAGGCGATCTCTCTCCGGGCGAAAAGATCGGCGAAGTCGAGTTGTGCGCCCGCTTTAATCTCACCCGTGGCCCGTTGCGTGAAGCGCTGGGGCGTCTTGAATCCCGTGGTCTTCTGATACGCCGCCCCCATGCCGGGGTAAAAGTGGTGTCGGTGAGCACCGAGGAGTTGATGGAGCTTTATCGCATCCGCGAGATAATGGAAGGTCTCGCTGCCCGCCAGGCCGCGGAGCGCATGACAGATGCAGAAATCGCGGATCTCTACGCCACCCTCGACAGCCATGAAACGATGATTGAGCAGGCCCAGGGCCAGGCTTACTATCAGGCAGAGGGGGATTATGACTTTCACCACCGGATCGCCACCGGAAGCCGCAACGCCAAACTCGCACAAATGCTGCTGGGTGATCTTTACTACATGGTCCGGATGTATCGTTATCGACTGAGCACCGCCTCCGGCCGGCCGCATATGGCTCTGGGCGAGCACCGCCGGATAGTGGAAGCCATCGCCCAGCGGGACGGAGAACTGGCGGAATTTCTGATGAAGCGCCACATCAATGCCGCCCGCCAGAATATTGAGAAAAAGATTAAAGAAGGTGGTTTAACCATCTAAAAATAAAGGAAGTGTATGTCGGTTATACCGGTGAACGGCACAGTGAGCCGCAGGCGTAATCCGACAAAAAGAATCCACCAGAGAAGAGGCCAACACCATGTCCAAAAAACTCAGCCCCGGCGCCCGCTTCCGCAAGGCCCTGAAAGAAAACACCCCGCTACAGATTGTCGGCACTATTAACGCATACTCCGCGATGATGGCGGAGCGGGTAGGGCACCAGGCGATCTACCTGTCCGGTGGCGGCGTCGCAAACGCCTCCTACGGCCTGCCGGACCTTGGCATGACCTCCATGAACGACGTGGTCGAAGACGTCCGTCGCATCACTGCCGCGACCGACGTGCCGCTGCTGGTGGACATCGATACCGGCTGGGGCGGCGCCTTTAACATCGGCCGCACCATCCGTGAAATGGAACGTGCCGGCGCTGCGGCGGTCCACATTGAAGATCAGGTTGCCCAGAAGCGTTGTGGCCACCGCCCGAACAAGGAAATCGTTTCCCAGGAAGAAATGGTTGACCGGATCAAGGCCGCTGTGGACGCCCGAGAAGACGATGACTTTTTCATCATGGCCCGTACCGATGCCTTCCAGAAAGAAGGCCTGGAGGCCGCCATCGAGCGAGCCAAAGCCTGCATCGAAGCCGGCGCCGATGGCATCTTTGCCGAAGCGGTGACCGAGCTTGAGCACTACAAGGCATTCTCCGAGGCTCTGGATGTACCGATTCTGGCCAACATCACCGAATTCGGCGCCACGCCGCTGTACAACCGCAAGGAACTCGCCGAAGCCGGCGCCGATATGGTGTTGTACCCGCTGAGTGCCTTCCGCGCCATGAACAAAGCGGCCTTGATGGTCTACGAGAACATCCTGGAAAAAGGCGATCAGAAAGATGTTGTCGACCTGATGCAGACCCGGATGGAACTGTATGATTTCCTGAACTACCACGATTTCGAGCAGAAGCTGGATCAGTTGTTCCAGCAAAAGAAAGGTTAACGACACTTTTGTTCCTTCTCCCCTGGCGGGAGAGGGGAGCTATAGACATGTAGGTCGGATTAGCCGAAGGCGTAATCCGACACCCCAGACAAAACGATGAGGGAGAACAACAATGGCTGAAGCAAAAAAACTGAGTGGCGCAGGCCTTCGTGGCCAGGTAGCTGGTGAAACCGCACTGTGTACCGTCGGCCAGAGTGGCGCCGGTCTGACCTACCGTGGTTACGATATCGCCGATCTGGCGGAGAAAGCCCAATTCGAGGAAATCGCCTATCTGTTGCTTAGCGGCAAACTGCCCAACCAGCAGGAACTGGATGCCTACAAGCAAAAACTCCAGAGCCTGCGTGGCCTGCCAGCTGCGCTGAAAACTGTTCTGGAGCAGATTCCCAAGGATGCGCACCCGATGGACGTGATGCGCACCGGCTGCTCCATGCTGGGTAACCTGGAAACCGAGCAGGATTTCAGCGAGCAGGACGACAAGATCGACCGCATGCTGGCGGTGTTCCCGTCCATCATCACCTATTGGTACCGCTTCGCCCACGAAGGCGTGCGTATCGAAACCGACAGCGATGTGGACTCCATCGGCGGGCACTTCCTGGAGCTGCTGCACGGCAAGAAGCCCAGTGAACTCCATGAGAAGGTAATGAACGTCTCCCTGATTCTCTACGCGGAGCACGAATTCAACGCCTCGACCTTTACCGCCCGTGTATGCGCCTCCACGCTGTCGGATATTCACAGCTGCGTAACCGGTGCCATCGGTTCACTGCGCGGCCCGCTGCACGGTGGCGCCAACGAAGCTGCCATGGCACTGATCCAGAAATTCCAGACTCCGGATGAAGCCGAAGAAGGCCTGCTGGGCATGCTGGCGCGCAAGGAAAAGATCATGGGCTTCGGCCACGCGGTCTACAAGGATTCCGACCCGCGCAACGCCATCATCAAACAGTGGTCCAAGAAGCTGGCGGAAGAAGTGGGTGACACCGTGCTGTACCCGGTATCCGAGCGTTGTGAAGCCGTCATGTGGCGCGAGAAGAAGCTGTTCTGTAACGCCGACTTCTTCCACGCATCCGCGTATCACTTCATGGGCATTCCGACCGAGCTGTTCACGCCGATCTTCGTGATGTCTCGCGTATCCGGCTGGACTGCTCACGTGAAAGAGCAGCGCGAGAATAACCGCATTATTCGTCCGAGCGCCGATTACACCGGCCCGGCGGATGCGAAGTGGGTGCCGATCGACCAACGGCCATGATGTGACTTCAGGCTTGTGTGTCGGATTACGCCGTTGGCTAATCCGACCTACATATTATCGCCATCAGCCACGTAGGTCGGATTAGGCGAAGCCGTAATCCGACAAACCAGAATCAAGGTACCCCCATGAACACTGAATACCGCAAATCACTCCCGGGCACCGACCTGGATTATTTCGACACTCGTCAGGCCGTGGAAGACATCCAGGCCGGCGCGTATGACAAACTCCCGTATACGTCCAAGATCCTGGCGGAGCAGCTGGTTCGCCGCTGCGAGCCGGAGATGCTGACGGACTCCCTGAAGCAGCTGATCGAGCGCAAGCGCGACCTGGACTTCCCCTGGTATCCTGCCCGGGTAGTCTGCCATGACATCCTCGGTCAGACCGCCCTGGTGGATCTGGCTGGCCTGCGTGATGCCATCAAGGAGAAGGGCGGTGATCCGGCGAAGGTCAACCCGGTCGTTCCGACCCAGCTGATCGTGGATCACTCCCTGGCCGTCGAAGCACCGGGTTTCGATCCGGATGCGTTCGAGAAGAACCGCGCTATTGAAGACCGCCGCAACGATGACCGTTTCCACTTCATCAACTGGACCAAGACCGCGTTCAAGAACGTGGACGTGATTCCTCCGGGCAACGGCATCATGCACCAGATCAACCTGGAGAAGATGTCCCCGGTGGTTCAGAACCGCCCGGATGGCGAAGGAAAGCATGTTGCCTACCCGGACACCTGTGTGGGCACTGACAGCCATACTCCGATGGTAGACGCCCTTGGGGTTATCTCCGTAGGCGTAGGCGGCCTGGAAGCGGAAAGCGTCATGCTCGGCCGTGCCTCCATGATGCGTCTGCCGGATATCGTCGGCGTGGAGCTGACAGGCAAACTGCAACCGGGCATCACCGGCACCGATATGGTTCTGGCGATCACCGAGTTCCTGCGTAAGGAGCGGGTGGTCGGTGCGTATCTGGAATTTTACGGTGAAGGCGCAGACAGCCTGACCGTGGGCGACCGCGCCACCATTTCCAATATGACGCCGGAATACGGTGCTACGGCCGCCATGTTCTACATCGATGGCCAGACCATCGATTACCTCAAGCTGACCGGTCGTGAAGACGATCAGGTAGCCCTGGTCGAAAAGTTCGCGAAAGAAACCGGTCTGTGGGCCGACAGCATGAAAAACGCCGAATACGAGCGTGTGCTGAAATTTGATTTGTCATCAGTGACCCGCACGCTGGCTGGCCCGTCCAACCCCCACGCGCACCTGCCGACCTCCGAGCTGGCCAAACGCGGCATTGCCGGCCAGTGGGAAGAGGAAGAAGGCAAGATGCCGGACGGCGCATGCATCATCGCCGCCATCACCAGTTGCACCAACACCAGCAACCCCCGCAACATGGTGGCGGCCGGCCTGATTGCCCGTAACGCCAACAAGTTGGGGCTAACCCGCAAGCCATGGGTAAAGACTTCCCTGGCGCCGGGTTCCAAGACGGTGAAAATGTATCTGGAAGAAGCCGAACTGATGCCGGAGCTGGAACAGCTCGGTTTCGGTGTCGTGGCCTTCGCCTGTACCACCTGTAACGGCATGAGCGGTGCTTTGGATCCGAAGATCCAGCAGGAAATCATCGACCGTGATTTGTACTCCACTGCGGTATTGTCCGGTAACCGGAACTTCGACGGCCGGATTCACCCGTACGCCAAACAGGCGTTCCTGGCGTCGCCGCCGCTGGTTGTGGCCTATGCCATCGCCGGCACCATCCGTTTCGATATCGAGAAGGATGCCTTGGGGTACGACAAGGATGGTAACCCCATCACCCTGAAGGACATCTGGCCGGACGACGCGGAAATCGATGCCATCGTGAAATCCAGTGTGAAGCCGGAGCAGTTCCGCAGCACCTATATTCCGATGTTCGACATCACCCGGGATGCCCAGGCCAACACCAACCCTAACTACGACTGGCGTCCCCAGAGCACCTACATCCGTCGCCCCCCGTATTGGGAAGGCGGCATGGTGGGTGAGAAAACCCTGAAGGGCATGCGACCGCTGGCGGTGTTGCCGGACAACATCACCACCGACCACCTGTCACCATCCAACGCCATCCTGATGGACAGCGCAGCCGGTGAATACCTCCACAAGATGGGCGTGCCGGAGGAAGACTTTAACTCCTACGCGACTCACCGGGGCGATCACCTGACGGCGCAACGGGCCACCTTCGCCAATCCCAAGCTGTTCAATGAAATGGTGCGGGATGAAAACGGCGATGTGAAGCAGGGCTCTCTGGCGCGGATCGAGCCGGAAGGCAAGGTCACCCGCATGTGGGAAGCGATCGAAACCTACATGGAGCGCAAGCAGCCGCTGATCATCATCGCCGGCGCGGACTATGGTCAGGGTTCCTCCCGTGACTGGGCCGCCAAGGGTGTGGCGCTGGCGGGTGTGGAAGCCATCGTGGCCGAGGGCTTCGAGCGCATCCACCGGACCAACCTGGTGGGTATGGGCGTGATGCCTTTGCAGTTCGAGGAAGGCACAACCCGCAAGACCCTGGGTATTGATGGCACGGAAACCTTCGATGTGGAAGGCACGCCGGAGCCCCGCGCGGTACTGACGCTGATCATCCACCGGAAGAATGGCGACTCCGAGCGGGTGCCGGTGATCTGCCGCCTGGATACCGCTGAGGAAGTGTCGATCTACAAGGCCGGTGGTGTGTTGCAGCGCTTTGCCCAGGATTTCCTGGAGTCCGAAGGGGCTGCGTAATCTTAGGAATGTCGGATTACGGCCCTTCGGGCCTAATCCGACAAAAAGGTAAAAGGTACCCTATGCCTACCAATCCCCAAATCAAAATCCCCGCCACCTACATGCGCGGCGGCACCAGCAAAGGCGTATTCTTCCGCCTGAAAGACCTGCCGGAAGCGTGCCAGGTCCCCGGCGAAGCCCGGGACCAACTCCTGCTGCGCGTCATAGGCAGCCCCGATCCCTACCAGAAGCAGATCGATGGTATGGGCGGCGCCACGTCCAGCACCAGTAAAACCGTCATCCTGGCGGAACCCACCCAGCCTGATCACGATGTGGACTACCTGTTCGGCCAAGTCTCCATCGACAAGCCGTTCGTGGACTGGAGCGGCAACTGCGGCAACCTGACCGCTGCGGTGGGTGCGTTCGCCATTAACGGTGGCTTTGTCGCCAAAGAACGTATCCCGGAAAACGGCACCTGTACTGTCCGCATCTGGCAGGCCAACATCCGTAAAACGATCGTGGCTCATGTGCCGATCACCGACGGTGAAGTCCAGGAAACCGGCGATTTCGAGCTGGACGGGGTGACATTCCCGGCCGCCGAAGTGCAGGTGGAATTCATGGACCCGGCCGATGGTGAGGGCTCCATGTTTCCCACCGGTAACCTGGTGGACGATCTGGACGTACCCGGCGTGGGTACTCTGAAAGCCACCATGATCAATGCCGGTATCCCGACCATCTTCGTCAACGCGGAGGACATCGGGTACAAGGGCGCCGAGTTGCAGGACGACATCAACAGCGATCCCAAAGCGCTGGCCATGTTCGAGACCATTCGTGCCCACGGCGCGGTGAAAATGGGTCTGATCCAGAACATCGAGGAAGCCGCGAACCGTCAGCACACCCCGAAAGTGGCGTTTGTCGCCAAGCCGGTGGATTACGTGTCCTCCAGCGGCAAGTCGATCGGGGCAGGGGATGTGGACGTGCTGGTGCGCGCCTTGTCCATGGGCAAGCTTCATCACGCCATGATGGGAACCGCTGCGGTGGCGATTGCAACGGCATCTGCCGTTCCGGGAACCCTGGTGAACCTGGCCGCTGGCGGCGGTGACCGTACCCATGTGACCTTTGGGCATCCGTCCGGCACCCTGCGGGTTGGCGCCGAGGCAAAGCAGGTAGACGGTCAGTGGACCGCCACCAAAGCCATTATGAGCCGCAGCGCGCGGATCCTGATGGAAGGCTGGGTTCGGGTACCGCAAACCGCTCAGTAATGACCTAGACTTACCTTTACCGGGTAAGTCAGCCGTTATTCATGGCCGTCCCTCATCCGTCCGGAAAAGGAGAGCGCCAATGAGCAGCAATGTAGACCAGAACGTTCGACCGGATTACGACGATGTCCTGCAGAAAATTGCGGACTATGTCCTGACCTACGAGGTCGACAGCGAAGAAGCCTGGGACACTGCCCGCAACTGCCTGATGGACACCTTGGGGTGTGGCTTACTGGCATTACGCTTCCCGGAGTGTACCAAGCACCTGGGGCCCATCGTTGAGGGTACGGTGGTACCCCACGGCGCACGGGTGCCTGGCACCTCCTTTCGCCTCGATCCGGTTAAGGCCGCCTGGGATATAGGCTGCATTGTACGCTGGCTGGATTACAACGACACCTGGCTGGCGGCGGAGTGGGGGCATCCATCGGACAACCTGGGCGGCATCCTGGCGGTCGCGGATCATATTTCCCAGAAGCGCGTGGCCGAAGGCAAGGACGCCATCACCATGCGCGCGGTTCTGGAAGCCATGATCATGGCCCATGAAATCCAGGGCGTGCTGGCGCTGGAGAACTCGTTTAACCGGGTAGGGCTGGACCATGTGGTGCTGGTCAAAGTGGCATCAACCGCAGTTGCCGCCAAACTCATGGGCGCCAGCCGCGAGCAGTTATTGTCTGCGCTGTCCCATGCCTGGGTGGACGGCCAGTCCCTCCGTACATACCGCCATGCACCCAATGCCGGCTCCCGCAAATCCTGGGCGGCAGGCGATGCCACCTCCCGGGCGGTACGCCTGGCGGATATCGCCCTGCGCGGCGAGATGGGTGTCCCCGGCGTCCTGACGGCATCCCAGTGGGGCTTCTACGATGTGCTGTTCAGCAAGACCAACAAAGACCAGAAACTGAAACCGAAGGACCAGCAGCGGTTCTCCCTACCGCAGGATTTTGGCTCCTATGTGATGGAAAACATCCTGTTCAAGATTTCCTTCCCGGCGGAGTTCCACGCTCAGACCGCAGCCGAGGCGGCCGTTACCCTGCACCCGCAAGTGAAAGACCGGCTTGATGACATCGACCGGATTGTCATCACCACCCACGAATCCGCTATTCGCATCATCTCCAAGGAAGGCTCGCTTGCCAATGCTGCGGATCGGGATCATTGCCTGCAATATATGGCGGCGGTTCCCCTGATTTTCGGCAGCCTGACGGCAGAGCACTACGAAGACGGCTTTCACAATGCCAACCCGATCATCGACGATATCCGCGCCAGAATGGATATCGTGGAAGACGAGCGTTATACCCGCGAGTACCTGGAGCCGGACAAACGCTCCATCGCCAATGCCATACAGGTGTTCTTCAAAGACGGATCCAGCACCGAGCAGGTGGCGGTAGAGTATCCCATTGGCCACAGGCGGCGAAGGAAAGAGGGCATCCCGCTACTCGTGGACAAATTCTGTAACAACCTGGCCACCCGGTTCCCGGCTCAACGTTGCCATCGCATTGTCGATATGTGTACCGACCAGGAAACGCTGGAATCGACGTCGGTTCAGGAATTTGTCGGTCTGTTTGTTATCTGAGTCTTTCCGTCGATGCGAAGGGCGCGCGGGATTGATAATGCGGCTTACGGATATGTCGCTTTTGAAACAGTACGTAGTCAGGAATTTTTACATCGAAAAATACAAGAATAAATAAGGCATTGATAAAAAAGATAAAAATAAGTTGGCCCTTCAATTGCTTTGTAGTGGATGTCGCAGTAAATGGACGACCACACAAAGGAGTGAGGAAATGAAAAGGGCTCTTGCAACAACAACGGTAGGGATTGCTCTTGCGTCATTGTTCTCGGTGTCGGCTGCTAACGCCGCCGTGATGAATGTGACCCTGAGTGGGCCAGGAACGGCAACCGCAGAAGCCGCAGAGGCGACTTTTCTGTCGTACCTCAAAGACACTACCACGGAAGACTTTGAAGGCTTTACCGCCGCCACGGATTCGTCCGGCCAATTCGTCAATATCAATACCGGCGTTGGCACGTTTACCCAGCTCCAGACCGCGGGAAACGGCGCCACAGAGGCATGCAATGACGGCGGCTTCAGCTGTACGGGTGGATTAGCAGTTCTGGATTCCACAACCAGTCCGTTCATTGGGCGGTATCCGCTGCCGGACGAACCAGGTAACAACAACTGGCTCGACAGCATGGACTCCCAGGAAATGCAGTTCTCCATCAGCGGGATGTTCAAGGCTGTGGGGTTCTACATGACCGACCCCAATGACGTTGGTGGCCTGCTGGATATCGTCTTTGAGGACGACACCACGGCAACCTACAGCATGAATGACATCTTCACGGGTGCACAGGGCGAGGGCGCAGCGTATTACCTGGGCTTTATCAGCGATGTTGCCATTACCTCCCTGGTGTTTAAATCCAATCACACCAATGACGGATTTGGTATCGATAATGTGACAGTTGGCCAGGTTCCCGAGCCCGGCACTCTGGCTCTTATGGGCCTGGGGCTTATGGGAATTGGCATGATGCGTCGCCGCAGAGGCTGACCGAGTAGCTGCTGTAAAAAAAACAAACAACGCAACCCGGTTTCCGGGTTGCGTTGTTAACTTTTTTTACAGGTAGTGTCGGAAATTTTATCGATTCCGTTGAAGTTACAAAAAATTACATTACACTTGTTGTTGACAGCAGATTCCGTTGCATGGGATGCACGGTGCCAGTTCGAGTGAACAACAAAAGGAGTTGACGTGGCCCACGTCAGATTGTTCAGGCATTACATTCATGTCCCCTTTGTTATTTTGGGCCTGATAGATTTTTTTGTGCTGGTTGGCAGTTTCCTTCTGGCCACGTTCTTCCGTTATTTCGGCGATCTGACGTACTTCCTGGAAAGTCTTCGCGTCCTGATTCCCTCCGCCGTAATCTTCGCGCTGGTTTGCCTGTTGGTCATGATTGCGATCGGTGTGCATCAATCCCATGTCGAAGAAGGCATGTCGGGGATGATGCTCAGAACGATCATGGCCCTGATTGTTGCGGTTCCGGCGTCCGGATTTACCTACCTGCTTGCCAGTGACTGGCTTTGGTACCTTGGGTCCAGTGGTGTGCTGACGTCGGCCTCGGTATTTGGCTTCTTTCTGCTGGGCATTGTGCGTTCTATCTTTTTCGCCGTAGCCGGCCGGGATGCCTTCAAGCGGAAAGTGCTGGTTCTGGGTTCGGGCTACAGGGCGCGGCAATTGCTGGAGGATCTGAGAACCCCTTTTAACCGCCAGGGGTTCAAGTTAACCGGATTCGTCCCCCTCCCCGGAGAGCACACCGAAGTGGCGGAGGAGCACCTGCTTCAATTGCCTTGCACGCTACACCAGCATATCTTGCGCCACCCCGTGACTGAGATCGTGGTGGCCGTGGATGACCGCAGGAAAGGGTTGCCTATGGATGACCTGCTGGAATGCAAGATGGAAGGCGTCAAGATTATTGACGGAGCAACCTTCTACGAACAGGAATCCAGAAAAGTGGCCCTGGAAATGATTACCCGCGGATGGCTGGTGTTTTCGGACGGCTTCACCGTTTCTTCGGTGTTCGGAATCGGGAAACGTTCACTGGACATCATGGCGGCTACCACGCTGCTTTTGGCCAGTTTGCCGTTCATGATTCTGACAGCCATCGCGATCAAGATTGAAGATGGCCTGAAATCTCCGGTTTTCTACAGCCAGGAGCGTGTTGGGCTCAATGGCAGGATATTTCAGGTTCACAAGTTTCGATCAATGATTACTGACGCCGAGAAAAATGGTGCGGTGTGGGCGAGCAGGGATGATGCCCGCGTGACAAAGGTCGGTGATTTCATCCGTAAGGTACGGATCGACGAACTGCCCCAGATATTCAATGTGCTGAACGGAACCATGGCGTTCGTGGGGCCTCGACCGGAGCGCCCGGTCTTCGTTCAGCAGCTGTCGGAGAAAATTCCCTTTTACAGTGAGCGACACCGGGTGAAGCCGGGTCTGACCGGGTGGGCTCAGCTATGCTTTGCCTATGCGGACAACGAAGAGGACACCCGGGAGAAACTTCGTTACGACCTTTATTACATCAAGAATCAGAGTTTGTTGCTGGATTTGTTGATTATAATTCAGACAGTGGAAGTGGTATTGTTCAAAAAAGGATCAAGGTAGTTTCGGGGTTGTGCTGTTCCCGGAACATGGAATGAAGCAAGGACTTGTAGAGAGGATTCACAATGTCACGGATGTACTCCTTCGCAGGGATTTCTCTGTTATTGGCTGCGGTAGCTTTGGTTGCCGGTTGTGCCAGCCCATCTCCCTCCTCACCGGAGAAAATTCGGCGTGCCCTGAACGTCGACACATCAACCAGTGTTGATGAATACGTGCTGGGTGCCACTGACGTGGTCAAGGTTTCGGTCTGGCGAAACGAAGATCTGAGCATCACCGTGCCGGTTCGCCCGGATGGCAAGATTTCCGTGCCTCTGATTGGTGATGTCCAGGCCAGTGGCCGCACGCCGGTCGGACTGGCGGAAGAGATCGAAATCAACCTTGCCCAATATATCCGCGAGCCGCAGGTCAGCATCGTGGTGACGTCGATGGGCAGTCACGAATACAGCGATCGCGTGCGGGTAACCGGAGCGGTGCAGCAACCCGTTTCCGTCCCCCACCGTGCAGGCATGACCGTGCTTGATGTTGTACTCGGCGCTGGTGGCGCCACGCCGTTCGCGGCACTGAATAACTCGATGCTGTATCGCAAGGTGGGTGGTGAAGTCGTCGCCATTCCGGTCCGGCTTGAGGACATCCTCAACAACGGCGATGTCGAAACCAATTATGCGATACGCCCTGGCGATATTCTCAGTGTTCCCGAGCGGAATTTCTGAGCGTCGGTCGCACCGTGAAACTCTACAGAATCTAGTGTGGGTTGTTCGCTATGGCCTTACCTCTATCACAATTACCGGTTGAAATCCTCAGGGAAGTGCGGGCAAGGAAGTGGCTGACGCTCCTGCTATTCGTGGTTGTCAGTTTCGGTGTCCTGGCAACGGGCTTCCTGTGGCCCTACAAGTACGAATCGGAAACCATCATCTTCATCGACGACCAGAACATTATCCGACCGTTGATGGAAGGCAGCGCCGTAACCACGGAGATCAATGACCGGGCGTCCGCCGCGAAAGAGCTGCTATGGAGCAGGAGCGTGGTGGAGAGAGTCGCGGTGGATGAAAGTATTTTCGGCGAAGGAGCGGCTGATATTGATCCCGAGCGGATGGAAGGGCGAATTGGTTACCTGCGGAATAACCTGATCGTTCGACCAAGAGGGGATACCTACTTCGCCATTGGTTTCCGGTCTGAATCGCCGATGCAGGCATTTCAGGTTGCCCAGCGGATGGGGCAACTGTTTATCGAGGAAAGCAATGAGCGTAAGCGTGCCGAAAGCCGTAACGCCTATGAGTTCATCAATAAGCAGGTCAAAAGCTACGAAAGCCAGTTAGCAGAAGTGGAGGCCCGCCTTAAACAGTTCCTGTCCGAAAACGTGGATGGTACGGAAGGGGCAGCCAACAACCGGATGGCCAGCCTGAGAAATCAGCTGGAACTGGCAGAACTCGAGCGTGCCGAGCTGCAAACCCGGGCGCGGTCCCTGGAAAACGAACTGAACCGGGTAAACCCCACCATTCGTGAGGGCCGGACGGCGGATGCCTACCAGAACCGGATCAGCTCTCTCGAGGAACAGTTGGATAACCTGCGGCTGCGGTACCACGATACCTACCCGGACATCGTCATCCTGAAGGAGCAGCTGCAGGAACTACGGCGGCAGCGTGCAAGAGCCATGGCTAACCAGGACGAGAGCGTCCTTTCACGGGGCGGTGAGGTAGTGTCCAACCCTGTTTACCAGGAGATCCAGTCCGAGCTGTCCCGCACCAGGGCCAACATCCAGACCATCAACACCCGCATCAACTCTTTTGAGCAGTTGCTGGCTGAACAAACCAGGCGGATGGAGCGGATACAGGAAAACAAGGCCCAGTACTCCGACCTGACCCGTGACATGAAAGTGAACAAACAGATTTACGACGACCTGCTGAAACGCCGTGAAAGGGCACGGGTGTCCATGCATCTGGATGTGGAAGGGCAGGGCCTGAACTATCGGATCAACGAGACCGCGCAGTTCCCGTTGGGCGCCTCTGGCCCCAAATTCTCAACCTTTGCGGTGGCAGGGCTGTTCCTGGGATTGCTTGCGCCGTTCGGACTGGCGGCGGGGCTACTGCAGATCGATCCCCGGGTAAAGGCAAGGCAGCAACTGGAAGACGACATCGGTTTACCGGTCCTGGTTGAGCTTCCTCAAGTGAGAACACCGTTCGAAATACGCCGTGACCGCCGGGTAACGGTGCTGGTGGGGGCATGCGCGATCATTGCAGTGGCTGTTTACATCGCCCTGGTAGTTGCCTCAATGATGGGAGTAATCGGATGACCGAACATAACGACAAAGTCGAGGCCCCACTGGACAACGATGATGACCAGATAAGCGCCCGGGATGACAACAAAACGGGTGAAGAGAATTACTGGTTACGCAGAAAAAACGACCTGAACGGGGAGGGCGTTCCCTACTCCGAATGGGATGATTCCAGGATGCTGGTACCCAGTTCCCTGGAACTGGGCCCCGGAGCCGTTGACCGGTATGTCATCAGCAAACAGATCGTTCGGATGCAGGAGCCCAGAAAGCTCACGCCGGATGATATGGATGAGCGGCGGATTATCTACCCCGAATCCAGCAACCGACAATTGGTTAATCGGTTCCGGGATCTGCGGACCAAGTTGCTGGAAGCGTCCGGTGGCAACAACTTCACACTGGTGGTCAGCGGTGCTTCGTCTGGCGCGGGTGCGTCTTTCGTGGCACTGAACCTGGCGGCGGCTTTTGCGTTCGATCAATCCAAGACCGCCCTGGTGATCGACTGCAATCTCAGGGATCCGTCCCTCCACACCACCCTGGACATCATGCCGGAAACCGGCTTGACGGATTTTCTGGATGATCCCGATTACGACATCGCCCGCATCCTTTACCCGACCGGAATTCCGCGGCTGCGGTTGATTCCTGCTGGTAGCCAGAGGGAAATGCCGGCGGAATTTTTCACATCCTTCCGGATGAAACAGTTTCTCCAGGCGGTGAGAAGGCGCTACCCGGATCGGTTTATCGTACTCGATACCGCATCCATTACCGAATCGCCGGACGCCCGTATTCTTGCAGAGCTGTGCGATTACGCCATGCTGGTGGTGCCCCATGGGCGCATAACACCGAAAGTGGCGGAGCAGGCGGCCACAGCCTTTCATTCCGAGAAATTTGTGGGAGCCGTGGTCAATGGTTAGGAGCGAGGTATCAGAGAGGATTCGACCGTGGCAACAGTGTGCCCTCGGGATACTCACGGTCATGCCAGGGCTCGTCATGGCGGCCCCCGCGACGATATCGGGTGGTTTGGAATCGCGCTACTCGGACAACGCGCGACAAACGGCTTTTGATGAAGAATCCGATCTGGAAACGCGGGTCAGCGTTGGGATTCAGCACACCTCCGATCCAGGGCAGTGTAATTCCGATCTTGGCGCCAGGTTCGGTTACGGTTACTGGCTGGATGATACCTTTGATCCGGAAACCTACACCAACCTCGACTTCATGGGCGATTGCCAACTGGGTAACAACGTAGTCTGGCAATTGACAGACCAGTTGAGGGACGTAGTGCAGGACAGCAGGGTCAGTAACACCCCGACCAACCGGACCCGCAAGAATGTGTTTCGTACCGGCCCGTTAGTGACATTTAACCTCGGGCCCGTGGACCAACTGTTCCTGTCTGCGCAGTATGAAAATACGGAATACAGCGAGCCGGAAGAGACCGATAGCGAGCGCTACATCGGAAGCATCGGCTGGGACCATTTCTTCAGCTCA
Organism: Marinobacter alkalisoli; assembly: GCF_045449795.1. Taxonomy (NCBI): domain Bacteria; kingdom Pseudomonadati; phylum Pseudomonadota; class Gammaproteobacteria; order Pseudomonadales; family Marinobacteraceae; genus Marinobacter; species Marinobacter alkalisoli. Next base: position 194,732 of record NZ_JBJJLB010000016.1, read on the forward strand.
ACGTTCACCGGCGGGTTCAGTGCCAGCGTGAACCAGGCAGAGCTGGATACGGATGAGGAGATCGACCGCGAAACCCTGAACGCCACCTTCAGCAAGACCTGGGCGGCAACCAGCATGCGGGGCTCAGTGGGTTACAGCCAGATTGAATCCTCGCTCAATAACAGTGACCGGGAAAGTGACGCCATTGTCGGTGACCTGATCCTGACCCGGGATATAAACCCGACCACCGAATTAACACTGGAGGCGAGCCGGGAATTAACGGACCAGACCTCGGACTTTGATATTCGGTTCGGAGATTTTGTGTTCAACCTGGAGCAGACCAGCGCGGTGGAAGTGTCGGCCATACGGTTGGGGCTGGGAAAGGAGTTCAGCGGTGGTTCCAGCCTGTCCGCCGCGGCGTACGCCAACCGTTCCGAGTACCTTGATTTTGAGACAGAAGAGGAACGCTCGGGGGTCAGTGCGGATTACCGACGCCCCATCACCGGTCAGCTGACAGCAACGCTCGGGGTGGGTTACGACTTCCTGACCTACGAGGACGATGACACAGAGGATGTACTTTTTCGGGCCAATGCCGGTATCGATTTTCAGCTCAACCGTAAGCTGAGCGTGATCAGCCGAGTAGGTCACGAGCGGCGTGACAGTGACATCACAACCCGCGAGTTCGACGAAAACTGGATTTTAGTCGGGCTTAACTATCAGTTTCTTTAGGGCGGAGACCCACGCATTCGTTAGGCAGGGAATAAAGCCATGAATGGAAACATAAAAAACGCACTTACCGTGGACGTGGAAGATTACTTCCAGGTCGCTGCGCTGGCTGAGGCCGTCAGCCGCGATGACTGGTCGTCCATGGAATACCGCGTTGAAGCCAACACCGACCGTTTGCTGGCTCTGTTCGAGCAGACCAATACCCGGGCAACGTTCTTTGTGCTGGGCTGGGTCGCGGAGCGATCGCCCGGTCTGGTTCAGCGTATCCGGGATGCAGGCCACGAAGTGGCGAGCCACGGCTACAGCCATCAGCTCATATATACGCAAACGCCGGAGGTATTCCGGGAAGAAACCCGGCGGTCCAAACAGATTCTTGAGGACATTACCGGCGAGCGGATAAGCGGGTATCGCGCCGCCAGTTACTCGATTACGGCGCAGTCGCGCTGGGCGCTGGATATCCTCTGGGAGGAAGGTTTCACCTGGGATTCTTCCATCTTTCCCGTTCATCATGATCGATATGGCATGCCCGGAACCCCACGCTGGCCCCACCGCGTCAAAACCGATCTGGGGCGTGAACTGGCGGAATTTCCGCTCAGTACGCTGAAACTCCCCGGATACACGCTACCGATTGCCGGCGGCGGATACTTCCGCCTGTTTCCTTACTGGTTCAGCCAATGGGGTCTTGGGTCTATCAACCGCCAGGGCCAGCCTTTCGTTTTTTACCTGCATCCCTGGGAAGTGGACCCGGGCCAGCCCAGGATGAAGGTGAAATGGCTGTCCCGGTTCCGCCACTACAATAACCTGGACGTGTGTGAGGCGCGGCTGGAACGGTTACTGAAGCGTTTCAGTTTTACCACCATGTCCGACGTGCTCAAGGCAAGCGGGGTTCTGGAACCCGCGTTTGTGGCTGGTGGCCGGGATGTCACCAACAGCCAGGTACTAAGAACCCTGTAACACCTCATGGATGAATGACAATGCTGAAACTGCTGTTCTGGCTGTCACTGCTACTGCTGATGTATATCTACGCCGGCTATCCGTTACTGGCGAGGATGCTGGCAGCCTTTCGCCCGATACCAGTGAATCGGGAGGACGGTTATCGGCCGTCGGTCTCGATTGTGATCGCAGCTTTTAACGAAGCGGCTGACATCCGCGCAACGCTCGAGAATAAGCTGGCGCAGCACTACCCATCTGAATTGCTGGAAATCCTGGTGGTGTCCGACGGTTCCGATGACGGTACCGACGACATCGTTACCACAATGGCTGGTGAAGCCCGGTGCCCGGTACATCTGGTGCGCCAGGAGCCTCGCCAGGGCAAGACGTCCGGCCTGAACCTGCTGATTCCCCGGGCAACGGGAGACATCATCCTCTTTGCCGATGCGAACTCCCACTGGGATATCAACGCCATCAACTACCTGGTCAGCAACTTTGCCGACCCGGACGTGGGTTATGTCACCGGGAAAATGGTCTACGCCAATCAGGATGGCTCACTCGTTGGTGATGGTTGCAGCGCCTATATGAAGTATGAGAACCGGCTTCGTGAGTATGAGACCCAGCTGGGGTCCATAGTCGGTGTGGATGGCGGCATCGACGCCATGCGTAAATCCTTGCACCAACCTTTGCAAGCGGACCAGTTGCCGGACTTTGTTCAGCCCCTGAAAGTCGTGGAACAGGGGTATCGTGTGGTGTATGAGCCGCGCGCGTTGCTTAAGGAAAACACCAACGACGACAGCGACAGTGAATTCAGCATGCGGGTTCGTGTCGGGCTGCGTGCCCTGTGGGCCCTGAAGGACATGGCGCACCTGATGAATCCGCTCCGATTTGGGCTGTTTGCGCTGCAGATGGTGTCCCACAAACTACTGCGCTACCTGGCTTTTATTCCCCTGGCGATGTTCACGATCACAACCCTGGCGCTCGCCCCCAGGGGCGGATTCTATTCCGTCTGCCTGTTCGGGCTGATCGCCTTGTACGGATTGGGTTGGGTCGGTCGTAGAAACGAGACTCCGGGGCAAAACCTGTCATTTCTGTATTCCGCTCCATACTACTTCTTGCTCCTGAACGTCGCGTCTTTCAAGGCTACGCTCGCTTTCATAAAAGGGGAGAAGAAGGTGGTCTGGAATCCGAGGAAGGGGTGAGGACTGATTCATGAAAGTGCTTCACCTGATTGATAGCGGTGGCCTCTATGGGGCAGAAAACATGTTGCTGACGCTAGTTAATGAGCAGATGGCAAAGGGGCTATCACCAATGATTCTTAGCGCCGGGGAACCGGGGGCCGGAGATAAGGCCCTGGAAACCGAGGCCCGGCGGCAGGGCCTGCCGGTTATCCCATGGCGGATGAGCCCCGGGTTTAATCTGAAAGGAGCGAGGGACATCATCCGATGGGCCAGGGCAGAGGGGGTTCAGTTACTCCACTCCCACGGCTACAAGTTCAATGTGCTGATGGGGCTGTGGCCGGAACGTATTCGGAAGATTCCACTGGTGACTACCCTCCACGGCTATGTGAAGGCGCCTCGATATACCAAGGCCTGGCTGTACGAGTCATTGGACCGGCTGGTGCTTGGCCGAATGAGACAGGTCGTACTGGTGTCGGATTCCATGCGCAATGAGATTCCCTCAAGGCTCGCACGATCACCGAGTGTCGTTGTTGTGGTGAACGGTCTCAGCACTGCGTCGCTATGCGAGCGCGCCGCAACCGAACTGCCCGCAGATCTTGAAACATTTCTTAGGCGGTTCGAGTACATCGTTCTTGGTGTCGGCCGGCTATCCAAAGAGAAGGGGTTTGATCGTCTTGTCGCCGCTTTTGCAGAACTGAAAAAGCGGTATCCGTCCACCGGGCTGGTCATTATCGGTGAAGGGAAACAGCGCACGGAGCTGGAAGAACAGCTGCATTCCCACGACTTGCTTGGTGACGCATTGCTGCCCGGCTACCTGACAGAAGTTCCGGCCATGATGAAACGGGCAGACGTGCTTTGCATGCCGTCACTGACAGAAGGGCTGCCGATTACCTTGTTGGAAGCCATGACCCTTGGACTCCCCATCGTTGCCTGCAACGTTGGGGAAATTGGCAATGTGCTGGGGCAGGGACTGGGCGGCCGGCTGATTCAGTATGAAAGCCCTGAGAGCTTGGCGAATGCAATAGCGGCGACGTTCGCCGACGCCGATACAAGGTCAGAGTGTACAAGGTGGTCGGAGCAACGCGTGGAGAGGGATTACTCCGGGCGATCCATGGTGGAGCGGTATCTTGACGTCTATCAGCGGGCACTGGCATGAAACTCAGTATTATCATGGATCGATATGAAAATCCTTTTGCGGGCACCGAGAGCCAGGTTCTGAAACTGGTAGAGGGGCTATTGGCCAGGCACTGGGATATTCGATTTGCAGTTTTTCGGGGAACGGATTACACCCGAAGTGGCGAATTTCCAGTGCCTGTGGAGGACCTTCGGGTCAACAGCCTGTCCAGTCCTGTAAGCTGGTTGCGGGTTTACCGTTACGCCAGAAAGCTTCGGACAGAAGGCTTCACGGTTGTTCACGTGTTTTTCAATGATGCTTCAGTAATCTGTCCTCCCATGATGAGAGCGGCAGGGCTCAAGACCCTCATCTCCAGACGGGATATGGGCTTCTGGTACAGCGATTTGTATCTGAGGATACTCAGCCTCACTGGCCGCTGTGTAAACGGCGTGGTTTGTAACAGCCAGGCAGTGGCCGAGGTCACAAGCCGCCTGGAAAGTGTTCCGACAGACAAACTTCACGTGATCTACAACGGTTACCCGGATCAACCTGTTTCCGTTAACAAGGAAATCGATGATTCTCCGGATGACTCAACCGTTGTCATCGGCATAGTGGCGAACCTCCGCCCGATCAAGCGCATTGAAGATCTGATTGAAGCCGTCGGCCTGCTTCATAAAGAAGGCCATCAAGTCGAGCTCCGCATCGTTGGCGGCGGGGATCCGGAACCCTACCTTCACCGGATCAATCAGTTGGGACTGGAAAGCAGGGTTCATTTACTCGGCAGCCAACCAAATCCCGAAGAGCACATACAGGGTTTTGATATTGCGGTTCTTTGCTCCGAAACTGAAGGCTTCTCCAACGCCATCATCGAATACATGCGATGTGGCAAACCCGTTATCTGTACACGGACCGGAGGCAACCCGGAGATCATTGAGGAAGGGGTGAATGGTTTCCTTGTTCCCGTTGGCGATACCGAAGCGCTGGCCCGCCGATTAATTGAACTGATCATGGACCCGGACAAACGCAGGGCGATGGGGGTGGCCAGCGTCGCTCAAATCACGACCCGTTACTCACTGGACACCATGCTGTCGCAGCATATAGCGCTGTACCGTGAGATCGAACCAGGGATGGCACAAGCATGATGGAAGCTTTATCCAGGCATCTGTTCTACCCGCTCTGGGATAAAAAAGACGGAAGCAAACGCCTGCCGGAATGGAGGCAACTGGAAGCACAACAATGGTGGCCGCAGGAAAAAGTCAGGGAACTGCAATGGGAGCGGGTTATGGAAACCGTCCGCTACGCGGCAACCCACAGCCCGTACTATCGAGCGCTGTTCAATACTCTGGGCCTGGGCGCAACGGACATCATTTCCGCAGAGCAGTTCCGCAGGTTGCCGGTGACGACCAAGCAGGACCTTCGTAACCATCTGGATGACTTCATCAGCGATGAATTCGATAGGAAAGACTTGGTGTGCGCCAAAACCGGAGGGTCTACAGGGGTTTCTCTCAAACTGTACTTTGATGAATCCTGTCAGGAACGACGCAACGCTGCTCAGTGGCTGGCGGATCGTTGGGCCGGGTGGGATCTGGGCGTGAAGAAGGCATCGGTGTGGGGAAACCCACCGGTGCCGCGCACCATAAAGCAGAAACTCCGCCATCACCTGCTGGACCGAACCATCTACCTCGACACGATGAACCTCAATGACCAGTCAATGGCGGAGTTTGTTGAGCGGTGGCGAAAAGAAAAGCCCGGCCTGGTCTTTGGGCATGCCCACTCGATCTTCATCTTTGCGAAATACCTTTTAGAGCAGGATATACGTGACCTGCAACCCAAAGGCATCGTCGCAACATCCATGATGCTGCTGCAAAGTGATAGGTCGGTTATCGAGCAGGCGTTCTCATGCCCGGTAACCAATCGGTACGGATGTGAGGAAGTGGGGCTGATTGCGTGCCAGTGCGAACAACACCAGGGAATGCACCTGAACATGCCCCACGTTTATGTGGAGTTCCTGGATGGCAATAACCAGCCCGTTGCTCCCGGAGAGCCGGGCAAAATTGTGGTGACAGACCTGAATAACCGGGGTATGCCGCTGATTCGTTACCGCGTTGAAGACGTGGGCGTATATTCTGAAGAGCCATGCGGCTGCGGCCGTGGGTTTCCGATACTGGAGCGCCTGGAAGGACGTGTGGCGGACTTCCTCAAGCTGCCGGATGGCGGGCAGGTGGCTGGGATCTCATTGGTGGAGAGAACCCTGACCAAAGTTCCCGGAGTGGAACAAATGCAGCTGGTTCAGGACGCCCTCGATCATGTGATCATCAACCGTGTGAAGGGCAGGGAATTTGACAATGAAACGGACGAGGGACTGATAAACGCAATGAGAGAAGTGTTCGATGAACGGGTAGCGTTAACCATCAAGGATGTTGCGGCTATTCCCCAGGAAAGCTCCGGCAAGTATCGGTTTTCGATATGCATGGTGTAGCGATGGATAGCCAACCTCTGGTCAGCGTAGTGATAGCGACCTACAACATGGGGCAGTACCTGCCGGAGGCGATTGTGTCTGTACTGGCACAACGCTGGAAGAACATCGAGGTCATCGTTGTGGACGATGGTTCAACAGATGACACATCAGAACGCATGGAGCAGTTCCGTGGGGAGGCCAGGGTTCGTTACGTACCGACTGACAACGGAGGGCAGCCCAGGGCAAAGAACCGCGGATTAAAAGAGGCTCGGGGTGAGTTTATTGCCTTTTGCGATGCGGACGACGTGTGGAGCCACGATAAACTGACGATACAGATGCCGTTATTTGAAGACCCTTCAGTGGGCGTTGTGTACAGCGAAGTTTCCTATATTGACCAGAACGGACAGGGTCTGGACAAACCCCAGCCCTACAAGCGTCACAGCGGGAAAATCACCAACGAACTCATCATCAAGAATTTCATCCCGTTTGGTACGGCGGTCATCCGCCGGGCATGCCTTGAACGAAATGGAGCATTTGACGAGAACTTGCCTATGGGGATTGATTGGGACCTATGGCTGCGCTATTCGGTAGATTGGCGGTTTCAGTATGCGCCGGACAAAACCTATATCTACCGGATCTGGCCAGGCCAGATGTCGAAAAATTACCGGGGCCGGTACGACAACGCATTTCTCATACTACAGAAATTTCTGGCAAGCCATCCCCAGGAGATTTCAAGACAGCTGGCAGCCCGAGCCTGGGCGGATATGTATGTGAGTAGGGGCATGGCTATTGCCAGTGCAGAAAGGAAATTCTTTGAGCCTTTCCGGGATATCCTGACCGGCTTGAGCCGGGATTTTCTTTATTGGCCTGCCTGGCGGTCTTTAGCCAAATTGATGTTGAGAAAGGTGTAACCATGACACTCAACCAACTGATCTATCGCGCAACACGACCATTGGGAGGGTTAAAAGTTGCACGTTTCTTATCCAGGAACCACCCTAAAATTCTTATGTATCACCGGATTACTGAAGACCCGGAGGGTGAGGGCATCCCAGTAGAGCAATTCAAACGACAGGTGGAAATTATTAAAAAGCACTTCAACCCCCTTACGTTAAGGGAGTTGATGACAGCCCATGAAGAGGGAAGAGTGCCGAAACATGCGGTTTGTGTAACTTTTGATGATGGGTACGCTGATTTTGCTGAGTTGGCTTTTCCTATCCTAAAGAGGGCTGGTGTTCCAGCCACGCTTTTTGTTACGACCGGCTTTGTTAATGGTGATTTATGGCTCTGGCCTGACGAAATCCGATATATTGTAAATAAAACAAAAGTTAAGAATATAAAAATAGATGGGATGCACGAGGAGATCAATGTCCAAGCTGAAAAACACAAAGCTTGGCAAGTTATTTCTGATTATTGTCTTTCTATAAGCAATTCGGAAAAGCTTGATTTCATAAAAAGAATGTACAGAATTTTCGATGTTAAAAGACCAAATAATTTGCCCAATGAGTACAAGTCAATTACATGGGATAAAATAAAAGAGTTGCAATCTGACGGTTTGAATGTTGAAAGCCACTCAGTGTCACACCCAATTTTAACTAAGCTAGATCAGGGCGGGGTTAATGCTGAGCTAAGTAACTCCAAAGCTATTCTAGAGAAAAATCTTGGTGAAGATGTAAAGATATTTTGTTATCCAAATGGCCAGTTGTCGGATTTCAACGAAGATATAAAAAGATGGCTTGTTAAGTGTGGGTATACATATGGAGTAACAGCGTTTTCTAGCATTTCACCGATTAAGGATCCTTTAGAGATAGGCCGGTATCCAGCAAACAATAGTGCAGAAGAATTTGAAAAAACGATTTTTGGTATCAGCTATTTAGGTTTGATAGTTAGAGGCCAATTTGGAAAGAGCGAGAATCGAGCGTGAGTATTCGTAAGCGTATTTTTAGAATTATTTATCAGTTCACGGTTCTTGTTAGAGGAGAGCGGTTTAATTCAGTGTACTCAGGTTTTTTAAATTCCCAATATTATGAAGTGGAAGCACTAGAGAAGTTTCAACTTGAAAGCCTTAACAAGCTAATTAATCATGCAAGAAAAAACGTTTCGTTCTATAGCTATCTTCCAATTGGAAAACTAGAAAGTATTAACGAAATATCTGGAATTAAAGTAATAGAAAAAAATGACGTAAGAAAATTTTCTGATAGATTGACCTTCAAGAAAGTCAGAGGGCAACGAGCAAAGACGTCTGGTGGATCAACTGGAGCGCCTGTAACAGTATTGAAAGACTCTAAAGGATTTGCCCGTGAGCTTGCTGCAACATGGAGGGGCTACTCTTGGGCGGGAGTTGAGGTAGGCGATAAGCAAGTAAGATTTTGGGGGGTGCCAAATAATTACAAAGAAAAGTTTAAGTCAAAGCTAATTGATTTTGTATGTAACAGATATAGAGTCTCAGCATTTGAGTATAGTGATAAAGTTTTTAATAATTATTTGCGTAAAATTGAGAAAATAGGTCCTGATTATTTTTACGGGTATATGTCAATCATAAAGGAGTTTGCGCAATATATTGATGAAAATGATTTAGATGTCAAGTTTTCTCTTAAGGCTATAATTACTACGTCCGAAGTGTTAACAAGCGTTGATAGAAAATATATATCAGATATTTTTAAGGCTCCTGTATATAATGAATATGGATGTGGTGAGATTGGTACAATTGCCCATGAATGCGAAGAGTTTGGGTTTCATATTAACTGCGAAAATGTTTTGTTGGAAGTTGTAGATCGTAGCGGAAAGCCTTGTCCTCCGGATACACCCGGTGAAATTGTTGTTACTGATCTGACAAACTTCTCAATGCCACTGATACGATATCGAATCAAAGACTGGGGAGAACTGACAAGTGAAAGCTGTAAGTGCGGCAGATCGCTAACAGTTATTAAAAGGGTATATGGTCGTCAATACGACAGTTTGATAAACATCAAAGGGGAGAAGTTCCACGGTGAGTTCTTTCTTTATATTATAGAAGATTTAAAGAAGAAAGGTTTAGTGGTTGATGGAGTCCAGTTTCTGCAGAATAAAGAATTAAACCTTACTGTTAAAGTCATAGCTAACGAAAATTTTGACTATATTTCTAAATATATAAAGAAAAGGCTAAGTCGCGATTTTGATAGAGCCTTATTAGTGGAGGTCCAAAAGGTTGATAAAATAGATAGGGAACCATCTGGTAAGCTTAGAGTCGTTAAGAGGGAAGTATGAAATGACAGGAAGATTACCGTCTGTTTCTATCTTGGTTCCAGCCCATAATGAGGAAAAGCACATAAGTAAATGTATAGAATCGCTTCTCGCTCAAAGCTATCCGGAAGATAGATATGAAATAATAGTGGTTAATAATCGGTCTAGTGATGATACAAAAGGTATAGCTTGTAAATATCCAGTTGCAGTTCATGACTATAATGGTGTGGGTATTGGCGCAGTTAGGAATTACGCGGTTGAGAACTCCACCGGCGAAATCCTTGCGTTTATTGATGCAGACTGTGTGGCTCCGGCAGACTGGGTCGAAACGGCTGTCACCAAGGTTTTATCTATGCCAGGAGAACTTCGTGTGGTTGGCGGTGATGCATTGATGAGTGACGAGCCGTCCAGGCTAGAAAAATATTGGTTCTTCAAAAGGGTACGAAAGCATAATGATATGAAGAACCTAAATGGAGCTAGCATGATCTTCCCAAAAAAGCTATTTGACGAGGTCGGCGGGTTCAATGTGGCACTCAATGCAGGTGAGGATTCTGATTTTTCTCATAGAATTCGTCAATATGGAACAAGAATAGAGTACGATGAAAGACTGGATGTAATTCATTTGGGATACCCTAAAACTTTTAAACAATTCTGTGCGAGGCAGTTTTGGTTAGCATCTTCATTTATATACTCTAATAATGGGCTAAATGATCTAGTATTTTTGTTTTCTTTATTATTCTTGGTTTCCACTTTGTCGCTGTTTTTTGGTTTGATATTTAAAATTGAAATTGTGGCGTGGCTTTCAGTTTTAGGTATATTGATTGGTCCAACATTGTTTCATTATAGAAAGATGCGAGAAAGCTCGGTGAGCTACTTCTCATTGCAGTCAGCCATTGTTTACATTCTATCTATTGCATACTTCTCTTCAAGAGCTCTCGGGCTGATTTTCAGCTTTAGCGGAATGGCTTTTCAGCGTAGAAAAAGATACTAGGTTTTTTTGTGGTTTACTAATTAACAAATTGTGGCTTTTATAAAACTCATAAACAGATTTGTCTTTCAATATTGGGCCACAAACTTGTTCTAAGTCTATATTGTCGTAAATTGAGTTTATCTCGATCAAAACAGGGCCGGATTTTGTTATCGCTATATCCATGCCCAAGAGTTTGTGATAGGAAATAGAAGATTGTATATTTTTCGCCAGTTGGCAAACTTCGACCCATTGTGGGACTTCGGTTCTTTCAAATACGTGGTTAGAGGAAGGGTGTTTCAGATATTCTGTACCATTGCGGTCGACTCCAATTTTGGAAAGCCTACCTGTTACAAGATCAATTGCTACTGCTAATCCGCCAGCACTCAAATTATCAATTAGCGTAGCTCCACTTCCAAATCTCATATACGCACCAATAATTAGTACGTTATTGCTACGTTCTAAGCCTGTAACAATTCTGACTGTATTTGTTGAGGGGGAAATGTTTGATAGATGTTCATCCTGAATTACGAATTCTTGCACTATGTATGCTTGATCTGCTACTAGCTTATCGCATGTTGTGAACTTTCCATCGTAATATTTGTAAATATATCCATTATTAGATTCAAATATTAATATGGAGTGGCCGCCTTTACCATTCATCGGTTTAACTATAAATCGTTTTTTAATGTCACTATTCAAATTGCACGACTGCAAGAATTCAACTACATCAGATCCGATATCGATTATTCCATAATAAGAGGGAAGTGGTATTCCGTGAGCCCTACATACATCTTCACAAATTCGTTTGTCCTCGTAGACGATTTCATACTCCTTTATTTGAACATCCTTTCTAAGTGCTTTCCTCTGATAGGGGTTATAATTTGAGCCATAATAATAATGCCATTCGTCTTTGGGCTTTTCCCATAGCTTGCAGGGTGTGTAGTTATCCGGAAAAGATCTTAGAACGAAAAATATATATAGAAAGTCGATAGCTACAAGAAGTGGACTCCTTGTGCAAGACTTCCAATCTGTCCAGAATATATAAACGTATGGAAGTGCTATAAATCGTTGGAACCTTCTAAGTATAGGTGCGATTTCCTTCCATAATCGTACTAAAAATAGGTTTGTAAAAATGTATATCTTTTCAACAATATCTCTTCCATTCAATGAGGCAATATTTTTCATCTAACATCCTTGTTTTCTTCAATAATTCATTCTATTTCGAGTACAGTAGGTTCTGGGCATTTTGGACAAGCCGCTACTTCAAAACCTTGTGAATTAACCCTTTCGTCCTCATCAATAACGTATAAGTAAAGTGGACCGTCAGGATCTAAAGCCCCAAGATTTATCTCAAAAGATATGCCGGATCCTGACCAGGAGCGGATAGGCTGAACTTCCCTTTTCCCTGCTGTCCCATCCCATGTTGAGCTGCTTGAGAGCTCGACCCTGGCTGGTGTGTCTGAAGCATAAATATCATCAATGTAGAACCGAAGTGTTTCATATCGGTCTGCGTAATTTGCGTCGAAACCCAATTGCGCAGGAGTTAGACCTTCTTCAACATTAGCCTTGCTGAATGATGTTATATTATGAATTTGCCTTCCGTTTGTCCACGCTTTGACGAGACCTCGTCTTCCATCTATCAACATTTCCATACGATTCCAGGAAGCAATATTGCCACCCCAATTAGCCCAACTAGAGTTAGGTATTGACTCACCGCCAATCAATATTTGGTTCCACGCGAGACGGGTCCCGCTTCCATCAGGAGCATCCCATATTCTGGTAAATTTATTCGATCCACCAAACTCATCTGGATCCTTCATTGGCTTTAGGTACCACGTTAGATATAGGGTATTATTGCGATTATTATTGAAAGCTTTTGGCCATCCCAAAAACGCCTTTCCTGTACCTTGATAAACTTTTGAGGATTGAGGTAAGCTGGAGCGCGGCTCTTCTCCAATTACAATTAGGTTTGACCACGTATTTCCATTATCTTCCCAAGGGCCGGTATCTGTTGGCACCGCTGTACCTCTAGCTAATGTGTTATAGGCTGATTGGTTATCAATCGTATCCCATAATCTTAAATCAGTGCTGGAAGGTGTGCCAAAATCTTGACCTGAGATTTTCACAACCTGACCATGTTGAAGCGTGCCTTCAAACTCAGAAATAGAAGGATCTGCAAGGACGGTTAGAGATGAACCGAGGAGGAAAGGTATGGTTATGATACGCTTTAATATGATGTTTCGGAGTTGGTTATTCATCTATAATCCAGCCCTAGATCAAGGAGTGACTACTGACTACTATAACAAATTCTAGTCCATGATTCGCCCCTAGGCTAGTTACAGAAAAGATAGTCGGTAACTCTTTAATATGATTTTGATAGAGATGCGTCATTTGTTATAACTTTTATCGTTAAAAACATTGTTTTGTGGAAATTTTTATATTTAAGTTGATTTTTCAGTGTTTTGAGCTATTAATATCTTGATTAAATAGCAATTTATTCTTAGGTCGTAGGTAGGTGGATGGGTAGGCAGTCGGTGTTGGTGGAAAGCTATCTGTTTATACTCTGTGATAAATTTAGTTGGAAGAGTTACGTTAATTAGTCTAAGTTAATTTGATAGTTGAAAGGGATTTTAATGCGCGCAAATATTAGAAAGACGAAATGTGATGAGACTGGCTCGATCCATATTTTATTGGTAATAAGATGGCCAGCTGGAGGAATTAGGACATTCGTTAAATACTTTCTCCGGAGTGTAAGAAGTGATAGGTGTAGATTTTCAATAATTGCGACAGAGTGTGATGGTTTAACTTCTCTGAGGGAATCGTTAGATAATGAAGTTGATTGTTGGTATTCGATACCCAACGACAAAATGCTTGGGTTGAATTTTGTTAAGAGTATAGCGCGTATAGTTAAAGAAGATGAAATTGATATAGTTCACGCCCACGGTTTCAGTTCTTCATTTTATTGCCTTTTGGGTCTAATTTTTAGCAGTGCTCCCTATATAGTTACAAGTCACGACGTTATCAATGACTCTCAATTTTCTGGTAGTCTCGGTTTTTTTAAGATGATTGCTCTAAAGTTGTCATTAGGTCGTAGCAAAATTGTCCATTCTGTTTCAAAAGATGCGGCGGATAACCTGATAAATTGGTTTCCTGGCATCTGCGAAAAGTCAGTTGTGATACGTAATGGCATCGAGCCCGAAAAATTTTGCAACTCTAGTCCGATATCTATATGTGAGGATTTTGGAATAGATAAATCAAATAAAGTGGTTGGATTCTTTGGTCGATTTATGAGTCAAAAGGGGTTTAGGTATTTGGTTGAAGCAGTGGATATAATTATAAATAGAGATGTTGAGAGCAATATTAAAGTTGTCTGTTTCGGGTCGGGGGAGTTTTTTAGAGAAGAAAAACGTAGTATTGAGGGTAAGGGTTTAGAGGCAAACTTTGTTTTTGCTCCTTTCTTGGAGGATGTTTCGGGAGCCATGAAAGGCTGTGACCTCATCGCCATGCCATCGCTTTGGGAGGCATGCCCACTCCAACCAATGGAAGCCCTGTGTGCTGGAGTTCCTTTTGTGGGAAGCGACTGTATTGGACTTAGAGAGGTGTTAGCAGGAACTCCTGCTATTCAGGTGAAGGCCGGAGATGCGAATAGTCTGGCCAAGGGAATTCTTGAATGTCTGGAAATCGGCCGACAACCGTTTGAAGACTTTGCTCCTATTGCTGTGGATCGATTTGATATCAGGAAATCTGCAAAGGAAATCCATGCATTGTATGAAAGGGTGCTTGGATAATGTTTCATAGCCTGGGCCATACACTTGGTGCGAATCAGAGAGTGGTAGAGAAGGAAACCCATGCGGCCTTTCTATTGTATCTTTTGTATCTGGTGAGTTTTTTTCTTCGTTTGCCTGCTCGTTTACCTGTTCTGGGGGTTATACGATTTGATTTCCTGTTGGTAGCAGCCATTTCGTTCTTTATTTTCAGTTCAAAGTCCACGAAAGGATCAAGGCTTGACTCGGCGTCAAAGTACCTGCTGGCGATTTTTGTCTATTCGGTTATCACACTACCGTTAGTGGAATGGCCGGGTTCGGTTATAAATAATGGGATGGTTGCTTTTATTAAAGGCGCCATTTTCTATTTCTTTACCGTTAATCTTATTGTTAATGACAAGCGGCTGAAATCTGTCATTGCCGTATTCGTTATTTGTAACCTGATTCGCATTCTGGAACCGCTTGTTCTTAACATTACCACCGGTTATCTTGGGTCGGCTACTCACTTGGGAGGAACCGATTTTGCTGGACGCTTGGCGGGGGCGCCAGTGGATACAATCAATCCCAACGGACTAGCGTTCGTTATTGCTACGGTAATTCCATTTATCCATTACATTTTTGCTCCAGTTAGCAAAAAGACCTTTTTCATTTACCTTCTTCTGATACCCGTACTTCTGTATACCATGGGCCTCACACTTTCTCGCTCCGGGGTCCTCGCTCTGGGAATCATCGCCTTCGGCATCTGGCTCAAGAGCACCCACAAGTTCCTCCTCCTCGTCCTCGGCGTCGTCGGTCTTGCAGTCATTTTCATGAACCTGAATGAGGTTCAGAAGGATCGCTACCTCTCGATCGTCAGTGACGATGCCCGGCAGTCATCGTCGGCGGCCGGTCGAATCGAAGGCTGGTCATCAGACTTCCGCGTGGCCATGAATCGCCCCATTATCGGCCACGGCCTTGGCACTTCGCGGGAGGCAAACTGGAATGTTGCCGGTAAGGATCAGATATCCCACATTCTATGGGCGGAGATCTGGCAGGAAATCGGCTTGATCGGTCTGATTCTGTTTATTTTGTATCTGTCAGCGATGATCCGTAACTTTCGGGAGGCAGCTCGCCTTATCAAGGGTAGGTTGGCGAAGGATGATTTCCTGTACCGATGTACCCAAGCCATGCAGGTCTGGCTGCTGATGAACCTGCTATTCAGCCTGGCCAGTTACGGGTTGAAAAGTTACGAGTGGTACCTGTTTGGCGGGTTGTCAGTTGTGTTACTCGGTGCAGTGCGAACTCGGATTACTCAGATGGAGGAAGAGGGAGCACCCTCTAAATCTACTGAACTGGCGCCTGTTAAACGGAAGTTTCCCCTGGCCCGGCGGATCAACCACCAGAATTAGTGTTGCCGATCCGGAAACTTCCCGGGAGCGATACCGTGCAAGGCGATCTTGATGCCTTGTCGTACATCGTGGTTGAGATCGGAGATCGACTGGGGGGGGAAGGTTTCTCCGTACAGTTTCAATGCTTTACTCAGCTGTTTTTTCAGCACGAGGCAGGTTTGCAGGTCCCGACGGTATCGGCGAACCCGGTGTTTCAGATGGCGTTGTAGAACGATATTGGTTTCATTCAGGCTCAAGTCATGCCGGCTGGCAATGAGGTTTCGTAACATCCGCTCGTTATCGTTGCTCATGTTGGTGTCGTGCAGTCTCCGTTCAAAGCCTACATTCGGGTTTACAACAACATCGCCTTGCATGGCTGTCCGGTATATCAGATGAAAATCCTCGCAGGCTTTCAGTGTTTGGTCGAACCCGCCAAGTTTCTTGATAATGTCTGTTTTGAATAGGGGGGCGGAAGCAATCGTGAAATTTTCACTGATCAGGATACTTCGGCACTCCTCAGAGCCCAGTGTAAAGTCGGAGCTTTTGTGCCTGTCGAGGTAAGGGACCATGGCCGGGCACGTGGACATGTGGTCGGTCGATCGTTTAGTGCCGGTGAAGTTGCAGTAATTGGTTATGCACATGACTGCATTCGGGTGCCGTATCAGGGCATCAACCTGCCGGCTCAGTTTGTCGGGCAGCATGATGTCGTCCGCATCAAAGAAGGTGACGAATTCTCCCCGCGCATACTCAAGGCCCCGGTTTCGGGGGGCAGCGCATCCGCCACTGTTTGCCTGATGTATATAGGTTACCCGGGGAGAGTAGGACTGAACGATGCGTGCGGTATCATCGGTTGATCCGTCATCCACCACGATGACCTGGAGGTTATCATAGGTCTGGTTGAGGATGCTCTCCAGCGTTTCCGCAATAAAGTCGGATGCGTTATAGGCGGGTACAATCACTGTGACCAACGGTTTATCCATAATCCTCACCTTGGGGTTGATACTGTCATATCAATGACTTTAGTCGTTGATTGGGCACCAGTTTCCGGAGTTCCACTTTCTCGGATTCTGAAAATGCCAGTTTCAGACCCGCAATTCCACAGACCAACGACATCACCATCGCTAATCCTATGATATCCGGGTAGCCATCCAGCTTCACGCTGACATGGATCCAGTAAAACAGGATTGAGAGCGGGACAAGCAGGGCAATAAACGGTCGCGCCATACAGAGATAATAGTCTCTGGTTGGCAATTCGATGGCACGGCAGGCAAATGTTGGCAGAACAAAAAGGCGTAGTATCAGTAGCGGGATCATGGTGCCAAGGGCGACGCCAATCAGCCCGTAAAACTGGACCAGTATCAGGCTGAGGCCAAGGTTCAGAATGACTTCTATTACATCAATCTTGGCGACAATGCTGTGTTTGTTGGCTGCGTACATTGCGGAATTGAGCGGGTGGTTGGCAAAGCCAATCAGGCGTCCTACCAGCAGAATGACCATAACCCAGTAGGCGTCGCTGTAGTCGGGGCCCATCCAGCGTGCGATAAAGGCGTCACCAAAGATCACCAGCCCGCCGCCGGCAATCAACGCTGCAACGAGGTTCAGCCGGGTGATGAACAGCAATTTTCTGTGCAGCTCCCGTTTGTCTTCACGTGCGTGGTAGCCGGTGAATATGGGAACAAACATGTTGGTGGCCTGGCTGAGGAACTGCGCCACGTAATCCACCAATCTCAGTCCAATGGCGTAATGGGTCACACTGGCTGCGGACAGGAAGCCTGCCACGACAAAGTTGTCTACGTTGTTCCTTAGCTGGTAGGCGATCGCAATGACGAAAGACCAGACGCTGTACTGGAACAGTTCTTTACTGTTTGCGCGGGATGCGAGGGCTTTTGAAAATTTCAGGCCCGGAAACGCGGATTTGCAGATCAGCAGGTAGAGCAGGTTGGAGATCCTGGCTGTGCAGAAGGTGATAACTGCCAGTGCGACGATGCCGTAACCATTGGAAATGAACCACCAGTTCAGTACCGCGCCCAGCAAGGTCATGGCTATCCGGGTGAGGGCCACCTGATGGAAACGCAGTTTTGCGCTGGCCACGCCGGCCAAGGCATTGAAGGGGAATTCGAGCGCAACGGACACACCGATAATGAGTACAAGTAACTGCACCAGATCCTTGTCGGCTTCCGATTCGAGAAAAAACCTGCTTGCGAAACTGGCCCCGATACTGGCCAGAACAATCACAAAGGCGATAGCGATATAGATGACCAGCGCCGTATTGATGGTAACGTTGGCCTGGTGGTCGTCTTTCAGGCCAAAGGATTGGCTGACGTAACGGGTGACTGCGCTGGCCATACCCATATCGAAGAGATGATAGGCTGCTGCCAGGCTACCGACCACGGTCCAGATACCGTACCAGTGATCCCCCAGTTCGTGGATCAGGAAGGGCATCATCACAAACGCGACGATGATGCTGACGAGGGTTTGCGATACCCTCGTCACGGAGCCTTTGAGTAACGCGATGGCGGTAGACACGTCAGTTACTGGTAATGGATTTGAGTTGCTTGAGCTGACTCAAGGCCCTGGCCGGAAGCATCGACAGGGAGAGGTAAAACAGCGTTTTTTTGTCGATCCGCTTGCCCAGAGCGCACATAAAGGCATGCCGGGCCTCCTTCATTTTGTACTTCGAGAAATAGGAGTAGCCGGCCTCGAAATGGTACCGGCCAATTCTCTGGTTCAGCAGTTTGAGGGACGCGGGATCACCCTGATGAAAGCGTTTCATTTTTTCGGTGCAGGCAATCAGGCCCGGGGCGCGGTCTTCAATGTTTCTCAGGGATATGCTGCCCGAGCGGATGCGGTATTGGTGAAACACTTCCGGTATATACAGCAGGTCGTATTGGCTGGCCACGGCCTGCCACATCAGGAAATCATCGGAATTGCGGACGTCCTCGTCGAAATAACCCACCCTGTCAAATATCTCCCGGCGTATCGCCACGCCGGATGTACCCAGGTAATTGGATGCCGCCAGGCCCCGGAGTGCGGCGTGGGATTCGATCAGGTATGCCTGTTTCCCGACTGGCTTTTTGGGAATTTGATGAAGGGTCTGGTAGGGCGCAAGAAAGTCCGGATTGACGATTTTGTCCTGCTCGTCAATGCAGGCAAAACCGGTAAAGGCGAGGCCGGCATCCGGTGCCTGTTCCATCATGGCGACTGTTGTGGCCATCTTGCCGGGTAGCATGACGTCATCGGAATCGAAGATGAAGATCAGTTCGCCCTGTGATTTGCGGATAGCCCGGTTTCTCGGGGCAGCGGGGCGGCCGCTGTTTGCCTGGGTGAACAAACGGATGCGTGGATCGTCAAAGCGATGGACAACCCTGGTGGTGTCATCGGTGGAGCCATCATCGACGATGATCAGCTCAAAATCCGTAAAGCTTTGCTGGAGAATTGACTGAATCGTCACGCTGATAGTGTCCTCGGCATTATATGCCGGGATTATCACTGAAGCTTTTGGCATTTGCGTCCCTGCCACTGCTGTCGTTCGACTGGTTTTGGAAAGTATAACGTATGTGATGTGGCAGGAGATAGCAACGTAGATCACGGGTCGGAAGTATCCTGTTGAAGGCCGGTGATTCAGCCTTCAACAGGAGGGTGCGAGTAGGATCAGAAGCGCATGGCTTCCATCGAACTGGTGAAGGATGAGCCAGAGGTAATACCGCCACCCATGATATAGAACGTATCGTCGACGGTTGCCGCAGCTGCACCGTGCTTCGGTGTCGGCACTTTGGTCAGGGGGCGCCAGAGATTGGTGTTCGGATCATACTCTTCATTCTGATTGAACACGCCGGAGGAATTGCCTCCATTGAGTTCGCCGCCCACGACCTGGGCTTTGCCATTGATGGTACCTACGCTCATGGCGCGCCGGCCGGTAGGCATCGGGGCTTTCTCTATCCAGGCGTTGGCTGCAGCGTCAAACATTTCCACGGTTTTCATTTCACCAGTGGTTGTGCTGCCGTCCGCATTCCGGTGCCTGCCGCCAAACACGTAGATCTGGCCATTGAGTACGGCCGAGCCCGGGTTGTCCCGCACATAGGTCAGTGAGGGAGCGGTCTGCCAGCTGTTGCTTCCGGGATTGTAGACTTCCACGGTGGCCAGGGAGGCGCCATTGCCACCCATGCCGCCAATGACATAGATGACACCGTCAACCGCCTGGGCAGTCGGGCCACCGCGAGGCGTTGGCATATCCGCCAACTGAGTCCAGCTGTTGCTGGCCGGATCATAGACTGCGGCATTGGCAACAGCGCCGGAGAAGGGCGCAGTGGAACCGCCAAACACATACAGTTTGCTATTCAGTACGGCAACGGCGGGATTCTCAACGCCTTCTCCCGGGAGATTGGCGCCCTGGCTCCAGGTATCGCTGGCCGGATCGTAGATCAACAGGGTGTTGAGATGACCACTACTGTTCTTCCCGCCCACGGCATACACCTTACCGTTTATGGCCGCGCCGGTGGCGTCTAGTACGGCAATGGGGGCCGGCGCTTTGGATGCCCAGCAACCCAGGCTGACCGGGCGCAGCGAGGTGACCTTGCCTCCGCCGAACTGGCCAATGAACATGTCTCCTGTGGTGTTACGGGCCAGGGGGAGCGGATCATTAAAGCCCGTCGCGAGGGGGGCGCCATCAGTGGCTTCGGTTCCGGTTTCGTTGAGGCCAACCCGGAAGATGTCATCACCCACGGAGTAGTTTGTGATCAACAACTGACCATTGAGGTAGTCGCCAACGCAGCCCTCACCGCCATCGTATTCAATGATGGCATTCGAGGATTTGTGTTCACCGAGGTTGAAAATCGGCTCCTCATAGTTGGGCAATGGTGTGACGCCCTGATAGGAGCCGTCCTTGAAGACACACTCGTCCCGATAGGGGTTGGGATGACCGTAATAGGAACCTTGTTTGATCAGCAGCAGAAGGTCCGGTTGGGCGCCGGGGTTGTGGCCCCCGTCCAGATAACTGGCGGTATCGCCAAAGCCAAAACACGCAGGTTCCGGGCTCGGTGGGTAGGTGCCGGTTACGCCCAGCCCATTGTCGGTGGCGTACATATTGCCATTGCTGTGGAAGACAAAGTCATAACTATTGCGAAGACCCGTGGCATAGGGAATAACGTCGCAAGGGGGAGGTCCGAAGATGTCACTGGTGTTGTTGCAGGTACCATCAAACCCGGCTGCGAAGACATCCGCGACAAGAATGGCGGCGCTCAGGGGCTGTTCCTCCATCTGACCAAACTCGGAGTTGGATTCATTGGGCGCGCCTGCACCGGTGTTGCCGCCCATGGCAATGTACAGGCGGTTATCATCCGGACCGAAATGAATGGAATTGATCGAGTGATTCGCAATGGCACGGGGCAGCCCGGTAATGACGTGCTGAACCGTGCTGAAGTTTGCGCCACCGAGTTTGGTGACCATACCCGAGTTCGGCTCACCATTGTCCACCGAGGGACTGGAGTGTGCGACCCAGAGTTCGACGTCGTTTTCCGTGGAGTCCGGAGAGACAGTAATGCCCAGGGTAAGTCTCGGCCCGATGTTATTTACCAGCGATTCGATGACCTGATCGTCGGCGACATTCAGATCGGCATCAAACGTTAGCGCGTGGATAGTGCCGAACAGTTCTGTTACATACAGTCGGCCGTCCGGGCCCCAGACCATAGAGGTCGGGAAGTCCACATTGTAGTCTTTGCGGATGAAGTCCACGCCTGAGTCCGGGGCGAGGGGGCCATCGCCTTCCTGCAGGGTGAATTCATCAAACTTATAGATCATTGAGGCCGCAGCGTGCCGGTGGGTTGCGAATATGCCGGCAAAACTGCGAGTGCCGATTTCCGGGTCTATACCGGCGGCATCGAAGCTGAAGAATTCATCGGGTGGCAGCAATGTGTCCACCTGAACGGTGGAACCCCCGTTCAGGCTGTAATTGAGTTCCACCGTACGGTCAAATGGGTTGACCGTCATCCCGAAAATAATGTCTGAACCGATCAATCCGGAGGCGGAGATATTTTTCTGTGTGACAGTCGTGCCGCCCACCTCCAGCAGGTAGTGGATACGCGGGCCTTTGGGGTCGGAGAGGATTACCAGTTTAATGTAGTTGTCCTCATCGTTACCAAACCATAGACCGGCCTGTTCGTATTTTCCGGTTCCCTGGGGTACGTCGAGGATCTGGGTGGTGATGCGCGTAATCTGGTTAGGCGCAGCGAAACCCACCGCCAGGGCGTTGTCCTGGCTGTTGTTGCCCTCGAACTTGATACCAGCAGTGGTGTTGTATTCCAGATAGCCCTGCAGGAAATGCATTTCCAGGTTTTCCTGGATAAAGCCGGTGCCCGAACTGGGTGCGTCCAACCATGTAAAGCCTGTACCCCAGCCATTCCGATCCATGTAGTAGCCCTGGCTCTCGGTAAAACTGAGTTGATAGGGCAAGTTCACCCGTACATCCGAGCAGTCAACGGGGGCACACTTGTCGCTACTGGCAATGGTCAAGCCGACCGGCACATCAACAGGATCACTACCGCTGGAGGTAATAGTCAGGATGGCTGTGTAATTACCCGACGCCAAGCCGCTGCTGTCCACATTGACAGTGATAGCTTGAGGTGTGGTGCCGGTTGAAGGCTGGGCGGATAACCACGGCATGTTGGTGCTGACGTTGAAGTCGTGTGCATCACCATCGAAATGGCTCACATCCAGGGTCTTGCCGGCGATCGGGGTGTCGGGTTCACCTGAGAAAGTGAGGGATGTCGGGGACACCAGCACCCCCTGGCTGCCAGCTGTGATTGTCAGGGTGTAGGTCAGTTCGTCGTTCTCGTAACCCGTTGCCGAGGCGGTTACCTTACCGGTGTAGGTGCCTTCGGCCAGGCCAGCCGGATCAGCGGTCACCGTGATGGTTGCAGGTGTAGTACCGGAGTTTCCGGAAGCGCTGAGCCAGGGAGCATCGGTTGACAGGCTGAATGGCGCGCCGGAATTGTCACTCGCGGAGAGGGTGACGGAGCTGGTGACCGGTTCCGGGTTATCAACATGCCGTGACCCGGCCAGTGATTCCGTACTGAAGGACAGTTGGCTGGTGTTGTTGACCACGTCGAAGAAGTCCGTGACTTCATGAACGGAGCCATCGGACAAACTGACTACTGCCGTCACTGTATGAGAGCCGTCCGCGAGAGCCAGGGTGTCATAGGGGTACGCCAGGTCGTTAGGTGCTGTACCAGCCATGTCGTACGGAGCCAGGCCTTCTGACTGGTTGGGAGATCCCGACTTCTGCGGGTTATCGATATAAAAATTGACTCTCGAAATACCGGGTGACGTGGGTATAAAAACAAAGATATCGCCGCTGACACTGGCGTTCTGGAGTGGCGATGCGGACGACCTGTCTGCCGACGAGCTGACCATCAGGGTGTAATCGCTACCAGCGGGCTCGATAATGTCGAAAGACACCTGTAGATAAGCTTTGCTTACACCGGTGCCGGAAGCCTCTACGGTTGCTGTGTGGTTTCCTGCCGGCAATCCCGATGGGTCCGCTGTGACGGTGATGGTCGCCGGAGTAGTGCCGGAGGTTGGTGACAGGCTGAGCCAATTGGCGTCGTCTGACAGGGTAAAGCTGACGTTACCGTCGTTTGATGATGACAGGCTGACGGACAGCGATTGGGTGCTGCTGGATCCTTGCTGGGCGGTGAATGACGCAGCCGTCTGACTGAACTCCAGCACTGGCACTGAGTTGTTGACTGTAAAAGTGGCGGACAGTACCTCAGACGTGCCGTTGGTATAATATGTGGTAGCGTGAATACTGTGCTGGCCGTCGGGTAGGGAGGTTGTGTCGAACGGTTTTGCCGTGAGGTTCGCTTCTGTCGCGTTAAAATCGAAGGGGGCAACACGTTCGATAAGTCTGGGGGTGCCAGGAGGCGTGCTGTTGAGATAGAAATCCACCCGGTTGACGCCCGTGGATGGACCGACAAAGATATAGGCAAGGTCACTGATTTCAGCACCGTTCAGGGCGATTGCTGCACTTCGGTCAGGAGCCTTGCTGATCAGCAGGCTGGGTGCCGCGAATGCGGAACTGGATAATCCAAGCAGTAAGAGTGAGAAAAGGACAACGAAAAAGTGGTTGAGTCGACCACCTCGGGATCCGGAAAATATCATGTCGCCCGCCTCCTGAAGATCCATGAAGCCATCGTTCAGGGGGCAGCATCTTTGATGCCACGAGAGATATTAAATTTCTAATACAGTGTGATAACGTTGGTTCAGATCTAGGTTTATTACGGGATTGTAAGATTTTTCGACATGGCCTTGCGGGGCTTCCGACTCAGGGACGATCATTTTGTGAGCCTGTTTCAGACTGAGGCGTGGCAGAAAAGCTGGTGGGAGGTCTGGGGTGATACCCCCGGTTTCCAGTTGTTGTCCGATGGCGGCAGAGGCAGATCCGGGCTTTATCTGGATCGCTACCGTTTGCGGAAACTTCTCCCGATTCGTTGCCTGCAGTTTGTTGGCACCAACTACAGACGGCTCTCCACTCCCCGCACCGAGTACAACGGTTTTGGAGCTGCCGGATCACTGGGTTCGCTGTTTGACGATCTCGACCAGAGCCACTGGTCGGAAGCGGTATTTCGCGATATGCGGGTGAACTCCGGGGATTTTCGCGCCCTGAAGGCGGTTGCCCGGGAACGGGGCTGGCTGGTCCGGACCGTTGCCAGTGATGACGCTTACAGCATTTCGACATCGGGCGGTTTTGACGACTATCTGTCTTCATTGGGCTCGAATACCCGACTGAAGTTCTATAACCGGAGGAAGCTGTTGCAGGCCGAAGGCCACATTGAGCTTAAAAACTTCTGGCCTTCGCAACGGGGAGACTTCTTTACGCTGCTGAACCAGTTCCATGGTCATCGCTGGGGTCGCCCGTGCTTCAATAACGACAGCCTTCTCTTCCACGGGCAATTCCTTTCACGGATTGAAAAAGAGGGCGGAGTACCGGAACTATCTGTGCTGACCTGCAATCACAAAGCGATATCCGTGTTGTATAACGTGATGTTCCAGGGTGTGACCTACAATATCCAATCCGGCTTTGACGAGTCTTTTCACCGGAAAATCGCCCTGGGAACGCTCCATCTTGGCTATAGTGTCGAGAAAGCTTTTGACAACCCTGCCGTGCATACGTTTGATATGTTGGCCGGCGGCGGTAAGAACGAGAACTATAAGGAACGACTGGCGAACCGCACAGACCCCCTGATATCCGTAATGGTGGTTCGCAGCCGGTTGTTAAAGCGATTGTATCTACTTAAAGGCTGAGCGCTGTAGACATGGAACGTTTGTCCCTGAATTCCCCGTTGCACTGGATGATTCCTATAGCGCTGGTCGCGTTATTGGCGGTTGGCTTGTGGCCGGCGCTGGAAGTACTGGGAAGTCGTTGGCTGAAATTTGATGAATCCTACTCCCATGGTTTTCTGGTGCTGATCGTCAGTCTGGTGCTGACGGTCCGGAAATGGCTTGCCAACCGGCCGGTGCCGGACTTCTATCCGCACTGGTTATGGCCTTTACTGGCCGCTGCTGCAGTCTATCTGATCGGAAGCCTGCTATTGATCGAGGCGCTTCAGCAAATCGCGTTGGTGCCCATGCTGATTGGTACGTTGCTTCTGGTGTGGGGCTGGCGTCAGACCATGGCTTTTTTCCTGCCTATCGGGGTGTTGGTGTTTGCCATCCCGGTGTGGGATTACCTGTCCTGGCCATTGCAGCTGGTAACGGTTGCTGTCAACCAGTTCCTGCTGTCCTGGCTCGACATTGAGTTTATCGTTGAAGGCGTGTTTGTTTACTTTCCGGGTGTGGGGGCCTTTGAGATTGCCCACGGGTGCTCGGGTCTGCGTTATCTGCTTGTGGGGCTGACACTGGCAACGATCCACAGCGAATTGAATTACCGCTCACTGACTGCCCGGATTAACCTGTTTGTGGCGGCTGTCATGCTGTCATTGCTGGCAAACTGGATTCGGGTCTTTGTCATTATCTATGTGGGCTATGAGTCCAACATGACATCTTCGTTGATCAATGCGCACGATCATTTCGGGTGGTGGGTGTTTGCAGGCACACTGGTTCCGCTGTTCCTGTTTGCCCGTTATCTGGAAAGGCGGGAAGCCAGGAGCGGTGAGGGGACCGCAAGGCGTGTTCCCGATCCTGCGTCGGGCAGAGGCGGCTTTCCTGTAGGCAGGTTGCTGATGCTTGGGGTTGTTCCCCTGGCACTGTTCTCGTTCGCTTCCTGGGCAACGATTAACGGGCAGGGCACCCACGGGCTCTCTGGCTCAAGGGTTCAACCGGCATCACTGGTCAGTCGCTCAGAATGGCTGCCTCTGTTCAGGAATGAGCTGCAAGGATGGGTTCCTGTCATGGAGCGCCCGGATCAGTCCCAGGTCGATGTCTATATGAGCCGCGATGAGCCCGTGCCAGACACCACAGGCCCGATCGAGATCCTGACCGGGATATACACCTATGAAGTACAGAGGCCGGGGGCAGAACTGGTGCACTATGGGAATCGGTTGTACGACACCAGCCAACTGATTCCGGAACAGACCTTTGATGTTAATGCCGGACCGGGGCTGACGCTGGGTGGGGTAACGCTGAAATACCGGCAAAGCGAAACCAGAGTTCACCTGGCCTATGGGTATTACGTTGAGGGGCGCTGGGAAAGTAATGAATTGCAGGCGAAGCTGGCTCAACTAACGGGAGCCCTGAACGCTCGCAACGATGCGTCTCTGGTTGTATTGGCCTTAACCTGTGACAGCTGTGACGCCGTGGGCGAACTCAATTCACTGTTCCCGGATATCCGGGAAAAGGCGCAGGCACATCTCGATGAGTTGTATGGGAGCAAGTCACGACGCTGAACATCGGACTTGCTCCTCATCACCTTATTGCACCTCTGCCGACACTGGACTGGATGGTGCGCTGGTAAGGCCGTTGGTATCGACCACCCGGATGGTGAAGTACCAGGTACCTGATGCCAGGCCGTCGAATGTGTAGGACATCAGATCACCACCAACATTCTGCTCACGACTCAGGTCCGATTCGCTCTGCCCATAGTTGATGATGTAGTAATCGATCTCGCTGAGGTCGATCGAACTGCCATCCATTCGTGTGGACGGAGCCGTCCAGGACAGGGTAACGGAGCTGTCTGTGGTTCCTGGATCGGAGGGTTCTGGCTCGGTGGTTTCCGGTTCTTCGCCAGTGGTTCCGTCGCTGTCTGTCTCCACGGTTTCCAGCGTGTAGGGATCCAGGCCACTGTCGTACGCTTGCAGGTTGCTGATACCGTCATTGTTGTTGACGCCATCGGCATCCGGCACCCAGGCGTTCAAACCATGCCGTAGCTCCCAGGTATCGGGAATACCGTCACCATCGGTGTCCTGGCTATTGAGAGAGGTATAGTCTGGTGTGGTAACAGTCGACGCGGTCGATAGGTTCTCGTTGGTGGTCATGTTCCTCGCGGAGTATTGAGCCACAGCGCTGCCTACATCTTCGAAGTACTCAATGGTCAGATTTAATGGCTCGCCAGCTTCCAGTGAACGCTCATAACTGAAGGAGGTCGGAGCATGCTGTGTCCAGTCATCAATGACCAGTTCACCGTTGGCGTATAGGCGGACCCCATCGTTGGTTCTGACGGTAAACTCGTAGTTATTGCTGCCACTATTATGGGGCGCAGTATAAGTACCGCTCCAACGCACGCTGAACTGGTCGCTGGGCATGTCCGGGGTGGGACTGCCCTGACCCCAGTTGAAGTCGACGGATTCGTTGACCTGGGTCAGAACCAGCCGGTCAAACGATGTACCTTCAAAGTACTGTCCTGTGAAGCCTGCGATGAATTGTGGCTCCGGCTCCTCTTCCTCGACCGGCATGTCTTCGTGGTCATTCAATGCTGTCCCCGCCTGATATTCTTCAAGATTGGTGTAACCATCGTTATCCAGGTCCCCCTCGGCATCCGAGGCATCAAGTGGATCCAGGTCATAGGCGTATTCGCTGCCGTCGGGAATACCGTCACCGTCTGTATCCGGGTTGTTTTCGGCGGTGCCAATCAGGAATTCATCGGCTGCGGAGAGCAGGTCTCCGTCAGGATCGGAAGCAGCGTCGTCGGGGTTGGATGGATCAAGCCCATAGACCACTTCCCAGTTGTCATAGATGCCGTCCTTGTCCGCATCGAGTGGGGGATAGTCCGGGTTGAATGCCAGGCCTTCAGAGCCGTCAAGGAAGCCCACCCGATAGCCCAGGGAGTAAGCTTCACCAGAGCTGACATCGTCACCATAGACCGGTTCGGCCCAGGAGTGCAGGTAGGCGCTGTCAATAATTTGCTGGCTGATCCCCGGGCCTTCCCAGGCGACGTCAAAGTGGTCGCCGCCGCCGCCTTCTTTATGCCGGATCTCAAAATAATACTGTTTTCCAGCGGATAGAGTTTTGTAGGCGGAGGTTTGCGAGGAGTATTTCTGGTAATAGCCAGGATTGGAATAGCCGGTAACGGAAGCGGCCAGTGATACATCAGCGGGATTGTCGGAAGTGCTTAGCCATAACTGGGTCTCATCATCCCCTGCAACGAAGAAACGATAATCCCCATCCTGGGGAGGTTCTATAAAACCCCGTACCAGCGATCCGTAATTGTCGGTTCGTCCGCCGGGTACCTGGAGGCTGGTGAGTTCAACGACTTCGTCAGGGTTGTCGGGGTATTTCTCCTGGCTGATAAGGTCGTCAACGCTCGAGCCACTGATGCCGTCAAAATACCGGACTTCCACCTTGCCAGGTTCGCTGTCCTCGGGTAGCGCAGCCGTTGGCGGGAGATCCTCAATGCCTCGAAACTGCCAGCTTTGACAACCGCTGATCAGAATGACTGCACTTCCTACTCCCAGTACTTTGCAAACAGACATACGTCACCCGCCTTCCTGGTCAATGATGCAACACGTTAAGTATTGTTTCAGTGAGGAAGTGCCGCCAGCGGATGCTTGGATTGTTTTGGACTTTGGGGCTATGGGTTATATCGAATCCGAATGTTGACCGGAGGACAGTCCTTGGAAAGGGCGGGCAGGGGTTACCCCTGCCCGCCGAATTTCTCCAGGATTTCGCGAGCTTCGTCTGCCCGGCCGGAAGCTCTGTAGGCTTCGGCCAGATGCATGGCAATTTCCTCGGAATCCGGTTGCAACTGGTAGGCTTTTTCCAGAACGGGCAGGCTGTCCTTGTGGTTACCGGCCTTGAACATGATCCAGCCGTAGGTATCCGCTACCGATGCGTTGTCCGGGCTTTTTTCATAGGCCTTGCGCGCCAGGTCCATCGCCCTGGCATCGCCCTGTTGATGGTAGAGCCAGGCCAGGTTGTTGAGCACCAGGGCGTTATCCGGGGCTGATTTCAGCAGGGTTTCGTAGCCCTGCCTGGCTTTCTCGGGGTCACCGTCAGACTGGTGCAGCATGGCTTGGCTGAGCAGTAACTGCGTGCTGTTCGGGTAGGATGCGAGGGCAGTGTCCAGAGCCCCCATGGCCTCCTGTTTGCGGCCGGACTGCTGCAGGGAGCGGGCGTAGGCGTGGTGAAGGTCCGCCGAAGGCGATTTTTCCAGGGCCAGTTGGTAAAGCTCCGCGGCCTGATCGAACTGTCCCTGCTGCTCGAAGTACCGCGCTTCCACTGTGTAGGGCGCAGCGGATAGTGGGTGCGATTTCTTCGCTTCCTGGAGCAGTTCCCTGGCCTGCTTCGGGTTACCTTCGGAAAAGGCCACGGCTGCGGCCTGAAGTGTTATGTCCGCAGACTCTGGAAACAGTACCCGGCCGCGTTCCAGTACCGTTGCCGCCTGTTCGTTCTTGCCGTCTTGGCGTAAACGGGAGGCTACCGAATTGTAAATGCCGGCCACCAGGGGCTCGGCCCGCGCAGGGGTGTTTTCCTCGGTTCGTTCCAGCAGTACGGCAGAGAGCTTGTCGGCTTCCCGGTTGTCTCCTTCAATAAGGGCTGCCTCAAGCAGGATCAGTTTTGGTCCGGTCGCATCCGGCTGTTGCTCCAGAAGATCCCGCATGTAAGTTCGTATTTCCGCGGGCTCCATGACGCCCGCGAGCCCCTGTAGCGCCTGTCGATTGTCCGGAGCCAGGGCCACAGCCTGACGGAAATGAGTCTGTGCCTGCGCAAGATCCTGCTGACTCCTGGCAAGGTTGCCAAGGGCGATGTGTGGTGCGGCCAGGTCCGGCGACTTTTCCGAGGCTTGCTGGAAGTAGCCTCTGGCCTGGTCGGGGCTGCCGGTCCGCGCTGCCAGGTTGCCCCGGGCTATAATAGCGGCCGTGCTGTCGGGTTTGTTTTTAATCCAGGCATCCGCCACGGCGATCGCATCAGCGTTGTTACCGGATGACAGGTGTGCTTCGATGGTTACCATCAGGGCCTGGGCGTGCAGATCTGAATCCGCTGGCACCTGTGCTGCCTGAGCAATGGCCTTTTCAGACTCTCCCCGCTGAATCAGGTAGCCTGCGTAGCGAAGCCTGAGCGCGTGGTTGTCCGGGGCCAGTGACAACGCCTCCTCGATCAGCGGTTCGCCGGCCTCCAGATCGCCGGATGACAGGGATGCGATGCCAACGAGGGCAAGCGTTTCCGGGTCGGTGTCCTTGTCGGACAGGGTTTCGAGAATGGCCCGGGCTTCCTCCGGATCCTGCATTTGAATCCGTGCGGCGGCAAGCAGTTTTCTGGCGGCTTCAGAGTCTCCCATTTCGGCTATCGGCCGAAGCAGTCGCTCTGCTTCCTGAACCTGACCCTGGCGGAAGCGAATCATGCCCAGCATCAAGGTGCTTTGCTCGTGGTTCGGAGCATGGGTTAATACCTCTTCGAGGTAGTTGGCGGCGGAATCCAGATCGCCGTCCTTAAAGGCTTCCCTGGCAGCGGCTATGTTGCTTTTGATCGTGCCGGGGCCGGATTTTGCGAGTATTTCCTCGTACACAAAGGCTTCCGATGCCTTACCCTGAGCCCTCAGAACACGGACCAGGGCAGATATGGTTTCGTACTTGCGGAACGTCATGATGTCGTACTGACCAATATCCTCAAGGGCGCGAATGTAGGCTTCTTCTGCCGTCTTCCATTCCTCCGCCTCATGGGCGAGCTGCGCTTTCCAGAGCCAGAGCTCCGCGTTCTCGCCATTCACCTGTTCCGCTTGTGCGATATAGCTTTGGACGGCTTCCCGATCTCCGGCGGCATGGGCCACCCGGGACAGACCGACAAAGGGCAGGGCGGAGTCGTTGGTGATAGAAAGTGCCTGTTCATAAGCCTGCTTTGCTTCGTCCAGACGGTCTGCAGCCAACAGGATCCGGCCTTTCAGGAGACCGGCTTCGCTTTCCAGGGCCCGATCCTCCGTGGAGACCTCCGCCAGATTGGCCAGGGCTTTGTCAAAGTGGCCCTGCATCAGATTGGCTTCCGCGCGGATCAGTTGGGCCCGGTTTCTGGTTCCGCTGTCCAGCGTCTCTTCCGGAATGTCATCCATCAGTCGGTTGAGCTGGCGTTCAGCGTTGATGGCATCACCGGCTTTCAGCAGGTTGTTGATAATGATGAAGTAGGGGGCCGGCTCGTCTGGCTGCAGGTCGATAGCGCTGCGGGCTTCCAGTGTACTGGCCTTGAGTTCGCCCTGGCGCTGAAAAAAACGGGACTGATCCAGGTGGCTCAGGTACTGGATCTCTTCCTGGCTCATTTCATTATCGCTGCCGCAACCGGCCATTCCGATCGCAACGGCAGCCGATAGCAGGATGGCGCGTGCTGTAACAACTGCTTTCATGGCCCTGTTCCTTTTCCTGTCAGGTGCTTGTTCTGATGTCCCTGTCCGTTTGTCAGGCCCCTGAGGCCGCATGTGACGTTTCAATACGGTATTTGTCCGTAAGGTTATACAGCGTAGGTCGGGTGACTCCCAGTAGTCTGGATGCCTGGGCCATATTAAACCCGCAACTCTGCAGTGCCTGAATGATCGCCTGGCGCTCAGCGGTCTCCCGGACCTGCCGGAGATTGAGCAGGTTGTCCCTGCTGTCGGCACTCTGTTCCAGCTCCAGGTCGAGGGCGGTGACTCGTTTTCCATCCGCCATTATGGTTGCCCGTTTCACCTTGTTGATCATTTCCCGGACGTTCCCGGGCCATTGGTACGTGGTGATTGCATTAATGGCATCCTCGGTGAAGGTGAGGTTGGGGCGGTCCATATGTTTGCCGAGAGATCTCAGAAGTGACTGGGCAATCACCAGGGCATCCCCCTCACGTTCCCTCAACGGGGGCACATCCAGAGTGATTTCGCTGATCCGGTAATAGAGGTCTTCACGAAATTCGCCCTGATCAATGAGCGTCCGGACGTCCCGGTGGGTAGCGCAGACAACCCGTACGTCTACGGGAACCGGCTTGACCGAACCTACCCGGTCGACAACACGTTCCTGCAGGAATCTCAACAGCTTGGCCTGTAACGCCATCGGCATGTCTCCGATTTCATCCAGGAAAAGGGTTCCGCCGTTGGCGTTTTCGATTTTGCCTTTCTTGCTTTGGGTGGCGCCGGTGAATGACCCCTTCTCGAAGCCGAACAGTTCGCTTTCCAGAAGGTTTTCGGGGATGGCGGCGCAGTTGATGGCGGCGAATGTCTTGGTGTGTCTGTGGCTCAGGTCGTGGAGCGCACGGGCCAGCAATTCCTTGCCGGTACCGGTTTCCCCGGTGATCAGCGTGGTGACGTCAGTAGGGGCGACTTTCTCCAGGGTTCTGCAGATAGCCAGCATCTGTGGGCTGGTAGCCACAATCCCTTTGATGCTGGTGCCGTTGCGGTGCTCAGACAGTTCCCGGTTTTCTTTTTCCAGTTCGGCAATTCTGAAGGCGCGATTGACAACAAACGTAAGGATGTCCGCATCAAGCGGCTTTTGATAAAAGTCGCAGGCGCCCATGCCGATGGCTTTGACGGCATTTTCCTTGTCTTCGCGCCCCGTCACGACAATGATCTTGCTTTGTGGCGACAGGCGTAGAATATCTTCCAGGAGGCTGAACCCCTCGGATGCTCCGCCAGCGTCCGGCGGCAAGCCCAGATCAAGGGTGATAACGTCTGGTTCGATGCGTCTGAGCGCTGTCAGAGCGGATTCACGATCTGTCGCCATGGCGACTTCCAGGTCGTCACTGAAACACCAGCGCATTTGGCTTTGAAGGCCGGGGTCATCCTCTACAATTAACAGTCGTTTACTCACAACAGCCCTAAATCCCTTTTTTGCCCTGTAACTATATTGATGCAATATTGATCAACTCATCCCTGTAACAATTCTTAACTGAATGTTGACGCTTTGCAATGTCTGGGTGATTTAAATTTTAAAAGCGGCAATTAATTGGCGTTCTGTCCTTGCCTGGGCCGCTGTTCAGTTGGCCCATCCATTTCATTTTCTGTTTTGCGTTGATTGGGCGCGGTCAGCGGGAAGCGAACAGAGAAGCAGGATCCGACCCCTGGCTCACTGGTAACGTCAATATTGCCCCCTACTTTCCGCAGATACTCCCTGGCCTGATACGCACCGATTCCCATGCCGGTCAACCCTTTGGTGCTCTCGAAGGGCTTGAAGAGCTGGGAGCGTATGAACTCTTCCGTCATTCCGGCGCCGGTATCCTGGATAAACAGGACGACATTGTCCGTGGCTATTTTCAGGGTCAGCGTTACCTCGCCTTCCGGTGGTGTCGCGTCCTGGGCATTCTGGATGAGATGCCCGAGCACACTGCACAGTTGTTCGCGATCCGCCTTGATTGGGCTGGGCGAGGGGGTGCCGATAATGCGTGGGGCCGGCGGCCGACGGCTGTAATGTTCGGCGAGCTGGATGACCACATCCCGGAGGTCAAGAATTTCGGCTGATTCAGTGTCTTCGGCGGGTTTGCGGATGTGGTCAACAAGGTTCGCCATTTTACGCACGGCGTGATCAGTGGTGTTTACCATATCATCAATAAAAGCGGGATTGTCGCGGTGACGGGGTGCGTTCTTGACCAGTAGCGACAATTGGGCAATCAGAGTCTTGAGGTCATGAACCATGAAAGCCGAGGCTTTGCTGACGGCCTCGAACTGCATGGCCCGGGAGAGGCGATTCTGGGCATCTGCCTGGGCCAGCAGGTTACAGGACTGGCGGGCAACCACCTTGATCAGATCAAAGTTTTCCCAGTTCAGTTCCACGGGGGCATAGGGGTTGCCAACCAGGGCAATACCATAAAGGTCATTCCCCAGGTACAGCGGAATGATCAGCCAGCCATCCGGAATGCGGGTGATGGCATCCGGGATTTCAAGCAGGTTGTAACGAATGGGGTCTTCACGGTATTCATGAAGGTCGACAATCCATTCACGTTCCCTGAAGAAGCGGGCAATCTCCCCGTCTCCCTCAATGGTGGTGAACTTGGGGGTAGTGAGATTGACGGCGGTTTTGAGCGCGTAAGCGCCTTGTTCGTCCCGCAACCAGATAGCCCCCGCGTTGCTTTCCACCAGACCCGTCAGGATACGTACAACCCTCTCGGGTAAGGGCGGGTCATCGCTCAGGTTCGCAAGCTCCCGGGTCATTTTCAGCCACTCTTCGCGATAGTCGTATTTGTAGTCGAAGAAATTCTGGCTGATAAACACCATCAGTCTTGAACGTATCCGTCGGGATGTCAGCAGCGTTACCAGGAATGCGAGGGCAATGGTGAAGAACAATACCTGCAATGCCTCGCCCCAGGCACCGCCCAGGGCCCGGACGTAGTAGCCGCCAACGGCCAGGAAAAGCAGGTAGGCCCCGGCAAACATAAAGGTGCCTGCGTGGAAGACCGCAGAGCGGGAAAGCTGAAATTCCACCGGTTGTTTGCGGGTGTTAATGGTATTGATGGCGAACAGGGGCACAAGGGCCGCGTTGACCAGTCCCCGGGCGTTCCAGAACGACTCGGAAACCTGGCCGAACAACAGGGCGTCGGCGTACATGAAAAAATCGAAGACAAACATCGTGGCGACGGCGATGCAGATGTACTTCATGCTTGATCGGCCAAACGATACGGAGTTTCGCCAGATCTGCTCAACCAGCGAGAGCCCCATCAACGACAGCACAATCTGGCCGACAACCTTGGTCTTGCCGTCCAGGAGGTCCAGGCCAAAGGTATATTCCAGTGCTCCGAATACCAGCAGGAAGACGATCAGTGAGATGGTGGCAATGGCCAGCATCCGGCGAAGCCGTCCTACAATGGCCGTGGCCCGGAAGGAGTTCCGGAGGAGGGCAAACAGCAGGGTAATCCAGGCGGCATCCCGAAGCAGTTCCAGCAAATAACGGATGAAGAATGAAGGTTGCCCCCAGAGGTTCTGGGCAACCAGGGCACCTGCCCAGATCACTGACACGACAGATGCCAGCAGCAGAACTCTGTCGATGTCCCGGCGAAGGTAATGGGAGGCAATAAGCAACCCAAGCAGGCCAAACGAGATGGCTGCCGTAGAGTGGCTGATAAGACTGAAATTACTTAACATGCCTCGCGTCCTGCGTTGTTATGCCCCCAAATCCCTGACGGCATCCGCCTTCAGGCGGTGTCATGCCGTCACACCGGTTTTTTGTTCTCCCGATAGAATCGGAAGATTTCCTTCAGCGGTCGTCGGGGGCTGAATCCAAATTCCCTGGCAAAAGCTCTGCCGTCAATGACGACAGGATACTTGAAAAAGTGCATCAAATACGACGGGAAACTTCTCATACTGAGTGTTTTCAGAATCAGCTTTGGCAGCGCCGGCGGTATGGAGGGAATCGGCAGGCGATTGCAGCCACACAGTTTCAGCGCATGCTGATAGGCAACCCAGTCTTCCGGCGCTACGTTGAAGACACCCCGCTGGGGCTTGTTATAGGTCAGAACAATGGCGTCCGCCATGTCATCAATGTGGATGAACTGCATCATCGGGGAAAACCCGGCAAGCACGGGCGCCCGTTCGCTGGCAAGCAGGGTGCTGATGGAGTTCCTCACCCCGGGGCCAACAATGTTACAGGGGCGCAGAATGGTGATGTTCAGTTCCGGGTAGCGCCAGAGGTAGATGTTGGCAAGGTTCTCAAGCTCTACGGAGTCCACCAGGTCTGCGCTCAGGCCCACGCCTTTTAACGGGGCTTCTTCGTCAATCAGCGCGGGGTTGTAAGCCACTGCGCCGTATACGTGGAAGGTGGAGAGTACCACCACCCGTTTGATGCCGTATTTGTGGCTGAGGTCCAGTAACTTCTGGGTGCCGAGGACATTGGCGTTGTATCGGCGCATCCGGGTCAGCTGGCTGGACATGATCCGGCCCAGGTGAATGACGCCGTCAAACCGGTAGCGTCTGAACAGGTCTTCGAACACCCGCTTGTTGAAGTCGATGCAGTAACTGGGGATGTCGTCACCCAGATAGACCTGCTCGCGGAAATCCACCGCTACCAGGTCACAGTCTTCACGGAGCCGGTCAATCACCTGTTGTGCCAGGGCCCCTGCGGCGCCGGTCACGAGTATGCGTGGTCTCTGTTGCTCGCTCATCAGAACAGCCTTTTCCTTTCGCTCAGACCCTTGTCAATCAGCTTGCTGATCTCCGCCTTCACCTGCTCAACCCGATCGGTCACTTTCTCCTCGGGGATTTCCAGGTCATCGAAATACATGGGGTCGCCCACATTGAGGTGAACCTTCGCTGGCAATACAACCGGCAATGCGACGGGCGCGTAGGGTATGCCCAATGCCTTCGCCAGCGGCTTGATATTGGCGATGGCGGGAATGGTTTCCTCGCATCCAACCACGCCAACAGGAACGATAGGGGCCTTGTATTTCATGGCAAGGTGCATAAAGCCGTTGCCGAACCGTTTGAGTTGATAGCGATCCTGGTAGAGTTTGCCGGATCCCCGCACGCCTTCCGGGAACACAATGACCGCCTCATCGTTGGCCAGCATCTTGGCGCAATTGACCGGATCACCCAGCACCGCCCCCATTTCGTTCAGCAGGTTGCCCAGGTAGGGCACGGTAGGGAAGAAGCGTTCGATCATCGCCCG
Source organism: Marinobacter alkalisoli (assembly GCF_045449795.1). Lineage (NCBI taxonomy): Bacteria > Pseudomonadati > Pseudomonadota > Gammaproteobacteria > Pseudomonadales > Marinobacteraceae > Marinobacter > Marinobacter alkalisoli. The sequence continues at coordinate 231,406 of NZ_JBJJLB010000016.1, forward strand.
GGGAATCCTGGGATTCACCTCGCGGGAGGCCAGGGCGTAACCAATGAGCAGACCGTCAATCGGTAACTGACCGCTGTGATTGGCAATGATCAGCACGGGTCCCTCGGAGGGGATCTTTTCCACACCGCTGGCCTGAACCCGGAAATATTTCTCGTAGATCTGCCTGGTCAGCGAAAAGCCATACTTGATGGCTTCGTTATTGTAGCCCCAGGGGTCGTAACCGAGGCTGCCGATCGGCTTGCGGATGCGATTGATCTGCTCGCTCAGCTCCGCAGGAACCAGTTTGGATTTGAGGATTGATGCCAGGCTCATTGAGGCTCCCTGATAGATTAAACTCGTCCAATCATTACGCCGAGGGTATGACTTTGCCCCTCATTCAACACCCGGTAATCGCTGAGTGCATTGGCGGTTTCGACACACAGCATGGATTTCCAGCCAGTGTCGGGAAAGTCCGAAAGTGCCTGCGCTTTCTCCGGACCGGGATTCCACACAACCGTGGAGTCGCTGCCGATGGCGGTCAGTGAACGTCGGCTGGCGGGTGTGGCAACAACCAGGGGGGCACCGGACTCGTATATCCTGTCAGTTTCGCCCTGAAACGACAGCGCCCCTTTTTGCAAGTGGTAGCTCCAGTTCTGCAGCGTGTCTACATAGTCGCAGCCGTCAAGCCCTTCAACATGGGTTTGGTGGATGTCGGCCGTGGGCAAATAGGTATGCAGTGCCTGCGTGAAGGCCATGGGCTCGCTACCGAGATTGGTCGTCGTCAGCGCAATCTGGCAGCCCTTGACTGAAAAGTTGAAGGTCACCAGTGCCAGTGCGTGCCCCGTCCACAGGTCGGAAAAATCTTCATTGGCCGCCAGTGACAGGCTGATTTCAACTTCGTGGGCGGATTCCTGAACATCCTCCAGCTTCCAGAGGGCTGTACGGGCAAAGCCATGGGAATCGGTGGTGTGGATGCGTTTGCGGACTTCCGGCGGATTTTTCCCCGGCACTCCGAACCAGGGCCAGCAGATGGGGACGCCACCCCGAATCGCCCGGCCGGTTTCAAAGCGCGCGGTGTCGCTGAGCCAGAGCCAGTCCGGTTTGTCGTGTGTGGCAAAGTGGGTGAGGTGAGCTCCCTGGAGGAATAGTTGAGCGCGGAACAATGGATGATGAACGTCGATGGCTTCCAGTTGCCCGATGGTAGTCCAGCGGGTAAACGACCAGTGCCCGGGTTTTGTTGTCACTCAGTGCCTCTTGTTACGTGATGTGTCTGTCCCTGGGGTGTTGCTCAGGGATTAGGTGTATTTGCTTACCAACAGAGTAAATTAAAACTGACGTTGCCGCGAGAATCCGGCATAAAATACCGGGCTTGCAGAGGAGCAGAACCATGGATCACCCGGTTGTTAGTCCGATCAGGAATGCGCTGATCACGGATAGCAGTTGCGAATTTGACGCCGTTGCCGGCGAGGGCGTGGCCCCACCGGAAGCGTCCTCTGTTGGCAGTGGGTACGATGGCGTCACCGAGCAATGGCTGGACGACCTGGCAATGGAGTTGACAGAGTCCGGCTGGGTCAGTGTCGATGTTCGTGATCGTCTGGGAGATGCATTACTGAGTGCCCTGAGGGAAGAGGTCCGGATACTGGATGTAACGGACGCCATGAAAAAAGCGGGCATCGGCCGGGGCGCTGATCTGACCCGTGACCGCTCAGTGAGACGCGACAGGATTGCCTGGCTGCAGGGCATCACTCCGCCGCAGCAGGCATTGTTTGACTGCCTGGCACAGATACAGGAAGGCCTGAATCGGCGGCTGTTCCTGGGGCTCAAGCGGTTCGAGGCCCACTACGCGACCTATCAGTCCGGAGATTTTTACCGCAAACACCTCGACAGCTTTGCTGGTCGTGCTTCGCGCATCGTCAGTCTAGTGCTCTATTTCAATGAGCAGTGGCAGGCCGGGGATGGCGGAACATTACAGCTGTTCAATCGTGACAGTCAGGATGAGTCGTGTGGCATGGTGCTGCCGGAGATGGGGCGCATGGTGCTGTTCCTGAGCGAAGAGATTCCCCACGAGGTTCTGCCGGCAAACCGCGCCCGATACAGCCTTGCGTGCTGGTTCCGTCAGGACGAAGTGCCGCTGCCGTTATAAGTCGTTGTAGTCCGCCAACCCTTTTGTTACTATGCGCGCCGCTTTCAGGGAAATGTCCTGAAACGCCGTTATGGTGGCTCCATTGGTGCCTCCGCAACATGAAACCGTGAACCCGGTCAGGCCCGGAAGGGAGCAGCCGCAGCGGTGGAATTGTGTGCCGGAGTGTCGCTGGTGGAGTCACCCCCAGATTTTACCTTTCTTTCTGTCTTATCCCGCTGAAATCGACGCTTTTTCCAGTCCCAACCGATAGCCCGGCGGCTTCTTATCAGTTCATGTCCGTGCTAAGGTTAAGGCCATTTTCACTGCAGTTGGCGAAACATGAGCTACCAGGTACTTGCCCGTAAATGGCGCCCCCGTACATTTGAGGACATGGTTGGTCAGGAGCACGTGCTTCAGGCATTGATTCACGCCCTGGAAAATCAACGTCTTCACCATGCTTATCTCTTCACCGGTACCCGTGGCGTGGGTAAAACCACGATTGGCCGTCTGTTGGCCCGGTGCCTGAATTGTGAAACCGGCGTCACGCCGAGGCCCTGTGGTGAATGCACCAGTTGCCAGGAAATCCAGGAAGGCCGGTTTGTTGACCTGATCGAGATCGATGCGGCATCCCGTACCGGGGTGGATGACATGCGGGAGCTGACGGAAAACGTCCAGTACGCGCCCACCCGTGGCCGCTTCAAGGTGTACCTGATCGATGAGGTGCACATGCTCACCAACCAGTCTTTCAACGCGTTCCTCAAGACGCTGGAAGAGCCGCCAGAGCATGTGAAGTTCCTGCTGGCCACGACCGACCCCCAGAAATTGCCGGTCACGGTGTTGTCCCGCTGCCTGCAGTTCAACCTGAAACGCATGACGCCGGAGCACATCGCCGGCCACCTGAAGCATGTCCTGACCGAAGAGCAGATTCCATTCGAAGAGCCGGCGCTGTGGTTACTGGCCCGTGCGGCGGATGGCAGTATGCGTGATGGCCTGAGCCTTACGGACCAGGCCATCGCCTTTGGTAACCAGAAACTGGCCGCCAGTGATGTCAGCAACATGCTGGGCACGATTGACCAGCGGGATATCGAGAAGCTGGTCAATGCCCTGGTGGGCAACGACGGGCCATCGCTGCTTTCAGAGATACACCGTATTTCGGATTTCGCGCCGGATTACAGCGTGATCCTGGCAGACCTGTTATCCCTGTTTCACCGCGTCACCATGGAGCAGGTGGTGCCGGGCAGTGTGGATAATGCCCTTGGCGATGCGGCCCAGGTGCAGACGCTGGCGCGACAACTCAGTGCGGAAGATGCCCAGCTGTTCTATCAGGCTGCGTTGATGGGGCGTAAGGATCTGGCGGTGACACCGGATGCCCGGATGGGGTTTGAAATGACCCTGCTGCGGATGCTGGCCTTCCGTCCCGGTACCGATCGCCGGGAGCCCCCTGCGTTCAATTCAGGCCGTCAGTCCGGTTCAGCGGAATCCCGCGACGAGCCTGACCCTGCGCCCGCAGGGGTGCAACCAGCGCCTGTCGCATCTCAACCGGCGCCGGCGGCCGCTCAACCAGAGCCCGCCGGGCCGGTACAGGAGTCCGTAGCCGAAACACCGGAGCCCGTGCCGGAACCACAGTCAGAGCCGCAAGCCAGCGGGGAGTCCGCTCCGTCGCCTGAGCCGGTTCCCGAGCCGGAATTCGATCCTGGCCCAGTACCGGAGTATCTGTCCGAGACCGCGCCGGGCGAGGAGTCTGCGCCTGCGGCACGAGAACCCGAACCCGAACCCGAACCCGTTCCCGAGCCCGAGCTTGCGCCTGAACCGATACAGGAGCCGGAACAGGAGCTTTCCGGTGAATTTGTCTGGGAGAGGGACTTTCGCAGCCTTGGTATCGTCGGCATGCCAGGTAACCTGGCCAGCCACACCGCGTTCACTCGTGACGGAGACACCATCCTGTTAACGATGGAAGAGGGGCACGCCCGTCTTTTGAACGCCCGGCATGAGGAAAAGATTCTCGCTGCCTTGAGAAATCGCTTCGGCGACACCATCAACCTGCGTATAGAGCAGGGTGAAACCGGCGGCAAGACACCGGCGGCCTGGGAGGAGCGACAGCGCCTGGCCCGTCAACAGGCTGCGGAATCCGCGATCCGGAGCGACCCGTTGGTGAAGTCCATCGTTGAACGATTCGAGGGCAGGGTAGTCGAAGAGAGTATCCGGCCTTTACAAGGTTCCCGTTGAAGGAGATGAACAGATGATGAATGGCATGGGCGACATGATGAAAAAAGCCCAGAAAATGCAGGAAGAAATGCAGAAGGCCCAGGAAGAGATTGCCAAGGAAGAGGTCACTGGCGAGTCTGGAGCCGGGTTGGTCAAAGTCACCATGAATGGGCGCCACGACGTTCGCAAGGTGGAGATTGACCCGTCCCTGATGAGCGAGGAAAAGGAGATTCTCGAAGATCTGCTTGCGGCGGCCGTCAACGATGCCGTGCGTCGTGTCGAGGCCAACCAGAAAGATAAAATGTCCGGCATGATGTCCGGAATGGGCATGCCTCCCGGGTTTAAAATGCCCTTTTAATTCATTGGTTTAAAGATTTTTGTTTATAACTTACATGAGGATGTTGCATGGCGTTTAGCCCGCTGGTCGATGAACTGGTGGAGTCGCTCCGGTGTCTTCCCGGGGTCGGGCAGAAGACCGCCCAGCGCATGGCATTTCACCTGCTGGAACGGGGACGTTCCGGCGGTTTCCGGCTGTCAGAGGCCCTGAACACTGCCATGTCCGGCGTTCGCCGTTGCGATAGCTGCCAGAATTTCTCCGATACCCCTGTCTGTGGCATCTGCGAGAATCCCGCTCGTCTTACCGGTACCCTGTGCGTGGTGGAAAGCCCCTCCGATCTCCTGGCCATCGAGCAGGCAGGCGATTACCGTGGCAGCTACTTCGTACTCATGGGGCACCTGTCGCCGATTGACGGTGTCGGTCCGGAAGAAATTGGTATTGAGCGGCTGTTACAGCGCATCAAGGCCGAGGGCGTCAAGGAATTGATCCTGGCAACCAACCCTACCGTAGAGGGTGAGGCCACGGCCCACTACATTGCCGACCGTCTGGACGGTAAAGACGTTCTGATTACCCGGCTGGCCCATGGCATTCCCGTGGGCGGAGAGCTTGGGTATGTCGACGGATTCACCCTGACTCACGCATTCCGAGGGCGCAAGCCCCTGGCTGACTAAAGACTGATCGGGCACATTTCTATGGCTTTCACGACTCCAGTCGCAACGGCACCCGCTGCGCCTGCCACTATTCACTGGATACGCGAGCCGGAGGATCTCGACCGCTGGCTCGCCGGTGGCGAGGGCGAGTTCTTGGCGCTGGACACCGAGTTTGAGCGGGTCAGCACCTTCTTTCCGATTCCCGGGCTGGTCCAGCTTGGTCTGGGCGGTGAGTATTGCCTGGTGGATCCCGGCGTTGCCGAACAGTCCGGAGAATTCAGGCGGATCCTGGCGGACGCCGATTCCCCGAAGCTGTTGTATGCCATGAGCGAGGATCTGGAATTGTTCCGGCACTGGCTGCAACTTGAACCCGCCGGTGTCGTGGACCTTCAGATCGGGGCCGCACTTGCCGGCGCTGGCTTTTCCATGGGGTATGCCCGCCTGGTGGAGACCCTGTTCGGCGAAACCCTGGATAAATCCGCCACCCGATCGGATTGGGTTTCCCGCCCCCTGAGTGCGGCCCAGGAGCGTTATGCGCTGGACGATATCCGGTTCCTGGCGCCGATGTACGACTGGGTCGTGGCGAATCTCCGGGAGCGAAACCTCGAGCAGGCCCTGTATGATGAGTCCGCCCGCTTTGCCGCTGAGCTATCCGGGCAGGATGATCCACAGAATCACTATCTCAAACTCCGCGGTGGCTGGACGTTAAACCCCCAGCAGCAGGCGGTCCTGCAGAAGCTGGTCTGCTGGCGTGAAGAAGAATCCCGTCACCGTGATCGCCCCCGGGGCCGCGTGGTCGCGGATCCGTTGCTGATTGCCATTGCCGAACGCCTGCCGGATTCCCTGCGGGCTCTGTCCAACATTCAGGGGTTACCCCAGCCGGTGACCCGCCGTTACGGTGATAAAATACTGCAGTTGATTGCTGAAGGGTGTGAGGCCGATGCAACGGACCTGCCACAGATTGCAGCGCCGTTGACCCGTGAGGAGCAAGCTTTCTACAAGCAGCTCAAACGAGTCATTGTGAAGGCTGCGGAGGCGGCGGATGTGCCCGTGGAACTGTTGGCGCCCCGTAAACGACTTGAGGCCGTGGTTCACCAGCGTGATCTGTCGGCCGGACTATTTACCAGTGGCTGGCGCAGCCAGATTATTGCACCGGTTCGTGAACAGCTTGAGGAATTATTGACATCATGACGGATAAACAGTTTGTTTCGGTGTTTCGCAGCAGCAAAAAGGCGGACACCTACCTTTACGTGCGTCGCGGCCAGATATGGGATGACCTGCCAGAGAGCCTGCGCGGTATTTTCGGAGCGCCGGTTCACGCCATGGATCTGGTGATGACGCCGGACAGGAAGCTGGCCCGCACTGACGGTAGTCAGGTGCTGAATGCTATCGCGGACAAGGACTTCTACCTGCAGATGCCCGAGGAAAACGACAGCTACGTGGTGGATTTCCGCAAAAAGCCGGAGCAACGCCAGTCATGATTGCAGAGATTCCCTTCTGGCAGCGTAAACGCCTGGACGAGATGACGCCTGCTGAATGGGAATCCCTGTGCGATGGCTGTGGCAAATGCTGCCTGGCCAAACTGGAAGACGAAGACACCGGAGACGTGTACTACACCGATCTGGTCTGTCGGTACATGGACACGGATACCTGCCGCTGTACGGTCTATCCTCAGCGGCTGGAGAAAGTTCCGGCCTGCACCGTACTAACACCTGACGCGCTTGCGGATTATCATTGGCTACCGTTTACCTGTGCCTACCGGACACTGGCGGAAAACCGCCCGCTGGCGGACTGGCACCCGCTACGGTCGGGTGATCCGCAAACCGTTCATGAGGCCGGAGTCTCGGTTCGCCATCGCGTGATCTCAGAAGGTGGCGTGCCGGAAGAAGACTGGGAAGAACACATAATTCACTGGATCCTGTAATGATCGATACTGAAGCTCAACTCGCATACGGCATTTTCTGGGCGCTCTACGCCGTTTCCTTTGTGGTTTTCTTTTACATGGTGTCCCGGCTGTTCCGGATGCTGCCGTTGTATGGCCTGCGCACCTTGCTACAGGCCGCTCTCGTGGTGCTGTTGCTGACGCCTGTGGAATCCGCCGATGTGGCGGGTTGGTGGGTACCGGCGTGGCTGTATGGCGGATACGAGCTGATCCTTGGCGATGCGGATGCCTCGGCCAGGGCAATGCTGAACCTGGGTATTGCCGCGCTGGTGATGCTACTGGTGTGGTTGCTGGACCTGGTTCGCTATCGACTGGTGAAGCGGTAAGCGTAAAGAACAATAATAAAACGGAGTCACGATGCGCTGGATACTGAGAGTCTGTCTCGTTGTCACCCTCGGCCTGCCGGTGTGGGCAAACGCCCAGCAAGCAGGCGATGTTCAGCTTCCCGAGGGCGCGGATGTCCGCATTATCGTGGATATTTCCGGGTCCATGAAAGACAACGACCCTGACAACCTCCGGCAACCGGCCGTGCGCCTGCTTGCCAGAATGCTGCCGGAAGACGCTTACGCCGGTCTCTGGACCTTTGGCCAGTACGTCAACATGCTGGTTCCCCGGGATCGCGTTGACGACAGCTGGCGGGAACGGATGATCAACCGGTCCTCAGAGATCAATTCCGTTGCCCTTCGCACCAATCTGGGCGAGGCCATTGAAGTCGCCAGCGACGATTATTTTACCGATGGGGATCTGGCCAATACGGACTTCATCCTGCTGACCGATGGCAAGGTCGATATCTCTGACAGTGATCAGGAGAATCAGGCCGAGCGTGAACGCATTCTGGGGCCGCTGCTGGATGATCTGATCGCCAAAGGGGCAACGTTCCATACGGTGGCGTTGTCCGCCGAAGCGGATGTCGGGTTTCTGGAAACCCTGGCCGGGGAAACCGGGGGCAGCCACAGTATTGCGCCTTCCGCCGATGCCCTGAACCGCGCCTTCCTGAAAGCTCTGAATGCCGCTGTGCCCCAGGAGCAGGTGCCTATCGAAGGCAACCGGTTCAGTGTCGACAGCGGCGTGCAGGAATTTACCGCACTGATTTTCTGGGGTGAGGGCGAAACCCGTGATACCCGTGAGCTTCAGCTAACAGACCCGGATGGCAACATGGCCGCGGTTGGCAATCCGGGTGACACCATGCGCTGGGCTCGGGAATCCGGCTATGACCTGATTACTGTCACCGACCCGAAAGAAGGGGAGTGGCGACTGAACGGTGAGCTTGGCGAAGGCAGCCGGGTAACTGTCGTCAGTGACTTGCGCATGGTGGTGAACCCGGTGCCGCCGGCATTCTCCGAAGAGGAACCTCTGGCGCTGCGGATAGCGTTTTTTGAAGACCAGGACAAGCTCACCGATCCGGACTTTCTGGATGTCATCGACGTTCGTGTCACCATCACCTCCGAGGATGATCGCAGCGGGACCAAGGTACTGTCCGGAGAGCAGCCGCCCGAAAACGGGGTCTACCGGGACACCATCGGGCGAATGCCATCCCCCGGGGAGTATGTGATTGATGTGGTTGCAGACGGTCAAACGTTCTCCCGCAAGTTCACCGGTGTCAGCCGTTTCGATGTTCCGGAGGGCCAGGCTTCCTCCGTGCCATCAGACGAGCCGGCGGTCACCGAACCCATGGCACCCGTTCAGGAGGACGCTCCTGAGTCTGGGGCAGAAGGTGAGCAAGAGCCCGCTCAGCCGCCACAGCCCGAGCCGGAGCCTGCAGAAGACAGCGCCAGCGCCGGGCCTATTGACATCAGTGCCGTCGAGGAGCCCCGGGCCGATCCTGTAGAACCGGAGGAATCCGATCCGGCTGTGCCGCTTTGGGCGATGATCGCAGGCGGTATCGTAGTGATCCTTATTGTCGCTGGTGGGGTATATGCCGTTGTTCGGCGCAAGCGCAAAGCAGCGCCTGCCACTGACACCAAAACCGACACTGAAGATAAGGACGGCGAGGAAGGTCAGGATGAGGAGGGAGTACCGGTGGTAGAACCCGAACCGGAGCCCGAACTCGAACCGGAACCGGAACCGGAACCCGAATCCAAGCCTGAGCCTGAGCCTGAGCCTGAGCCTGAGCCTGAGCCTGAGCCACAAGAGGAAATCCCGGTGGCCAGCACCGAGGCCGATGATGAAGAAAGCACAGAAGAATTTGGCCTGGAAGACTTCGATCTCTCCGAGTTTGATGATCTTCCAGACACCGAAGACGGTGATGATCCTGAATCCCCTCCCGCTGACGGCGACAAGCCGAAGGGCGAGGAAGAACGCAAACCCTAAGGCCGGGGTGGTGCTGGCAGCCCTTATCACTGGCAGGGCAAGGCTTTATACTCCGCTGCGGACAAACTGATAATCGAACAGGAACCAACAGAATGAAGTTTACCGGTACCGAGAAATACGTAGCTACTGATGACCTGCAGATGGCGGTGAATGCGGCTATCTCGCTGCAACGCCCGTTGCTGATTAAAGGCGAGCCCGGGACCGGCAAAACCCTGCTGGCTGAAGAAATGGCCTCTGCTCTGGGGAAGCGACTGATCCCCTGGCACATCAAGTCCACCACCAAGGCGCAGCAAGGCCTCTACGAATACGATGCGGTGTCCCGCCTGCGTGATTCCCAACTGGGGGATGAGAAGGTCAAGGACATCAGCAATTACATCGTCAAGGGCAAGCTCTGGGAAGCCTTCGAGGCTGACGAACAGGTAGTGCTGCTGATTGACGAGATCGACAAGGCCGACATCGAGTTCCCGAACGATCTGCTGCTGGAGCTCGATCGTATGGAATTCTTCGTGTACGAGACCCAGCAATTCGTAAAGGCGAAGCAACGCCCCATTGTGGTGATTACCAGTAATAACGAGAAAGAGCTGCCGGACGCGTTCCTGCGTCGCTGTTTCTTCCACTACATCAGCTTCCCGGATCACGACACCATGCAAGACATCGTGGACGTGCACTTCCCGGGGCTGCAGCAGGAAATCGTACGGGACGCCCTGGAGGTGTTTTTTGACGTGCGCAAGGTGCCGGGCCTGAAGAAAAAGCCATCCACGTCCGAGTTGATCGACTGGCTGAAACTGCTGATGGCGGATGAATTATCTGCCAAAATGTTGCAGGAGAAGGACACCAGCTCTGCGTTGCCGCCGCTTTACGGCGCCCTGGTGAAGAATGAGCAGGACGTTCACCTGTTGCAGAAGCTGGCCTTCATGGCTCGTCGTCGCAGCTGACATTCAGCAAGAGCTACACCTTATGTTGATTGATTTTTTTCTCGAAGTGCGGCGGGCGAGAGTGCCCGCCAGCCTGCGTGAATTTCTGGATCTGCTGGAGGCCCTGCAAAACCGGCTGGCCTTCGCGGATATGGAGGAGTTCTATTACCTGTCACGGGTGTGTCTGGTAAAGGATGAGCGCCACTTCGACAAGTTTGACCGCGCTTTTAAGGCCTACTTCGAGGGAATCGAGAATCTCGAGGACCTGATGGAGATGCTGATTCCCGATGACTGGCTCCGGGCCGAATTCGAGAAGCATCTCAGCGAGGAAGACAAGGCCAAAATCGATTCCCTTGGCGGTCTTGAAGAGTTGATCGAAACCTTCAAGAAGCGCATGGAAGAGCAGCAGGAACGCCATGCTGGCGGTAACAAGTGGATTGGTACCGGCGGTACGTCGCCGTTCGGCGCCGATGGCTATAACCCGGAAGGATTTCGTATCGGCCAGAAAAACGGTCGTCATGGCCGGGCAGTGAAGGTCTGGGAGAAGCGCGAATTCAAGGATCTGGATGACAGCATCACGCTGGGTATCCGCAACATCAAAGTTGCCATGCGCCGACTCCGCAAATTTGCCCGTCAGGGCGCCGCAGACCAACTGGACATGGACGATACCATTCGCTCTACTGCCCGCAATGCCGGTTATCTTGACCTGAAGATGGTTCCCGAGCGGCATAACGCGGTCAAGGTGCTGATTTTCTTCGATGTCGGCGGCTCCATGGATCCCCACGTGCGTGTCTGCGAGGAACTGTTCTCCGCCGCGCGCATGGAGTTCAAACACATGGAGTACTTCTACTTCCACAACTTCGTCTATGAAAGCGTGTGGAAGAACAATATTCGCCGCATGAACGAAACTACGAGTACCTGGGATATTCTCAACAAGTACACCCCGGACTACAAAGTGATCTTCGTGGGGGATGCCACCATGGCGCCCTATGAGATCTCGCACCCCGGTGGATCGATCGAACACTGGAACGAAGAGGCCGGCGCCACCTGGTTCCAGCGCATTTCCGATCATTTCCGCAAGGTAGTGTGGCTCAATCCGCTGCCCGAAAGCTATTGGGGAACTGGCGGTTCACTGGGCATGACCCGGCAACTGGTTAACGATCACATGTATCCGCTGACCATTGAAGGCCTGGAGTCGGCCATGAAGCAGTTGAGTAAATAAAAAGGTGCAAGGGATATTGGGTTACCCCTCAATATCCCCGTTGCGAATAGCAACTCTGATGGCTTCGGCCGTAGTCGCCACGCCGAGACGTATTCGTATTCTCCGGAGGTGATTTTCCACGGTTCGTCTGGACAGCCCGAGAGTAGCTGCGATATCGGCATGTCGCCGGCCAACAGCTGTCCATGACAGCACCTCGCGTTCCCGCTTTGAAAGGTTCCTGCCGTTCTGTTCTTTGGGGGCTTCCATAAGCCTGCGAGCGGAAAAGAATGCAGATGTTGCCACCACACCCATCGCAAGACGGGCTTGTGGCGATGCATCGATTCTTTCCCCGCCCAGGCTCATGGCGCCTTCCAGTCCGAGGGGGCCGAAGACCGGGATCTGCAGGCCATGGATGCCATAGCCGTGCGGTTTGCGGACGACGCGATAGCGCTCACCATCCTGATCCAGAATCTTGGTCCAAAAGAATGGCTGGCACACCTCCAGTATGTTTCGCGTAACCGGACAACGGCGAACATAGGTTTGTGCATCGATTGCTTCACCACTCCCGAACCAGTCCCCTTCCACCCAGTAGATACGCTCGACAATGCCATCAAGCGTCGAGGACGCAGAGAACAGAATGAATCGATCATAACCGAGCGGTCCGGCAAAGGCGCGAACCGCATCCTGAATGGCCTGAAGGCTTTCACACCCTTCGATAGCAAGCGCGGTGCGAAGTGTGGCGTCTGCTTGCATGGGGTTACTCTCGGGCCACTTCTTCAAGCAAAGCACTGGCCGAAAGCTTTCCGAGGGCGTTACCGGCAAGAGGACTATCGCCGGTGAGCATTTTGCGATCCTGGTGGGTCGCACCGGAAATATCTGTGTTGATGATATCGAACCCGATTGCCTTCAGCTTTTCACCAAACTTCCACGTCAGATGACCTGGCATGTAGCCCATACCTGGCGTCTGAGCGTCGAGATCGTCCGGGAAAGCGCAGATCTTGTAACCTGTAAAGCTTGAGTTGTCACCAACGGCAAGAAAAGCTGCCGGACCGTGGCACAACGAAATGATGAACTTGTCGTTCTCAGCGGCCCACTCAAGGACGCTTTTCATATCTTCGCTTTCAGGCAGACCGATCAAAGCCCCATGGCCGCCGGGGATAAACACACCGATGTAGTCCGAATCATCACCGAGAGCCTTTTCAACCACGTCAGCAAGCTTCAAGGGCTTCTTGAACTGGTCACGGTACTTAGCAAAAAGCCCCTTCACCTCTTCGTCCTCGGACGGCATCGCCCAGAACTCGAATTTGACCGGGTTGCCGGAAAGGGTAGCAACGTCGAAGGAGAAACCGGCTTTGTCCAGGTGATACATTGGCAGGAGGGTTTCTACAGGGTGATTGCCGGTCGAGAACATTGTGCCGTTATCCGTTAGCAGGTACCGCTCGTCAGCACCGATCATCAACACCTTCCAGCGACCACCTGTATAGGGAGCAGGGTAGTCGGCACCGCTAAGATCAGACTTGGAGGAAGTAAACTGGCTTAGCGAATAGGGAGAGGGAAAGAATGCGTTATCTTCGGCGGGATCCGGAGTAGGGCGCTTGTCCTCAGATTGCATGTTAGTCATGGTTGCTTCCTCACTTATGGGGATTGAGTCTTTCATTATAGTGGGCCGGACTTCGGTGAAAATGAGGGTTTTACCTCAACGTGGTTCCGCGTGGGGGCACAGGCATAGAGGGAGGCCGCAAATAGTTCGGAAACCCCAAAAAAAAGCCGATGCGGTTGAGGGCATCGGCAAAGCTCGGCATTTTAAACGGGGTCGCTGTCACGGCTTCCCCGCTCCCTCGCCTAGAGCAATTCCGGGGCCACTTGAGTTAATTCGTTGTATATCAGAGCAGTAGACTGCCATGCTCTTTCCTCCTTCGCCGCTTCCGTAAGTCTCGCCTGAATATCCGTCAAATAAGTCGACACGTCGAGTTGTCCAATTGGTGATCTGGATACCGTTCTTGAAAGTAACCGGGTGTTACGCTTCTTGTCAGTGTGTAACGGTGTATAACAAGAGGCAGAAAGCGTATGTTCGCCGCAGAGCAGGCTACTGGCCCCGCTTCGAGTCGGGGCCGGTTTAGACTCACCGTCATATTACTGGTCATTCTTGGCCATACCCTGTTGTTCCCCAGCCATGTGGCTGCCAATGAGCTGGATGCAGAGATCAGTCAGCTCAAGGCCGACGTCGCAAGCCTGGCGGTGGAGGTTTTCGCGCTTGAGGAAGGCATTCTCCATCCAGCCGATACCCGGGTGACAGTATTTCTGACACTTGCCCGCAAAGATGCCCTGACGCTGGATTCCGTAGAGCTTTACGTTGATGACACGCCGGTTGCGTCTCACCTCTATTCAGATCGGGAACTCAGCGCCCTTGAGCAGGGTGGTGTTCAGCAGCTGTATACCGGAAATCTTCCCCACGGTGACCATGTCCTCAAAACGGTGCTGACTGCCCGGGCCCCGGATGATCGTTACGTCAGACGGGAATCAACCCACCGTTTCCGCAAGCTGCCAGGGGAATATCGTATCCAGGTATCCCTGGATGCAAGGGCGCCGGATTACGAGCCGCAGGTTTCTTTCAGGGAGTGGAAGTAGGGGCATGGTTGTCAGTCTGGTATACCGTCGTTGGCGAGGTTGTGTGCGGTGGTTCGGGTTCACGGTGCTGCTTGCTGCAATGCTGCTGTCCTCCGTTGCGGCCAGCGAACGTGAGCAGCAATCGCTGGCAGCCGGCCTTGCCAGGTTCGCGTTGGCCTCGGGACAGCCGGAGCGCGCTCAGTTTTACGCGAGCAATCTCAGCGAAGATCCGGAGTCCTGGCTCAAGGCTCAGATGGCGTCAGGGCGGAGTGACGAGGTTCGTCAGCAGGCGATCTACGAGCAGGCGGAACTGGAACGTCGGGCAGGTCATCGGGACAGGGCGGGGCAGCTTCTGTCAGGCATGGAAGCCGGTTACTGGGCCGCCCTTGGTTACATGAATCTGGCGGCGGATTATAGCAAGCGGGATCTCAATCCGACCCGTGCACTGGTTGCCCTTCGCGTCGCTCTTGCGATGTCTGAGCAGGATACCGTGAGCGAGCGCAGCACCAATCTGAGAAGTCAGCTTCTGGTGCGGGCGGGCTACCTTTCTTACCTGGAGGAAGAGTACCAGAAGGCCATCGGGTTTCTTGAGCAGGTGCCCCTCAACAGCTACTACACCCCTCGCGCCTTGTATTTCCATGGCCTGGCGCTGGCTGCGCGGAACAACCATCGTGCAGCAATGCAGTCCTGGCACCGTGCGAAGAAGTACCCCCTGGCGTATCCCGGGGTAGAAGATGCCTGGCTGGGAATTGGGCAGGGTTATGACCTCTCCGGTTATCTGGGGCAGGCGGGTGAAGCGTATCTTGCCGCAAATGCATCCTTTGAAAGCGAGCGTGTGACCCTGCGTAAGCTGGCCTCCCGCATTCGTCAGGATGGCGCCTGGAAAGCATTGGTTCAGGATGCCCGGGATTCCGACGCACAATGGTTTCTGGCGGATAACCGCACCCTCACACAGCCGCGCATGGCTTACCTGCTGAGGTTCATGGAAAGCCCGGCGGCTCAGGATGCCGTTGCACGGGTGTCGGAGCTCACCGGGCTTGCAGCTTCGCTGGAAGCAAAAGTGAGCCACCTTCGCGTTTTCCGCGATTCTCTGACAACCCGTCTCGCGACATCCCCGGCAGCCGCCAGTGACCGGAAGGCCATGCTGATGGATAGGGTTGGCCAGTTACGCGCCCGGGTTCAAAAGCTGGAGGCCAGGATCAGTGATCCGCAGCAACTGAAATCTCTGACCACGACAGGGCATGTGCTGGGGGGTAGTGAATCTTCCCTGGTGGCACTGGATGAGAGGCTGGCACAACGGAATACGGTGCTTGAGCGCTTGCTGACACGCACTGAGGCCGCCATTTCCAGACTTGGTGCGCTGCAGTCGCGTGCCTCCGGTTTGCGGGTGCGGGCGGAAACCGTCCTTGATGAAAAGGCATTGGCGTTCGTCGCCCGGCAGGATGAAAGGATGGGCTATGGGCTGGATAAAACCGAACAGCAGATTGCTCATTTGTACGAGTATCTGGCGCTGGAATCGCTCGAAAAGGGTGGCCAGTGATGAGAGTGTGTGCAGGAATGAAGGTGCCAAGATGGTCGTTGATGGCGCTGTGGTTGGCGGCAGGCGGTGTGTCCGGAGTCAGTGCCCAGGAGTCATTCCGGGTGGAACTCGGCCGTGATGGTGAAACCATTGCCGACATGCGGCCGGTATTCCTGAAGTTCGAGTCCCGCCCGATGCCGGCCATATCACCCAGGGAAGTAGCCAGACGCTACCAGCGCCTGTTTGACTCGTCCGATAAACCGGAAGTCCGGATTGATGCCCTGAACCGCCTGGCAAACATTCAGCAGGTGTCTGGCCAGGTGGTTCAGACGGATAACGCGGAAGAGCAACGACTGTACCGGCAAGCCCTCGACAGTTACGAATCAATCATCGAAAGCGGGTCGTTCCAAGGAAAGCTGGACGAATTGCTGTACCAGATGGCCAAAGCCCATGCCTATGTGGGGCAGGGTGATGAATCCATTCAACGGCTGAAGCAGTTAACCGGGTTGTACCCGAAATCACCGCTGGTTCCCGAGGCCCGTTTCCGGATCGCGGAAGCTGCGTTTTCCCGGGCGGCATACGCCGAAGCCGAGGCGGAATATAACCGGCTGTTTTCGGGGGCCGGTGGCGACAGGCTCAAACTCAAAGCCCGCTATATGCAGGGCTGGAGCCAGTACAAACAGGGTGAGGCCGCATGGAGCCGGGCGGCCTCAACCTTTATGGCGGTGCTTGATCAGCAGTTGCCGGATGCCACCAGCATGATGGATTTGTCCGCGGGTAATACAGAACTCGTCGATGATACCTTGCGGGTACTGGCGTTGATGGCCGCTGAGACCAGGGGAATTGACGCCCTGACTGCCTGGTTGGCCGGCGGCGGACCCAGATCCTATGACTATCTGATTTTTGACCGGCTGGCGGACCATTACGCCAGCTTTGGCAGATTCGCAGACAGCGTTGCGGTCAACCAGGCCTTTGTCCAGTGGCAGCCGGATCACCCCGAGGCGCCGGCCTTTATGGCACAGATAATTGATGTCTGGTCCATGGCCGGTAGCCCCGACCGCGTTCGCGAAGCGCGGAAAGCCTACGTTGCCGCGTATGGAAATGATCAGCAGTACGGCAAGCTGTCGGAGTCCTATCAGGCGCTGTGGCAGACGCTGAGCCGCAGGCTGGCGGATTATTATTACCAGCAGGGTGAGAGTGCGTCTGGCAACAACTTTGCGAAGGCGGCGGCTTACTACGAAGGGCTCAGTAAGCGCGCGCCGGACACGGGTGACTTACTGAGGCTGGCAGGCGACGCCCGGCTACAGGCGGGGCAGTACCAGAATGCCCTTGATAACTACCTGCAGGCGGCCTATCACCTCGACTCGTACCCTGATGCAGATGACGCCGCCTGGGCAGCCGTCACCATTCACCGGAACGGACTCGACAGCCGGATAGCCTATGAGACCAGTCTCCAGCAATTGTCCCTGGCGGCGGAGCGACTGGCGGATCGTTTTCCGGGTGATGCCAGGCTTTCCGGTCTCAATGCTGATATTGCCAACCGTTGGCTGGAGCAGGAAGCTTACGGCGATGCACGCCGTTTTGCTGAGCGAGTCCAGGCCCAGACTTCCGCAACTCCGGAGGAGACGTACAGCGCCTGGCTGGTGCTTGGCGAAGTCCATACCAGAGCCGCTCGCCATGGGCAGGCAGAGCATGCCTGGCGCAACGCCGCAACGCTGATTGAAGAGCATCGCCTGACCGGGATTGATCCGGATGAGGTGGAAGCATTACAACGGCAGCTGGCCACTGCGGTCTACCGTCAGGGAGAGGCCGCATTGGAAGCGGGGGATACCGATTCCGCCGTGACGCATTTCCAGCGGGTGGGGAAGGTATTACCGGGTTCCGATATTGCTATCAAGGGACGCTACGATGCTGCCAACAGCCTGCTTCAGGCGGAACGATGGCCGGCTGCGATCAACGAGTTGACCCGGTTCCGTTCCGATTTCCCCGCACACGGCCTGACAGCCGCAATCAGCGATAAACTGGTACTGGCCTACTCGAGGTCTGGGCAGCCTGTCCGGGCCGCATCGGAACTGATGGATGCGGTCGCCCATGAGGTGGATGCCTGGCCCCGAAAGCTGCGGGCAGCGGAGTTCTTCCACGAGGGCGGCGCGGTGCATCGTCGCAACGATCTCTATCAGCAATACCTCGCCGGCCCCGGGCAGTCCGCCAACGCCAGCGAGCATATCCAGCGTCAGACTATGCGCCAGCGATTGCTGGAGTCGGATATATCACCCGGTCTGTATCGGGAACAACTGGTGAGCGCTGAGCTCGGCAGCCAGTGGCATTCAACTGACACCCTGCGATGGTCGGCTGATGCGGCCATGGCGCTGGGGCAATCAGCCGCCATGGAGTTTGAGGCCATAGCACTTGTCCACCCCCTGGAACAATCACTGGCACGCAAACAGGCTGCGCTTGAGCAGGCCCGGGACCGCTTCGCCGAGGCCAGCCGGCTGGATGGGGAAAGGCTGCAGTCCGAAGCCATGTTCCGCCACGCCGAACTCTATCGGACCCTCGCGGCTGACCTGATGACGTCTGACATCCCGGAAACGCTGAATGAACTTGAGCAGGCGCAATACCAGATGCTGCTTGAGGAAGAAGCCTACCCGTTTGAAGAGAAAGCCATCGACCTTCATGCCCGCAATCATGAGCGGCTGGCGGATGGGGAGTACAGCGAATGGATAGCGAAGAGCCTGGAAGCCCTGGCAACGCTTTTTCCCGGACGATACGCACGGGAGGTGCGCTGGATGACGCAAGAGGAGCCTGATGATGCCTGACATCCGCTCTCTGGTAGCAATGATTGTCCTGCTGTTGACGGCTGGTTGTGCCAGCCAGCCGGGTAACGAGCCATCTCTGGAAAGCTCTGAAGCAAAGACCCTCACCAGGCAAGACATCGTGGCGATGAACAACCAGGCACTGACATTACGGGAGCAAGGGCAGTTCCGGGAAGCCGCCAGGCTGCTTAGCTCCGGTATCGAATTAGCCCCGGAAACTCCCGAGTTGCATTACAACCTTGCGGTCATCTCCGAACTCTATCTGTTTGAGCTCGACACTGCACTGGATCACTACCGCCGCTATCGGGCGTTGACCGATAGCGAGGACAAGCTGGTGGCGGGATGGATCGCGGATCTGGAACGGAGGCTTCAATAGATGGTTCGTCGAATGCCCGGTGCCCTGATGAGGGGTTTGATCGTAATGGTTGTGACCAGCGGATACGCCCTGGCGGAGGAGCCCGGTGAGCGTTCTGACGAGGCCTTGAGCGTCGAGGGAATAACCGATTACTCCCGGGATGATGATCCCGGCGTGTTGTACATCCTGCCCTGGCAACCGCCCACCCTGCCGCGCAGGCCCCGGGCAGAGCTGGACGATCACGCTCCCGATTTACTTGAACCCCAGGATCCTTTGGCGCTTGAGCGTCATCGGATATTTCGTGAAACCCTGAATCCGTCACCGGATTCATACCTGTCTGCGCAGTAACTGCAGGAGTCTGAACATGCTGGAAACCGTGATTCGTTTTTTTCAGGAAGGTGGTCCCTTCATGTACCCCATCGCCGTGGTATTGGTGATCGGCCTTGCCATAACCCTGGAGCGTTATATTTATCTGGGTTCGGTGCGCCGCCGTAACCGGCGGGCCTTCGAGCGGGGCATTTTACCGCTGCTGCAAAAACGGGACTATCAGCGCGCGATGAAAGCGGCGAGCAGTTCCGACAGCGCCATTGCCTCCATTATGGGCGCGGGAATCGGGCGGCTGCTGAACAACAACCGCCGGGAAGAGATCGAATACGCCATGGAAGAGGGGTTAATGGAGGTGTTGCCGCGACTTGAAAAACGCACCCAGTACCTGGCAACCCTGGCCAATATTGCCACCCTGATGGGGCTGCTTGGCACCATTATTGGTCTGATTTCCGCGTTTACCGCCGTGGCGGCAGCGGATCCGGCCCAGAAGGCCACGCTGTTGTCTGAAAGCATCTCCGTGGCGATGAACACCACTGCGTTCGGTCTGATGTCTGCGATACCCCTGTTGATGTTTCACGCGCTGTTGCAAACCCGCACAAACGAGATCGTCGACAGCTTTGAGATGGCCGGGGTGAAGTTACTGAACATCATTTCAGATTCGGGCGCCAGCCAATCTGCCGCCTGAGCCGGGATTTAACAGTATGAGACGCAGACATCGCCGGGCCCTGAACAGCCCGGAGCTGGATATTACCGCCTTTCTGAACCTGATGATTGTTCTGGTGCCGGTACTGTTACTGGGAATGGTGTTCAGCCAGATCCGGACCATTGAGCTGCAGTTTCCGGGCATGGAGCCGGGGCAGGCGCCCTCCGCCGAACAGTTGCGGCTGGTAGTGACACTGATTCCCGAAGGAATGGAAATTTCCGACAGCGAGCGTGGCGTTATCCGCACCCTGCCGTTACAGGAAAGCGAACAGGACTTCGCTGGCCTGCTCGATACCCTCAAGCGCATCAAGGCGCGGGTGCCGGACAAGACGGATGTGGTGCTTGAGGTCGGGCCGGATATTGACTACCAGACCCTGGTGACCGCCATGGATACCGTGCGCTCCTATCCGACCGTTGTTGCTGCCAGTCGTGTGGAGGCAGAACTGTTTCCGGATGTCGCACTGGCGGATGCCCCGGCGGATCGCGAACTCAATGCCGTAGCGCAGGCGCCGGAAGGGAATTCAGGGGAGGGGGCATGAAAACATCTCGCCGGGCCCGTCGCATGCAGCGGCATTATCGACGCATGCACCGCACCGGGGGCCTGAACCTGGTGTCGCTGATGGATATTTTCACCATCCTGGTGTTCTTCCTGATGGTCAACTCCTCCGATGTGAAGGTCATGCAGAACAACTCGGATGTTCCGCTGCCTCTGTCCTCTGCGCAGCAGAAAGCAGAAGAGACCCTGACTGTTCAGGTCAGTGACCGGTCCGTTCTGGTACAGGGCCGGGAAGTGGCTCATCTGGACGCCATTGAGACGGGAGAGGCCGTCGTGACGGGCCTGTCGGAGGAGCTGGCGTGGCACCGTGAGCGCCGGGGTGAGGTGCCGGAGCAGGGGTTCGAGGTGACCATCATGGCCGGGCGCGACACCGACTACCGGCTGTTACGGAAGATTATGCAGACCTGCGTTGATCAGCAGTACCGCCGGGTGAGGCTTGCGGTCGAATCCGATGGGGAGGTCCGCAATGGCTGAGCCTGGCCGCAATCGGATGGAGCTGCCCTGGACGCCGGAAAACGGGGAAACCGGTCGTTTCGGTTTGATTCTGTTATTTATGCTCGTGCTGTGCCTGCCGCCTGCGATCCTGATCCCGCTGACGGAGGTGCCCGAACCGGACCGGAATGAGGTTGCGGATGTTCCGCCCCGGCTGGCACGGCTGATTGAGCAACAAGACCCGCCGGAGCCGGTCCGCGTGCCCGAGCCGGTCAAGGATCCGCCGACCGAACCTGAACAGGAAGCAAAAGTGGACGAGGAGCCAGCGCCGGACCGTCAGAAAGAGGTGCATCAGCCGGTAGCTCCGGCGACGGTCGAGGAAACCGGATCGCAATCCGTCGAGCAGGCGAGGGCAAGGGCTTCACGCTCGGGATTGCTGGCCATGAAGGATCAGTTGGCGGCATTGCGCGCCCCTGAGTCTGATGCGGAACCTGCTCTGGTTGCCAATGTATCCGACAGTTCCCGTGACATACAGAGTGACCATCCCGGAACTGGCGAGACTCTGAGTGGCAGTGGTGGCGTTGCGGCCGATCGCGGTCCGACCAAACAGGTACAGGTTGAGGAGCATCAGGTCCGTGAAGTGGCGGTCGCCCCTGAGCAGGCGCCGAAGCCGGTGGCAAAGCCGGACCAGGGCCCGGATGAGCGGGGAATGAGTAATATCCGCCAGGTGTTTGATGCCCAGAAAACCGCGCTGTACTCGCTGTACCGCCGTGAGCTGAGGCAGGATCCCACTCTGGAGGGCAAGGTGTTGCTGGAGCTGGTGATTGAGCCGGACGGTTCGGTTTCCCGGTGTGAGGTGGTCAGCTCCGAGCTGGATCACCCGGAACTTGAACGTCGTATCGCGACCCGGGTTCAGTTGTTCAACTTCGGGGCCGACGACGTGGCGGCCCGCAAAGTGAAGTTCCCGATCGATTTCCTGCCGGGCTGATCAGTGCTCGATGATGATCTTCGGCAGGCGGGGCTTCTTCAGTGATACTTTCTTGGTCGGGGCAATGACCTTTGCCTCGCCACTGACCACTTTTTCGTCTTTCTGGTTGCGAACGTCGCATTCGAGCACGACCCGGTTTTTCGCTTCCTTCTTCAGCACCGTCAGTTTTACCGTGAGGGTATCGTTCAGCTTGACGGGGCGCTTGAAGGACAGACTCTGGTCCAGGTAAATCGTTCCGGGGCCCGGCATCACCGTGGCGAGCGCAGCGGAAATCAGTGAACCGCTCCACATGCCGTGGGCGATGCGTTCCTTGAACATGGATTCGGCGGCGAACTCGGAGTCGAGGTGTACCGGGTTCACGTCACCGGAAACAGCCGCGAACAATATCAGCTCATCTTCCGTCAGGGTGCGGCTAAAGGTGGCGGAGTCGCCCTCATACAGTTCATCGTAGGTGATATTGTCAAGGGTGTCCGGCGTTTCGCTCATCAGTTGCTCCACGATTTTGCAGATTAAAAGTCCAGAACAGGTGTGCTCTGAAAACTACCTCATTGTTCTCAAAACTGCTATTCTCTCCCCCTCATTTTTCGGCTGATACTTTTGTCGGGTTGATTTTCTGATCACAACGACACTGGTAAATCATTATAAACACAAGCGCCAAACAGGAGATGGTGATGGATTTCGAGCAGTTCTATCAGGACAAATACCCCGCTGGTGTACCCGGTGAGGTTGACCTGAACAAATACAAAAGCATGGTTGATGTATTTGAGCAGGCCGTGAAGAAATACGCCGATCGGCCCGCATTCAGTGCTGTTGGCGCCACCCTGACTTACCGTGATCTCGACACCCAGAGCCGTAACTTTGCTGCCTGGCTGCAGAACAAGACCGATCTCAAGCCCGGCGATCGCATCGCCGTGCAGATGCCCAACGTCAGTCAGTACCCGGTAGTGGTATTTGGCGCCATGCGCGCCGGACTGATTGTGGTGAACACCAACCCGCTGTACACCACTCGGGAGATGGAGCACCAGTTCAACGATTCCGGCGCCAAGGCTCTGGTGGTTCTTGCCAACATGGCGGAAAACGCCGAGAAGGTGCTGCCGCAGACCGGCATTGAGCATGTCATTGTGACTGAAATTGCCGACATGCATTCACCGATCAAGCGTACGCTGATGAATGCCGTGGTCAAACACGTCAAGAAGATGGTGCCGCCGTTTAACCTGCCTCAGGCCCATAAGCTGCCTGCGGTGCTGAGTGCCGGCGCCCGGGAAAAGTTTACCCCGGTTGAATGCAAGCAGGACGACATTGCCGTGTTGCAGTACACCGGCGGTACCACCGGTGTGGCCAAGGGCGCCATGCTGACTCACGGCAACCTGGTGGCCAACCTGCTGCAGACCCGCCCGATGATGGAAGACATCGTGGTGGAAGGTCAGGAAGTGGTGATCGCGCCGCTGCCGCTGTACCACATCTACTCCTTTACCCTGAACTGCGGGATCATGCTGGAAGCCGGCGCCCATAACGTGCTGATTCCGAACCCCCGCGACATTCCTGGCTTCGTGAAGGAGCTGAAGAACCACAAGTTCACCGCGTTCCTGGGTCTGAATACCCTGTTCGTGGCGCTGTGCAATAACGACGAGTTCAAGGCCCTGGACTTCAGCGGGCTGAAGCTGACCTCTTCCGGTGGTATGGCGCTGACCAGCGACACCGCCAAGATGTGGCAGCGCGTCACCGGTTGTGAAATCAGCGAAGGCTATGGCATGACCGAGACATCACCGGTCGTGACCTTCAACCCGCACAGCGCTATTCAGCTGGGTACGATTGGTCTTCCGATTCCGTCCACGAAGATCAAGACCATTGACGACGAAGGAAACGAGACCCCGCTGGGCGAACCTGGCGAGCTTTGCGTCAAGGGCCCACAGGTTATGCGCGGCTACTGGCAGCGTCCGGAAGATACCCAGAAATCCTTCACCGAGGATGGTTATCTCAAGACCGGTGACATTGCGCTGATCCAGGAAGACGGTTATATCCGGATCGTGGACCGCAAGAAGGACATGATCATCGTATCCGGCTTCAACGTCTTCCCGAACGAGATTGAGGACGTGGTCAGCAGCCATCCGAAGGTGGTTGAGTGCGCCGCCGTGGGTATTCCGGATGCCAAGAGTGGCGAAGCCGTCAAGGTATACCTGGTGGCGACCGCCGAAGGTGTTTCCGAGAATGAACTGAAAGAGTTCTGCCGTGAGCGCCTGACCGCCTACAAGGTACCCAAGAACTTTGAGTTCCGGGACGAGTTGCCCAAGACCAACGTAGGCAAGATCCTGCGTCGCGAACTGCGTGACGAAGCGAACGCCTGATAAAGGCCGAGAGTAAAACCCGGCTAAAGCCTGCGCTTGCAGGCTTTACGGTCCAGAAAACCCCGCTTAGGCGGGGTTTTTTCGTTTAACAGGCAGGCAGTTCCCGTTAGACTGGCGCCAATTTCCTTTTGATCCATCTCGACACTGGTGAATCCTGTTCATGTCCCGGACCCCGTCGCAATCAGTATCTGCCACACCGGATAAGGCTTCCACGCCGGACAGCAAGGCTGTAGTCAAAGCCATCATGGAGCAACTGGACGCCTGCAATCAGCAGGAGGCCGCCCGCATCCACAAGCTATTGGCGCGAAAAAAGGGGAAGCCGGGGCAGAAAGACCTGGAGAAAATGGCGGGCTGGCTTGATCGTGGGCTGGCGCGGGTGCAACAACGCCAGGCGTTGCACAAGCCCGCGACCTTTCCGCCGGATCTGCCGGTGTCCGATCGGGTGGATGACATCCGTGAGGCGATTGAAAAACACCAGGTGGTGATCATTGCCGGTGAAACCGGCTCAGGCAAGACCACCCAGATACCCAAAATTTGTCTGAACAGCGGCCGGGGCATCCGTGGGCTGATCGGCCACACCCAGCCGCGGCGACTTGCGGCGCGCAGCGTGGCCGGGCGCATTGCCGAGGAACTGGGAGAGCAGACCGGTCAGCAGGTGGGTTATCAGGTTCGTTTTACTGATAACACCTCCGAGCAATCCCGGGTCAAGGTGATGACCGATGGCATCCTGCTGGCGGAAGTCCAGCATGACCGGTTCCTTGATCGCTACGACACCCTGATTATCGATGAGGCCCATGAGCGCAGTCTCAACATCGATTTCCTGTTGGGTTACCTGCGCCAATTGCTGCCCAAACGGCCCGACCTGAAAGTGATCATCACCTCGGCAACCATCGAAGTGGAGCGCTTCAGCCATTTCTTTGGTGATGCGCCTGTCATCGAGGTCAGCGGCCGTACCTATCCTGTGGATGTTCGATACCGCCCCCTGACCGGTGATGAGGATGACCGCGACCAGAGCTGGACGGACGGGGTGATCAGCGCTATCGACGAAATCGAGCAGCACGAACGGCAGGAGAAGAAACCTCCGGGCGATGTCCTGGTGTTCCTGCCGGGCGAGCGGGAAATCCGCAACCTGAGCAAGGTGCTGCGCCATGTGGATCTGAGGCACACCGAGGTGCTGCCGCTGTACTCCCGTTTGAGTAATCAGGAGCAGAACCGCGTCTTCCAGGGGCACCGGGGCCGGCGCATTGTGTTGTCCACCAATGTGGCAGAAACCTCGCTGACGGTGCCCGGGATTCGTTACGTCATCGACACCGGCGTGGCGCGTATCAGCCGCTACAGTGTGCGCTCCAAGATTCAGCGCCTGCCGGTTGAGCCCGTGTCCCAGGCCAGTGCCAACCAGCGGGCAGGGCGCTGCGGCCGGGTGGCGCCGGGCATTTGCTTCCGTTTGTACGACGAGACGGATTTTATCAATCGCCCGGAATACACCGATCCGGAGATTCTTCGCACCAACCTGGCCTCTGTCATTCTGCAAATGGCGACGTCCGGCCTCGGGGAAATTCGTCATTTCCCGTTTCTGGAGGCGCCGGACCGCCGGTTGATCAATGACGGCTATAAGCTGTTGGAAGAATTGGGCGCCGTCGATGACAAGCGTCAGGTGACCCGCCTTGGTCGCACCATGTCACGGTTGCCGCTGGACCCCCGGCTGGCGCGGATGCTGGTAACCGCCGCGGAGCTTGGCAGCCTGGCGGAAACACTGGTGATCATCGCCGGCCTGAGCATTCAGGATCCCCGCGAGCGCCCTCAGGAAAAACAGCAGGCTGCAGACCAGGCCCACGCGCCGTTTAACGACAAGGAGTCAGACTTTGCCAGCCTGCTCAACCTGTGGAATTTCTATGAGGAACAGCGCCAGGAATTGTCCCAGAATCAGCTCAAGAAGGTTTGCCAGAAGACCTTCCTGTCCTGGATGCGGATGCGTGAGTGGCGGGATATCCACCGTCAGCTCACCCTGATCTGCCGCGAACAGAAGCTGGCTTTCAATACTGAGCCCGCATCTTATGATTCCCTGCACAAAGCCATCCTGGCAGGCCTGTTGGGGCAGGTCGCGGTCAAGGTGGAAAAGCGCGAGTACCTGGCCACGCGCAACCGAAAGGTGACCCTGTTCCCCGGCTCCAAGGTGTCCAAAAGCGCCCCCAAATGGATCGTGGCGGCGGAAATCGTCGAAACCAGCCGTGTCTTCGCCCGCATGGTGGCCGCCATACAGCCGGAATGGATCGAGCCGCTGGCAGGGCATGTGGTGAAGCACCATTATTTTGAGCCCCACTGGGAGCAAAAGCGCGCACAGGTCATGGGCTATGAAAAAGTCACCCTGTATGGGCTGGATGTGGTACCGCGCCGGCGCATCCCATACAGCAAGGTAGACCCGAAGGAATGTCGGGAACTGTTTATCCGGCGTGCACTGGTGGAAGGTGATTACCGCTCCCGGGCTCCGTTTATCGAGCGTAACCGGGCGTTGCTGGATACGGTCGAGAATCTGGAGAAGAAAACCCGGCGTCGTGATCTGTTGGTGGATGACGAAGCCCTGGTGGCGTTCTACGACCAGCGTCTGCCGGAGGACATAGTCAGCGGTCGCCACTTCGAGACCTGGTGGAAAGGCCTCAGTGCAGACGAACTGAAAAACATGGAGCTCACCGAGCAGGATATCCTGCAGCGTCCGGTGGACGAACAAGCGGACTCGCTGTACCCGGATTATCTCGAGTGGGAAGGTGTGCAGTATCCCCTGAGTTACGAATTCGAGCCCACGAGTGAGCGGGATGGTGTCACCTTGCAGGTGCCGCTGATGGCGCTGAAGCAGATTCCGTCACGCAGGCTTGAGTGGCTGGTGCCAGGACTGCTACGGGAAAAATGCATCGCCCTCGTCAAAGGACTTCCCAAGTCGCTGCGTCGGAACTTTGTGCCGGTACCGGATTTTGTGGACGCCGCCCTGGAGAATATGCAGCCGTCCAATCAACCCCTGGCAATCCAGTTGGGAGAACAGTTGCGGCGAATGACCGGGGTACGGATCGATCCAGAGGCCTGGCCGGAAGACGAACTGCCCCGACACCTGCGGATGAACGTCCGGGTGATGGGGGATGGCGACAAGTTGATGGCCGAAGGGCGGGAAACCTCGGTGCTGCAGGACCAGCTTGAAGGCAAGGCCGAAGCGGCCCTGGCCTCCGCTGCCCAGACACCTGACGACTCCCAGTCGGAGCAGGAGTATGTCGATTGGGATTTCGGGTCGCTCCCGAAGTCAGTCCAGACCGAAAAAGGCGGTATGCAGGTGACGGTCTACCCGGCGCTGGAAGACCTTGGTAAAGCCGTGAAACAGGCCCGCTACCTGGACCCGCTGACCGCGGAGGATGCCACCCGCAAGGCGGTCGCCCGGCTGATGCTTAACCGGTTCGGCAACACCCTGGATGATCTGGAACGAAAACTTCCGTACTTCAAAGGTTCGGCGTTGATGTTTGCACCGGTGGGGCAGGCCAGAGTGTTACTGGATGATTTGCTGGTGGCGACTGCCATGGAGCACTTTCTGTCGGACGGTTTGCCCCGTGACCGGCAACAGTTCGAAGCCATTTTCGACGGCGGCCGGGGGGATTTCATCCCGGCCCTGGAGCAGGCGGATGAACACCTCCATCAGGCGATGAAAGGCTATCATGCCGTGGCTAAACAGCTGAAAGGCAAGATCAGCCTGGCGCAGGCAAACAGCATGGCGGACCTGAAATTTCAGCTTCAGAACCTGGTCTATCCCGGCTTTCTGGTCGCCACCCCGACCCAGTGGCTGGAACAGTTTGGCCGCTACTTCGAAGCGGCGTCTGTCCGCTTCGAGAAAATGCCGCGGGAAATGGGGCGTGAGCGGGAGTTTCTTCACACGATCGAGCCGCTCTGGTCGCGTTACGCCAGTAAACAGGCGGAGCAGCAGCGCCAGGGTGTACGGGATCCGGAACTGGTGCTGTATCGGTGGATGCTGGAAGAGTTCCGGGTGTCTTTCTTTGCCCAGCAGTTGGGCACAGTCATGCCGGTGTCTGTTAAAAGGCTGGACCGCCAGTGGGAGAAGACCCGGGTCTGAGACCTTCGTCGGCGCGAGCAAATTATCAGGACTGTGTTACTATTTGGTGCATAAGCGGAACGTTCTTTCATTTGTTTTCACTACCATGACGTGGGGTTAGCGTGATTAAAGCCGTCATCAGCGGAACCGGTCTGTATACACCGCCTGCAACCATCGACAACGACGAACTGGTGGAGGCATTCAACGCCTTCGTTGAAATCCATAATGGCCAGCATGCCGACGAGATCGCCCGTGGCGAACTGGAAGCTCTGCAGCCTTCTTCCTCGAGCTTCATAGAAAAGGCATCCGGTATTAAACGTCGTCATGTGATCGACAAGACCGGCATTCTTGATCCGGAGCGTATGGCGCCGCACATCCCCGAGCGTGGGAATGATGAGCCCTCCGTGCAGTGTGATATGTCGGTGGCAGCCTGCAAGGAAGCCTTGGAACAGGCCGGAAAGACGGCGGCAGACGTGGATGCGGTGATCGTTGCCTGTTCCAACATGCAGCGCCCATACCCGGCGATCTCTGTCGAAGTTCAGGCCGCCCTGGGTATTGAAGGTTTTGCCTATGACATGAACGTGGCGTGCAGTTCGGCAACGTTTGGTCTGCAGGCGGCGGTCAATTCCGTGGAAAACGGCAGTGCCCGCGCTGTGCTGGTGGTCAGCCCGGAAATCTGTTCCGGCCACCTGAATTTCCGTGACCGCGACAGCCACTTCATTTTTGGCGACGCCTGTACCGCGATATTGGTGGAGCGAGAGGAAGATACAGCTTCAGGGCAGGGGTTCGAGGTTCTGGGCACCAGCCTCAAGACCAAGTTCTCCAACAACATCCGCAATAACTTTGGTTTCCTGAATCGGGGCGATGAGACTGGCATTGGTAAGCCGGACAAGTTGTTCGTGCAGCAGGGTCGGAAGGTCTTCAAGGAAGTGTCCCCGCTGGTTGCGGAAACGATCCTGAACCAGCTCAAGGGGTTGTCACTGGCGGCAGATGACCTGCGTCGCATGTGGCTTCACCAGGCCAACCTGAACATGAACCAGTTGATTGCCCGCAAGGTGCTGGGTCGCGATGCCGATATCGATGAGGCGCCGGTGATTCTTGATGAATACGCCAATACCAGTTCCGCCGGCTCCATCATTGCTTTCCACAAACACAAGGATGATTTGGAATCCGGTGACCTGGGCGTGATCTGCTCCTTCGGGGCTGGTTACTCCATCGGCAGCGTAGTGGTACGCCGCCGATAGCCCCTGCTGATATCTATTCGGCTGCCAGGGCCCTGAGTGTGTCCGGCAGCCGGGTGGATGAGCGGGCTGCCCGGTCAAACCAGACAATCTTGGCATAACCCTCTGCATACAATTCACCCGTGTCGGCATCCGTCAGGGTATGGTAAGTATCCAGACTGGTATTGCCGGCTTTGTCGGCGTATGTTTTCACCACAACGGTGGCCGGGTGGTTCAGCTCTTTCAGAAAGGTGGCGCTGGTCTTTATAATGATCGGCCCGTCGGCTGCCTCGGGTCCGCCTAATTCAAGGGATCTCAGCCATACGATCCGGGCTTCCTCGAAGAAGCGGAAATAAACCGTATTGTTGGCGTGGCCGTATGCGTCCATATCTCCCCAGCGAAGGGGGACGGACAAAGTGTTGACTAGATTTCCCGGTACTGACATCGGGTTCCTCCGAACCTGAGAGCGAATAAAAAGAAAAACAGAGCCGGTATTTTCGACGAACTGAAACGGATTTAACAACCTCAGGCTCAAAAATGACAGATTATTTTTCCCGGTGCCGGGCACTTGCCATAGTGCTGGCCGCTCTCATCGGATTCGTGGGGGGCGCTGCGCAGGTGGCCGCCCAAAACGTGCAGGAACCCGCCCCCGAGATGTCCGGGCCGGTTAATGAAAGTGATCCCTATGAAAACTGGAATCGCAAGGTCTATACCTTCAATGAGACCATCGATAACTGGTTCTTGAGGCCGGTAGCCCAGACGTACCGTACGGTGATGCCAGGGTTCGCCGACCGGGCTGTGACCAATGTTTTCAATAACCTCTCCGAAGTCCGTAATTTCGCAAACAGTCTGTTCCAGCTCAAGGGCGAGGCCGCTGTTGTGGCGGCTGGTCGGTTCACCTACAACACCGTATTCGGGTTGGGAGGGCTGATTGACGTCGCTACGGCTTTTGAGCTTCCGGAACGTCCGGAGGATTTTGGTCAGACCCTGGGTTATTGGGGGGTTGAGTCCGGTCCATACCTGATGCTGCCACTCCTGGGGCCATCCAACCCCCGGGATTTTGTCGGGCTGAGCACTGATTTTTGGGTTATTCCGTCCGCCTGGGACGCCGTGGAGGAGCCGGAAGTTTACTTCGCCAGGGCCCTGCAGATTGTCGATAAACGAGCCGATCTCATCCCCGCAGAAGGCTTTATGTCCGGAGACGGCTATACTTTTGTCAGGAGCGCGTATCTGCAACGCAGGGAATACCTGATCAACGATGGCAAAACCACGTCTGATCCGTTTGCAGAAGACAATGATGATCTGATGCTGGAAAATTTTTGATCGCAATGACCGATGATCGCATTCGCAAGTTTCGAAAGATGCTGGCGGAGGCGCCCAATTATGAAGTTTGGAAAGCCGCTGCCCTGGAACTCGATTTCCTCGAGGGAAATGTGGAGTGGAAAGAAGACTTTGTTTCTGACCTCTATCACTATGAGCTGATCTACGATCGGCTCAGTAACCTTCGCCAGTATCGACAACAGAACGATTTCGAACGTCTGAAGCGAGCGTTGCGGGAAGGTCTTCACCATGACCTCGGCAACATGGGTAACGCTGCGCTTTACAGCCGCTCCCGCGTGGGTACCAAACACCTGGTGGAGGAATACATCACCCAGGTCTGTGAAGCGCTGGATTTCCTCTGTGATCACCCGGTGCCCGGGTTCCCAGTGGCGGAGAAGCTGCAGTTCTTCCGGGATACCCTGACCAGCTACGGCCGCCCGACGCTGTTGCTGAGCGGCGGCGCGACGTTGGGTATGTTCCATTTTGGCGTGATCAAGGCGTTGTGGGAGAAGGGGCTGCTGCCTCAGGTAATTGCGGGGTCCAGTATTGGAGCGATTATTGCCGGAATCCTGGGGGTTCATACCGATGCGGAAATCCCGGAAATGCTGGTGCCGGAGAATCACAATCTGAAAGCCTGGAAATGGCGCGGGCTGATCAGTGCGATGCAGGGTGACGGGCTGATGGACCAGGATCAGCTCAAGGCCTGCCTGCGTGCAAACATCGGCGAGTCTACGTTCGAGGAGGCGTTCCAGCGGACGGGGCGTTCGATCAACTTCAGCGTATCGCCGGTACAGGCCCATCAGAAGGCCCGCTTGTTGTGTGGGTATACCTCACCGTACCTTCTGGTGTGGAGTGCCGCGCTGGCCAGTGCCGCTGTACCGGGAATTTACCCGCCGGTAACCCTGATGAAGAAAGACATCCATGGCAACTCGCTGCCGTACATGTCCCGGTTAAAATTCGTGGATGGCTCGGTGGTCAGTGACCTGCCGATTGAACGTCTGATGCATCTTTACGACGTGAACTTCACCATCGTCAGCCAGACCAACCCCCACGTGGTGCCTTTCCTGAATCGCCGCGGCCGGGACGAAAAGCTCAGTCTGGCGAATCTGCCGATGCATTTACTCAAGTCCGAGATTCAGTTTCATGGTCAGGGCCTGTTTGATTATCTCCGCAAGCGGGTTCGTCCCGAGATCATGCGGCAGGTATCCGGCCAGCTCTATACCATCATGGCTCAGCGTTACTCCGGTGATGTGACTATTGCACCATCCTACCGCTTGCGGGATTACCGGCGCATGCTGGCGAACCCGGAGCCGGAATACGTGCGGGAGATGATTCTGGCGGGTGAGCGGGCAACCTGGCCGAAAATCTCGATGATCCGTTCCCACGCGAGAATTTCCAAAACCCTTGAGCGATGCATCCGGCGGCTGAAACATCAGCAAAAACGGGTAAACGCGGGGCTCAAACTGGTAAGCAATGCAGATTCCGGTGCCTCCTGAGATGACATCTCCCGGAGGCGGGCGGTATGATACCGCGATGGCCGGGAAGCCTGTTGGGGAAATCCTCCCCAATGACTTCTGCAAGCTCCGCCTGAGCACCTGACTGGACTCTCATGTATTACGATTTCTTCGGTTTTCGGGAACCCCCGTTTTCGATTGCTCCGGACCCCCGCTACCTGTATCTGAGCGAGCGTCACAAAGAAGCGCTGGCCCACCTCATGTACGGGATTCAGGGGCAGGGTGGCTTTATTGTGATTACCGGTGAGGTAGGAACCGGGAAAACCACGGTAAGCCGCTGCTTTATCGAAAACGTACCGGACAACGTCGACATTGCCCTGATTCTCAATCCACGGCTTTCCGCGAGGGAGCTGTTGTCGTCCATCTGCGATGAACTGGAAATTCCCCACCCGGTGGGATCCAGCATCAAGAAACTGGTGGACCTGATCAACGCGGATCTGCTCAAAGCTCACGCAGCAGGCCGGCACAAAGTGTTGATGATTGATGAGGCGCAGAACCTGTCTGCCGATGTACTGGAGCAGTTGCGCCTTCTTACCAACCTGGAAACCGCTGAAAAAAAGCTGCTGCAGATTGTGTTGCTTGGTCAGCCTGAGCTCCAGGAGTTACTGGCGCGGCCCGAGCTGCGCCAGCTCAACCAGCGGGTGACCGCACGCTACCACCTGGATGCCCTTGGGCGTGACGAACTGCCCGGTTATCTGAGGTATCGTCTTGGCGTGGCAGGTCTGCGGGCTGACATTTTCAGCCCGGGGGCGATCAAGAAGCTGTTCAAAGCCAGTGACGGTATTCCCCGGCTGATCAATCTGATCAGTGATCGTGCTCTGTTGGGCGCTTATGCCGAAGGCGAGCACGTGATCACAGCCGCCCATATCCGCACGGCGGCAAAAGAAGTGAATGGCGGCCATTCTCCCACAGCACGCCCGATGACGGCGGATACCAACAAGCCCCGGTATCTCGCCCTGGCCGCGTCCATTCTTGTTGCGATTGTTGGCACCGCCTGGCTTTTCGAACGTTGGCAGGTGGATGCCGATGATTCTACGGAGCAGGCACCTGTAGAAGCGGATGTCGATACCAGTGATCCCGTCGGCGGAAGGGTTGAGCGCATTGAGCAGGAAACCCCGCCAGCGCCTGTCCAACCGGAGCGTTCGTCAGAAACGGAGTCCGAGACTGAACCGGCACTGGATTTCGGGTTCGAGTCTCACTCACAGTCCCGGGCTGGAGCTTTCCGTGATCTGTTTGAACTTTGGGGAAAAGAGTATAAGCCCGCGGACAACCCCGACCCCTGCATCTACGCACGTATCCGGGGTCTGGACTGTCTGGCTCGGCAGGGCGCGCGCAGAAGTCTTGAAGATCTGAACCGGCCGGCCATCCTTGAACTTCGTAACGATGAGGGCCAGCGCCGGTATGTGACGATCCGGCACCTTGAAGGCGACCAGGTTACTCTGGCCATGGCCGGGAATTCCAGGGTGGTGGCCTTTGACTCCATTGAGCCCTACTGGTTTGGTGACTTTACGGTGTTATGGCAACTACCGCCTTACATGGATGATAGTGAGGACAACACCGACAGTGATACCGAGCAACTCTGGCTCAGCTCCCGAATGATGGAGCTGGCAGACCTGCACGCCGACGGGCGCCAGGAAAGCGACCAGGTCAAGCGCATGGTAACCCGCGAGCAGGTACGCTGGTACCAGCGGCAGAAGGGGCTGACGGTTGATGGTATCGCAGGCGCCATGACGGTTATCCAGATAAACAATGACCTGAACGAATCCGGACCAAGATTGTCGCCAACGGATCTGGCACGGAGGGATGACTGATGTCCTATATACTGGATGCTCTCCGGAAATCCGAAACCGAGCGTCGCCAGGGAAAGATTCCGGACCTGGGCCAGCAGGTCCAGTTGATCCACAAGCCCCGCAAAAAAACGGTACCAGCCGCCGTCTGGGTGGCTGTCGCGTTGATTATTAATGCTATCGTGCTGGCGGTGATTTTCTGGCCCGGTGGCGCGCCCGCCACCGATGAGAGCGCTGGGAAGAGTGCGAGTGAGAGTGTGGGAGAGCGCGCCGGTGTGTCAGACTCCGCGCCGGAAGCAGCAGCCAGGGAGCCGGTGGCCCCGGTTCAGCCACAACAGGACGGGAACCAGACGTCGTCTCCGGAATCGGATACGGCCAGGACAGAACCGGCCGGTGAGGCCGTAGAGGAGCCAATGGACGCTCTCGCCGAAAGCGGTGAGGCGGAGCCCCGCCTTCGTCCAACGGTGATCGTACCCAACCGGACGGAGGCAAACAGCGTTCCGGCGCTGCCTGAACAGGAACCGATGGGGCGTGTGCCCCACCTGGTCGAACTCCCTTTGCCATTTCAGAAGAGTATTCCCGATTTGATTTTCAACAGCCATATCTACTCGTCCGATCCTTCCGCGCGGCGGGTAATGATCAACAACCAGTACATGAGGACCGGTGACAGCTTTTCCGGCATTCGCGTCGACCGCATTACCGAGGAGGGCGTGGTGCTGAGCAAGAATGGCCGCCAGTTCCGGGTGGGAGTGGTCCGCGACTGGGTGAGCCCGCGCTGATGGCCCTGACCGACGAAACCAAACAGCAGATTCAGCAGACCTACCGGGATGTCCTGGCGGGAAAGGATATTCGGGCCCGGTATGGCCAGCGGCTGATGATCGCGGAAATTGCCCGCTATATGGGCGATATCACCGATAACGACGGCCAGCGTACGTCGCCGCCGTCGGCCTGCGTTGTGGAGGCGGGCACCGGTACTGGCAAGACCCTGGCGTACCTGATTGCGGCTATTCCTGTCGCCAAAGCCCTGGGCAAGACGCTGGTGATTTCCACGGCCACCGTGGCGCTGCAGGACCAGATCGTCCACAAGGACCTGCCGGATCTCAGGAAGCACAGCAAGCAGGATTTCAGCTGGACCCTGGCCAAGGGGCGCGGGCGCTATCTCTGCATGTCCCGGCTTGAGGCCCGCCTCCATGACGAGGGTAACGGCGACAGCGATACCATGCCGCTGTTCCTGCTGGATGGACCCGGCAACGAGGAGCCGGGAACCCGCGCCTTTTTCGAGGATATGCTGGCCAGCTATGGCTCCCGGACCTGGGACGGCGACCGTGACCACTGGCCCGATCAGATTCCCGATGACATCTGGCGACAGGTCACCACTGATCACCGGCAGTGTACCAACCGCCACTGCAGTTATTTTGACAGCTGTGCGTTCTTTGACGCCCGTAAAGATCTAGACGACGCCGACATTGTGGTGGCCAACCACGACCTTGTCCTGGCGGATCTGGCCCTTGGCGGAGGAGCGATTCTGCCGGAGCCGGAAAACGCGCTGTTCATTTTCGACGAGGCCCATCACCTCCCGGACAAGGCGCTGAACCATTTCGCCGCGTCCGTACCGCTGAACGCGACGCGGCAGTGGCTGAAACAACTGTCCCAGGCTATGGGGAAAATGCAGCCGTTCCTGGCGCCATCGACCCTGGCCGCAAAAACCATTGATCGGGTCAGTGAGGCGTCGCGGGGGGTTGATATGGCTCTGACCGACGTCTACAACGAGGCGGAGCAGAATACCGGCTGGGAATTCAGTGAAGAACGTCGTTCAGCACAGTGGCGATACCCGGACGGAGAGCTACCGGAAGCCCTGGCGGCGCTGGCTGCCGATGCCAGAATTGCGACCGCCAACCTGGTGCGACAGCTGGGCGTTCTGGTGGATGAGCTCCAGAAAGCGTTTGATGAGCGCAAGGAACACGATGTGGACCGGGAAACGGCGGAATCCTGGTACCCGGTCATTGGTTCGTTTCATGCCAGATCTGAGGATCAGCTAAGGCTGTGGGCAGCCTGGTGTGAGACCTCCGGGGCCAGGCCTGCTGACGCCGATGAGGCCGACGGGGAAGAGATTCAGGTAAAACCGAAGGCAAAAAGCCCGCCCGCGGCTCGCTGGGCCATTCGCCAGCGCTGGGACCATGCCGAGGACATTACCCTGTACAGCAGTCCGGTGCTGGCCGACAACCTGCTGTATTCCAGGCTCTGGTCCCGTGCTTATGGCGCTGTGCTGACCAGCGCCACATTGACGGCGCTTGGGCGTTTTGACCGTTTGCAGGCGCGGGCGGGGTTGCCGGAAGCCAGCCGCTTCCTGGTGGTTCCCAGTTCCTTCCGCTACGCCGAAATGGCCACGGTAGAGGTACCTGCCATGACGGCGATGCCAACCGATGACGCCTTTACCGATGCCCTGGTGTCACGCCTGCCGGATCTTTGGGTGGGCGAAAAGGCCACGCTCGTACTGTTCACCGCCCGCCGCCAGATGCAGCTCGTTCGCGACGCCCTGGCGCCGGAGTATCCGGACCTGATCATTACCCAGGACGATATGGCAAAGGGCGAAGTATTACGCCAGCATTGCAGCCGTGTGGACGAAGGGCGCCCCAGCGTGCTGTTCGGGGTGGCCAGTTTTGCTGAAGGCATCGATTTACCCGGAAAATACCTCGGCCACGTGATCATCACCCGCCTGCCATTTTCCGTACCGGACGATCCGATCGAGGCGAGTCTGGCGGAATGGGTGTCCCAGCGGGGCGGAAACCCGTTTATGGAAATAACCGTTCCGGATGCTTCCATCAAACTGGTCCAGGCTGTCGGGCGGTTGCTGAGGACCGAGCAGGATACCGGTCGGGTCACCATTCTTGACCGGCGGATTGTCTCTCGCCGCTATGGACAGCTACTACTGGATGCCTTGCCGCCTTTTCGCCGTATTATCGAACAGTGAGCGATAAAAAAAGAGCCATCCCGGTTGGGAATGGCTCTTGTCAAAAGGGGTTCTGAATCGAACCCGGGCGTCGAAAACAACGCGGAACAAGGAATCTGAAGGCCTGAAGTTTCAGAATTCCTGGTGAGGGCGCGCCTCACCGTGAAATGAATCATAGAAGAAGAAGGGGCTTAGACGGATCGTCCAAAGGGCGTAGTGGGGCGCAATAGTTCGCCAATAATGTGATCCGCATCACAAAAGCGAACCGCCCATCCGGGTCAATCCAGTAAGGCGAGTTCCCGGGCCCTGGCCAGGGCTTCGGTCCGGCGGCTGACCCCAAGTTTGCCGTAAAGGTTACGGATGTGTGCCTTGACGGTCGCAGGGGCAACGTTCATGCGGTTGGCGATATCCTTGTTGGCCAGTCCCTCGTTGATCAGTGTCAGCACTTCCTGTTCCCGCTGGCTCAGGGGTTCCGCAAGGATCTCGCCAGAAGCGGTCATTGTCTCGACGTTATCCCTGCCCGGGGCGTATTCCTGGCCCGCTGGCGGGCTGCTGATACCGCGAAGCATCGCCAGCAAACGGCTGTTCCAGCCGGAAGACGCTCGCAGGGCGGGCAACTCCATCAACAGCTCCCGTACAGTGGGACTTTCCTCAGCGAACAATCGCATAAATCCGGCATCCGCGGCCTTCTGCACCGCCTGAGCCAACATCTGGCTGGCCTCTGAGGTTTTCCCCTCGACATGCAGGGCCTCTCCGTAAACCGTCAGGATCTCCACCAGGTGTCGGAAATGCTGATCTTTTTCAGCACTGAGACGTAACGGCGCAAGTATCGACATGGCCTCCGCCGGGCGGGCCGCAGCCACCAGGACCCTGGCCGTACTGATCTGGTTCTGCTCCCGGTTCAGGGGGTTGGAAAAATGCTCATCGGTGACGGATTGGGCCCACTGTTGTGCCCGCTGAAGCTGGCCGGCTGCCAGGTAACACCGGGCAAGCAATGCGGAACAGGCAGGAGGCTCGAACAGGATATGATCGCGCCGCCGCCGGGCGACCGTGGCGGCGTCCTCGAGGGATTCGATGGCTTCCTGGTAACGGCCCTCGCTGAAGGCGAGATGGCCCCGCACGTACTGAATAACAACGTGTTGCCCGGGTTCGGTACCGTTAGTGACATGGTCAAGCAGCGGCGCAAGGTGAGAGGCCGCCAGTTCCGGTTCGTTACGTTCGCGGTATATTTCCGTCAGCGCGCTGTTCTGCCAGCAGGAAATCAGTCTGGGTTGAGCCGGATCGGTATACTGCTGGTCCACCCAGCGCCGAACTGAAGTACAGGTTTCCAGGGCGTCATCGATATCGCCGCGATTGTACTGAATCCAGGCCAGCAGGCCGCCACTGGAGAGCACGGTGCTGGGTTTGCGTTCCAGTTCTCCATAGCGGACCGCGGAACGAAGCGCCTCTTTGGCGGAAGGCAGGTCTCCCTTGCCGTAGTGGTC
The DNA here is from genome assembly GCF_045449795.1 of Marinobacter alkalisoli. NCBI lineage: Bacteria > Pseudomonadati > Pseudomonadota > Gammaproteobacteria > Pseudomonadales > Marinobacteraceae > Marinobacter > Marinobacter alkalisoli. The sequence continues at coordinate 270,069 of NZ_JBJJLB010000016.1, forward strand.
CAGGCCGACACCGTAGTAGGTGACGGACTTGAGGGGGATGCGGGTATGGTCGATATCCCTGAGTACCTGACGTGTCAGATCACTGGCGCTCTTGTCATCGTTTCTGGTACGCGCAAGGTAGGAGCGGATCAGGGATATTTCGCTTTGCAGGCCCAGGGCGCCCTCGGCATCCGGGTGGGAGTCGGCCACCCGTTTATCCAGAATATCCTCGAGGTTCGAAAGCAGCGGCTCAAGCATCTCCACGCGGTTGGCAAAGAACAGGGCCCAGATCCGCAACATTTGCAGTTGCGGGCTGTCATCCACCACGTCGGTCGGTAGTGAGTCCAGCCAGTTGAGAACGGGGAGGTGATAGCCGCCGTGAATCAGGTTATTGCCGTGCTCCGCGAGAACCCGTGCCAGCCAGGCCCAGTCCTGTTGGCGAACGATCTGGGCAATGCCTTCCTGCACGTGATCATGGTTGAGCAACCACGTCACTGCCCGCTGCCAATGCTGCTCGGCCATGTCCGGGTCATGCGCCCATGCCCGCTGCAGCAACGCGTCCCGGAACAGGTCATGGTACCGGAACCAGTGGTTGCGCGTGTCCAGGGGGATCAGGAACAGGTTTTGCCGCAGCAGTTGTTCGAGCAGAGACTGACTGTTCGATGCCCCCCGTACCGAATCACACAGCGCTGAACAGAGCTTGGGGCAACAGGCCGTACTGATCAGAAAGTCGCGAATATCCCCGGGCTGCTGTTCCAGCACCTCGCTCAGGACATAGTCATTGATGCGACGCTCATCGACATCGACGGTAATAGGCGGAGCCGAGGATTCACGAGTGGACCTGTTGAACCCGGAGAGTGCCGACAACTGCATGGCGGCTACCCAGCCCTCGGTTTTCCGGCAGATTTTCCGGACTTCCTGCTCAGAGACGTCCAGCCCCATGGTTTCCCGGAAAAAACGCTGGCATTCCTCCTCGGAGAACGCCAGCAAACCGGGGTGAATGTCTTCGATCCACGCCCGGACTCGCCAACGGGACAGGGGCAGGGGAGGCTCCGTGCGTGACGCGAGCGTTACCGTGACCCCCGGCGGCAGGTAGTCCACAAAATAGGAGAACTGGCGCTGGATATCGGTATTCCGGATGAAGTGGAAATCGTCCAGCACCAGCGACCACTGGGCGCCATCTGCGGCGAGGGCATTGATGAGACTGGTGATGGGCCCCTCCAGCTCCTGCAGGGAGCAGTGGCTGAGATGTTGCCGGCAGAGGTCCATACCTGCCAGCCCGCTGTGCTCAAACGCGCCAGCCATGTACTGCCAGAAGCGCCGGGGTTCGTCATCATGTTCATCGAGGGAGAGCCAGGCGGTCGACGTGCCCAACTGCGTGCACCACTGGCTCACCAATGTTGTTTTACCAAACCCGGCCGGCGCAACCACAAGGTTGAGCCGTTTCTGGAAGCCGGGTTGCAACAGACTGCACAGCCGTTCCCGACTGACGGCGCGGGGGTCGGAGGTGGGTCTGAGGAACTTGGTGGTCAGCAGCATCGTATCCCTGAATGCACTTGAAGTATCGATTTCGGATTGTGTGCTTTGTCACACTGAAGTCAAGGGTGCTGGCTGCAAAAGGGCATTAGGAATGCAGCGTTATTCGGTTTTTGGTCTAAACTGAGTGGGAAGGTATTGTGTATACCAAAAAAGAATGAAAAATGAAATTTTTATGCGTATTCTGTGTTTTATCAGTGTGGGCTGAAGCACAGCGGTAACGCAGCCCGAGTTTTCCGGGAATTCAGGGAGCAACAGGGTCGATGAAATTACAACAGTTGCGCTATATCTGGGAAGTCGCGCACCATGATCTCAATGTATCTGCCACCGCCCAGAGTCTTTTTACCTCGCAGCCGGGTATTTCCAAACAGATTCGACTGCTGGAGGATGAGCTTGGTCTCGAGGTGTTCGCCCGCAGCGGTAAACACCTGACGCGGATCACCCCGGGCGGGGAAATCATTATCCGTGAAGCGGGGGAAATACTTCGCAGGGTAGAGGGCATCAAAAAGATTGCCCAGGAGTTCAGCAACCAGCGCAAGGGCGATCTCAGTATTGCCACTACCCACACCCAGGCCCGGTACGCGCTGCCTCCGGTTATCAGTGGCTTTATCGAGGCCTATCCGGACGTGTCTCTGCATATGCACCAGGGAACCCCGATGCAGATTTCGGAGATGGCGGCCAACGGCGCGGTGGATTTCGCCATCGCCACCGAAGCCATGGAGCTGTTCAATGACCTGATCATGATGCCTTGCTACAAGTGGAATCGCAGCGTGATCGTGCCCAGGAACCACCCACTGGCCAAACTATCCGAGTTAACCTTGCCGGAGCTGGCGCAGTACCCGCTGGTCACCTATGTCTTTGGCTTTACCGGTCGCTCCAAGCTGGATGAAGCGTTCCAGTCCCAGGGATTAACGCCAAAGGTGGTCTTTACCGCCGCCGATGCCGATGTCATCAAGACGTATGTCCGCCTGGGGTTGGGTGTAGGCATCATAGCCAGCATGGCATTTGACGAGAAGGTTGATACCGATCTGGTTGCCCTGGACGCGCGCAAGCTGTTCCGGCCCAGCGTCACCCGCATCGGTTTCCGTAAGGGCACCTTCCTGCGCGGTTACATGTACGAGTTTATCCAGCGCTTCGCACCCCATCTCACCCAGGAGAGGGTGGATGAGGCGGTTGCGCATCAGGGCAGCCGATCGGAAATCGAAGAGCTGTTCCGGGATGTCGAGCTGCCGACTTACTGACCGTCTTTGGCGATCAGATTCCCTGCGTGCAGGCCACATTCTTTCTGTGTGGCCTCTTCCCACCACCAGCGGCCTTCACGTTCGTGCTGGCCTGGCAGTACAGGCCGGGTGCAGGGCTCACAGCCGATACTGACGAAGCCTCTGTCGTGCAGCTTGTTGTATGGGGCTTCCGTCATGCGGATGTAGTCCCACACTTCCTTTGATGTCCAGTCCGCCAGCGGATTGAACTTCACCAGTTGCCGTTCGTCCGTGGAGAAGGCCTCGTCTATCTGCACCACCGGCACATCGTTGCGGGTGCCCGGGCTCTGGTCCTTGCGCTGTCCGGTAATCCAGGCGTCGACGGTGGCCAGCTTGCGGCGGAGCGGGTTGACCTTACGAATGCCACAGCATTCGGAGTGGCCATCCTCGTAGAAACTGAACATACCCTTGCGGGTGACCAGATCCTCTACTTCCTGCGAATCCGGGAACATCACCTCAATGTTAATGCCGTAATGCTTGCGCACCCGTTCCACGAACTCATAGGTTTCGGGATGCAGGCGACCGGTATCCAGGGTGAACACCTGAAGGTTATCCGTGAGCTTGTGGGCCATTTCAATCAGGGCCACGTCTTCGGCCCCACTGAAGGAGATGGCAATATTATCGAACTTCGCCAGGGCCGCTTTCAGAATGGCCCGGGGGCTCTGGCCTGCGAGTTCCTGCTGTAACGCGCCAATGTCTGTCATGAAAAGCTTAGTCCTTCATAAATGTGTGATAAATCTACCATTAAGGCGCGCCGGGCTAAAGGAATGTGGTCGTATATCCTTATAGCGGGCAAGAAGCACGATGCATTCGGCGGCGGATTTTCTTATCATACGGGCCCATTGAAACCCGAGCGTCCAGGCTGGCCGCCGGAAACACTGACTATGACAATCAGGAGACCACTGTGGAACTCGCGTGCCTTGACCTCGAAGGAGTACTGATCCCGGAAATCTGGATCGCGTTTGCGGAAAAAACCGGCATTGAGGAACTGAGGGCCACCACCCGCGATATCCCTGATTATGACGTATTGATGAAGCAGCGCCTGCGGCTGCTGGACGAGCACGGTTATGGTCTGCCCCAGATTCAGGAAGTGATCAGTGAACTGGACCCGCTGCCCGGCGCCAGTGAGTTTCTGGACTGGCTGCGTGAGCGCTTCCAGGTGGTCATCCTGTCCGATACGTTCTACGAATTTGCCATGCCGCTGATGGCCAAGCTGGGCTTCCCGGCGCTGCTTTGTCACAAGCTGGAAGTGGCGGAAAACGGTCAGATCACCAATTACCTGCTGCGCCAGCGCGATCCCAAACGCCAGTCGGTCAGGGCATTCCAGCTGCTGAACTACCGGGTTATCGCAGCCGGGGATTCCTACAACGACACCACCATGCTGAGCCAGGCGGAAGCCGGCATCCTGTTCCACGCCCCGCAGAACGTCATTGACGAGTTCCCACAGTTCCCGGCGGTTCACACGTTTGACGATCTCAGGCAGGAGTTCCTCAAGGCCAGTGCGGTTCACAGCGCCTGAGTTTTTGGGGTGGATTGTTGTGTCGGATTACGCCTGCGGCTAATCCGACCTACATGAGAACCGCCGTAGGTCGGGTTAGCAAAGCGTAACCCGACTTCGGAATCTGACTCACAACACCAGTTTCTCAAGAAACTCCATAAGCGGCCGGACTTTGGTCAGCGTCTCCTCATACTCCGCCTGCGGATCGGAGTCGGCAACGATCCCTCCACCTCCCCAGCATCGTATGGTCCCTTCGTCATCACAAAGCAGGGTCCTGATCGCGATATTGCTATCCAATACACCGTTTAAACCCCAGTAAAACACCGATCCGCAATAGGGGCCGCGCCAGTGGGGTTCCAGCTCCCGGATGATTTCCATGGCCCGTATCTTGGGCGCTCCGGTTATGGAGCCGCCGGGGAAGGCATCCAGAAGTGCTTTTATCGGTGAGACATGCTCCTTGAGTGTGGCATGGATATGGCTAACGAGGTGATGAACATTGCGGTAGGACTCAAGGGCGAATAACTGATCTACCGCCACGGTTCCGGTCACTGCGCTGACACCGAGGTCGTTCCGGAGTAGATCCACGATCATCAGGTTTTCTGCACGATCCTTTTCCGAGGCACGTAACTCGTCCGCCAGGGCCGCGTCCTGTTCGGGGGTTGCACCGCGCGGGCGGGTGCCCTTGATCGGACTGGTGTGAACGGTCTTTCCCCGGATGTCCAAAAAGCGTTCTGGAGAAATCGAGAGTATTGAATGCCTGCCAGTCCGGATGAACGCACTGTACGGCGTGGGGTTGGCGTCTGAAAGCGCGCGGAAGGCCTGCCATGAATTGCCGGAATAGCGACCCTTGAACTCCTGGGAGAGGTTGGCCTGGTAACAGTCGCCGGCCTCAATGTACTGGCGAACCGCTGCTACGCTTGCTACGAATTCGTCCCGGGATTGGGTCGGCGTAAACGGAGTAGGCATACGCCACTTCTTATCCGGTGAGGCTGGGTCGCCTGTCAGCCATTCCTGGAGTCTTTTTCGGATGTTTCCCGGGCATTCAGGGTGGATCCACAAATAGTAGCTGTCGCTTGCCCTGTTATGGCTGGCAGACCACAGGTACAGGCCGGCATGCATGAGCGGAACATCAACGCCGGGGCATTGGTCAATCAGGCGTTTCTCTTTTACGTAGCCCAGTTCATACCCCAGGAAACCAATCCAGCCGCCTGTCAGGTGTTCCCCGGCTTCATTCCTGGGCGTGGCATAGTGCCGGGATGCTTCCTCCATTTGCCCGGCGAGCTTGCGGAGATCGGCCGCTGCGGACCGGCCCGGGCTGATCTCCAGGGAGCGGTAGGCGCAGGCGGAAAACCCACAGATGACGCCCCGAGGCTCGCCGGATCCAACGCTCCCGATATAAGCGAAGTCGGGTTCCTCGCAGGCATGGCCCAATAGGTGGCTGTACTCTTCGCTGGTAATGGGTCTGGAAACAGGCAGGTTCAAACTAACCCCATAACAAATGTAGAAGAATGATAATCAGCCCACAAAACGGGCGTTGTCGGTTCCGAACTCCCGCTGATCTAATAGAGCGGACATTCCTCAGCTCCGGACAGGCTGGTAAATCTATTTTAACCGACTTCCGGGGGTGTCGTGTGGAAACCGATTGAAAATAATAAGGAAGATTAGGATGACAAACCTCAACAAGTCACTGGTCAACATGGCGTTGACCGCAATTTTTCTCACATCCCCTCTAGCGTTTTCTCAGGACAATACGCTGGCCGTCGAAATACCGGAGAACAGCGTACTCTCTGATGGCATGCTGACTAAGGAAGAGTTGGCAAAATTCGCCGTTATTGGTCAACAACAACTGGTAAAACTCACGGAAAAAGCAACGGAAGAGTACGCCAGCGAGTTAAGTGATAACGACCCCAACATGCCAGCGGCCTGGATGCTGCTGGAGGATGGGGAGACCATCAAGCGAATCAATATTGATGATCAGGCAGGGCAGGCGCCCGCCCAGGTGAGGATTCTGATGTACCGGGCAGCGCTCAAGTCGATTGCACGCCGCGGGAAAATCAATGCGGCAGTCATACTTTATACCGGCAAGGTTAAAGATGGTGAGGATGCCGAGGCATTGGTTATAGAGCACGAGCATCGCCTCGGCATTTCCGCCAACAAGGTAGTGCCTTTCCGCCTGGATGGTGGGGAAGTGTCGTTCTCACAGGCGGTTACCAGGGAAAAGCCTTTCCAGATGTTTTACGACGACAAGAATGAATCGCCGGCTCATCAGGGGTGAAACTGAGAAGTAATGCGCGTTTGTTTCAGGTTGTAAACGACTCGTGAAGAACTGTGAATGCAGTCACGGACTAGGACTGTAAAACAATCTTAAATGGAGTCGTGGGGTAAGGGACCCCACAACAAAAATACAAACTCAGATAACAACAACATGAGTTTACAAGGAGATAATATGAAAGGCCTGAAGAAAATCGCACTCGCCACAGCGGTCGCCGCTGCCCCTTTCGCGGCTCACGCTGACCTGAGGGCAATGGATGACAGTGCAATGGGTAACGTCACCGGTCAGGCCGGTGTGACCATTGAACTGGAAACCAAAGTAAGCATCGGCCAGTTCAAGTACACGGATGAAGGCTCCTTCGCGGTCAACGACATCGTTCTTGGTGGTGCCGGCGTGACAGCTGATGGCGCAGCCGCCGGCTACACTGATCTGCTGGATCAGTTGAAGATCGATATCGACGTGGCCGATGACGGCGACGCAGTTATCCACGTGGGCACCCTGGACGGCAACCCGATTGACTGGGGTATGACCGTTGGCTCCATGGAACTGCTGGCCGGCAGCACCGGGTCAGACAGCACCACGCTGATCTCCAACATGAGCGGTTACGGTAACCTGGCACAGCTCGACTTGCGCGTGGACACCGAAACTGACCACCTGAACGTCGTTGCTGCTTTCGACGTACAGGATATGGACTTTGACGTTGACTTCCTGGGTATCGGTGTCCGTGACATGGTGATCACCGGTGCTGGCGCCAACTTCGACTATGACGGTGACGGCTCTGTCATGTCTGCTGACGCTGATGGCGAATTCGGTCTGGATGCGACATCCAAGGAAGCTCAGGTACTGGCCGGTTTTGCTAACGTAAATCTGGATGTCTACAAGGGTGCTGGCCTCGGCGCGTCCACGGAAACAGGCGTGTTGCGTATCGACGTGAACAACGTCTATATGGACATGTCTATCGGTGCAGTTGAAATCGGTGGTACTTCCATCGGTTCCTTCGCCATCGACAACCTGGCGGTTACTGACACCAAGCTGGCTGTTTACGGTCACGCTGATGCAGCTACTACGCCCTAAGCGAACACTCGAAAGAGTCTAGCTTGACTATGCCCCGCCTTTGGCGGGGCATTTTTTTGTCTGTCAGGTAATTGCGAACAAAAAAACGGTACCTCGCGAGGCACCGTTACAGGAATGCGATCTATCCCGCCAGGTGGTTCTGAACGCCGTTACTGATCCGGCACCGCGATCGACAAATCAAAACCGCCCCCTGGCCGTGGAGTCAGTGTGACCGGCCCTTCGTTAATGGCGTGGGGAACTTCAATGCGGTCAATGCCCGGGGGATTGCCAATGGAAAAGTTCACGTTCTGGCCATCGTAGCCGATGCCGAGCTGGTCATTCAGGAATGTCTGGGTGAAAGGCTCATCCGGGATCTGGGCCTGCTGGCCAAAAATAATGGGCTGGATCGTGGGCGCAAAATCCGCCCGGGGCTGAGCGCGGGCCAGCTCTTCCTGGGGCAGCAGTAAAGCGCGGCGGAGAAACTCTTCCTCGGCCTGTTCCAGGGCGTCAGACTTGCCTTCTTCCTGATAGCGCTGGAGGGCTTCCCGATAGGCTTCTTCTTCCGCTTCCGTAAGAACCGGTTCACCGGGGGAAATGGTCAGGGAGCGAATAATGCGCTGTCGGTCTGCGGCGCTCTTTTGCTGATCCCTGGGGACGACAATAACGGCGGAGTCCTTCACATAGGTTTCCACCATCTCATCGGATGTCATGGTTTGTACCCCGGCCGACAGCGCGGAGCTGAAAGCGGCAAGGCCGGTGGCGCTGATAATGGCAATGGAGAGGGACGTTGGGCGTGTCATGGTATAGCCTCTTGGCCTGTGATCCACGAAGATGAGGTGCGTCTGAAAAGGTACGGCACTCAGTCAGCTCCCCATAAATCAGTATTCGGATTGCCAGACACAAATTCAAGGGATTTCTGGCGGGTTTGTGATCACCATCGGTGTATTGTCAGTATTGTTATAAAAATCCCGTGAAAGATGGTTATATAGGCAGCCTAATGTTCTTGGCTGGGTAACAGGAGCCTTATGGTTCAGGCTATTCGTACACGCTGGCAGCGCTGGGTCAATCGCAGGATTCCCCGCGCGGACAAGCAGGTTTTCAGTCAGCGCAATATCTTCATACTGCCCACGGGGCCCGGGGTGGTGTTTGGCATGCTGCTGCTCATCATGCTCATCACCGGGATCAATTATCAGAACAGCCTGATTTACCTTCTCACGTTCATGCTGGGCGCGATTCTGGTGGCGGCCATGCACCAGACCCATCGGAATCTGGCGGGTCTGGAGCTTACCCTTGTTCAGGCCGGCGAAGGTTTTGCCGGAGACAGGATCCCGTTTCGGTTCCGTGCCGTGTCTGGCAGGCACGATGCGATCGCCATATCGCTCAGCTGTGAACGCTACACCCTCAGTCAGCAACACGTTCCAGCAGGCCAGGCCGGGGATATGGTGCTGTCCGCTGAAAGTCCCCGCCGTGGGTATTTTCGTCCCGATCGGGTCCGGGTTGAAACTCGCTTCCCGTTCGGACTGCTCAAGGCCTGGTCCTGGGTGCGACCGGCCTCCTTTGGCATTGTCTACCCGCGGCCGGTTCCGGCACCGGAAGCAACGGGCACTGTGACAGACGGCGATGATCAGGATACCTCCCGTTCCGTGGACGGCAATGACCATGCGGATATGCGGCCTTGGCGGGAGGGGGATCTGACCCAGCGGGTGTTATGGAAACGATACGCCCGTACCGGCCAGATGGTGATTGCCGACTGGGAAGGTGAGCAGGGCAGCCCTCACTGGCTCGACTATCAGGCCTTTCCGGGTGTGGATCAGGAGTTGAGAGTCAGCTATCTCACCGCCCAGGTGCTTGAGCGCAGCCGAACCGGCGTTCCTTTCGGTTTGAGTCTGCCGGGACAGGAGATAGGTCCGGACGCGGGGCCTGCCCATGTCAGCCGGTGCCTGAAGAGTCTGGCGGTGTTTGGGCTGGAGAAGCCGCGGGATGATTCCACGGCTGCTTTCGGTACACGGGGCCAGGCCGCCGGGTCGACGGTAGCCGGGGAGGGCGTTTGATGACCTTTGCCAGAGCTGACGGCGAACAGACCTTGCAGGGAACGGAGGCACCTGTATTACCCACCAGGGCCCTGATCTGGGTGATTGCCAGCTTTGCGCTACTGCTCACCCCTCAATGGGATCGACTTCCACTCTGGCTGGTCGCCAGCTGTATTGTCCTTGCGGGTTGGCGTTGGCTGGCACAGTCTGGCCGTGTCCGTTTACCGGGAAAATGGTTGAAAACCGGCATTATGCTGGGGGTGATCGCGGTCTATATCGCCACCGTTCAGGGGCGTTTTACGGTGGATACGGCGGCGTCGTTTTTTGTGCTCGCGGTTGGTCTGAAATGGCTGGAAACCCGTTCTACGCGGGATTTCTATGTGCTGTTCTTTATTCTGGTGTATCTGGCAACCGTAAATTTCCTGTTCCATCAGGAGATCTACTGGGCCGTCGTGAATCTGATGGCGGTCGGGCTGTTGCTGGTGGGGCTTCAGGTTCTGAATGCGCCCGACCTGCCAGAGTCCATGGCCTCCGGTTGGCGGCGACTGGGTACGATGTTACTGAAGACGCTGCCGATAGTGGTTCTGTTGTTTGTCTTCTTTCCCAGGATGGCACCGTTATGGAGCGTGCCCATGGTGTCCGGTCAGGCAAGATCGGGTATCAGTGACACCATGCGGCCGGGTGACATCTCCAACCTGGCGCAGAGCAGCGAGAGAGCCTTCCGGGCCACCTTTGGCGATGATCTTCCGGCCTACCGGGATCGTTACTGGCGTGGACTGATCCTCGACTATCTCGACGGAGAAACCTGGCGCCAGGGGCGTAATGAGCCCTTCAGGCGACCGGGAAGGGTGGCCGTTGACGGCGGCGCGGGAGATCTTGAATCTGGCCAATACGATGTCCTGATGGAGCCCACGGATGAGCGTTGGGCGTTCGCGCTGGATGGTTCCGTGGCGGTTTCGGACAATGTGTTGCCGACCGATGAGGGGCTTTTCCGGTTTCGTCGCCCGGCGGACAGCGCCGTGCGCTATCGAATGGCCCTGACTGGCGGTGAAACCGATGAAGCTGATGCGCCGCAAAGCCTGCGCCGATACCTCCAGCTGCCAAGTCGCGGCAACCCCAGGGCCAGGGCGCTGGCGGAGGAGCTGAAAGCCGATTATCCCGACCCTGGCGCCATGATCGAAGCGTTGATGACCCGCTTCCGGCAGCAGCAGTACTTCTATACCCTGCGACCGCCGGCCATGCCGGAAGACGGCATTGACGCCCTGCTGTTCGATGCAAAACGGGGCTTTTGCGCCCATTACGCCGGCGCGACCACATTTTTGTTGCGGGCGGCGGGCGTTCCGACACGGGTGGTTGTGGGCTACCAGGGTGGCGATCCCGGGGCTGATGACGAGTACCTTATCGTCCGTCAGTACGACGCCCACGCCTGGGTGGAGGCCTGGATTGACGGCGAGGGATGGGTACGTGTGGATCCGACGGCTGCGATCGCTCCCGACCGCATTGAATCTGGTTTGCGGGATGCTGTCGCCGGTGAAGGCTCTTTCCTGGAAGACGACTGGGCTTCGCCGCAGCGGTACGGCAATATCCCCATGCTGCAATGGGCGTCGTTGCAGCTGGACAGGATCAATTACCAATGGCAGCGTTGGGTCGTTGGCTATCAGGGCCAGTCACAGATGGACCTGATGTCCCGTTTGCCCGGGGGGCTCGGGCTCAAGGAGCTGGGTTACGCGACGGCGGGCATTGTCGGGTTGGCGTTGCTGGTGGCGGGTGTATTCTCGGCGTGGCAGGTACGTCGGTCGGCAAGCCGTGATCCCGTGGTAAGGTTGATCCATCAGTGGCACCGGCTTTGTGAACGTGCCGGCATTCCGGTGCGATTCGGAGAGACTCCGGCTCAACTGGCCGAAAGGATTGGTTCAGCCAGGCCTGCCGCCGCCGGAACTGCCAGGGCTTTTGCCCGGATGGTTAACAAGCATTACTATGGCAGCGATCCGGACAGGGGAGGGCGTCAATCCCTCGAACAGATGCGGCGCCTCCTGGTCACGATGAAAAAGCAGATGTCACGGGATTCCTCAAAGCCCCGTAAAACCACCACTAGAACAGCACTGGAAGGGTAACAGGTTGAATCCATCTGAAGCGTCCATGCCCTGGCTTCATGAAGCCTGGCAGAGCCTGCAGAAACGTCTTGCCGAGAACCGGCTGCCCCATGCGCTGCTGGTTACCGGGGAGCGTGGTGTCGGTAAACGGATGTTCGCGGACGGGCTGGCTGCGCTGCTGATCTGCGAACAACCGGCCAGCGACAGTGATAACGGCCATCAGCCGTGCGGTGTGTGCAAGCAATGCGAGCTGGTTTCGGCGGGTACCCATCCGGATATCCGGATATACACCCCGGAAAAATCGCGGATGATCAAGATAGACCAGGTGCGCGCCCTGTCCACGTTTGCGGTGTCGTCCCCGCAGGTCGGGCGGCGCAAGATTGCCATTATTGATCGTGCGGACCAGTTGAACATCAACTCCGCGAACGCCCTGCTCAAAACCCTGGAAGAGCCATCCGACGATGTCGTGCTGATTTTGCTGCAGGAAAGCGGGCGTCCGGTTTTACCGACTATCCGGTCCCGGTGCCAGAACCTGTTGATTGCGATTCCTGATGGCGACGCGGCTGCCCGATGGCTGGCGGCGGAAGTTATGAAGCTCGACGAGGCAGACCAACCGTCAGCCGAATTGTGCGGTAAAGCATTGGCGCTTTCCGGCAATGCACCCAGACTGGCCTATGAGTATCTGACCAGTGATTTCCTGACGCAGCGCGATCAGGCACTGGCGCAGTTTCGCCAGTTCATGAAAGGGCAGTTAACGGTGGGAGAAGCCGCCAAGCCTTTCAAAGCCATGGGGTTGGAAGGCGCCCTTTGGCTGTTTGAGGGCTGGGCCGCGGACCTGGCCCGGATAACGGCCGGCGGCAGCCCGAGGGATACGGATGCGGCGGATATGCTCGGTTATCTGGCCAAATCCAACCCGCCCTGGCGCGCGCACCAGATACTGGCGTTGATCCATGAGGCCAGGTCTGCCGGCGTATACAATGTGAACCCGGAGTTGGAAGCCGTTCGGCTGTTGATCGCCTGGCAGGATTTAATGCCACGTAAACGGGCATCGGCCTGATCCCGATCGGCTACCGCAGGGAGAGCGATTTCGGTCAACTGCTGCTATGATTGCGAAATATCAGGGAATTTGATCCGCAGGTCGGATTAGTTAAGCAGGTCGGATTAGCCGCAGGCGTAATCCGACAAAACAACGTTTACAGCCATACAGACAGAAAGGTGTTAACTATGGGCCCCGGTTTTGGCGCACGAAGTGGCATTCTGACACTCACCATCAAGGACAAGGCCGTTCTGTACGCCGCGTATATGCCATACATCCGGCAGGGTGGGCTGTTCATCCCCACCCAGAAGCAGTATCAACTTGGGGATGAAGTGTTTCTGCTGCTCAACCTGATGGATGAGCCCGAGAAGATCCCGGTTGCTGGAAAGGTAATCTGGATTACCCCGAAAGGCGCTCAGGGGAACCGGGCGGCCGGTATCGGTGTCCAGTTCAATGGGGACGATGAAACCGCGCGAACCAAGATCGAGTCCTATCTGGCCGGGTCACTGAGTTCAGACCGTCCGACCCACACCATGTAACCGGAAGCGAACAAACCCTTTAATGAATGATATTGCGTTGTCCCCAAATGTGGCCGTTGATGCATCCTGTGAAGAGATAAACTGGCCCCTGCGAAATATCGAACTGGCCGGGCTGCATTGGCCCGCCGCCGATGGCCAAAGCGACTCCTGTCCGATTCTGATGCTCCATGGCTGGCTGGATAATAGCCTGACGTTTGCTCACCTGGCGCCGGAGCTGTGTGCAGAACGTGATGTGTACGCAGTGGATATGGCGGGTCACGGTCATTCCGGCCATCGCCCGGACGGTCAGAGTTACCTGCTGATGGATTACGTATCCGACCTGGCGGAACTGGTTGAGCGCCATTTCGGTGATTGTCCTGACCACCAGGTGGATCTGGTGGGTCATTCCCTCGGCGGCATCGTCTGTGTGCTCTACGCCGCGGCGTTTCCGGAACATGTCCGCAGCCTGGTGATGATTGACAGCATTGGCCCGATCAGCCGGCCACCGGAAGACACCATCCCGCAGTTGCGTAAAGCCATCAAAAAACGCATGACCGGCTCGGGTAAGTCAGTGGTCTACCCAGATATAGAGACTGCGGCCAAGGCAAGGGAAGGTGGCCTGAGCCCATTGTCCCCCGAGGCCGCGATGACGCTGATCCCCCGCAACATGAGAGACGTTGGGGAGGGGCATGTCTGGCGCACTGATCCCCGGCTCCGGCATCCTTCAATCATGATGCTGGAAGAATCGCAGGTTCTTGCTTGTCTGCAGAAGGTCACTACCCGCACGCTTTTCATTCGCGCCGAAGATGGCCTGTTGTCCCACCGAAAAGGCTGGGAGCCTCGGCTGAAAGCCATTTCCCGGATGGAAACCGTAATCGTGCCGGGCGGCCATCACTGTCATTTTGAAGGGGACGTAACGCCCGTCAGCCGTGCAATCAGGACATTTATCAACCATGACGGTTAAAGCGCTACTGAACTATCTCATCGCCGGTTTGCTAGTGTTGGCCGGCGTCGCCCCCGTTGTGCAGGCTGATGAAGATGCCCCGTCCGGTTTCCCGGATGCATTCCCCCAGTCTTCACTGGAAGAGGAAGTTCCGGTTGTGTCATCCGGTCATCTGGTTCTGTTCAGTCCGGTCAGGGAGGTCAACAACGCGATTCGCTCTGATCGCATGGCGCGGATTCCGGTCAAGGGCGTCGGCCGGCTTTACCAGATTAACCGGGATGCCAGTCGTGGCGAAGCTCGGGAGCATTACCAGACCCTTCTGCAGTCACGCGGTGCCCAGGTGCTGTTCGAATGCAGTGGTCGCAGTTGTGGTCGCAGTAATGTCTGGGCGAACCAGATTTTTGATCAGTCCACGCTGTACGGGCGTGATGCCGATCAGGACTACCTGGTTGCCGCGGTGACGGGAGAATCCGGCAAGACCTGGCTGACCCTGGTCTACACTGTTACTCGCGGTACCCAACGTGAATATGTCTGGATCGAGCATCTGGAGGCCAGTGAGGGCGCGGCAATTCCCGGTCTCGATTCCGCCAATGCAAGGGTGCGTGGTCCAATCATCATTCCGTGGCAGGGGGGCATCACCCATCGCTTTGAATGGAGTGCAACGGATCGTCGAATGCTGAATAACTGGGTAGAGGAAGAGGGCGCTCAGGTGGTACTCACCGGTTTTGCGTCACTCGGGGAAGATGAGCCCCTGGAGGCAGCCATGGAGCGGGCACAAAATGCCATGGAGTCCCTGTCACAGGTCCTCGAAAAAAGCGGGGTATCAAAGAGTCGACAGACACTGATAACCGTCGGGCCGTCCGTTGTTTTACTTTCTCCCGAGCGTCAGGGTGATCGTGTCGAAATTGTTGTGATTACGAGGTGATCCGGGTGAATAAACCGACAGACAAGCATGCCGATCAGGCCGAGAAGCCAGCGGACGGTGCGTCTGCTGTTGTCGAGGGGGCAGGTATCTCTGCTGCGAAATCGCCTGCGTCATCAGAAAAGAAACCGTTGAAACCGGGCAAGGGCAAAACCGTTGCGCTGACTCTTGGCAGCGGTGGAGCCAGGGGCTACGCCCATATTGGCGCGATCGAGGTTCTGGAAGAGCGGGGCTATGAAATAACTGCCATATCCGGGTGTTCCATGGGCGCCCTGGTGGGCGGAATGTATGCGGCCGGGAAAATGAAGGATTACAAGGACTGGGTGACCGGACTCGGCCAGTTTGATGTGCTCAGGTTACTGGATGTGACCTTCAATGCGGTGGGTGCCATTCGTGGCGAGAAGATATTCTCCGTGGTGCGTGACATGCTAGGGGACACCCGCATTGAGGATCTGCCCATCGCCTATACCGCCGTTGCCACGGACTTACTGTCACACAAGGAAATCTGGTTTCAGGAAGGGCCTCTTGATCAGGCGATTCGTGCTTCCGTTGCCATTCCCAGTGTCGTGACGCCGCTGGTTCTGAATGGCCGGGTTCTGGTTGACGGCGCATTGTTGAACCCGCTGCCCATCATTCCCACCATTTCTTCCCACGCCGATATGATTGTGGCGGTAAACCTCAGCGGCGAGGATGACCGCCGCCGCCGAATTCCCGATGCAGCCTTCAATGACGCGGGTGAAAGCGATGACAGTGATACTGAAGAGTGGGTGAACGTTATCCGGGATAAAGCGTCGCGCTGGTTTGACTGGGACGCCATCAAAACCTTCACCAGTCGCAAGGGGGCGGGCTCCACCGGTGACTCGCCGGTGGACAAGATCAGCAAGGCCGTAGAGAAAAAGCAGGCAGAAAAGATACAGGATGATCCGGAACTGACCCATGAAACCATCGACTGGGACAAGCTGGGTATTGGCAAGTTTGACGTTATGAACCTGACCATCGAAACCATGCAGAGCGCCCTGGTTCAGTACAAGATTGCCGGTTATCCGCCGGACTTGCTGGTGAATGTGCCGAAGAATGCCTCCCGCAGCTACGATTACCACAAGGCGCCGGAGCTTATTCAGCTGGGTCGGGAGCGTATGGCAGCGGCATTGGACCGGTACGAGGAGAGTCGCACCAGTTCCGGCCCGCTCGCGGTCTGAGCGGGGTTGATGGTTGGGGCTGCAGTAGCGCGGGCAAACAGCGTATAATGCCGGCCAGATACGCACCCACACAGGAATCCGAATGTCGTGACCAGCCCCATCGATGACCTGCATACCGTGAGGGACTTCCTGCGGTACGTTTCTTCCCGATTCTCCGCCTCGGAGTTGTATTTTGGCCATGGCACGGACAACGTGTGGGATGAGGCCGTGCAACTGGTGATGCGCAGCCTGCATCTGCCCCTGGAGAACAACACGCTGTTCCTGGATGCCCGTCTCATCCGGGAGGAACGGGAGCTTATTATCAGCCGTACGCGCAGGCGCATCGAAGAGCGTGTGCCGCTGGCTTATCTGCTGGGTGAGGCCTGGTTTATGGGCATGCCGTTCAATGTGGATGAGCGCGTGCTGGTTCCGCGCTCTCCCATTGGTGAACTGATTGAGCGCGGCCTTCAACCCTGGCTTGGTGATCGCCCCGTTGGGCGTATTCTCGACCTTTGCACGGGCAGTGGCTGCATCGGCATCGGAGCTGCCACGATATTTGAAGACGCGGAAGTCGATCTTTCGGATGTTTCGCCGGATGCCCTGGACGTGGCCAGATCCAACATCGAGCTTCACGAGTTGGGCGACCGGGTACGCACGGTTCAATCGGATGTGTTCGACGGCATTGAAGGGCGTTATGACGTTATCCTGAGTAATCCGCCCTATGTTGACGCCGAGGATTTAGCCGGCATGCCGGATGAGTTTCGCCATGAACCGGAACTCGGACTGGCTGCCGGGGATGACGGTCTGCACATTGCTCACAGGATCATCGCTGGCGCGGCGGATCATTTGAACCCGGGCGGGCTGCTTATTGTCGAAGTCGGCAATAGCTGGGTGGCCCTTGAGCAGGCCTATCCGGATATGCCGCTGACCTGGCTGGATTTTGAAAATGGTGGTGACGGCGTCTTCCTGGTGACTGCAGAAGACCTTCGCCAGTGGCAGAAAAAATCCTGAGAACTTTTTTATAAAACCTGGATAAGATACTGAATCATGTCGGGAAACTCCTTCGGAAAGTTGTTCACAGTTACCACCTTTGGTGAGAGTCACGGCGCTGCACTGGGATGCATTATTGACGGTTGCCCTCCGGGACTGTCGTTGTCCGAAGAGGACATGCAGCGGGACCTGGATCGCCGCAAGCCGGGAACTTCTCGACATACGACACAGCGTCGTGAAGCGGATGAGGTGAAAATCCTGTCCGGGGTGTTCGAGGGAAAGACCACCGGCACTCCAATTGGACTGGTGATTGAAAACACCGATCAGCGATCCAAGGATTACTCCAAGATTTCCGGGCAGTTCCGTCCGGCCCATGCGGACTACACCTACGCCCATAAGTACGGCATTCGCGATTACCGGGGCGGTGGTCGCTCTTCTGCCCGGGAGACTGCCATGAGGGTTGCGGCAGGCGCGGTGGCAAGGAAGTTTCTTGAGCAGCGCCTGGGCATCCGCATCCGGGGGTACCTGTCGCAGCTCGGCCCGATCAAGGCGGAAAAATTTGATTGGGATCAGGTACACCAAAATCCCTTCTTCTGTCCCGACGTCGACAAAGTAGCGGAGATGGAAGCCTACATGGACGCCCTGCGAAAAGAGGGGGACTCCATTGGCGCCAGGATCAACGTGGTGGCTGATGGGGTGCCGCCGGGACTGGGCGAGCCGATTTTTGACCGTCTGGACGCAGACCTGGCCCATGCGCTGATGAGTATCAACGCAGTGAAAGGGGTGGAAATTGGCGCCGGCTTTGGCTGTATTGAGCAAAAGGGCACCGAGCACCGCGATGAAATGACGCCTGAAGGCTTTCTGTCCAACAACGCTGGCGGCGTGCTTGGGGGAATTTCTTCCGGCCAGCCGATCCTGGCCAGTATTGCCCTGAAACCGACATCCAGCCTGCGGTTGCCAGGACGAAGTATTGATGTTGACGGTAATCCCGTGGAGGTTATTACCACCGGTCGCCATGATCCCTGCGTGGGTATCCGGGCAACGCCGATCGCCGAGGCAATGATGGCCATGGTGCTGATGGACCACTACTTACGCCATCGCGGACAGAATGGCGATGTGGAGGTCTCCACACCGGTTCTCGGCCAACTCTGACGCCAACCCCGCTTACTTGGTGGTCGTAGGTCGGATTAGCCAAAGGCGTAATCCGACAATTGTCGGGCATTAGTGGCATCCTGAAGGGTTATTGTTATCTACTGGCGGCTCTCAAACCTCTATTTCTGGTTCTTTGCCCTCTTGGGAGGGCTTCTTCCCTATTGGTCCCTTTACCTTGAGGGGCAGGGCTTTTCCTATCTCCAGATCGCCACGCTGATGGCGACCATCCAGCTCACCAAGATCATCGCGCCCAGCGTGTGGGGCTGGTTGGGGGACCGGTCGGGGCAGCGAGTGCGATTGGTCCGGTTTGGCGCCATTACCGGGTCCCTGTTTTTTGCCGGTGTTTTCCTGGAACCCGGGTTCTACGGACTGCTGCTTGTCATGCTGGCGTTTACCTTTTTCTGGAATGCCATCCTGCCGCTCTACGAGGTGATCACGCTCAGAGCTCTGGGGAAGCAAAAGGACAAATACGGCAGGGTCAGGCTGTGGGGGTCTGTCGGGTTTATCGGCGCCGTGGCGCTCGTGGGCGGGATTCTGGAATGGGTGCCTATCCAGAAGCTGCCATGGCTGCTTTTGCCGGTGTTTGCGGGGATAGCGGTGTCGGCCTTTCTGGTGCCGTCTGAGCGAGGTGAACGAAAGCCACCAGCCCCTAAGGGTAGCCTGAAGGCCATTGTCACCCATCCGGCGGTGGTGTCATTTTTCCTGATGAATTTTCTGCTCCAGGTATCTCATGGGGCTTACTACACCTTCTTCAGTATCCATCTGGAACAACACGGCTATGGCAAGTTGTCCATTGGCCTGTTGTGGTCCCTGGGGGTGGTGGCGGAGATCGGACTGTTTCTGGTGATGCATCGGCTATCCCGTACTTTTTCGGTTCGCCAGATTGCCATCGGCGCACTGACGCTGACCATGATCCGCTGGGTGTTAATTGCCGAGTTAACGGATGTGGTCGCTGTGCTGCTGTTTGCCCAGCTCCTGCACGCGGCTTCTTATGGCGCCCTGCATGCCATTTCAGTGCAATACATCCAGGGCTTTTTTGGCCAGCACCACCATGGTCAGGGCCAGGCGCTCTACAGCGGGTTGACGTTTGGCGCCGGCGGCGCGGCGGGGGCGTGGTTGTCGGGTTTTCTGGTGGATGGTATCAGCACATCAGCGGCGTTCTGGGGTGGGGCAATCGCAATGATGGTGGCGATCGTCATCACCTGGCGAGGGCTCAGAGCCCCGCCGAAAGATGAAAGCAGCCTGGCGCCGAATTAGTCCGGCTTGCCTCCGTCTTCCTCGGCTTTAACCACTTCAATCAAAGCCCTCGCGGCACTGCTGAGCTGACGGCCAGAAAGACCGACGGCACCGAGCACCCGCGTGACCGGAAACCCAATATCCAGACGGTGAATGCTGTTATCCATCATGCTCACTGGCAGCACGCTCCAGCCCAGCCCGACGCTAGTCATCATCTTGATGGTCTCAAGATAATTGGTCGGCATTTTTGGGTGCAGGGGCAGGTTGGCCTCCAGAAACAGGCGGCTGACCACCCGATAGGTCGCCGTCGTAGTGTCCGGCAGCAACGCCGGATGCCCCGCGAGATCCTCCAGCCTGGGCGATTCAAGCCCTGCCAGCGGGTGTTCCGGCCCAGACACAAAAGCCATGGGGTCGGGCCACTGATCGTA
Organism: Marinobacter alkalisoli; assembly: GCF_045449795.1. Classification (NCBI taxonomy): domain Bacteria; kingdom Pseudomonadati; phylum Pseudomonadota; class Gammaproteobacteria; order Pseudomonadales; family Marinobacteraceae; genus Marinobacter; species Marinobacter alkalisoli. Next base: position 290,192 of record NZ_JBJJLB010000016.1, read on the forward strand.
CACCATGAAATTCCCTTCCATGCTGTCGCTCAGGGTGACAAACGCCAGCTCCGCGTTGCGCTTGCGCATCTGTTCAAAAGCCGCATCCGATTCCATAAACTGCAGGTTCAGCGACACATTCGGGAACTCCCGGCTGAACCGGCGCAGCCAGTTAGGCAGGTGGTGAAGCCCGATATGGTGGCTGGCGATGATCTGCAGCTCGCCTTCCACCTGTCCGGAATCCGGAGATAGCGCCACCCGGGCATTATGAATCTCATCGAGGATCTTGCGGGCATGGGGGAGCAGCCGGGCGCCGGCGTCCGTAAGCCTGATCTGGCGGTGGCTGCGGTCAATCAGCGAAGTGCCGAGCTGATTTTCGAGTGCCGCCAAACGTTTGGAAATAGCAGGCTGGGTCAGATGGAGGATTTCAGCGGCTTCAGAAAATGAGCCCTGATCAACGATTGTTATAAACGCCCTTAAAGAATTGGAGTCCATTTGGGAACCCTTGTATCGCCTAGATTGGTGGCACTCGGAGCCGCGTTTACGCAAAAATAGGATATGCCAAGAAGGAATGCAAAGAATAAAAAACATGAATTGAGGTTATCCAGTGCAGAGCGGTAAGATAGCCTTATAGAGAGTCATAATCAGAAACCCCCAAAGAGTGAGAAAGAACCATGGCGGGCAAGACCTTATACGACAAATTGTGGGACGACCATCTCGTCAAGCAGCGGGACGACGGCTCCGCATTGATTTATATCGACCGGCAGTTGCTTCATGAAGTGACGTCGCCCCAGGCCTTCGAAGGGCTGCGCCTGGCGGGCCGCAAGCCGTGGCGGATTGACGCCAACATCGCCACGCCGGATCACAACGTGCCCACCACCGACCGTGACCGTGGTGTTGAAGGCATTGTGGACCCGGTATCCCGTATCCAGGTCGAAACCCTCGACAAGAACTGCGATGAATTCGGCATACTCGAATTCAAGATCAAGGATCAGCGCCAGGGCATCGTCCATGTGATTGGCCCGGAGCAGGGCGCCACCCTGCCGGGCATGTCCATCGTCTGTGGCGACTCCCACACCTCCACACATGGGGCCTTCGGCTGTCTCGCCCACGGCATTGGCACCTCGGAAGTGGAACATGTGTTGGCCACCCAGTGCCTGGTGCAGCAGAAGATGAAAAACATGCTGGTCAGGGTGAACGGCAAACTTGGACCCGGAGTCACCGGTAAAGACGTCGTACTGGCCATCATTGGAAAGATTGGTACCGCAGGTGGAACCGGCTACGCCATCGAGTTCGGCGGAGAAGCCATTCAGGGGTTGAGCATGGAAGCCCGCATGACCATCTGCAACATGGCCATTGAGGCCGGTGCCCGTGTTGGCATGGTAGGCGTGGATGATACCACCATCAATTACGTCAAGGACCGCCCGTTCTCGCCCATAGGCGATCAGTGGGAGGCAGCCGTTGACTACTGGCGTACCTTGCACAGCGATGATGACGCAGAGTTTGACAAAGTCGTGGAGCTTGATGGTTCCGCTATCAAGCCGCAGGTCAGTTGGGGGACTTCGCCGGAAATGGTGGCCGGTGTGGACGGCAATGTGCCCGACCCGGAGAAAGAAGCGGATCCCATCAAGCGCGAGGGTATCGTCCGGGCGCTCAAATACATGGGGCTTCAGCCGAACATGCCCATTACCGATATCAAGCTGGATCGTGTGTTTATTGGCTCATGCACCAACAGTCGTATCGAGGATCTCCGCGAAGCCGCAGCGGTAGTGAAAGGGCGCAAAGTATCTCCGACACTCAAGCAAGCGATGGTCGTGCCTGGATCCGGGCTGGTGAAGGCTCAGGCGGAGCAGGAAGGGCTGGACAAGATCTTCATAGAAGCCGGTCTGGAATGGCGTGACCCGGGCTGCTCCATGTGTCTGGCCATGAATGCTGACAAACTGGGGCAGGGCGAGCATTGTGCCTCTACCTCGAACCGGAACTTTGAGGGGCGTCAGGGCTTCGGTGGCCGCACCCACCTGGTGAGCCCGGCCATGGCCGCGGCAGCCGCTGTTACCGGCCACTTCGTTGATGTCCGCGAATTGATGCACTGATCCACAGGAGAGAACCATGCGCGCATTTACGCAACACCAGGGCATTGTCGCCCCCATGGACCGTTCCAATGTGGACACGGACATGATTATTCCCAAGCAGTTTCTGAAATCCATCAAGCGCACGGGGTTTGGCCCGAACCTGTTCGACGAACTGCGCTATCTGGATGAAGGCAAACCGGACCAGGATTGTTCCCAGCGTCCGATCAATCCGGACTTTGTGTTGAACCAGGATCGTTACAAAAACGCCAGCGTACTTCTGGCCCGGGCCAACTTCGGTTGCGGTTCCAGTCGTGAACACGCCCCCTGGGCGCTGGATGATTACGGTTTTCGGGTGATTATTGCGCCCAGCTTTGCGGATATTTTTTACAATAACTGCTTTAAGAATGGTCTGTTACCCATTGTTTTGGAAGAAAAAGTGGTTGACCAGCTTTTTCAGGAGGCCGAGGCTCAGGAAGGCTATCAGTTGGCGGTGGACCTTGAGGCTAAAACCGTGACGACACCGTCCGGAGAGTCCTTCAGTTTCGATGTTGATGATTTTCGGCGGCATTGCCTGCTAAACGGGCTGGACGACATTGGCGTCACGCTGGAAGATGCAGAGCTGATTAAATCGTACGAAGAAAGCCGCCGGAAAACGGCTCCGTGGTTATTTAACGCCGGCAATTGATCGCCTCAGTGTCGGATTACGCTTTCGCTAATCCGACCTACAAGAACCCAAGAGTAGGTCGGATTAGCCAACGGCGTAATCCGACAAATCAGCAATCTTGCAAGGAAAAGCTATGTCCAGAACTGTACTAATGCTGCCGGGTGACGGCATCGGCCCGGAAATCGTCGCTGAAGCCGAGAAAGTGCTTCATAAAATCAACGAAAAGTTCGGCCTCGGTCTGACCTTTGAGTCCGGGCTGGTCGGCGGTGCGGCTATCGACGAAACGGACAGCCCACTGCCGGAAGACACCCTGGATAAAGCCCGTAAGGCGGATGCGATTGTTCTGGGCGCTGTAGGTGGTCCGAAATGGGACAGCATGCCGATGGCGAAACGCCCGGAAAAGGGGTTGCTGGGGCTGCGCTCCAGTCTGGAGCTGTTTGCCAACCTCCGCCCGGCGATTCTATACCCGCAGCTTGCTTCTGCATCTTCCCTGAAGCCGGAAGTGGTTTCCGGTCTGGACATCATGATCGTGCGGGAACTGACCGGTGGTATCTATTTTGGCCAGCCCCGCGGTGTGCGCGAACTGGAAAGCGGTGAGCGCCAGGGTTACAACACCTACGCCTACACCGAATCGGAAATTCGTCGTATCGGGCGGGTGGCTTTTGAGGCCGCACAGCAGCGCGGCAAGAAACTGTGTTCCGTCGACAAGGCCAACGTGCTGGAAGTGACGGTCCTGTGGCGGGAAATCATGGAAGACCTGCGCCGGGAGTACCCGGACGTTGAACTGTCCCACATGTACGTTGATAACGCGGCGATGCAGCTGGTTCGTGCCCCCAAACAATTCGATGTGATTGTGACTGGCAACATGTTTGGTGATATTCTTTCGGACGAAGCGGCTATGCTCACCGGTTCGATTGGCATGTTACCATCGGCTTCCCTGAACTCGGAAAAGCAGGGCATGTACGAGCCTTGCCACGGTTCGGCGCCGGATATCGCCGGTCAGGGCGTGGCCAATCCGCTGGCAACCATCCTCAGTGCCGCCATGATGTTGCGGTACAGCCTGAACGAGGAAAAAGCCGCCGAGACCATTGAGGCGGCAGTCAGCAAGGTACTGGACCAGGGGCTTCGTACCGCGGACATCATGTCCGAAGGGGCGAAAAAGGTGTCCACCCGTGAAATGGGTGAGGCGGTTCTGGCGGCGTTGTAAGCCGCGGCCCGGGTTAATGTATTTGAGACCCGACGGTAACGGGACGCAGTTACCGCGGGATCATCCATCCTGTCCCTGCCAGCGATAAAGGCAGAGGGCGGGCATAAAACGAGGTTCAAAGGTCGCACATGAAGCGAGTTGGACTTATTGGCTGGCGTGGCATGGTGGGCTCTGTCCTCATGCAACGCATGCGTGAAGAAAACGATTTCGCGGATATCGAACCGGTATTCTTTACCACATCCCAGGCCGGCAAACCGGCACCGGACGTAGGTAAGGAAGGCGTTCCTCCCCTGCAGGACGCGTTTGATGTCGATATCCTGAAAACCATGGATGTCATCGTTACCTGTCAGGGGGGCGATTACACCGGCGAGGTTTACCAGAAACTGCGTGATGCAGGCTGGGCAGGCTACTGGATCGATGCGGCATCCACACTGCGGATGGTGGATCATTCCGTGATTGTTCTGGATCCCGTCAACCGCAACGTTATTGACGAAGCGCTGGACAAGGGCGTCAAGGATTACATCGGTGGTAACTGCACCGTCAGCCTGATGATGCTGGCCCTGGGTGGCCTGCTGGAGCAGGATCTGATCGAGTGGGTGTCTCCAATGACCTACCAGGCGGCTTCCGGTTCCGGTGCCCAGAACATGCGCGAACTGCTCAACCAGATGGGTGAGTTGAACGGCAGCGTCAAGAGCGAGCTGGACAGCCCTTCGTCAGCGATTCTGGACATTGACCGCAAGGTCACCGAAACCATGCGTTCCGATGGCTTTCCGACCGAGCACTTCCAGGTGCCCCTGGCCGGCAGCCTGATTCCGTTTATCGACAAGCAGCTTGATAACGGCATGAGCAAGGAAGAGTGGAAAGCGGGCGTTGAGACCAACAAAATCCTTGGTCGCTCTGACAACCCGATTCCCATTGATGGTATCTGTGTCCGGATTGGCGCGATGCGTTCTCACAGTCAGGCGCTGACCATCAAGCTCAAGAAGGACCTTCCGGTTTCCGAGATTGAGTCTATTCTGGCGAAGGCCAATGACTGGGTGAAGGTGATCCCCAATGATCGTGATGCGACCATTGAAGAGCTGACACCGGCCAAGGTTACTGGAACCCTGAGCGTACCGATCGGCCGAATCCGCAAGCTGACCATGGGGCCGGAATATATTTCCGCGTTCACCGTGGGGGATCAGCTGTTGTGGGGGGCTGCCGAACCGCTGCGCAGGATGCTCCGGATTCTCCAGGAGCGTTAATGGCTGTGTAACAGTTGGTATTAAATGCCAACTGTGTCCGGTTTCAGAGAGCCGGTCAGGGGGCGGAGGCTGCAATCAGCCTTCGCCCCTGTTATTTTTCAGAAGCGAGTTTGTAGGTGTTCGTGCCTGGGTAGGGCTACTGCTTCCCGTACTGATCAAGCCGATCATCCGTTCGGTAACAGTAAGTTCCGCGCCTTTTGTAAAAAAATGGTACAACGACTGCAGCTGATTGATTGATAAAACGGGCTTTATCAACAATACTTGGCCCACTGAAAATTAAAAAGATTACATAATAACTATAGAAAACCAGACGGAAGTCATCCAACCTCGTCCGATTCTGTTTGAAAAAGCAGTAACGAATAACGGAGACTGGTAAGGAAAAAGCATGAAGGTACGCAAGCTTGCGGTTGCCCTGGCTCTGGCGGGAGGGCTCGGTTCCGGTGTCGCACAGGCCCTGGGGCTGGGTGAAATTGAACTGCAGTCCTATCTCAATGAGCCTCTTGAAGCAGATATCAACCTGCGTAAAAGCCGGGGAATCGATCCTGACGATGTATTCGTCAATATCGCTTCAGAAGGCGATTACCAGAGAGTCGGTATTGATCGGAACTATTTCCTTACCAAACTCAAATTTGAGGTTACGACCAGCAGTGACGGTAATCTGATCGTCAACGTATCCTCAAGAGAACCGCTCCGCGAGCCATATCTGAACTTCCTGCTGGAAGTGACCTGGCCAAGCGGCAGGCTGATGCGGGAATATTCACTGCTGGTAGACCCACCTGTTTACGCTGAAGAATCAGGTATTCAGGAGCAGGTGTCTGCGCCGGCCACCCGTCAGTCAACGACACCTGAGGCCAGCACCGGAACTTCGCAGCCTTCCGGGCAGCGCCTGTCTGACGGTACCTCATCTTCACGTACCACTGCTGGCCCCCGTACGCTTGGGCCAACCAATTCTTCCGACACGCTCTGGCAAATTGCCCAAAGCGTGAAGCCGAATGACAGCGTTTCTACGCAACAGGTCATGCTGGCTATCCAGGATCTGAATTCAGACGCGTTTATTGATGGCAATATCAATCGTCTCAAGCGCGGTGAAGTGTTGAGGGTTCCAGATCTGGAACAGATTCGTAGTCGTAGCCGTGGTGAGGCCAATCGCCAGGTCTCGATGCAGAATGAGGCGCTTTCCAGTCAGACCCGTACGGTGGACGCCACCGAATCGCGGTCGTCAGACGAGGCTGCCCCGGACACCGCAGGTGCTGGTGGTGATGAGCTGCGGTTGATTGCGGCAGATGATTCAGGCAGCCGTGATAGCGAAGACGGCGGGTCCGCAGGTGGCGATGGTCAGACCGCTGGCGGCGTCGATGCGGGTTCTGCAGTGGCGATGGAAGAACTTGAAAGTGCTCGCCGCGAAACCGAGGAGCTGAACAGCCGGGTGGAAGACCTTCAGGATCAGGTCGAAACCCTGCAACGCCTGCTGGAGTTGAAAGATAGCCAGTTGGCTGAGATGCAGCAGATGGGCGGTGATGAAGAGACGTCAGCGACAGCCCAGCCTGGCGAAGATAAGACCATGGATGAAGACCCCATGGCCGCCGATGATGAGATCGTTGGCCAGGGAGAGCCAGAGCAACCGGTCAGTGAAGATCAGGACGTCGCCGGGGAATCAACCGAAACCGCGGATGCGACCGGTGAGTCTGCTGAAGCAGGAGGTCCTGAAGGACTGGAAACCGGTGACGACGTTGCTGAAGCCAATGGTGATCTGTCGGCAGCCAAGGGCGACGAGCCCGCTGAAGAAGATATGGCAGCAGCTAACGATACCGGACTGTCTGGTCAGGATGGGCCTGGTCCGGAAGAAGGGGCGGATGATCCCGCCCCCGGAACTCAGCCGTCGGTTACAGAGCCAAATACGACCGAGGAGCCCGCCACTCAGCCGGCTGCTCCGGCGCAACAGTCGGACAAGGGTTTCCCTGGCAATGTCATAGATGCGATTACCAATAACCCCCTGTATCAGATCGCCCTTGGCGGCGGCCTGATTCTGCTTTTATTGCTGTTGTTGCTTCTGGCGCGTCGTAACGCAAATCGCGAAAAGGCGTTCTATGAGCAATTGAATGGGGAAGAGGGTGATGGCTCAGATACCTTTGATCTGAGCCTTGAAGACGATGAGCCTGCAGATACGGCAGCGGGTGATCCCATGGCTGAGGCGGAAACCTATATCGCCTACGGCCAGATGGATAAAGCGGCTCAATCCCTGGAAACTGCGATTTCCAGGGAACCCAGCCGCACTGATCTCAGGCTGAAGCTGCTGGGCGTGTACGCAGACACCCAGGATCGGGAATCGTTTGATAAGCAGTTCCGTGAGATTGAGGCGTTGGAAGATGACAGCGCCATCGCGGAAGCCGGCACGCTGCGGGAAAGGCTGGACGAAGCGGAGTCCATGCCCAGTATTGATGACCTGGAGTCCCAGTTACGTTCTGATTCCTTTGGTCGGGAAGAAGAAACGTCTGGCGAGGAGACAGTATCGTCCGAGAGTGGCGTCCATCTGACGAATGAGACCCTTGGCGACCAGGGGGAGTCCGGTCAGCCTGAGCAGTCCACGGACGAGCTTGAGCAATTTGATACCGATTTCTCCGACCTGGAGCTGACGGAAGAGCCGGAGGTGGGGCAGAAGTCTGAGTCAGAGGCTGACTCCGACGACGGTACGATCGAGTACGATCTCTCGGGCATTGAGGGAGCCAGGGATGATGAGGTCCCCGCTGTTGAGGGCGTTGAAGATGATGATGACCTGAGCTTTGACTTTGAGGACTCCTCCCTGGAAGGTGACGCCGACACGGCATCCGTTGAGGCTTCAGACGATTTGTCTGATGAATTGTCTCTGGAAGATTTTGACAGCCTTGAAAGCGATCTCACCACGGATGACGCGGCCGAAAAGGCAAATGAGGCGCCATCGCTTGAGGAACCGGTTGAAGGCAATACCCGGGAAGGCGAGGGGCTTGGTGATCTCGATGAATCCTTCCTCGATGAGCTGGATGCGGAACTCGACAAGGTTGCCGACGAGTCCGGCGATGACCCCCTGGCGGGCGAAGAGTCCGGCATGGATGACCTTGAGCTGGATGTTTCTGACGAAGACCTGGCGCTGATGGAAGAGTTTTCGGAGTCCGGCGATGCCGATACACCGGAAGTCGATGCACCGGAAACTGAAGAGCCCGCTCCGGAGCTGGATGAGGAGCTTGATCTGGAGGATTCCCTGATGGACAACAAGGACGAGACACCAGAGGAGCTTTCGGATCTCGGCGAAACCGATGAATTTTCGGCCGATGCCTCTGAAACTTCAGAAGAAACGGATGTCGAGCCACCCGTGGCTTCGGATTCACTGGATGCGGATTCCCGCAAAACAGCGATTGAAGATCTTGACGAATCCGACCTGGGCGATGATGACGACTTTGACTTCCTCGCAGGTACAGATGAAGCGGCGACCAAACTGGATCTGGCTCGTGCTTACATCGAAATGGGGGATGTGGACGGCGCCCGCGACATTCTTGAGGAAGTTTCGCTGGAAGGAAGCGATGAGCAGAAGACAGAAGCGCAGGATCTTCTTAAAAATCTGTCCTGATTCGTTATAATCAGGCTCATCGAACGCAGAACGCCGGCTACCGGGCGCTGACCCGGTCACAGCCGGCGTTTTGTTTTGTTATACAGGTTAGTCGGATTGTCACTTGTTTCTGAACCCGCAAGCACTTACCACGGATAATGCCATAGGCGATGGCCGCGTCGCCCTGGCTTTTGAATACGACGGACGCTCCTTTCACGGCTGGCAGGCACAGAAATCCGGTGTTCGCTCGGTTGAGGCGGAGCTGGCCCGGGCTGTATCAAAAGTGGCCGATCACGAGGTGGATCTGGTCTGCGCCGGTCGTACCGACGCGAGTGTTCACGCCAGTTACCAGATTGCTCATTTTGACACGTCATCGGTGCGCAACCTGCGTTCGTGGGTGATGGGCATCAACACGGCATTGCCTGATGACATCGCCGTGCATTGGGCCGGGAATGGCGTTGGCGATTTTCACGCCCGGTTTTCCGCCACCTATCGCCGTTATCGTTACGTGATCTATAACCACCCGGTCCGGCCCGGTATCCAGCGTGGACAGGTCAGCTGGACATTTCGCCCCCTGGACGCGGAAAAGATGCACGAGGCTGCCCAATTCCTTCAGGGCGAGCACGACTTCTCCTCATTCCGTGCTGCTGGCTGCCAGTCCCGCACCCCCAATCGCTTTATGGAGCATATACAGGTAAGCCGAAAAGGCGAATTCGTCGTAATTGATATACAGGCCAATGCGTTCCTTCATCACATGGTCAGGAATATTGCCGGTGCCTTGATGGCGGTTGGTACCGGTAAGCGACCTGTGCAGTGGATTCGTGAGATACTTGAGGCCAAAGACCGGACGGTGGCTGGAGTGACCGCGCCGGCATTCGGGTTGTATCTGGTGGATGTGGGCTATCCTGAGCGATTCGGAATACCGTCCGCTCTCTGTGGCCCGGGGTTTCTCCGCCCCTGGTTTGAGCATGACTACAACCGACCACGGCAGCCCACGTGGACCCATCGAACCAATTGACGCAAGGCCTATGAGAACCCGAGTCAAAATCTGTGGCATAACCCGACCCGAGGATGTTCGCGCTGCTGCACAGGCGGGGGCGGATGCGCTGGGTTTCGTATTCTACAAACCAAGCCCCCGATCGGTGACCGTGGCACGGGCGCGGAGTCTGGTGTCAGCTTTGCCGGCTTTCACCGGAGCCGTAGGGTTGTTTGTGAATCCGGAGAGGGAGTGGGTTGAAGAGGTCCTCGAAACCGTTCCCCTGGACCTGCTCCAGTTCCATGGTGATGAATCACCGGAATTCTGCGCCAGTTTCGGCAAGCGCTGGATCAAAGCTGTTCGTGTCCAAAGCGCCGGTGATATCGAGTTGGCGTACGATCGGTACGCGGGCGCCAGCGGTTTACTGGTTGACGCCTGGGACCCCCAGCGGTACGGGGGAACCGGCAAGAGTTTCAATTGGTCACTGATTCCGGCTCATCGTCCGTTACCGCTGATATTGGCCGGAGGTCTGGCATCTGATAACGTTGCCAGCGCTGTAGCACAGGTCCGGCCCTGGGCGGTGGACGTCAGTGGCGGTGTGGAGAGTAGCAAGGGCGTGAAAGATAACGCGAAAATTTCCGACTTTATAAACGAGGTTCACCGTGTCGATGAAACTGACTGAAGAAATGCTGAGCGCACTTCCGGATGCACGGGGTCACTTCGGTGCCTACGGCGGCCGGTTTGTGTCGGAAACCCTGATGGATTCGCTGATGACGCTGGAAAGAGAGTACCTGCGTTTGAAGAAGGACCCTGCATTCCAGAAGACGTTTGATGAAGATCTTGCCAATTATGTTGGCCGCCCCAGCCCGCTGTATTTTGCCGAACGCCTGACCCGTGAAACCGGCGGCGCCCAGATCTGGCTCAAGCGGGAAGACCTGAACCATACCGGTGCCCACAAGGTGAACAACACCATTGGCCAGGCCCTGCTGGCCAGCTTCCTGGGCAAGAAGCGGGTCATTGCCGAAACCGGTGCCGGCCAGCATGGCGTTGCGACAGCCACGGTATGCGCGCGCCTGGGGCTTGAGTGCCATGTGTTCATGGGGTCGGAAGACGTCAAGCGGCAATCCCTGAACGTGTATAGGATGAAGCTTCTGGGGGCCGAGGTCCATGCCGTGGAAAGCGGTACCAAGACCCTGAAGGATGCCATGAACGATGCCATGCGTGACTGGGTGGCCAACGTGGATGAAACCTTCTACATCATCGGTACGGTCGCTGGTCCACATCCTTATCCCTTGCTTGTGCGGGACTTCCAGTCGGTGATTGGCCGCGAAACCCGCAGACAGTCTCTTGAGCAGGCCGGTAAGCTCCCGGATGCTCTGGTAGCCTGTGTGGGCGGCGGTTCTAACGCCATTGGCATGTTCTATCCGTTCCTCACGGATGAGAGTGTGCAGATGTACGGCGTAGAGGCTGGTGGCCTGGGTATCGAATCCGGCCAGCATGCGGCACCGCTGTGCGCGGGCCGTCCGGGTGTGCTCCATGGTAACCGGACCTACCTGATGGAAGATGAGAATGGCCAGATCGCCAGCACCCATTCCGTAAGCGCGGGACTTGATTACCCGGGTGTTGGTCCCGAGCACAGCTGGCTGAAAGACATTGGTCGCGCCCAGTATGTGTCAGTGACTGACGACGAAGCGCTGGACGGGTTCCGCAAGCTCACCCGGGTGGAGGGCATCATGCCGGCGCTGGAATCCGCTCATGCTGTGGCCTATGGGGTAAAACTGGCGGCCACCATGGACAAGGATCAGGTGCTCGTAATTAACGTCTCTGGCCGTGGCGACAAGGACATACACACCATCGCCCAGTTGGATGGCATTGAAGTCTGATCTAACGGTAAACACTCAGTGTACAAGAGACAGGAGCAGGCATGAGTCGAATTGAAGGGGTGCTCAAGTCCCTGAAAGGGCAGGGACGCAAGGCGTTGATCCCTTACATTACCGCAGGTGATCCGCACCCGGACCAAACCGTTGGTCTGATGCACACCCTGGTAGAGGCTGGAGCGGATATTATCGAACTGGGTGTGCCGTTCTCCGATCCCATGGCCGATGGCCCGGTGATTCAATTGGCCTGTGAGCGGGCCCTGAAGCATGGCACCTCGCTGCGCCAGGTTATTGCTATGATCAAACAGTTCAGGGAAACCGATGACACCACGCCGGTGGTCCTCATGGGGTATCTGAACCCGATGGAAGCCATGGGCTACGAGGCGTTTGCGGACGCGGCGGCCGATGCCGGAGTCGACGGTATCCTGACGGTCGACCTGCCACCGGAAGAAGCGGACGAAGTGGCTCCACTGTTCACCGCCCGCAAGCTCGATGCGATTTTCCTGTTGGCGCCCACGACGACCGATGACCGGATCCGCTCAATCAGTGAGCACTCATCCGGTTATGTGTACTATGTTTCATTCAAGGGGATCACCGGTGCTGGCAACATAGACGTGGATGAAGTGGCCTCCAGGGTTGCCCATATTCACGACATCACCGCCTTGCCGGTGGGCGTTGGTTTCGGTATTCGTGATGCGGAAACCGCTGCAGCGGTTGGTCGGGTATCCGATGGTGTAATTGTTGGCAGCGTTCTGGTCGATACAATAGCCAGAAATCAGGCGGATCCTGAACAGCTGAAACGGGCACTGACGGATCTGCTTCACCCGATGCGAGAAGCACTGGACGGTCTGGCTTCCTGAATCTCAGGCAACCAGACGGGCAGGCATCAAAGGACAGGATGAAAACATGAGTAACTGGCTGGACAAAATCATGCCGAGCAAGATTCGCTCGGAATCCAAGCAGCGCACTGGCGTACCTGAAGGGTTGTGGAAGAAGTGCCCCAAATGCGGCGCCTTCCTGTACAAGCCTGAGCTTGAAAAAAACCTGGATGTCTGCCCCAAGTGTAATCATCACCTGAGGGTGAACGCCCGGCGCAGACTGGATGTATTCCTGGACCCCGACGGCCGGGAAGAGATTGCAGCCGATCTGGAACCCTGGGACCGGCTCAAGTTCAAGGACAGCAAACGCTACAAGGACCGTCTTGCCCATGCACAGAAGGCAACGGGCGAGAAAGACGCGCTGGTCGCCATGAAGGGCACAACCCTTGGGCTGCCTTTGGTGGCCTGTGCCTTTGAGTTCAACTTTCTTGGTGGCTCCATGGGTCAGGTTGTGGGCGAGAAGTTCGTGCAGGCGGCAAATGTCTGTCTTGAGGAACGTATTCCCCTGGTTTGTTTTTCTGCCAGCGGCGGTGCGCGCATGCAGGAAGCGATCCTCTCCCTGATGCAGATGTCGAAAACAGCAGCTGTGCTGGAGCGCATGAAGCAGGAAGGTATCCCCTATATTTCCGTGATGACCGATCCTGTGTTCGGTGGGGTGTCCGCGAGCCTGGCCATGCTGGGTGACCTGAACATTGCCGAGCCTAACGCCCTGATCGGGTTTGCCGGCCCGCGGGTCATTGAGCAGACTGTTCGGGAGAAACTGCCGGAAGGTTTCCAGCGCAGTGAATTCCTGCTGGAGCACGGTGCCATCGACATGATTCTCCATCGCCACCAGATGCGTGAGCGTATCACCCATGTGCTGGCGAAGTTTACCGGGCATGACAAGCCGGCGACGGAAGACCCGATAGAGTTTGAAGTGACAGAAAGACCGGAAACCGATGCCCCCGAAAGCTGACCACCTGTCCCGGCACCCGGAAGCTCCGGGTGCCGGAGCCACGCTGGATCAGTGGCTGTCCTACCTGGAATCCATTCACCCCGCAGAAATTGACCTCGGACTTGACCGTGTGCTGGTGGTGCTGCGCCGGCTGTTTCCCCGTAAACCGGCCGCACGGATTATCACTGTCGGCGGCACCAACGGAAAGGGCAGTACCGTGGCCTGTCTGGAGTCCCTGTTGATGGCCGCTGGTCGCACGACGGGGGCTTACACCTCGCCTCATCTCCAGCATTACAATGAACGGGTACGGCTGAATGGCAAAAACGTTGCGGATGACGAACTGATTGCCGCGTTCGAAGAAGTCGAGAACGCCCGCAAGAATGTCACGCTGACGTACTTTGAATTCGGAACACTGGCGGCTTTCGTATTGCTGGCCCGGGCAGGGGTCGAGGACTGGATCCTGGAAGTCGGTCTTGGCGGACGCCTGGATGCCGTCAATGTGCTCGATCCGGACCTGGCCATTATCACTTCAGTGGATATTGATCACGTTGCCTTCCTTGGTAATGACAGGGAGGTGATAGGCTTTGAGAAGGCAGGCATCCTCAGGCCCGGCATTCCGGCGGTCTATGCCGATATCGACCCACCTCGATCCGTCTTGCAGCAGGTGGCGGCACAGCGTGTCAGGTTGCATCGACTGGGCGATAGCTACAGTCTGGAGGAGAGCGGGCAGGTGAGGGCGCTTCACTTCAGCGACGGCAATGTCACCGTTGCGCTGCCGCCAGTAACGTTGCCTTTGGGCAGTGTTGCTGCCGCAATCGTCGCCTTTCACGAACTGGAGCCTGAGCAGTCGCTGGATTCGCTCGTTCCAGTCATTGGTCAGGTCCGCGCGCCGGGCCGGTTCGAAAAACTGGATGACAGCCCCGCCGTGTATGCGGATGTTGGTCACAATCCCCATGCGGCCCGCTGGCTGGCCATTCGCCTTGAATCGATGAAATCGCCTGCAGGGCGGATTCTGGCGGTCTATGGGGCGCTCTCCGACAAAGATGTCGAGGGTGTGGTGTCGGCCATGGCAACGGTGGTGGACCACTGGTATGTGGGCGGTCTGGATTGTGAGCGCGGACTGGCTGCCGGGGAGCTCGCGGGGCGGGTCGCTTCTGCATCTTCCGGGCTCAGTGTTACCGAGTACGATACTGTCTCCGGTGCGCTTCAGGCGGCCATGAGTCTGGCCAAGCCGGATGACCTGGTGATTGCCTTTGGCTCTTTCTATACGGTGGCGGAAACCCGCCGCTTCTTTGGGGTGGAGTCATAAAATGGCGAACTTCCGCCTTAAAGTTTGGTCATGCCCGGGTAGAGACTTTGAGTTCTCCGCAGCAGGCGGTTAGTATCTGGCCTGATCGCCAACTTCCGTGGCCGCCAGTGGTATAAAACAGGGGACATCAAGACGTGGACGGACTTAAGCAAAGAATAATCGGCGCATTGGTACTGGTTTCCCTCGCGGTTATTTTTGTGCCCATGCTGTTTGACGAGCCCCATTCCGAGCGTACCTCCAACCCGATCAAGATTCCCGAGGAGCCTCCATTCCCCGAGGTTGATGCCCCGGAGCCCCCGGAAGCGGACGCTCCGGCCTACCGGCTTGAGGAAACGGATGAACCCGAACCGGTCGCAGACAGGGATTCCCAGCAGGTACAGCGTGTGGAAGAGCCTGTTGAGCAGGCGCCAGAGCCGCAACCGGAACCTGAGGCTGCCCCGGAAGCGCCAGTGTCGCAGCCGGTAGCAGACCAATCCAGGCCTGAACCGGATGACGGTGAAGGGCCTCAGCAGGCTGGTTCTGCTGAATACGCCGGATCTCTGGAAGGTGCCTGGGTGGTTCAGTTGGGCAGTTTTGGCAGTGCCGATAATGCCCGGAACCTCCGCAACAAGGTTCGCGATACCGGTTACAGCTCCCACCTGCAGGAAATACAGCGTGGCGATGCGACCCTGACCCGCGTGTTCAGTGGCCCGTTTGCAGAAAAAGCCGAGGCTGAACGAGCCAAGAAAGCACTCGATCGAGAGTTTGGTCTGAACAGCCTGGTGACCACCGGGGACAAATAACACGGCCTTCCGTAGGTGTTATGCGAAACCGGCAGTTTGGTGCGGGGGCGTTTCCTGTTAGAATTCGCGCTTCAATATCACCACCGGGTTTTTCATGGAAGCGCTGATCTGGATTGACTGGGTCATCATTGCCCTAATCACCGTATCCACTCTTATCAGCCTAAAGCGGGGCTTCGTTAAAGAAGCCCTGTCGCTGGTCACCTGGGTCGGCGCGTTTATTATCGCCCGGACATTCCATCCCCAGATGCAGTCCCTGCTGGAAAGTACCGTTGAGACCCCTCTGGTTCGCCTGGTTGCAGCGTTCGCCATACTGTTCTTTGGCACCCTGATCATCGGTGCCATTATCAATAACATGATCGGTCATCTTATCCGTGCAACCGGATTGTCAGCCACGGACCGCGTACTTGGCATGGGGTTTGGTCTGCTTCGTGGCGTGGTGGTGGTGATCGTGGGTATTGCGTTTACTCGCTATACCCCTTTGGCTCAGGACACCTGGTGGAATACCTCTATCATGATTGATCGGCTGGCCGTTGTGGAAGACTGGTCCAGACGTACACTCGGGGATGAATTTGCCCGATTCCTGGGGCCGGCGGACGACGAGACTGCCAGTCCCGATGAACCTCAGCAGAAAGAAGGCGTGGAACCTGTTTCCGCGTCCCGCTAACATTCAGTAATAACGCTTCGGAGATTACCGTATCCATGTGTGGCATTGTCGGCATAGTCAGTACTTCCAACGTGAATCAGTCGCTTTATGATGCGCTGACCGTTTTACAGCACCGGGGCCAGGATGCGGCGGGCATTGTTACGTTTCAGGATGATCGGTTTAACCTCCGCAAGGATAACGGGCTGGTTCGGGATGTGTTCCACACCCGGCATATGCGCCGTCTGGTCGGCAATGTCGGGATAGGGCATGTACGGTACCCGACGGCCGGCAGCTCGAGTTCGGCCGAAGCCCAGCCATTCTATGTAAACAGCCCTTACGGCATCACCCTGGCTCACAACGGTAACCTGACCAACGCTGACGATCTCAGCAAGGATCTGTTCCGCACTGATCTGCGCCACATCAATACCAACTCGGACTCCGAGGTCCTGCTGAACGTGTTTGCCCACGAACTCCAGAAGCTGGGCAAACTGGATCCGACCAAGGATGAAATCTTTTCTGCCGTCCGTGCAGTTCACAAGCGCTGTCGTGGTGCCTATGCGGTGATTGCCATGATTACCGGGTACGGTATCGTAGGTTTCCGTGACCCTAATGGCATCCGTCCGGCCTGTTACGGTGTGCGTGAAACCGACGAAGGCAAGGAATACATGATTGCCTCCGAGAGTGTGGCGCTGAGTGCCGCCGGATATACGCTGGTCAGGGACATCGCGCCAGGGGAGGCGGTTTACATTGAAACCGACGGTACCTTGTACACGGAACAGTGTTCGGAAAATCCGCACCTGTATCCCTGTATTTTCGAGCACGTCTATTTTGCCCGTCCCGACTCGATCATCGACAAGGTGTCGGTATACAAGGCGCGACTCAGGATGGGGGAAACCCTGGCGGAAAAAATATTGAGAGAGCGCCCGGATCACGATATTGATGTCGTGATGCCGATACCGGATACCAGCAGGACATCCGCCCTTCAGATGGCCCACCTGCTTGGGGTGAAGTTCCGCGAGGGGTTCATCAAGAACCGCTACATTGGTCGGACGTTCATCATGCCTGGCCAGAAAATGCGCAAGAAGTCAGTGCGCCAGAAACTCAACCCCATCGATCTGGAGTTCCGTGGCAAGAATGTCATGCTGGTGGATGATTCCATTGTCCGTGGCACCACCTGTAAGGAAATTGTGCAGATGGCCCGGGATGCCGGTGCCCGTAATGTGTACTTTGCATCGGCAGCGCCCCCCGTTCGGTACCCGAATGTGTACGGTATCGACATGCCGTCGGCCAGCGAGCTGATTGCCCATGATCGAACCGAAGATGAGATTCGCGACCTGATTGGCGCTGACTGGCTGCTGTATCAGGACCTGAGTGATCTGATTACCTGTGTCAGCGACGTGAATCCAGACATTGAGGACTGGGAGTGTTCCGTATTCACCGGTAAGTATGTCACCGGGGATGTCGACGAAGCCTACCTCAACAAGCTGGAAGCCATGCGTAATGATGAGAATCGCTTCCAGGCGGCGGGAGGGGAATCCGCCGACAACGGCATCATTGATCTGTACAACGATGAAGACTAACCGCCACACCGCGAATTTCAGGAGCAAACCATGACATTTTGCCGCGACGAACAGGTCTGGATCCCGGAATCGGATCTTGAAGGCATGTCAGTTGACACCCTGGCGGTGCGTGCCGGACAGATCCGTACCGGCCAACTGGAGCACAGTGACGCGATCTTCCCGACCTCCAGTTTTGTCTATGGCAGTGCGGCCCAGGCTGCCGCACGGTTTGGTGGGGAAGAGCCGGGTAACATCTATTCCAGGTTCACCAACCCGACGGTGCAGGCGTTTGAAGGCCGAATTGCGGCCATGGAAGGCGGGGAGAGGGCAGTGGCCACCTCGTCCGGTATGGCCGCTATTCTCAGTACCTGCATGTCGTTGCTGCAATCCGGTGATCATGTGATCTGTTCCCGGGGCGTCTTCGGCACAACCAATGTGCTGTTCCAGAAGTACATGGCCAGGTTTGGCGTGGAGACCACGTTTGTCAGTCTGACGGATATGGCGCAATGGGAAGCCGCCATCCGGCCGGAAACCCGGATGCTGTTCATTGAAACACCGTCCAACCCGCTGTGCGAGGTCGCTGACATGAAAGCGCTGGCAGACCTCGCTCACCAGAATGACGCCCTGTTCGTGGTGGACAACTGTTTCTGCACGCCGGTACTGCAGCGTCCCTTCGAGCACGGGGCCGATATTGTCATTCACTCCGCCACCAAGTATCTCGACGGCCAGGGCCGTTGTGTCGGTGGTGTTGTGGTAGGTCCGGACAAGCTGATGGAAGAGGTCTACGGTTTCTTACGTTCGGCAGGCCCCACCATGAGCCCCTTTAACGCCTGGGTGTTCCTTAAGGGACTGGAAACCTTACCAATCCGTATGCGAGCCCATTGCGACAATGCGTTAGAGTTGGCCCTGTGGCTGGAACAGCAGCCGGCAGTGGCCGAGGTATTCTATGCCGGACTGGGGAAACACCCGCAACATGAGCTGGCCAAACGCCAGCAAACCGGCTTCGGTGGCGTGCTCTCGTTCCGACTGAAAGGGGGCAGGGAAGAAGCCTGGGCATTCATTGATGGCACCCGGATGATTTCCATTACGGCGAACCTCGGGGATGTGAAAACCACGATTACCCATCCGGCGACAACCACCCATGGTCGGTTATCCCCGGAAGACAAGGCGGAAGCCGGCATTACAGAAAACCTCGTCAGACTGTCGGTTGGTATTGAAGCGGTCGAGGACCTGAAAAGCGATCTTGAGCGAGGCTTCAGGGCCCTTGAAAATAACAGTAACGGAAACGTCTGAGTATTCATGGCAGAGTCTGCAAAAGCACAAAAGGCACGGGAACTGACCGAAAAACAGCAGCGATTTCGTCGGCTGGCGGCCCAGGGCAGCCGCGAGGGCGCCGTGATCGCCCTGATTGCCCTGTGTATTTACCTGGCAATGGCGCTGGTGACATTCAGCCCTTCTGATCCTGGCTGGGCCAGCATCGGCCATGAAACCAGTGTTGATAACTACGCCGGCCGCACCGGGGCCTGGATTGCCAGCCTGCTGATGGACTTCTTCGGCCACGTGGCCTTCCTGTTCCCGCTGATGATTGCAGGCTACGCGGTGATGTTGATTCGCCGCCGGAACGACCCGCTGGACCTTCACTGGCCCTTGCTGATGATGCGATTCGGCGGGTTCCTGTTGATCCTGCTGTCTGCGACCAGTCTGCTGTCCCTGTACTCCGTATTCGGCCTGGGAGTGTCTTCCGGCGGGGTGTTGGGTGCTGCGGTATCTGAAGCCATGGTGCGGTTTTTCAATCTGCCCGCGACAACCCTGCTGCTCATTTCAATATTCCTGTTTGCACTTACCGTCACCACAGGTTTGTCCTGGTTCTGGCTGATGGATCAGGTGGGGCTGACCACTATCCGTTTTTGCACCTGGCTGAAGAATGTGTTCAGTGCCGATGGAAAGTCCGCTAAAAAACAAAAGCCTGAATCGGCTGCGAAGCCGCAGCCGGAACCGCCGGTAGTAAAGGATCGGGTTGATAGCTCCCGGTCGGGCAAAGTGACCGGTGTCCGCTGGTGGCACAAGATCCCGGGGTTGGGGCCCAAAAAGCCCGGGCCAGCGGCCGACAAAAGGTCAGCGGACCGCAAGGAGCCGGCCATGGATGGCCTGCACACCTCGACGGACGAGGAGCCCGCACGCCTGGAAAGCTTCAGTTCAAGGGATGATATGGAGCCGGTGGATCCGCCCTCGGTGAATGGCACCGCCAGAAAAGAAAAGTCTGCGCCCGAGGGTCCCGTATCCCGGGCTCTGAAGATATCGCCGTTCAAGCGGGATGAGCCTGCCAGTAATGCCAAAAACGGCAAGTCCAGCCAGCGATCTCTGCTGGAAGACGTGGAAAGTCCGGTTCCTCCGATTACGTTGCTTGATCCGCCGGAGGAGCATAAGGAGAAGGGCTATTCGGAAGAATCCCTTGAGCACATGTCGCGGCTGCTGGAAGAAAAACTGGCGGATTTCGGGGTCTCCATTGAGGTGGTCGAAGTCAATCCGGGACCTGTGATCACCCGCTTTGAGATCAAGCCGGCGCCGGGGGTCAAAGTCAGCAAGATATCGAACCTAGCCAAGGACCTTGCCCGGTCCCTGGCAGTGCTGAGCGTTCGGGTAGTGGAAGTCATTCCGGGCAAATCCGTTGTCGGGATCGAAATTCCCAACGAAGAGCGCGAAATGGTTCGCCTGAGCGAAGTTCTGGGTGCCCGGGTGTTTACGGAATCCTCCTCCGCCCTGACGCTGGCGTTGGGTAACGACATTGGTGGCAACCCGATGGTTGCCAACCTGGCAAAAATGCCTCACCTGCTGGTCGCCGGTACCACGGGGTCCGGTAAATCCGTGGGTGTGAATGCCATGCTGCTGAGCATGCTGCTGAAGGCGACGCCGGAAGAGGTTCGCTTCATCATGGTGGACCCAAAAATGCTCGAACTGAGCATTTACGACGGCATTCCGCACCTGCTGGCGCCTGTGGTCACGGATATGAAAGAGGCGGCCAATGCATTGCGCTGGTGCGTAGCCGAGATGGAGCGTCGTTACCGTCTCATGGCCAACCTGGGTGTTCGTAACATTGCCGGTTACAACCGCAAGGTCCGTGATGCCGCAGCAGCTGGAGAACCGCTACTGGATCCGCTGTGGAAACCCGACGAATACCTGGCCAACGATGAGCAGGAGCGCCCCGAGCTGGAAACCCTGCCATTCATCGTGGTGGTGATTGATGAATTCGCCGACATGATGATGATCGTCGGCAAGAAAGTGGAAGAGCTGATTGCCCGAATCGCCCAGAAAGCCCGGGCAGCGGGTATTCACCTGATACTGGCCACTCAGAGACCGTCAGTGGATGTCATCACCGGCCTGATCAAGGCCAACATCCCGACGCGGATGTCTTTCCAGGTCTCTTCCAAGATTGATTCCCGTACCGTGCTGGATCAGGGCGGCGCGGAACAATTGCTGGGCCACGGTGACATGTTGTACCTGCCCCCGGGCTCCGGCCTGCCGGTTCGGGTACACGGTGCATTCGTCGACGATGATGAGGTTCATCGGGTGGTCAGTGCCTGGAAAGCGCGGGGCGAGCCGGTATACGTAGATGACGTGTTAAGTGGCGCTGAAGGGGAAAATCTGCCCGGCGTACCGACCCTTTCCGAGGGTGGTGGTGACGAAGGCGACGCTTTGTTTGATGAGGCTGTGGCGTTCGTTACCGAAGGGCGTCGGGTTTCCATTTCCTCCGTTCAGCGTAAATTCAAGATCGGGTACAACCGGGCGGCAAACCTGGTTGATGCCATGGAAGCATCGGGTGTGGTCAGTGCCGCCGGCCATAATGGCGCGCGGGAAGTGCTGGCACCGCCCCCACCAAGAGACTAGGAGTTAGCTGACGATGAAACAATTTGCCCGACTGTTCTGGATATCGTTTCTGGTGGCCGTTCTGGTGCCGTCATTTGCGGTACAGGCTGAAGATGGCAGTAAGCAGGATGCCTCCGAACTGGCGCAAATGCTGGAAAGCTACGAATCCTATCAGGCCCGCTTTATCCAGATTGTTGTCAATGAGGGCGGCAGTCGGGTTCAGGAATCCCGCGGCTTCCTGAAAGCCAAGCGCCCTGGGCTGTTTTACTGGGAAACCCGTGATCCGTATCCCCAGTTTATTGTCAGTAATGGTTCCACCGTTGAAGTATATGATCCGGACCTGGAGCAGGTGACCGTTCACAGCCTCGATGAACGAGTTCAGACCACCCCGGCATTACTGCTGAGCGGCGAAGTGGGGAACCTTGATGAAACCTACAAGGTCTCCGGTCGCAACAAGGGGGAGCACACCCGCGAATTTACCCTGGAGCCGAGAAACGCTGACTCCCTGTTTGTGTCTTTACGCCTGACTTTCTACAAGGGCGAACTCCAGGAAATGCGCATGGAAGACTCCCTGTCGCAGATCAGTGTGCTGAGCTTCGACGATATCGAGCTTAACAGGGCCATTGAAGACACCGCCTTCACCCTCGATTACCCAGACGAGGTGGACGTTATCCGGGACGGGGCCTGATGCAGGAGAACCTGTTTTCCGGGCAGCAGCAGGGGTTTCGCCCTCTCGCCGCCCGAATGCGCCCGCGAAACCTGGATGAATACGTTGGTCAGGCCCACCTCGTGGGCCCTGGCAAGCCGCTGAGGCGAGCGGTCGAGCAGGGACAGCTCCATTCCATGATTTTGTGGGGGCCGCCCGGCGTTGGTAAAACCACGTTTGCCCAGTTGCTGGCCAATCTTGGTGACCTCAGTTTTGAGACTGTCTCAGCCGTACTCAGCGGCGTGAAAGATATCCGCGCCATCGTTGAGCGGGCGAAAAACCGCAAGCATACGGAAGGCAGGGACACCCTGTTATTCGTGGACGAGGTTCACCGTTTCAACAAGGGGCAGCAGGACGCGTTCTTACCCCACATCGAGGACGGCACCTTTATTTTCGTGGGTGCAACCACTGAGAATCCCTCCTTCGAACTCAATAGCGCACTGTTGTCGAGAACCCGGGTTTACGTCCTCAAAAATCTCGAAGAGAGCGATGTGCTGGTGCTCCTTCGGCGAGCGCTGGAAGCAGAAGAAGGCCTGAACAGCCAGATAACCGTTGATGAAACGGTGTTGGCCATGATGGCATCCGCCTCCGGTGGCGATGCCCGCAGGGCGCTCAATATTCTGGAAGTGGCGGCGGACCTTGCCGAGGAAGATCCTCAGGGGGCTCTGCGAATTACCGATGATCATCTCGAGCAGGTACTCCAGACCAGCCTGCGTCGCTTCGACAAGGGCGGCGATGTCTTCTACGACCAGATCTCCGCCCTTCACAAATCGGTGCGGGGATCGGATCCCGATGGCTCCCTGTACTGGCTGTGTCGCATGCTCGATGGTGGCTGCGATCCCTTGTATGTGGCCCGTCGGCTGGTTCGTATCGCCAGTGAGGATATTGGCAATGCCGACCCGAGGGCGCTGCAGCTTTCAATGGATGCCTGGGAAGCGCAGGAGCGCCTGGGCAGCCCGGAGGGTGAGCTGGCTCTGGCCCAGGCCGTAACGTACCTGGCCATGTCGCCAAAGAGTAACGCTGTGTACAAGGCCTTTAACCAGTGCATGGCGGATATCCGCAATGATCCGGACTACGAGGTCCCCGTCCACCTGCGCAACGCTCCGACCAAGCTGCTGAAAAGCCTTGGCCACGGGGATGAATACCGCTATGCCCACGACGAACCCGAAGCTTTCGCGGCCGGTGAATCCTACTTGCCGGAAGCTATCCATCAACGCCGCTACTACGAACCGGTTCACCGCGGGCTGGAGATCAAACTGGCGGAAAAGCGTCAGCGGCTGGATGCCCGCAACACCGAAAGTTCCCGCAAACGCTATTCCTGAGCAGGCTCCGGCACGGTAGCCACCAGCGCCTGTGCAGGTATAATGGCCTGTCATTCAACACATATTGCTAATCGGAAAAGTCAGGATAATCATGCTCGATCCCAAACGCGTCCGTACTCAGACAGAAGAGATCGCCCGTCGGCTGGCCATCAAGAATGTCGAATTTGATACCGCCACCTTCGAGCAGCTTGAGGAGCGCCGTCGTGCCATCCAGGTGCGCACGGAAACTTTGCAGAGCGAGCAGAACAAGCGTTCCAAATCGATTGGCAAGGCCAAGGCTGCCGGCGAGGATATCCAGCCGCTGCTGGACGAGGTAGAGAACCTCAAGAAGCAGAAGTCAGACGCTGAGGACGAGCTCCGTGCATTGCAGGAACAGCTGAATGCCTTCCTGGCCGGCATCCCCAACCTTCCGGACGACGACGTGCCGGCAGGCGACAGCGAAGACGACAACGTCGAGATACGGACCTGGGGCACTCCCAAATCTTTCGAGTTTGAACCGAAGGACCATGTTGCGTTGGGAGAAGCCCTGAAAGGACTGGATTTCGAAACCGCATCACGGCTGGCGCATTCCCGTTTTGCAGTGATGCGCGGGCCTGTGGCACGCCTGCACCGGGCGCTCACCCAGTTCATGCTGGACCTGCATACCGGTGATCACGGTTATACCGAAACCTACGTGCCATACCTGGTTAACGCAGAGACGCTCTACGGCACCGGGCAGCTTCCCAAATTCGAGGAAGACCTGTTCAAGACCGAGGGCGAGAATCCCCTGTACCTGATTCCGACCGCGGAAGTGCCGGCAACGAACCTGGTATCCGATACCATTCTCGATGCCAAGGAGCTACCACTACAGATGGTGTGCCACACCCCATGCTTCCGCAGCGAAGCGGGCTCTTATGGTCGTGATACTCGAGGCATGATTCGTCAGCACCAGTTTGACAAGGTGGAGCTGGTTCAGGTGGTCCGTCCGGAAGATTCGGAAGCTGCGCTTGAAACCCTGACCGGCCATGCCGAGAAAGTCCTCCAGCTGCTTGAGCTGCCTTACCGGGTGGTTGCGCTGTGCGGCGGCGACATGGGCTTCTCTGCCGCCAAGACCTATGACCTCGAGGTATGGCTGCCGGGCCAGGACAAGTTCCGTGAAATTTCATCCTGTTCCAACACCCGTGATTTTCAGGCACGGCGCATGCATGCTCGTTGGCGTAACCCGGAAACCGGTAAGCCCGAGCCTGTCCATACCCTCAATGGTTCAGGTCTTGCGGTGGGCCGTGCACTGATTGCGGTCATGGAAAACTACCAGCAAGCCGATGGCAGCATTGTGATTCCGGATGTCTTGAAGCCGTATATGGGAGGTTTGGAAAAGATTCAATGACTAATCGGGACGATGCACCAGGAAAGGGCGTAAGGGCAGGGCATGCACCAGTTCGATACAGGGCCAATCCGGTCACTGACAACCCCAACACCTCCAGCGGCGAAGTCGCCCTGGTAGGGGCGGGACCGGGCGACCCAGAGCTGCTTACCCTGAAGGCCTGGCGATTGATCAACTCGGCGGAAGTGGTGTTGTACGATCGCCTGGTGTCACCGCAGATCCTGGCATTGATTCCCGAGTCCGCAGAGCGCATCCATGTGGGAAAGCAGCGGGCCAATCATACGCTGCCCCAGGAGCAGATTAATCACCGCCTGGTGGAGCTGGCGCGACAAGGTCGTCGTGTCGTGCGTCTCAAAGGCGGCGATCCCTTTATCTTCGGACGTGGCGGAGAGGAAATCGAGACCCTGGCTGAAGCCGGTGTCCGTTTTCAGGTGGTGCCCGGTATTACTGCCGCCTCTGGCTGTGCAGCTTATTCAGGTATACCGCTGACTCATCGGGATTACGCCCAGTCGGTGCGATTCGTCACTGGACACCTTAAAAACGATACCTGCGATCTGCCCTGGCGGGATTTTGTCCAGAATAACCAGACACTGGTGTTCTACATGGGCCTGGTGGGGCTGCCGATCATCTGTCGGGAACTGGTGGCTCACGGAATGGCCAGTGATATGCCGGTTGCGCTGGTGTCGAAAGGCACCACACCTGAGCAAGAAGTGATCACCGGAGATCTGTCGACGATTGTGGATCGGGTGAACAAGCGCCAGGTACAGCCTCCGACGCTGGTCATTATCGGGCAGGTGGTCAGTTTACGGGATCGCCTGGACTGGATAGGGGCGATTTCCACTACACCATAAAAAACGGGGAGCCTGGGCTCCCCGTTTTTGTCTGACCTCAGCCTTTTCGCTTCGGAAGTACGTCGCGGAGCTTGTCGCGCATATCCCGAATGGCCTTTTCGGTGGTTGGCCAGTCAATACAGGCATCGGTAATGGATACGCCGTATTTCAGGTCGGCCAGGTTGTCGGGAATGGACTGGTTGCCCCAGTTGATGTTGCTCTCAACCATCAGGCCCTGGATGGACTGGTTGCCTTCCAGGATCTGATGGGTAATGTCCTGCATGACCAGCGGCTGAATAGCCGGGTCCTTACTGGAGTTGGCGTGGCTGCAATCCACCATGACGGACTTGCGCAGGCCGGCTTTATCCAGTGCCTGTTCGCACAGGGCCACACTGACGGAATCGTAGTTGGGCTTACCACCGCCGCCCCGCAGGACAACGTGACCGTAGTTGTTGCCCTTGGTGCGAATGATCGCGACCTGGCCCTGCTGGTTGATGCCCAGGAAACTGTGAGGATGAGAAACCGAGTTCATGGCGTTAACCGCAACGTCGAGGCTGCCGTCCGTGCCATTCTTGAAACCGATGGCCATGGACAGGCCGCTGCTCATCTCGCGGTGTGTCTGGGATTCAGTGGTGCGAGCGCCAATGGCTGACCAGGAAATAGTGTCTTGCAGATACTGGGGCGAAATCGGGTCCAGCGCTTCTGTCGCGGTTGGCAGACCGATTTCAGCAATGTCCAGAAGCAACCGGCGGCCAATGTGCAGGCCCTGCTCGATATCAAACGTGTCATTCAGGTGCGGATCGTTGATCAATCCCTTCCAGCCAACGGTTGTGCGCGGCTTCTCAAAATAGACACGCATAACGATCAGCAGCGTGTCGCTGACTTCATCGGCAAGTTTCTTGAGTCTGGTGGCGTAATCGCGAGCGGCTTCCACATCATGGATGGAGCAGGGGCCAACCACCAGAAACAGGCGGTGATCCTTGCCATCCATGATGTCATAGATGGCCTGGCGTCCTTTCTCAACGGTTTCGGCTGCGGCGCTGGATAGTGGCAGTTCCTGCTTTAGCGCTTCAGGGGTAATCAGTTGTTCCTGATTTGCCACATTAATGTTCTCAAGTTTGTTGCCCGACATTCTGTTGTTTTCCCCGGTTCTGAGCAGTGCAGCGACCCTTCAGACAGGGATTCTGATACCCTGCAGGTCGTGCCAATATTAACTAAACAAGCCGGTCTACATTGAGGTAAACCCCGGCGAGTTGGTTATACTGCGTCATTTGGTAGCCCATTTCAACGCTTCTTACGTGCGGATGAAGGATGTCTCAGAACCGGCGGAAACCGCTTTCAGCAGTGCCCCCTGGACAGGTAATGGAAAGGATTTCGGATGTCCTGTCCGGCATTCGAGTACCGGACCTTCCGTATCCGGTCGGAAAAGTCCCGACGGAATCCGTCAGCGACTGGCAGCCATTGCTGTTTTCCTGCTGGACGGAGCAGCGGGACGAACGGGTGACACAGCTGATACGTTCGGTCTCCCTCACCTGGTCGGTGCGCCAGATTAACGCAGCCTATGTGGCTGATCGCATCATGGATGTGTTCGTGCAGACCAGCGGGCTGCACCCCGAGCTTGCCCGGCGGATTGCCCGCCTGCGCTTCTTCCTGGCCTGGCGTATGAACGAGGAGGGAGCGGCCGCCTTCAGCGACAACCTGCTGTCCTGGCTGGACGGCCTGCAGGAACTGAGGGGCTGGAGCGATTCGGGAGGACGCTCGTCCAAATTATTGCTCGACCAGTTGGACTCTCTGGTGATTTCCGTCTCGGCCTGTTTCGAAACGGGTACCCGGAAACCTCTGGAGGCGTTCTGCCGGGATTGGCAGATGGATTCCGACAAGCGCGCTCAGCAGATATCCAGGTTCCGTCAGCGCCTGCTTGAAACCGAGAGCGGCGCTGCCAGGCAGCGGCGTGCCGAGCAGACCGCCAGGGCCCTGGTGGGGCGTGCCCTTCGTGATCGCCAGTTACCCAGGCCCATTATCGCCTTTATTTTCGAATACTGGATGCCGCTACTGAAGCAGGTGGTTTGGTCTGGCGGCATGGATGGTGAAAACTGGCGGCACAGCGGAAAACTCCTTGAGTGGCTGGTCTGGATTGGTGACCCGGCACTGTCTGACAAAGACCGCAACCGCCTTTACCATGTGGGTGAGCAGATCGGTGATCGTATTCTGGATGTCTGGCAACGGGTTCAGGGCGAACCACTGCCTACAAAGGCTCTGGAAGGCATACAGACTGTGATGATGGCTCGCCTGAGGGGAGAGAGTCCGGAGTTGGCCGATGGGCTGTCGGGTCAGTCCGGTTTTACCTGGGACACCGCCTGGTTGTCTTTCGAGGGCCCGGATCAGCAACGCCTTGACGAGCTGGAAGGTCACTGGTTTGTCGAGGGGGAAGGAACCGGTGAACAGCGGCGATACTTTTTTGCGTTATTGCCGGACACCGCTGAAATATTGTGGACGAACGGCTCTGGCGTAAAGCTGGGGCTGCAGCCCTGGGCGGAGTTCGAGGCCGCAAGAAGCCAGGGTCGTATCCGCCCGTTACCGGCATTGACGCCGTTTGGTCGTATTCTCACCGATGCGGTCACGTCTCTTGCGACTGTGCTGGAAAAGCAGAAAGCGCTGCGGGAAAAAGCCGCCAGGGAAGCCCGCAACCGGGCCGATGCGCTGAAGAGGGAAAAGGAAGCCGCGGAGGCCCGGCGCAAGGCAGAAGAAGCGGAACGGCAGGCAGAAATCGACAAGCGCAGGCGCGAAGAACAGGAAAAACGCCAGGCTGACGAACAGGCGGAACAGGAGCGCGAAGAACAGGAAAAGCTGGCGGCTGCGCGCAAGCTGGTGGGTAACATAAAGCTCGGTGGCTGGATTGTTCTCAATGAGAACGACGCCAGCGGTGATCCGGTGAGGCTGAAGCTGGCCGTACGGATTAATGCTTCCAACAAGCTGGTGTTTGTTGATCGCCTCGGTCTCAACAGAAGGGAGTTTCCCGGAGATGAACTGGTTCGGGGCGTCCTTTCGGGGGAGGTCCGTGTGCTGGGCAGTTCCGCGGAATTTGATGAGACCCTGAGTCGGGTCGTGGGGCGAATACGGGTTGGTCGCAACTGAGGGAGCAGGGTGTAGAGCCATGAGTGATGTGGATTACAACTTCGGGAATAACGAAGACGTGCCGGCAGGTAAGGACTCCCGGGGAGACTATCGGCTTTTCGCCAGTGCGTACGCGACCCTGGAACTGGATTCCGGGATGCCCGGTAGCTCTGGTGGTCCGTCGTCGGGCGCGAGGATTCTGGAGTGCCGTATCAGGGATCTTTCCGTCGGCGGCTTATGTCTGGTGACGTCTCTGCCGGTAACCACTGGGGCACTGTTATCGGCCAGTGTAACGTTGGGGCGCGGGCACTCGCCGTTCCAATTCACCGTGGAGGTGGTGTGGTGCCATGAGGGCAGTCCCGGCGAATGGCTGGTGGGTATCAGGATTCAGGAATCGGACGATACGTCCTACCTGGATTGGGTGGAAGCTGTCTCAAAGGTGATGGTCGAAGATTAGCAAGACTCCACCGGGCGTGTTACAGCCCGGTGGAAAAGCAAGCTCAGTCCTCGAGTTCGCCCATGCCGGTGATGTTGAAACCGGCGTCTACATACATGATCTCACCGGTGACACCGCTGGCCAGGTCGGAGCTCAGGAAGGCTGCGGCGTTACCCACTTCCGCGGTGGTCACGTTGCGGCGCAGGGGGGCGCGCCTGGCGTTTTCAGCCAGCATACGGCGGAAGCTCTTGATGCCGGATGCCGCCAGAGTCTTGATCGGGCCGGCGGAGATACCGTTTACCCGGATGCCTTCACGACCCAGACTTGCCGCCATGTAGCGCACATTGGCCTCAAGCGAGGCCTTGGCCAGACCCATGACGTTGTAGTTCTGCAATACCTTCTCGGCGCCCAGGTAGCTCAGTGTCAGCAGTGAGCTGTTTTCGTGCATCATGCCACGGGCGCCTTTCGCGAGCGCGACAAAGCTGTAAGAGCTGATGTCGTGCGCAATCCTGAAGCCCTCACGGGTGGTTACATCGACGAAATTGCCATCGAGCTCATGGGCCGGGGCATAGCCAACCGCATGAATGATGATGTCGATATTATCCCAGTGCTTCCCGAGTTCCTTGAACACATTTTCGATTTCTTCGTCACTGGCAACATCACAGGGGAAGGTGAGCTTGCTACCCCATCCCTCTGCGAATTTTTCAACCCGGGACTGAAGTTTCTCGTTCTGGTAGGTGAAGGCCAGTTCCGCGCCTTCACGGGCAAATGCTTCGGCAATGCCGTAGGCAATTGAATGTTTGCTGGCAACGCCAACAATCAGTGCTTTCTTGCCACTGAGTAATCCCATTGGTTTTCTCCCTGCGTTCTCGGTTTGCATGCATTATCCCTGATGTGAATCAAAGGGGGTAACGCTCAATTGGTCGTAGGCTTTTGATAGAACAGTGCGGCACTCAACAGTTCCTGAGTGTAGCCCTGTTTCGGTGACTGGAATATCTCCGTTGCGTTTCCGTACTCGACCACCTTGCCATTCTGCAACACCAACAGCTTATGGCTCAGCGCTCTTACGACCGAAAGATCGTGACTGATAAAGATGTAGCTTAGCTGATAACGGGCCTGGATATCCCGCAGCAACTGGATAACCTGTTTCTGCACCGTGCGGTCGAGGGCCGAAGTGGGTTCATCGAGAATGATGACTTCCGGTTGCAACACCAGGGCCCTGGCGATCGCGATGCGTTGACGCTGCCCGCCCGAAAACTCATGGGGGTAGCGGTGTCTTGCCTCCGGGTCGAGGCCGACATCAGAGAGTGCCTGGATGACTTTCCGGTCCTGCTCTTCCGCACTGGCCGGGGTATGGATTTCCAACCCCTCACGAACGATCTCGGCGACGGACATCCGCGGGCTCAGGCTGCCAAAGGGATCCTGGAAAACAATCTGCACACGGCTGCGATAGGGCCGAAACCGCTTCTGGTCCAGATGTGCCAGCTCCTCGCCGTTCAGGCGAATACTGCCGGTGGCGCCCGTGAGCTTGAGCAGGGCATGGCCGATGGTGGTTTTACCGCTGCCGCTTTCCCCGACAATGCCGAGGGTTTCTCCGCGGGCCAGAGTAAAACTGGTGTCCTGAACCGCGTGGAAGTAGCGGGTTGTTCGGCCAAACAGGCTTTTTTTGATCACAAACCGCACATCGAGGTTGCTGACCTCAAGCAGCGGTTGATCTGATTGATCTGTGCTGACGGGATGCTCCGGGGGCTCGGCATCCAGCAGGCGACGGGTGTAGGGGTGTTCCGGCGCGCTGAACAGTTGCTCAGTGGTGGCCAGCTCCACCAGTTTGCCCCGTTCCATGACCGCGACCCGGTCCGCATAACGGTGCACGATGGACAGGTCGTGGGTAATCAGCAGGATGGCCATGCCGAATTCCCGTTGCAGGTCCCGTAGCAGTTCCAGGACCTGACGTTGCACGGTTACATCCAGCGCCGTGGTGGGCTCGTCGGCGATCAGCAATTCCGGCTCGTTGGCCAGCGCCATGGCGATCATGACACGTTGCTTCTGGCCACCGGATAACTGGTGAGGGTAGCTGTTCAGTCGGGATTCAGGCTCAGGGATACCAACCAGTTCCAGTAGTTCAAGGCAACGTTTGCGTGCCTGGGGGCCCCGCAATCCCTTGTGAAGGGCGAGGGTTTCACTGACCTGTTTTTCAACCGTATGCAGGGGATTCAGGGAGGTCATGGGTTCCTGAAAGATCATGCTGATCCGGTGCCCGCGAATTTGCCGAAGCCTTTTGTCATCCGCCTTCAGCATGTCCTCACCCTGGAAGAGGATCCGCCCGGAAGGGTAACGGGCGTGTCGTTCGTCCAGTAACCGCAGAATGGAAAGCGCGGAAACGGATTTTCCGGAGCCGCTTTCACCCACCAGGGCCAGGGTTTCTCCCCGGGTGATGTCGATGGAGAGGTCATCGACCACCAGATGATCTTGATCAAAGCGAATGGAGAGGTCTGAGATTTCCAGCAGCTTGGACATATCAGTTTTTTCTCGGATCAAAGGCGTCGCGCACGGCTTCGCCGACGAACACCAGCAGGGTCAACATCACGGACAGCGACACAAAAGCCGAGATACCGAGCCAGGGCGCGTGCAGGTTGGTCTTGCCCTGGGCGATCAGCTCACCCAGCGAAGGTGACCCCGAAGGCAGGCCGAACCCCAGGAAGTCCAGCGAGGTGAGCCCGGTAATGGCGCCCGTCAGAATGAAAGGCAGGAACGTGAGCGTCGCCACCATGGCATTGGGGAGGATGTGCCGGAACATGATTTTGCGATTACCCAGCCCCAGTGCCCTGGCGGCGCGAACGTATTCAAAGTTCCTTGCCCTGAGAAACTCGGCCCGGACCACATCCACCAGGCCCATCCAGCTAAACAGCAACATGATTCCCAGCAGCCACCAGAAATTGGGCTGGACGATACTGGACAGAATGATCAGCAGGTACAGCACCGGCAGACCAGACCAGATTTCGATGAATCGCTGGCCCAGCAGGTCGATCTTGCCGCCATAGAAGCCCTGGATCGCCCCGACGGTAACGCCAACAATGCAACTGGCAATGGTCAGTGTCAGGCCAAAGAGCACGGAAATCCGGAATCCGTAGATCACCCGTGCGGCGACATCACGGCCCTGGTCATCGGTACCCAGCCAGTTTTCGGCGCTGGGCGGGGCGGGAGAGGGCACCTCCAGATCATAATTGATGGTGTCATAGCTGAAGCGGATGGGTGGCCAGAGCATCCAGCCATTGGCCTTGATTTCGTCTGCGATGAACGAATCCCGGTAATTGGCTTCGGAGGGTAGGAAGCCGCCAAAGGTTTCCTCCGGCACGGCCTCCACTACCGGAAAGTAGAAATCACCCTGATAGGACACCACCAGGGGCGCATCGTTGGCAATGAGTTCCGCCACCAGGGACAAACCGAACAGTGCCAGAAAGACCCACAGGGACCAGAAGCCCCGGCGATTGTTGCGAAAGTTCCGCAGCCTTCGCTGCTGGATCGGGGTGAGTGACATCATGCCTCAGGCACCCTCCCGGCTTTCAAAATCAATGCGCGGGTCTACCAGCACGTAAGTGATGTCGCTGATCAGTTTCAGCACCAGTCCCATGAGCGTAAAGATGTAAAGCGTGCCGAAGATCACCGGGTAATCCCGGTTGAGTGCAGCTTCAAAGCCAAGCAGGCCCAAGCCGTCCAGGGAGAAAATGACTTCAATCAGCAGGGAACCGGTGAAGAACAGCGAAACCAGTACGCCCGGCATGCTGGCAATCACAATCAGCATGGCGTTGCGGAACACGTGGCCATAGAGTACCTGCTTTTCCTCGAGTCCCTTGGCCCTGGCCGTCACTACGTACTGCTTGCTGATTTCATCCAGGAACGAGTTCTTGGTCAGCAAGGTGAGGGTGGCAAAACCGCCGATAACATTGGCGGTGACCGGCAGCGCCAGATGCCAGAAATAGTCGCCGATTTTCTGGTACCAGTTAAGCTCGTCGAAATTGGAGGAGGTCAGCCCGCGAAGGGGAAACCAGTCGAAATAGCTGCCACCGGCAAACAGCACGATCAGCAGGATGGCAAACAGGAAACCCGGAATGGCATAGCCAACGACGATGGCAGAGCTACTCCAGACATCAAACCGTGAACCGTCAGTGATCGCCTTGCGAATGCCCAGGGGGATGGAAATCAGGTAGATGATCAGCGTGGACCAGAGACCGAGGGATATGGATACCGGCATTTTGTCAACGATCAGCTCAAGCACCGTTCGTTCACGGAAAAAGGACTCGCCAAAATTGAAGGTGGCGTAATCCCCCAGCATCTTGAAGAAGCGTTCATGGGCCGGCTTGTCAAAGCCGTACATGACCTCGATCTCTTTCAGCAGTTCGTCCGGGATGCCCCGTGAGCCACGGGTATCGCCGTCGGAGGAGGCCACTTCACCGCCACTGCCTCCGCCGCTGGCGCGGGCCAGGGCACCCCCGCCATGACCCTCCATTTCGGCGATCAGCTGCTCGACGGGGCCGCCGGGCGCCGCCTGTACGATAACGAAGTTAAGCAGCATGATGCCGATCAGCGTCGGAATGATCAGTGCCAGCCGTCGTAGTATGTATACGCCCATCTAGTGGAGCCCTTTCACCGTTGTACCGATCGCAATCATTGGGTCAGGGTTGAATCCACCAGTTGTCGATATCAATGCCGTTCTTGGGTGTCATGTCAGGGCGTTCCAGGTAACCCCAGTACGCAATACGGTCGCGGGGCAGATACCACTGGGGGATCACATAGTGACCGTGAAGAAGCACGCGATCCAGCGCGCGTACGCGGTGAACCAGTTCTTCGCGGTCCGGGGCCTGGATAACCTTGCTGACCAACTGATCAACCACCGGGTCGTTGACGCCCATGTAGTTCCTGGAGCCATTCACATCGACATTGGAGGAATGCCAGTACTCCCGCTGCTCGTTACCCGGCGAGTCGGACTGGGGCAACACCTGGGTAATCACGTCGTAATCGAACTGCCGTACGCGCTGAACGTACTGGTTGGTATCGACCAGCCGAACGGATACATCAATTCCAAGCCGGGCGAGGTTGTCTTTAAAGGGCAGTACAATACGCTCGAAGTTTTTCTGGTGCAGCAGCACTTCAAACGCCAGCGGCTGGCCATTGTCAGTGTTCACCATTTTCCCGTCGCGAATATCGTATCCGGCCTCTTTGAGCAGCTGCAACGCCTTGCGCAGGTTTTGACGGAGACCGTTTTTGCCTTCAATGACCGGCGGCTGATAGTCCTCGGTGAAGACGTCCTCCGGCAGTTGATCACGATATTGCTCCAGAATCTCGAGTTCCCGGCCTTCTGGCAATCCGGTAGAGGCCAGTTCGCTGTTCTCGAAGAAACTTTCTGTGCGGGTATATTGGCCGTAGAAGAGATTTTTATTGGCCCATTCGAAGTCAAAACCGTAAGACAGCGCTTCCCGAACCCTGGGGTCCGAAAACATCGATTTGCGGGTATTCAGGACAAATGCCTGCATGCCTGCGGGGCGTTGATGCTCAATGGCTTCCGTCACAATCGTGTTGTTGTCGAACTTGTCGCCGTTGTACGACGTGGCCCAGTTCTTGGCGGAAGATTCAATGCGGAAATCAAAACTGCCGGCCTTGAAAGCCTCCAGGGCCACAGTGTCATCAGAGTAGTAGTCGTAGCGAATTTCATTGAAATTGAAACGGCCTTTTCGACTTCCAATATCCCGGGCCCAGTAATCATCGACCCGTTTGTAAGTGATGGAGCGCCCGGCCTCGAAACTGCCGATCCTGTAAGGGCCGCTGCCCACCGGCGGTTTCAGACCATTGCGACCGAACTCACGGCCGTCCCAGTAATGGGCGGGCAGGATGGGCATTTGTCCAAGGATCAGGGGTAACTCACGATTATTGGTGT
Source organism: Marinobacter alkalisoli (assembly GCF_045449795.1). NCBI lineage: Bacteria > Pseudomonadati > Pseudomonadota > Gammaproteobacteria > Pseudomonadales > Marinobacteraceae > Marinobacter > Marinobacter alkalisoli. Next base: position 325,463 of record NZ_JBJJLB010000016.1, read on the forward strand.
CGCCAAAGTCGAAGCGCACCCGGTGTTCATCTTCCACGGTGACTTCGGTGACGTCGGCGTAGTAATTCCGGTAGAACGGATGTCCTTCCGTTGTAAGCGTTTCGAAGGAGAATCTGACGTCCTCTGCGGTAATAGGTTCGCCGTCCTGGAAGCGTGCTTCCTCACGGAGGTTGAATATGACGTAGCTGCGGTCCTCCGGGGTTTCCAGGGATTCCGCAATCAGCCCGTAGGCGCTGAAGGGTTCATCATCGGACGATTCCAGCAGCGTGTCATACAGATAACTGCTGACTCCGGCGGCAGCAACACCGCGAATCACGAACGGATTGAAGGAGTCATAGCCGTTCGCCACGACCGCCATGCGTAGCGTGCCGCCCTTGGGGGCGTCCGGATTGACGTAATCAAAGTGGCTGAACCCCTCGGAGTATTTGGGGGCTCCATGCATGGCGATGGCGTGTCCGGTATCGGCATCCGCCGCCTGTGCGGGGAGTGGGGCAGCCAGGAGTGCCAAAGCCAGTGAGCAAAACGACGTAAGGTATGAGGTTGTCCGTGTTGTTGTCATAGATCTCGCACGTTTTGGTGAATCGTCCAGGAATCAATGATTGTTTTTATTGCCCGGAGTTCCCGCCGTTGGCGAAATTGTCAGGGGCTGTTCCTGATATCTACGTAGAGTACCAGACTTTGCCCCGGCTGGAGATAACGGGCGGAGTTCAGGTCGTTCCAACTTGCGATATCGCGCACATTGACTGAAAACCGGCTGGCGATGGCTGACAGGGAATCACCCTTGCGCACCTTGTAGCCAACCTTGCGAACCATGGCCTTGCCCCGGCCGTTGCTGGCCGTGGTTTTTGGTTGGGTGGTCTGTGACCAGATCACGAGTCGTTTACCGGGAATCAGCGGATCGCCCGGCGCCATATTGTTCCAGGCCGCCACCTGGCGAACGGAGACCCGATGTTCGCGGGCGATATCCCAGAACGTGTCCCCACGCCGGACGGTATAGTTGACGCGATTACCCTTCCGGTTGCGCGACTGCTTTTTCTCCAGACGCTGACTGGCACTGAGCGCGTACTGGTCGGAATTCTGGCTGGCGGAGGGGATCATCAGTCGTTGACCAACACGAATCATGTCGCCGGAGAGGTTGTTGACACGGCGAATAACGGACGTTGTGGTGGAAAACTTCTTTGCCACGGTGCTCAGGCTGTCACCCGCGACCACCTTATAGTTGCGCCAGGCTACTCGTTCATTTTCTGGGATTTTGCTCAGTGCCTCCCTGAACGTGCTGGCCTTTTCCCGTGGAATCAGCAGGCGGTGAGGACCGTCGGGGGCAGTTGCCCAGCGGTTGAAGGAGGGGTTGAGCAGATAGATTTCGTCGACATCCACCTCTGCCAGCTCTGCTGCCTGGGCAAGATCCAGTTGTGAACCGGTTTCCACCACTTCGAAATAGGGTTCGTCACTCAGCGGCGGCAGTTCGATGCCGTAGTCTTCGGGCTTGTCGAAAATCTTTGCCAGGGCAATCAGTTTGGGCACGTAGTGGGTGGTTTCCCGTGGCAACTTCAGGGACCAGTAATCCGTCGGTTTGTTGGCGTTACGATTTCGGCGCATGGCGATGGAAACCGTGCCGCCGCCACTGTTATAAGCCGCCAGGGCGAGGGTGTAGTCGCCGTCGAACCGTTTGGCCAGACGGTCCAGATAGGTCAGGGCAGCGTCTGTTGCTTCAATAATGTCTCGGCGGTCGTCGTGCCACCAGCTTTGAGTCAGGCCGAAGTATTTACCGGTACTGGGAATAAACTGCCACAGCCCGGCAGCCCGACCGTGAGAATAGGCGAAAGGGTCAAACGCACTTTCAACCACAGGAAGCAGGGCGAGCTCCGTTGGCAGGCCACGTTTTTCGGTTTCCGAAACGATGTAATGCAAATAGCGACTGCCGCGCTCAACCACTCGGCGGATGTAACTCGGGTGCTTACGGTACCAGTCGAGCTGGCTTTTTACCCTGGGGTCAGTGACGTCGTGATCAAGCTCAAAACCGGCCCGGAGGCGGTGCCAAAGGTCTGTTGTGGCATCGGCGTCATTGTCAGCCTGTTGCCGGGGAGAATCCAGTTTGTCCCTGGCACCTTCCGCTGCGGCTTTCAGTTCCGGTGCGATGGCTTCGTCGAGCTCTGTGCGGGCGTCTTTGTCTCTGCTGTCACCGGATTCAACGGACTCCTTCAGCTCATCGTCGCCGGCGGCAACCGTCGTTTCCCTGGAGTCGAGGGGGCTATCGCCGTCCTCATTGTTGTCGCCGAGATAGGTGGCGGGGTTGATCCAGTCAGGCGTACTATTTTCGAGGGTAGTGCAGCCGCCCATCAGGGCGCTCGCGAACAAAAGCGTGGAAAGTTGTCTGACCGGCATAGTAATACTTCCGACTGGCTGTATACGCCGGGATATGTATGGAAGCCCGGCACATTTAATAAGTTATGGCAATAATTTTGAAAGGATTCTATGGTCGCGGTCAGAAGGGGTCAAGAAACCTCTGGTTACGTCATTGAGAGGATTTGTTAACCGCGTTAGAAGTGATCCTTGCCATGTCGGACGGCAGCAAACACTTCATCCTCGGAAGTCGAAGGTAAGCCGTTGTCGGTGCAGTAGCTTTGCGCCGATTCGATAACCGCCGGGTCATCCCATCTGAGAAACGGGTTCAGTCGCTTCTCGTCACCTAGCAGTGAGGGTACGGTGGCCATCCCTTTATCGCGCAGAGCCTGGCATTTATCCTCAAAACGCCGCAGGTTGTCATCCTCCGGCAGCCAGTGCCGGGCGAACCTGAGATTGGCCAGGGTGTATTCATGGGCACAATAGACCAGCGCGTCATCGGGCAGGTCTCTCAGGCTTGCGAGGGACTCGCGCATCTGGGATGGCGTGCCTTCGAACAGGCGACCGCAACCGCAGACAAACAGGGTGTCGCCACAAAACAGCACCGGGTGGTCGTTGACCGGTGTCGCGGAAAAGTAGGCGATATGATCGAGGGTATGCCCCGGTACGCCAATGACCCGGAAGGTCATCGAATACCAGGTGACCTCGTCGCCCGGCCGTACCGCCTGGGTAATTCCTTTGAATGGCGACCCGGCCGGACCGGTGATCCTGCAATCCGGTGCGTCTCCGGCCAGGGCGTTTACCCCACCCACGTGGTCCGGATGGTGATGGGTCACCAGTATGGTGTCGAGCGTCAGATCATGCTGTCTGAGGTGTTCCCTGACCGGTTCCGCCTGGCCAGGGTCAACTATCAGAGCCTTGCCGGAATCGGTATCCGCAAGACACCAGATGTAATTGTCGTTAAACGCCGGGATGGCGGTGATGGTCAGCATAGCGCCCTACATGTGCCAGATGGATGTGCCTGTTATGATAATGCATTACCCGGAACGCCCCAAGGGGGCGGAAATCACCTGGCCGAGGGCAGAACACAATGGCATCGCGCGAACCCGTTGATTTCTCTTTACGGCATGACAGCTTTGAGAGGTGGTACCAGACGCCCCTTGGGCGTGCGCTGCTCGCGGATCAGCGTGCGTGCGTTGATTTCCATCTGAGCGAACTGGCCGGGGCAAGGCAGCTGCAGGTGGGGATCAGTCATCGTTTCCCGCTGGCCAGCGGCACCGATTTCTCCCAGAAGATCGTAAGCACCCCGAACTGGAGCCCGGCTATTCCCGACGGTGTCGCCGTCTGTGATGCGGATGAATTGCCTTTCCCGGGTGACTCCATGGATCTGGTGATACTTCACCACACGGCGGATTTCTCCCCCCATCCCCATCAGGTATTGAGGGAAGCCTCCAGGGTGCTACGCGGTGAGGGTACGATCCTGCTGATTGGCTTCAACCCCATCAGTACCTGGGGGTTGCGCAGGCTGTTGTCGAGATCTCGCACTGGTCCATGGGGCGGGCGTTTTCTGATGAAAAGCCGTATGGAAGACTGGCTCAGATTGCTGGACTTTTCGGTGGAGTCTTCGCGCTCATGCTTTTACCATTTGCCGCTGCAGAGGCCGGTGACGGAGCGTCGCCGCAATTTGCTCGAGAAACTCTGTGGTAACGGGATTCTTCCGGTGGGTGCCTATTACTGTATCCTTGCGAAAAAGCGGGTCTGCTCTCGCATTCCCCGTCGCCCCGTGTGGAAACAGCAGAAAGTGATTACACTGCCCGGTTCCGGAACCGTGGGTGCATCGCGAGGATGTGCCAGCCGATCCACTATCAAATCATCCAATTCAGGGAGCAGTAATGGCCGGTAAGGTTGTGCTTTATACCGATGGCGCCTGCAAGGGCAATCCTGGCCCGGGAGGCTGGGGCGTGGTGCTCCGATACGGAGAGACCAGGAAAACTCTCCATGGCGGTGAACCGCAGACCACCAACAACCGCATGGAGCTGATGGCAGCCATCAAGGGGCTGGAGGCTTTAAACCGGCCTTGCGAGATAGAGCTTTATACCGACTCTCAGTATGTCCGCAAAGGCATCACTGAATGGATGGCCGGTTGGAAGCGAAACGGCTGGAAAACCTCGGCAAAGAAACCGGTGAAGAACGAGGACCTGTGGCGGGAACTGGACAGCCAGGTGGCCCGTCATGCTGTTAACTGGCACTGGGTGAAAGGGCATTCCGGAGTTCCCGATAACGAGTTGGCGGATGAGCTTGCCAACCGGGGTGTCGAAGAACTGGCAAATGGGTAATCAGAGACGGGCAGGGGTATGAGACAGATAGTACTGGACACTGAGACCACGGGTATTGATCCATCGGAAGGTCATCGGATCATCGAAATCGGGTGTGTGGAGATGGTTGAGCGGCAGCTCACCGGCCGCAACTATCATGTTTACATCAATCCCGAGCGTGAAGTTGAAGCGGAAGCGATCACGGTCCACGGTATTACCAATGAGTTCCTGGCGGACAAGCCGGTGTTTTCTGAAATCGCGGACGAATTCTTCGAGTTTATCCGGGACGCTGAACTGGTCATTCACAACGCTGCGTTTGACGTGGGCTTCATGGACTCGGAATTTGCCCGCCTGAAACCCGTCCGCAAAACCGCGGATCATTGCGGTATTGTGGACTCCCTCGCTATTGCCCGGAAGAAGCATCCTGGCCAGAAAAACAGTCTGGACGCCCTGTGCAAGCGCTACGGCGTTGATAACAGTAATCGTGAGTTGCACGGCGCATTGCTGGATGCCGAGATCCTGGCGGATGTCTACCTGCTGCTGACCGGTGGTCAGACTGCACTTTCCCTGGATGCCGGTACCGACAATGACAGCGGCATGGATGGCATTCGTCGATTGTCCGCCGAGCGGAAGCCGCTGAAGGTTCTGAAAGCGTCTGAAGATGAGTGTGCGGCCCATGACGAGTTCATGGAACTGCTCTCCAAGCAGGCGGGCGGGACCGTCTGGGAGCGTATGGACAATCCGGGAGAGTAACGCCGGATCCGGGTACACTGAACCCAGAGTGCGAACTGGGTCGTGCTGTACTTTTTGTTACATTCCCGGTTTCTTGAGCTACTTGAGTTTTATGTTATAAGTAATGATAAGTTCGCCAGTTTTTTGCGAACACAATAATTAACCGGACAGGACAAAACCGGTTCATAACAAGGCCTCGAAGTCCATCGGCAGGGTCACACTCCAAGAACAGGACGCGGTAGTTTCCGCGAAGTCAACAGGAAGCGTTTATGGTTCAATCGTCTCTGGCGACGAAGTCACAGTCCTTTGATCTGGTCAAAAGTGAAATTGAGCAGACCATAAAGCAGGCAGAGTCCAGCCTTGAACGCTTTCAGGAAAACCGCGAGAGTGGGGAAGATCTGCAAAACTGTGTGGACTTCCTGAATCAGCTTCGCGGTATCTTCATTCTGGTGGAACTGCGCGGCGGCACGCTGTTGTGCCAGGAAGCCGTCACCATGGCGAACGACGTACCTGTCGGCGCCAACGATGACAAGAACATTCTGCTGACCACGCTCAACAGCGCATTGTTCATTCTGCGCCGTTACGTTGAATATTATCACCAGCAGCGGGCGGACCATCCGGAATTGTTGCTCCCGGTGATCAATGACTTGCGCGAAGCCCGCAGGGAAAAACCTTACCCCGAATCCTGCTTCTTTGACGTTGATGTCAAAGCCCGACCGGACTTCTGTTCCGGGGTCGCGCTTAAGCCCTTTGAGGGCAATGAATCAGAATACGAAATCCTCGCGCGCCGCATGAGGCTGACGTTCCAGGTCGCCCTGCTAGGCATTCTGCGGGAGCGTAATGACGTGGTCAGCAAAAAGCTGATCGGACGTGCCGCCAGGGGGCTGGCCAGGGTGTGCCAGGGAGCGCCGATGGGGCAGATGTGGTGTCTTGTCGCGATCGTGGCGGACACCATGCTGGATCGGGCCATGCCTTTTACCAAAGCCCGCAAGCGCATGTTCATGCGGATAGAAAAGTATGCCCGGGAGGTGGTTTACGTCGGCAAGGTGGCCACTTCCAAGGACGCTCCCGACTCACTGATCCGCGACTTGATCTATATCCTCTACCGGAGCGGGTCTGGCAATCCAGAGGTGGCCGGCATTCTGTCTGCGTACCGACTGGCGCCGGCGGAGTTCCCGGACTCCATGCTGGAGGCGCACGCAAGGAGGCTATACGGTCCCGGTGCGGATGTTCTCAAGTCGCTTTCCGAAGCATTGCAGGATGAGCTGAACCAGCTGAAGGACAAGCTGGATATCATTGAGCGTGGTATTGAACCTGATCTGGCAGAATTCTCATCAATCGCGGACACCCTTGAGAGGCTCGGTAACACCCTGGTCATGCTGGACCTGAACCAGCTTGCCGGAAAATGCCGGGGCGAGGCAGCCCGCCTGCGTAGCTGGGAGTCTGAGTCACGACCGCCTGCCGATGACGAGCTCTACGCACTGGCGGATTCCGTGCTTGGCATAGAAGACGCCATAATGCAGATTGTGACTCGTGGTATCACCTCGGAAACCGATGCCCTGGCAACGGGTGAACGTAAGCGCGATGAATCCCTGTATCTGCAGGAAGCGACTTACGTTGTGGCCGATGAGGCCAGGAGCGCGCTGACACTGGCCAAGCGTGCCATAACCGCCTTTATTGAGTCTGATTACGATAAACTGCATCTTGCCAACCTGCCTGGAACGCTGCACAGCATCTGGGGCGGGTTGCATATGGTCGGGGATCCCGGCGCCGCCAGTGTTCTGGAACGGGTTGCAGCCTCGATTCAGCAGCGACTGCTGGATTCCCGGGAAGCGCCGTCCCCACAGGTGCTGGAAGCTCTGGCGGATGCGCTGACATCCCTGGAGTATTACATCGAGAGCATAGGCAAGCGTGAAGATCGTAACGCAGACCTGCTACGCCTTGCCGAGTCATCACTAAACGATGTAGGCCTGTAGATAGGCATAAAAAAACCCTGCTCAGTAAGGCAGGGTTTTTTCAGGTCTGTCTGTCCGGGACTGCTTAGCCCATCTTGAACAGCTCGCCCAGTTTGGTAGCCAGCATCATGTCGCCTTCGGCGCGGAGTTGGCCGGCCATGAATGCCTGCATACCGTCAGTTTCGCCTGACACGATGCCCTGCAGGGTTTCAGAGTTCATGATCAGGGTTACGGAAGGATCGTCGTGTGCACCTTCGTGGAGTTTGCAGGTGCCATCCTTGATGACCAGGTGGTAGGTCTTGTCGTCTTCGATATCGAACTGGAATACCAGATCCAGGCCTTCGGCTGCGTCTGCGTTGAAATTCTGTTCGAGTTTGTCAAATACCTGAGCTACAGACATTATTTTACCCTTATTGATGATTGTCTTGGCTTGGCGACGGCTTGACGTCCCTGGCGGTGAGCCTGTTCCGGAAGGCCAGGGTTAGCCGACGCAGCCATTCGACTTTATGGTGCCAACATAGCAGTGTCAAGCTCGATCGAACGCTTGTTTTAAATTTTCGGGCGGCTTACCACAAAGACACCTGTAAGTTACAATCACCGCTTTAAAATCTGGCTGGAGAAGCACTTTGGAATTTCTGACAGAGTTCGGTTTGTTTATCGCCAAGGCCGTGACGATCGTCGTTGCCCTGGTCGTGGTTATCTCGGTGGTCATGTCAGCAGCCCAGAAGGATAAAGGTGACGACGGTGACGGCGAACTGAGGGTTCGCAAGCTCAATGAAAAGTATCGGAAACTGCGAGAGTCCCTGCACGCCCGCTTGCTTTCCAGTCATGAGCACAAGGCCTGGTCCAAGAAACACAAGAAAGAAGAGAAAGCCCGGGCCAAGGCAGAAAAGGAAAAACTGAAAGCCGGGGAAGGTCAGGCTGAAGACAAGAAGCGAGTGTTTGTCCTCGATTTCGACGGCGACATCAAAGCCAGTGATACCGACCCTCTGCGCAAGGCGATTACCGCTGTACTGAGTGTGGCGAATCCGGCTACGGACGAAGTGGTTATCCGACTGGAAAGCGGTGGTGGTCTGGTGCACTCCTACGGGCTGGCAGCCGCGCAGCTGGACCGCATCCGCAGCAAAGGCCTGCACTTGACCGCCTGCGTCGACAAGGTGGCCGCCAGCGGCGGTTATATGATGGCCTGTGTGGCGGACCGCATCGTGGCCTCTCCCTTCGCCGTACTCGGCTCCATCGGTGTTGTGGCCCAACTGCCGAACTTCCACCGACTCCTTAAAGAGAACAACGTGGATTTCGAAGTCCTGACCGCCGGCGAACATAAGCGTACATTGACGGTGTTTGGTGAAAATACCGACAAAGGCCGGCAGAAATTCCTGGAAGATCTCGAAGATACCCATGTGCTTTTCAAGGAATACGTCAGCGAGCGCCGGCCGGAGCTCGACATCTCGGCGGTCGCCAATGGCGATATCTGGTTTGGCCGCCGGGCACTGGACGTGAACCTGATCGACGAAATCAAAACCTCCGACGAATATCTCATTGAGGCCTGCGAAAGTGCAGACGTAATCTCAGTGAGTTACCAGCGCAAACGGACCTTGCCGGAAAAGCTTGGCCTGGCGACCAGCGCAGCCCTTGAGCACACCGTATGGAAATTGTTGAGTGCGTTTCGTAACCAGAAAATCCAGTAGCTGATACAGACAAACGGGGACCAGTATGACAACAACGACCGAATTCAAAGCCTGGCGCGTACAGGAGCGGGACGGAGAATATGTTGGCAGTGAACAGACCCTGTCGACCAGCGACCTGCCGGCGAATGAGGTGCTGATCAGGGTTAGTCACTCGTCCCTGAACTACAAGGACGCCCTGTCAGCTTCCGGAAACAAAGGCGTCACCCGCAACTTTCCCCATACCCCGGGCATCGACGCCGCCGGTGAAGTCATTGAATCCGCCACTGGGGAGCCGGCGGTTGGCAGCAAGGTCATAGTGACCGGCTACGACCTGGGCATGAACACCGATGGCGGCTTTGGTGAATACATCCGCGTCCCGGCCTCCTGGTGCGTTGCCATGCCCGACGGCTGGGAAAACCGCACCGCCATGATCTACGGCACCGCCGGCCTGACCGCCGGGCTGTGCGTCCAGAAACTGCTCAAAATGGGCGCAGCCCCGGAGCAGGGCAAAGTCGCCGTCTCCGGCGCCAGCGGCGCTGTCGGTAGCGTCGCGGTAGAGCTGTTATCAACACTTGGTTTCGACGTGATCGCCATCAGTGGCAAACAGGACCACGCCGACGAACTGAAAGCTCTGGGAGCCTCCGAAGTCGTTGGCCGTGACGCCCTGACCGCCGAGAAAAAGCCCATGCTCAAGCCCGCATTCGCCAACGCCGTAGACACCGTCGGCGGACAGCCCCTGGCAGAGCTCCTGAAACAGATCCAGCCAGGCGGCTCCGTATCCTGCTGCGGCCTCGTCGCCGGCCCGCAACTGGAAACCACGGTTCTGCCGTTCATCCTGCGGGGTGTAAACCTGCTTGGCGTGGATTCGGTAGAGATTCCGCTGGCAGATAAAGCCACTGTCTGGAAAAAGTTCGCTGGCGAGTGGGCGTGCCCCAAAACCGAAGCATCCGCCCGGGACATTGGTCGAGGTGAGCTGGATGGTGCGCTGAAAGCGTTTTTGAAAGGGGAGTCGTCTGGCAAGATCGTGCTAGATCACGCTCTTTAAGAGAGTCGATTCTTTTCTTTAGAAGGGACGGCTGTCTGAATAGTCAGCCAGAACAAAGGGGGAATGGGTTACCAAAACTGTGCGGAGCCATGGATGGCGGAGCCCAAGCCGCACATGGACGTCTCGAGGCGTGTTTTGGTAACCCATTCCCCCTTTGTTCGTCTGGGGAGTCAAAAAAGTTTAAGAAGCCCGACGACGAAACAGCGGCACGTCGGTATCCGTAGCAGCCTGATAACCCTGACTGAAAAAGTTCAGAGCACGGGCAGCCTTGGAAGCATCCTTATCTTCCCGCAAAGCGTAGCTATCAAACCCGCAACGCTTCATGAACTGCAACTGATCCAGCAGAACATCCCCGATTGCCCGCAGCTCAAACTGGTAGCCAAAACGCTCCCGCAACAGACGCGCAATGCTGTAACCCCGGCCATCGGCAAACTTGGGGAAGTTCACGGCAATCAGCTTCAGCTCATTGACCTGACCCTCAAGCAACTCCGGCTCATCGTGACTGTCGAACCAGACGCCAATATCATCGCGCCCCTCAAAATGCTCCTTGCCAGCCAGCCAGAGATCCACAGGAATCAGCGCCGGCTGACCTTCGGGAATATCCAGGGAATCACCGTCCGCCGGGCGGGGAACAACAACCCAGGAATCCTGCTTGATGGCCCCGTCTTTAGTGATAACTTCAGGCATAAACCCGCTCCTTGAATGGCTGAATTCCAATCCGACGGTAAGTCTCCAAGAAAGGCTCTTCCTCTTTCCGGTTGTTGACGTACACATCAATAATCTTGGCAATCACTTCCGGCATGTCCTCCTGGGCAAAAGACGGCCCAAGAATCTTGCCGATGGTCGCATCGTGATGAGAAGAACCGCCCAGACTTACCTGATAGAACTCCTCGCCCTTCTTGTCGACGCCCAGAACGCCAATATTGCCCACGTGGTGGTGGCCACAGGCGTTCATGCATCCGGAGATATTCAGATCAATCTCACCCAGATCGTAAAGGAAATCCATGTCGTCAAAGCGACGTTGGATAGACTCGGCAACCGGAATCGACTTGGCGTTGGCCAGGGCGCAGTAATCGCCACCCGGGCAGCAGATAACGTCAGTCAGTGTGTTGAGGTTGGCGGTCGCGAAGCCCATGGGCTCGATGTCTTGCCAAAGCTCAAACAGCTGGTCCTGGCGTACATCAGCCAACACGACATTTTGCTGGTGAGTGACGCGAACTTCGCCAAAGCTGTATTGGTCTGCCAGCTCGGCAATCTGTTCCAGCTGTGTATCGGACACATCGCCGGGCGGAGTGCCGGTCTTCTTCATGGTCAGGGTGACGATCGCATAGCCGGGCTTCTTGTGGCTGTCGACGTTATGGCTCAGCCACTGGTCAAACCGACGATTCTCGAATCGCTGGCTGGCCAGCTGTTCGGAAGCGTTCTCCAGAGCGTCATAGTCCGGCTCGGTGAAGTAGCCCTGAATGCGCTCAATGGCTTCGCGGGTCAGGCGGGTGGGGGAGTCCTTGATATGGGCCCACTCAGCCTCTACTTTCTCGGCAAAGCCTTCCGGCGTCAGCGCCTTCACCAGAATCTTGATTCTCGCCTTGAACTTGTTGTCCCGGCGGCCGTAACGGTTGTACACCCGCAGTACGGCTTCAAGATAGGTCAACAGATCCAGCTCCGGCAGGAACTCGCGAATCACCGGACCCACCATTGGAGTGCGGCCCAGGCCGCCGCCAACGTGAACGCGGAAACCAAGCTCGCCCTGATCGTTGCGCACCATCTGCAGGCCGATGTCGTGAACCTGGATGGCGGCCCGGTCGGTTTTCTCGGAGGCATTCACCGCCACCTTGAACTTGCGGGGCAGGAACGCAAATTCCGGATGGAAAGTGGACCACTGGCGAATGATTTCGCAGTACGGCCGTGGATCGGCCACTTCATCCACCTGGACGCCGGAGAACTGATCCGTGGTCGTGTTACGGATGCAGTTACCGCTGGTCTGGTTGGCGTGCATTTCCACTTCCGCCAGTTCCGCCAGAATGTCGGGCACATCTTCCAGTGCCGGCCAGTTCAGCTGAACATTCTGACGGGTAGTGAAGTGGGCGTAGCCCTTATCGTAATCACGGGTAATTCGTGCCAGGCGGCGTAGCTGTCCGGAATGGAGCATGCCGTAGGGGACACAGATCCGCAGCATGGGCGCAAGACGCTGAACGTAAAGACCGTTCTGGAGTCGAAGCGGGAGGAATTCGTCCTCGCTCAGTTCGCCGGCAAGAGCCCGCTCGGTCTGGTCACGGAATTGGGCAACCCGCTCGGCAGCTATCTGCCGATCGTGTTCATCGTATACGTACATAGTAAAACGTCCTGCAAAAACGCGTGGTATCAGGCTTTGAGGCCTTTTCTGGTGCGCAGAATATCATCGTGTATATATTCTTAAAATGATTATTTCCAAATATGTTTATCGATTTAGGTGATAATGAATTGGGAAAAACACTGGACGGATGTCAATTCCGTGCTTAACTTTAAAGGGCGAGTGTTCTGGCGGGGCTCAATCCCGTGTGCCAGATCCAGATAACAAAAAACAGTATCAGGAGGAATCCGGAATGAAGAAGAACGCACATTCTGACAGCAGTGTTGATGCCGTAGCAGCCGTGTTGCTGGTCATGCTGGTTGTGGCATTTGCCGTGGTCTGGGTAAGCGGACAGTAGCCTACTGTCCGGCCAGCACCAGTTTAACGACAATCACCAGGGTCACGACAAAACCAATGGTGAACAGCAGGCCCGCAATGATATAGGGAAGCGGGCTGTGGCTGGAAAAGTCCTCCTGCCGGCGCTTGTCCGACTGTACGCCGAAAGCGCCGGCGATGATGCTTTGCATGATTTTCAGCACCCCCGGATTTCCCGATCGGGACTTTTCGTTTCTGTTGTCCTCTTTTCCCTCGTTTGCCATCGGAACTATCCCGCTACAGTGAATTATTCAGCCGGGTCATAAGCCAGGCTGGGCGCCAACCAGCGTTCTGCGTCCGCCTTTGAAATACCCTTGCGCTCAGCATAGTCCTCGACCTGATCCGCGCCAATCTTGCCGACCGCAAAATACTTGGACTCGGGGTGGGCAAAGTACCAGCCGGATACCGCAGCGGTCGGGAACATGGCGAAGTGCTCGGTCAACTCAATGCCGGTTTGCCCGGTCGCATCCAGCAGGCTGAACAGTGCAGCCTTTTCGGTATGGTCGGGGCAGGCCGGGTAACCGGGAGCAGGGCGGATGCCGCGATAGCGTTCACGGATAAGGTCTTCATTGGCCAGCTTTTCATCCATGGCGTAGCCCCAGAATTCCTGCCGCACCCGTTCGTGCATCCGCTCAGCGAAGGCTTCGGCCAGCCGGTCGGCCAGGGCCTTTACCATAATGGCGTTGTAGTCGTCGTTACGGTCTTTGTATTCCACGGACAATTCTTCAGCGCCAACCCCCGTGGTCACAGCAAAGCCGCCTACGTAATCGGCGGTGCCGGATTGTTCCGGCGCGACAAAGTCCGACAACGTCATCATTGGCTTGCCCGGGGCTTTATCATCCTGCTGGCGCAAGTGGTGCAGGGTGGTCAGTTCCTCGGTTCTGGTGTCGTCCTTGTAAACAACAATGTCATCGCCCCTGCGGTTGGCCGGCCAGAAACCGATCACGCCCCGCGCGGACACCCGCTTTTCATCGATCATCTGGCGCAGAATTTTCTGCGCGTCGTCAAAGAGCGTGCGGGCCGCTTCGCCACGCTTGGGGTCATCGAAAATGGCCGGGTATTTGCCGGACATATCCCAGGAGATGAAGAACGGCGTCCAGTCGATGTAGTCCACCAGTTCGTTGAGGTCATAGTCCTCAAAGACACGAATGCCGGTGAAGGCCGGTTTCGGGGGCTGATAGCCATCAAAATCGATGTCCGGCGCGCGGTCACGGGCTTCTTTCAATGACACCAGCTTGGTGCGATCGCCACGATTCTTGCGGCGTTCGCGAATCTCGTCGTACTCGGTGCGAGCCGCCTCGACCAACGCAGGTTTTGCTGTGTTGCTCAGCAGTTGCGAGGCAACGTTCACGCAGCGTGAAGCGTCAGAGACATACAGTGCAATGTCGTTCTTGTACTGGGGCTCGATCTTGACGGCCGTGTGGGCCTTGGATGTGGTTGCGCCGCCGATCATCAGCGGAAGGTGGAAATCCAGGCGCTGCATTTCCCGGGCAACATGAACCATTTCGTCCAGGGATGGAGTGATCAGACCACTGAGGCCGATAATGTCGACGTTTTCCTTCTTCGCCGTCTCCAGGATCTTGTCGCAGGGCACCATGACGCCCATATCGATCACTTCGTAGTTGTTGCACTGGAGTACCACACCTACGATGTTCTTACCGATATCGTGGACGTCGCCTTTCACGGTGGCCATCAGGATCTTGCCCTTGGCCTTCTGGCCTTCGCTCTTCTCCGCCTCGATAAACGGAATCAGGTGAGCAACGGCCTGTTTCATCACTCGGGCGCTCTTGACCACCTGGGGCAGGAACATCTTGCCGTCACCGAACAGGTCGCCCACCACGTTCATGCCATCCATCAATGGACCTTCGATCACCTCGATGGGATGTTCGGCCTCAAGGCGGCAGTCCTCGGTGTCCTCAATGATGTAGCTGGTAATACCCTTGACCAGTGCGTGTTCGAGACGCTTCTGCACTGGCCATTCACGCCAGGCCAGGTCCTCTTCCTGGGTCTTGCCGCCTTTACCCTTAAAGCGCTCGGCAATCTCCAGAAGGCGGTCGGTGCCGTCGTCCCTGCGGTTGAGCACGACGTCTTCCACCAGTTCCTTGAGCTCCGGATCGATCTCATCGTAGATCACCAGCTGGCCCGGATTCACGATCCCCATGTTCATCCCGGCCTTGATGGCGTGGTACAGGAACACGGAGTGGATCGCCTCACGGACCACATCGTTGCCGCGGAACGAGAAGGACACGTTGCTGACGCCGCCGGAAATGCTGGCATGGGGCAGGTTTTCCCGAATCCAGCGGGTGGCGTTGATAAAGTCGACGGCGTAGTTGTTGTGCTCTTCAATGCCGGTCGCAATGGCAAAGATGTTGGGATCGAAAATGATGTCGCCCGGGTTGAATCCGATGCCGGTCAACACGTCGTAGGAGCGCTTGCAGATCTCGGTCTTGCGCTCGTAGGTGTCTGCCTGGCCCTGTTCGTCAAAGGCCATGACCACCACGGCGGCGCCATAGCGCATGCAGTCTCGGGCGCGCTTGATGAACTCCTCTTCGCCTTCCTTGAGACTGATGGAGTTCACCACGGCCTTGCCCTGGATGCAGCGCAGGCCGGCTTCGATCACGTCCCATTTGGATGAGTCGATCATAAGGGGAACGCGGGAGATATCCGGTTCGGAGGCAACAAGTTTGAGGAAGGTCACCATGACCTCCTTCGATTCCAGCATGCCTTCGTCCATGTTGATATCGATGATCTGGGCGCCGTTCTCCACCTGGTCACGGGCAACGCTTAACGCTTCCTCGTACTGTTCCTCTTTGATCAGACGCAGGAAGCGCTTGGAGCCGGTGACGTTGGTGCGTTCACCCACGTTGATGAACAGGGTGTTCTCGTCACCGGTGAATGGCTCCAGGCCGGAAAGGCGCAGGGCCTTGGGGCGGTCAGGAATCTGGCGGGGCGGATACTTGGCCACCGCATTGGCAATGGCTTCGATATGGTCAGGGCGTGAGCCACAGCAGCCGCCGATAATATTGAGGAAACCGTCTCTGGCAAAGCCTTCGATGATCTCCGCCATTTCTTCCGGCGTCTGGTCGTATTCGCCGAATTCGTTGGGCAGACCTGCGTTCGGATGGGCACTGACGTAGGTTTCCGCCTTGGTGGACAGCTCTTCCACGTACGGGCGCAAAGCGTCGGCCCCGAGGGCGCAGTTCAGACCTACGGAAATGGGCTTGGCATGAGCCACCGAGTTCCAGAAGGCTTCCGTCGTCTGTCCAGACAGGGTGCGGCCGGAAGCATCGGTGATGGTGCCGGAAATCATGATCGGCAGGGTAATGCCGCTGTCTTCAAAATATTGCTGGGTGGCGTAAATGGCCGCCTTGGCATTCAGGGTATCGAAAATGGTCTCGATCAGGATCAGGTCGGAGCCACCTTCTACCAGGCCTTCCACCGCTTCGTAATAGTTGTCCACCAGGGTCTGGAAATCGACATTGCGATAGCCGGGGTTGTTCACATCCGGAGAGATGGAGGCCGTGCGCGAGGTGGGGCCAACGGCACCGGCGACAAACCGCG
Organism: Marinobacter alkalisoli; assembly: GCF_045449795.1. Classification (NCBI taxonomy): domain Bacteria; kingdom Pseudomonadati; phylum Pseudomonadota; class Gammaproteobacteria; order Pseudomonadales; family Marinobacteraceae; genus Marinobacter; species Marinobacter alkalisoli. The sequence goes on from NZ_JBJJLB010000016.1 coordinate 341,785, forward strand.
GCTTTGCCGGGTTTCTCGCGGTAAAGTCGTCCGCGATCTGCCGCGCCAGCTTGGCGGCGGCAACGTTCAGCTCTTTGGCGATGGATTCCAGCCCGTAATCCGCCTGGGACAACTGGGTTGAGTTGAAGGTATTGGTCTCAATGATGTCCGCGCCGGCGTCCAGGTAATCCGCATGAATATTGCGGAGCAGGGCAGGCTGGGTCAGGTTCAACAGGTCATTGTTGCCCTGAACTTCCCGGTCGTAATCCGCAAAACGATCACCTCGAAACGCTTCCTCGTCCAGCTTGAGGTTCTGGATCATGGTACCCATGCCGCCATCAAGGACAACAATGCGTTCCTGCAGGGCCTTGTGGAGCTGTTCCAGGCGAGTGGTGCGATCGGTCATAGCGTACTTCCGGAAGTCGTGTTTAACGTCGTATTTAACTGAACGGCGCGGGATCATAGCAAAATTGCAGGATTCCGTCCCGGTACCGATGACAATAGTCAACTATCGGCGTCAATAGGGGAAATTCATCATCATCGTAATGCCCGACTATTTTACTTGGTCTTTCATGTTCAGGCGAACTCCCTTAAAATGAAGTGAAACTTTCAAACGGGTTGAAAACATGGCATTGGTTACTGTGACTGATCCCGCACGGGATTACCTGGCACAACTTATCGAAAAGCAGGACGTGGAAGGCATGGGCGTACGAATCTTCGTGACCCAGCCCGGCACCAAGAATGCTGAGACCTGTCTGGCCTATTGCCCGCCCAACGAGGTTGTTCCAACCGACGAACAGGTGGACCTGGGCAAGTTCACCCTGTTTCTGGATCACAACTCCGTACCGTTTCTCGAAGAAGCGTACGTAGACTATTCCAAGGACCAGATGGGCGGCCAGCTTACCATCAAGGCGCCCAACGCCAAGGTTCCGAACGTTGACGACGATGCGCCCCTGCCGGACCGCGTGAACTACGTATTGGCGTCCGAGATCAATCCCAACCTGGCCTCCCACGGTGGCGATGTCTCCCTGGTGGAAATTGTCGACGAATCTGTTGCGGTTCTGCGCTTCGGTGGCGGTTGCCAGGGCTGCAGCGCGGTGAGCCTGACCCTGAAGCAGGGCGTTGAAACCACTCTGAAAGAGCGTGTTCCCGAGATTACCGCCGTCCGGGACGTGACGGATCACACCGTTACCGAGAACGCGTACTACCAGTAATCCCCGTACCGAGTTCGCCGGGTTCCGGATGATTGATTCCGGGCCCTGGCAACCCTCCTGGCTGCTGCCGCATTACCCTCGCTTGTTTGGCTACACGGCCAATGCCGTTGCATTTCAATTACTTCATCATCTGTCACACAATCAAAAACCATGGGCGGGTAACATGCCTGCCTGATAAATAAGGGCGCAATCGCGGGCACAGCAAGTCTGCGACACTTTTATAACCGGGGTTAGATTTGTTCGACGTTGCACTTCTTTCTGTGCCACTCATGGCGGCTGCCGTTGGTTGGTTTACCAACTGGCTGGCTATTCAGATGTCCTTCTATCCGGTGCGGTTTATCGGCATCGGCGTGATCGGCTGGCAGGGCGTTATCCCGCGTAAAGCGGAGAAGATGGCGCACATATGTATTGATCGTACCCTGCAACAGTTCGGGGACCTCAACGCAGTCTACCGCAAACTGGAACCCCATCGGATCGTCGAGCAGGTGGTAGCCCAGGTGAATCCACGACTGGACGAATACATCGATGAAGTGATGTATGAAATCCAGCCGGTATTGTGGGATAACCTGCCGCTGTTTCTGCGCAACCGGATCTACGAGTGGGCGAGGGAGCAGTTGCCCTCGCGAATCGAATCCCTGGTCGAGGATTTCGGGGATGACCTCAACGATCTGGTGGACCTCAAAACCCTCCTCAGCCGTGAGCTTGAACACCACCCGGATCTGATGAACCGTATTTTCCAGCAGGCCGGTTCGGTCGAGCTTCGCTCCGTTATCAATCGCGGGGCGATCATCGGCGCCTTGCTGGGCGCGATTCTCGCGCCATTGTGGGCGAGATACCCGGAACCCTGGTTGTTGCCGGTGGGCGGGTTTGCCGTTGGCTTCCTGACCAACTGGCTGGCGATCAACCTGATCTTCAGTCCCCTTAAGCCCAGGCGCATCCTGTTCTGGAAGGTCCAGGGCCTGTTCCTGCGCCGGCAGCCAGAAATCAGCGATGTGTGGGCCCGCCTGGTGGCGGAAGAGCTGATTACGGTCGAGAAAGTCGCAGACGCGATGATCAACGGCAATCACGGCGACCGTACGCGAGCGATTATCCAGAAGCATCTCCGCCCCTTATTGGACAATTCCGTATTGATGAAGCTCACTGCTCAGGTCACTGTAGGTATGACCGGTTACACAGAGCTGAAAAAGGCCATGAACCAGAAGGCCGTGCTCGCGACCCGGGATGTCTTCGGTGACCCTGCTTTCAATCGTGAACGGGCGCCAGTCGTTGCGGAGGTACTGGCCGGGCAGATGAAGTCGCTGAGGCCATCGGAATTTCAGGACATCCTTCGCCCGGCGTTCCGGGAGGAAGAGATTCAACTGATGGTGGTTGGTGGGTTGTTCGGCGCCGTAGCGGGCATTCTCCAGTTTATCGCCCTCAACCATCTGCTTTAGATTATTGAACACCTATTCCAAGGAGAGTCACGCATGGAATTCGGATTAATGTTACTGACCCAGGTTATCGTTACTGCCCTGGTTGTGCTGGGCGTGCTTGCCGGCTTCTGGTTCAGGGTTGTGCGCCCGTATCTGGACCGCAAGGTGCAAGAGCTTATTGAAGCGTCGAAAGAGATAGAGCCCGGTGTCACGCGAGGCGTGAAAGCAGGCGTGGCGGAAACGATACGGGAACTGCCTGAAAGCACGGTCAAGGAATCCACCCGCCAGTTTCTCAAGTTCGGATCCGGGCTGTTTGAGAACGGATTGAGCAGCTTCCTGGGGAGCGCGGCGGATCTGGAGCGTAAATCCCACGAAAATGGCCTGGGCCCGCGGGAGTAATCTACAGACAGTTGGTTGGTCTGGGCAGCCCCGCGATGCGGCAGGCTGTTTTGGCCGGCGTGCCCGGGAACAGTTGCATCAGGTAGATGCTGTTTCCCTTTTCCTCGCCCAATGCTTCCTTGACCGCCTTGACGAACAGGCGATTCGAGGGGGGTGACATTTCATGTTCTTTATAAAAACCCCTCAGGAACATAATGATTTCCCAATGATTTTCTGAGAGATCAATTGCGTCCTCTGACGCAATTTCCCGGGCCACCTCTTCGGTCCAGGCAAATGCGTCCTCCAGAAACCCCTCGTTATTGCGAATGACCGTTGCCATGATTTACCAGCTGATAACCCGTTGTGCCTGAGTGGTCAGGGAGACCATATCATCGAAAGTGATGTGTCCTGAAGCATCCTGTGCGGTTTCAATCGCCCTGGCGCGTAGATCTTCCTGCAGCGCATACACCGTATCCGGCAGGGTGACGGTTGAATCGGCCAGGGCCGTGACGGCATTGCCGGTCAGCAGGAGTGCGTCCTGAACGCCCATCATTCCAAGGCACTCACGAAACCGTGTGTGTCCGGGCGGCTTGCTGACGATATGAAGTGTGTGCATAACAGTTCTGTCTCCCGGGCGTCGGTGTTTCAACCTGAAAATACGACGTGTTGGTACTGTTCCAGCGTCTCGGCTGTATTCTCAATCAGATTGACGCCATCGATCAGGGTGGCGTCGCTGAGGCCAAACCGTTCGCAGGCCGCTTTGTCCGCCAATATGGCCTCTACCCCGAAAATGCCGGCCGCAGCCAGGTTCCGCTCCACCGACTTCTGATGGATACCCTGGGGGTTCTGGCCCTGCTTCAGCCAGAGCACGCCTGAATCGATAAACAGCAGGGACACGGGCTGATCAAAAGCCGCCAGTGAAAAGGCCATATCCAGGCTTTCCCGTCCTCCCCAGCTGCCGTAGGGGGGCTGATCAATCACAATCAGCGTGTGCATGCTTCAGGCTCCACCGTGGAAATAGATAACGCGCGAAGATTGAACCGTGCTCTCCACCCATTCCCCGAGTCCTGCAACTTCAAAAGGCGCCGCAAGGTTGTTGGCCGGCAGTTGGTAGCGCCGCTGCTCCGCTTCATCAACCAGTCCCCGTCGCAGCGCCGAGGCAATGCAGGCGATACCGGGAACGCCGTGCTCGGCCAGGAATTCACTCCAGGCGCGGGTCCAGTTGGTTTCGTCCGAGGGAGGGGATGCCAGCGAAGAGGCCAGATGGACCCCGTCACCATAGAGGAAGACACGATCAATGCCGTGTCCGGCCCTGACGGCGGCACGGGCGAACCCAAGGGCGGTTTCAGGCGCCTGTGAGGCGTAGGGAGCGCCGGTAATGACCAGCGTGAACGTATGTTTGTCAGCAGGCATCTGTAACGGTTAATTCCGATGAGGTCAGGGGGGTAGTGTACCGAAAGCAAAAGCCCCGGCAAATGCCGGGGCTTTCAGGCCGAATCAATGTTCCGTCATTGATCAGTCTTCGCCGCTGAATGCCATCAGCAGGTGCAGCAGGCTGACGAAGAGGTTGTAGATAGCCACATACAGCCCCACCGTTGCGATTACGTAGTTACGCTCGCCGCCCTTGATGATCCGAGAGGTCTCGAACAGGATCATGATCGAGGCGAAGATCGTGAAGCCTGCGGATACCGCCAGGTGAAGCACGGAGCTTTGCATGAAGAAAGCCAGCAGCATGGCGCCGATCAGCACAAATGCACCAGCGGTCAGGAAGCTGGACAGGAAGCTGAAATCTTTCTTGGTGATAAGCGCGGTTGCGGACAGCCCGACAAATGCGACAGCGGTCAGCGTGAGTGCCTGTGCGACGATCTGAGAGGCGCCTCCAGCCACGAGTGCACCGATGATCGGGCCCAGGGTATAACCCATGAAGCCGGTCAGTGCGAAGGTGGTGAGGATGCCCCAGGGGCTGTTCTTCAATTTATAGGTCGCGAACAGCAGGCCGATGTAGCCCACAATCGTGATCAGGAATCCCGGGTGAGTGCCGTTCATGTTCAGGAAGGCAGTCAGGGCCGAGAACGCCAGGGTCATACCCAGCAGCATATAGGTGTTGCGCAACACCTTCATGGCATCTGCGCTGATGCCAGTGGTCGCGCGCTCTGTCTGGGGAGCGGAGTAGGCTCCCTGATTGTTGCGAACGCCGAATCGTCTGTCTTCCATTGTCATCTCCGTTGGTAAAACGTCTGGTCACTGACACCACTATAATGTCACAACCACAACTTTCAATCATTTACGACAGAAAAGCACGCACCAGATTCCATTAAATGCTGTTAATGTTGAAAAGTCCGGTCAGCTTTATGCAGGGCGTTGACAGGGCAGGCAATTCCGGTATCATGCTCACCGCTGTCGCAATGACGGCGATGGAAAAAACGGTGGGCTGGCAGAGTGGCTGAATGCAGCGGTCTTGAAAACCGCCGAAGGTTAGTAGCCTTCCCGGGGTTCGAATCCCTGGCCCACCGCCATTTTTTCCTGACTCCCTGATTATTCCCCGATTCTGCATCTTCTCAAAAGCTTTCTGATCACGGCGTTTGCCTTATCTCCAGCTCAGGTCCATCCCATCCTCGTGCCAGCGGCTTTTGCTGAAGAAACGGTGGAATACGACCCGTTCATTCTGAATATCGGTCACATCGGCAAAACAGAATTCCAGTTCCTGTCCCGGTAGTCTCTGGGCCAGCCGTCCCGCGTCCAACGCGCCGAGCGTACCGGGTTTCGGGTATCCGCCGATGGTCTGGCAGTCATTCAGCAAGACGATGGGCTTGCCATCTCCAGGGATCTGGACCGACCCCGTTGGGATGCCTTCTGAAATAATACCCGGCGGTACCCGTTCCAGCGCGGGGCCTTCCAGTCTGAATCCCATCCGGTCTGACTGGTTTCCCACACGATAAACGCTGCTTGTCAGTCTCAGCAGGTCATCCCGGTGAAACAGGGAATACTGGGCAGATGGAATCAGTCTCAGGGTCAGCCGTTCTGAATAGTTGCCCTGGAATCGCCCTGGAACCCGGCGGGGGATGAATCCGGCGTTGTGCTCTGCCGGTGCGAGGAGGTCACCGGGCCCGATCGGTTCGATCCCTTCAATCTGCTCCCTCACAACGACTGAACGCGACCCAAACCAGGTAGCGGTATCAAAGCCGCCGGAGGTCGCGAGGTAGGTGACCCTCCCGGTGCGGGCAGGGTCGATGGCGATCACATCTCCTTTGCGAAGCTGAAGGCTCTGCCAGCCTTCCCGTGGAGCGTCGTTAATACGAATGCTGGTTGCGGCACCCGCGACGGCGATGACCATGTCGGTCTCTGCCTCGGCTTCAAAACCTCCCAACAGGATTTCCACGCAGGCGCAGTTGGTCGGGTTGTCCAGTAGCTTGTTGGCCCAGTGGTAGCTATGAATATCCAGAGCGCCGCCAGCTGACAGACCGTGTTTGCGATACCCCTGCCGGCCGCTGTCCTGCACGGTTGCACGCGCGCCAGGATGGATCACCCGAAGCCCTGTCACAGCTCACCGCCCAGGTCGATGAATTGTTGCCGGGTAATGGCGCGAAAACGAACCAGGTCACCGACATTCAGCAGGGACAGGTTGGTGGGGTCAAACAGTTTGACGGGGCTTTTACCGATCAGTTGCCAGCCGCCCGGGGAGGCTTTCGGGTATACCGCGGTTTGCCGGTTGGCGATACCCACGGAGCCCTCAGGCACATGGGAACGGGGAGTGTCTTTTCGGGGTGTGGCTATGGCCGGGTCGACCTGACCCATAAACGCGAAACCCGGGGCAAACCCCATGGCGTACACGGTGTAGGTGGCGTCGGTGTGGTAATCAATAACGTCTTCAACGCTGAGATTGTTTGCCCGGGCAATCCATTCCAGATCCGGGCCGCTTTCCGGACTGTAGTACACCGGAATATCCCGGGCGGCCTGACCGGACTGGCTGCCGGACGCTTTATCAGAAGCAGTTTTTCCACCCATCTGCAGGGATCTTCTCAAGTGTGCCATGACGCGGCGGAAATCAATCCGTTCCGGGTCGTAGATCACCAGCAGGGTGGTGTAGGAGGGCACGAGGTCTACCAGCCAGTCCTGGCTGCCGTCCGCCTCGATAAGCTCGCAAAGCCGGGCAATGCGGCGTGGAAGGGTGTCATCGATGGCATCCGCCAGGGTAATGAGCACGCTGTCTTCGGAGATTGCGGAGATCTTCATTGCGCTGAATGCAGGGCGTCTCGTATGCCGCGCACAGCGGCCAAAGCGCTGTCGTTATCGCCGTGGACGCAAAGACTGTCCGCCGGCAATTCCAGCCATTGGCCATTGACGCTGTTAATTCCGCCCTTGGTGGCGAACGAAACGGCCTGGTCGATGATGCGTTGTGGCTCATGGTGTACCGCGCCTGGCTGCTTTCTGGACACCAGTTGCCCCTGGTCATCGTAGGCGCGGTCGGCAAAGGCTTCCATCAGGAGGGGGACGCCGGCCTGTCCGGCCAGCTGCTGGTGCCGGCGATAATGGACCGTGACCGGTATCATCAGAGGCAGGTCGGCTCGGAAGGTCCGGACGGCCTCCATGACCGCCTGCAGAAGAGTGGCGTCTTTCATCATGTCATTGTTCAGCGCGCCGTGGGGCTTCACGTAGCTGATGGTCACTCCCTCAGCACGGCACAGGCCCTCCAGGGCGCCAAGCTGATACAGCATCAGCGCCTGGATTTCCTCTGCGGAATGAACGATGGACCGCCGGCCAAAGCCAACAAGGTCGTGATAGGAAGGATGGGCGCCGATCTGAACGTCGTGTCGGGCGGCCAGTGCAATGGTACGGCGAATGACCGTGGGATCGCCGGCATGAAAGCCGCAAGCAACGTTTGCCATGTCGATCAGGGGCATGACCTGTTCATCCTGACCCATGGTCCATGCGCCGTAACTTTCACCAAGATCGCAGTTCAGTCTCATCGTTGTTGCACCTTCAGGAAGTCCCGCCCGGGTACACCATGTCCTGTTGCTGCTGCGCCCGGGCGTCGCGCTGCTGGAGCGTTTCCGGACTGTTATCCGGAAGTGACCAGCCCTGAAGGTTATCTTCAATCAATTGGACCAGGGCATCAATATGCCCGGGCGTTGCGTTCATAGCCGGAATGTAGCTGAAGCCCTCACCGCCGGATTCCATAAAGTATTCCCGGTTCTCTTCGTCAATTTCCTCAATGGTTTCAAGGCAGTCCGCGGAGAACCCCGGGCAGAACACGTCAATCGAGCGGACACCCTTGGCGGGCAGGGCCTTCAGGGTTTCGTCAGTGTACGGTTTCAGCCATTCCTCCTTCCCGAAACGGGACTGGAAGGTGGTCAGGTACTCGTCCGGCCCAATGCCGAGGCATTCGGCGAGTAACCTGGATGTCTTGTGGCACTCACAATGGTAGGGGTCGCCTTTCTTCAGGTACTTCAGGGGAATGCCGTGATAGGACAGAATCAGCTTGTCATTCCGCCCGTGCTGTTCCCAAAAGGCGCGGATGTGGGCTGCCATGGCTTCGATGTAGGGCGGATAATCCGGATAGTGGGATACGAAGCGGAAATCCGGCAACCAGCGGCGGCGGGTAAAGTCCTTCGCAATAGCGTCAAATGTTGAGGCGGAGGTTGAGGCCGAATATTGCGGGTAGAGCGGTAGTACCATCAGCTTGCGCACGCCCTGGTTCTGCATTTCATCCAACACAGTGGCAATTGCTGGATTGCCATAGCGCATGGCGAACCCGACCACGGCCTGATTGCCGTATTTCTTTTCCAGCGCCTGGCGAATACCTTCCGCCTGATTGGCGGTGTGTGTCAGTAGTGGCGAACCCTCTGGTCGCCAGACGCCGGCGTAGGCCTTAGCCGACTTCCGCGGCCGTATTCTCAGGATGATTCCATGCAGGATCAGCCACCAGAGCGGCCTGGGCAGTTCCACCACGCGAGGGTCGGACAGGAATTCCCCCAGATAGCGCCGAAGTGCGGAAGGCGTGGGGGCATCCGGCGTGCCGAGATTGGTGACCAGTACACCAAGTTTCTCGGGGAGCCTGTGGTTGAAATTCTCTGTTCCTTTGTACTGCATGCTGGAATGTCCTGGCTGACGGTAGTGGGGAATTGCTCTTCCGGTTTAACCCTTTTTGGCGGCTTGTTGTGCGAGCCTGGGGGCCAGGCCGCGAATGTCATAGCCAGCGCTGTATGCCTTGGTGACTATTTCCTCGGCGGCGGTGTCGCGGGCAGAGCTCAGGGCCCAAAGCACGGTGCAACGGGTTCCTGATCGGCAGAAGGCCAGTACGGGTTTGTCAGCCTGCTGGATCATCGGGGCGAACTGGTCCACATCCCGATCGGTGATATTGCCGGACTCCACCGGCATATAGACCCATTCAAGGCCGTGTTCGCGGGCTGCTGCTTCAAGTTCCGCCATCGCTGGCTGGCCCGGCTCTTCCTGGTCCGGACGGTTGGCAACAACGGTCTTGAATCCCAGTCTGGCAATCTCCGCCACATCGTCCACGGTGATCTGGGGAGCCACGGTTATCTGATCATCAATCTTTCTCAGGTCCATAATGCAAACAGGCCTTTGGATGTGAATGGAAGGTATGCCGCAATGATGACATAGCAGACAGGATCTTTCAGAGCGGCCTGGTATTATTTTACCGGATATTCTCCCTCAGGCGCTGCGCCGGCTCCGCTCAATCATCTCGAAGATCGCCATACCGGCAATCATTGCCGCCACAAATACTGCGGCTTTGGTTTCACCCGCGCCCAGCGCGACCAGCCCCGGCCCGGGGCAAAAGCCAGCAAGCCCCCAGCCGGCTCCAAACATCAGGCTGCCGACCATCAGGCGGCGGTCAATCTGCTTGTTGGCGGGGAGTTTCATATCAGCGCCCAGAAAGCTCAGGGTACGTTTACGGGCAACCGTAAAGGCGAATACTCCGACAATGATGGCGCCGCCCATGACGAAGGCCAGAGAAGGATCCCAGGCGCCGGCCAGATCCAGAAAGCCCAGCACCTTTTCAGGGTTCGCCATGCCCGAGATGAGCAGTCCAATACCGAAGACCAGCCCCGCACCAAAAGCCGACAATGAATATTTCATTGGATTATCCTCCGAATACATGTCGAACCAGATAAACGGTCACGAAGCCGGTGGCCATGAAGCACACGGTGGCGACCAGCGAGCGCGGCGACAGGCGTGAGATGCCGCAAACCCCATGACCGCTGGTACAGCCGGAGCCGAAGCGGGTGCCAATTCCCACCAGCAGTCCCGCAAAAATGATCATCGGATAGCCAGCCTCTATCCGGATCCCCGGGAGATCTCCCGCTATGATCCAGACGATTGGAGCGATAACCAGGCCGGCAATAAACGCGACGCGCCAACCAATATCGCTGCTGCGGGGAGTAAGCAAGCCGCCGAGAATTCCGCTGATACCGGCAATGCGACCATTCAGGAGAATAAAGCTGGCGGCCGCCAGACCAATCAAGAGGCCGCCGGCCAGGGCGGACCAGGGGGTGAAGCTGTTCCAGGCAATGTCGATCATAAAGGGCTCCCTGTGATTACCTTGTGCTGGCCCTGATTATAAATGGAATATGCATAGATGTAACAGGAATATGGCTGGAGGGATGCATAAAAAAAGCCCGGCGCTGATGGCCGGGCAGAGGCGTGCGAGTAGTATCCATGAAAGACTTCCAGACAAACCGGCGTCAGCAGGGACACCGGTATAGGGAAGTATTGACCATAATTTGTACACTTCAAGCAACAGTGCCAATACTTTGAAAACATTTTTTCATATTGATTGAGTGCTTATACTGCCGCCTGTCATTGTGCGGGTCACAGGGGTGCACTACCCACTGAAATTCCACCTTGCCTGTAATACAATAGAGCCACAATGCAGTTCCAAGCCCGAGGTTGTCACATGTCTGATGATGAAAACGAAAACAAAGCCCAGGATGATCCGCAACTGGCGGGCAAGATAAAGGATTCCGCACGCCAGATCTGGCTGGCCGGCCTGGGAGCCTATACCAAGGCTGAAGAGGATGCCGGCCGGTTCTTTGAGAGGCTGGTGAACGAAGGCGAGCAACTGGAGAACAAGACCCGCGGCGTCGTTGAAAAACAGATCAAGACCGTCGAGGATCGTGTTGGCGATGTCCGTGAACGGGCCACCGGCACCTGGGACAGGCTTGAGCACATGTTTGACCAGCGGGTATCCGGGGCGCTACGCCGATTGGGGATTCATCGCCGCGAAGAAATCGAGGCAATGGAGCGGCGCATTGAAGCCCTGGAATCCGAATTGAACCGGTTACGGGGTGAGATCGAAGATCACTCAGAGGAGGAGTGAACGGATCAGGGTAGACAGGTTACAGGTAGTCCTGGCTCATCAGGCAGACCTGTTCTTTCTCGTCAGGGCCGAGGTAGGGCAGTAACAGCTGCATCATCTGATAGACGCCCCGGCCCGGGTCAACCGCGTCCCGATTATCCAGGTGGGACAGGCTGTCATAACTACTCCAATAACAGGCAGTTAGCGTCAACTGTTCACACAGGGATGAACGTTGGCTGTCAGTGATATCCATCATGCCCTGATTCTGGAGGCTGCTGCATATCGTGGTAAACGCCGCGGTCTTCTTCTTCAGGATTCGCTTGAAGCGGTTTTGCAGTTGGTCGTGCCGGGACAGGACATTCACCAGATCCTGATAGAGAAAACGGTAGCGCGCCACGGTTTCGAACAGCAAGTGGAGAAAGAAGCTCTGCTGGTCGAGGCTGACTTCCACGTCCTCCGGCACTGACAGCAGATCCACCATCTCGTCTTCATAGCGATCAAACAATTCCTCGACGATGTCGCCCTTACTCTTGAAATGGTAATACAGGTTGCCGGGGCTGATCTCCAGTTCGTCGGAGATCAGCAGGGTCGTGACGTTGGGCTCACCAACGGCATTGAACAGCATCAGGCTGGCATCGAGTATACGGTCGCGGGTTTTGATTTTTTTCATGTCGCGGCCTGGTTCCGGAATTAAAGGTCGAAGCGGGCCCAGATCGGGCAGTGGTCCGATGGCCGCTCCATGGCACGGATATCGTAGGACACACCGGCTTCCCTGGCCAATGGCAGAAGGCTGTCGCTCGCCATGATCAGGTCGATGCGCAGGCCCCGCTTGGGCTCACGCTCAAACCCTTTACTGCGGTAGTCAAACCAGCTGAAGGTGTCGGCTTCTTCAGGGTGGAGATGCCGGAAAACATCCGTGTAGCCACGGCTCTCGACCTGGCCTAGCCATTCCCGCTCTTCCGGGAGGAACGAGCACTTGCCCGTGCGCAACCAGCGCTTGGCGTTATCCGCACCAATGCCAATGTCCCTGTCCGTCGGTGAAATGTTCATATCGCCCATGAGCACCACATGACCGCCTTCCGCTTTCAGGTCATCCAGGTAGCGCATAAGGTCGCTGTAGAATTTCTCCTTGGCGGGGAACTTGACCGGATGATCCCGGCTTTCGCCTTGTGGGAAGTAGCCGTTGATCACGGTGATTTTCTCGCCGTGGGCTGAAAAATGCCCGGTAATCAGGCGGCGCTGGGCGTCTTCGCCATCCCATGGGTAACCTTTGACCACCTTGTCAGGCTCCTGCCGCGATAGCAGGGCGACGCCGTAGTGGGTTTTCTGGCCATGGAAATGCACGTGATAGCCGAGTTCGCGAATCGCTTCGACAGGAAAATCCTGGTCTGTCACTTTGGTTTCCTGCAGCCCGATCACGTCCGGATTGAGCGTGTTGATCACCTCTGCCAACTGGTGCAGGCGGGTACGGATACTGTTGACATTGAAGGAAACGAAGATCATGGGTGATTACTCTCTGATTCGCTGGCTCATTGGCTTGGGCTCAGCGCCGGAGTTTATCACAGCCTGCGAGGGATTCCGCCTTGGCTGAGAGGACGCATTCAGGGAGTCAGTTCACAATTCGCTTGCCGGGTGACTTCATAACGGATGTGGACGGTGTAGTTGTCCTCTCTGGATTTGCGGATATTGCTCAGACCAAAGTAATCAGTGAGGACGCCGGATTCGTTGTACCCCAGGGTGACAGGGTCTACCAGAAAACGGGCAATAAAGCCGGAAGGCCGTATACGGACGATGTGGGCCGCGTTGGTCCTTTCCGTGCTGGCAGGCTCAATGACGAAGCCGTAGTGCTCACCCCGGGTCGGGCCCAGGAACCGGAAGTCGACGGATTGTCCCGCGGTTACTGCGTTCCAGTTTTGACGGATCAGGTTATCGAAGCCGGCATCCACCACAACAGTCTCATCGAAGGGGACATCATAGTTTTCGACATCGCCCGATGGGTTCTGCCAGCGGATCCTGAGGGTGTCGTCATCCACGTGCTTTATGGAGAGGGTTTCATCAAAATCCCGTTGCTCAAACTCAACTTCCGGTCGCAAGGTAGAATGCTGGTAGTTCAGTTCTTTGGTGGCGAAGGTATCGCCGCCGCCCGGGCGCTGGTAATCGACTGAGTGTCTATCCGGGTGCCAGAGCCCGCCCCTGCATTCTCCCAAAACGCGATGTCGTTCCTCGTAAACCGGGGTGCCGTCTTCACTGGCCTTACCGATGAAACGGAGCTCTGACTCGGCGGCGGACACCGCGCATGTCACCAGCGACGCCGTAATGGCTGAAACAGCGGATCGAATGTTCATGACGCGAGCTCCGTATACAGTGCGTTGCGAACCAGCAACAGCAGGGGGAACACCAATAGCCATCCCAGGGCCAGCGCCAGCAGCGACAGATTCATCAGGGGCAGCTCAACCGCGCCCAGTTGACTGGCGGACCAATAGGCAAACGGACCTGCCATGGGGGCCAGAACCCACGGCAACCATGGTTTGCGGCCGATCCATTGCAGGGAATGACACAGGGTGGTCATGAATATGGCCCAGATCGCCACCAGCCAGATCGGCGTGAGTAATACCTCGCCGGTGCCGTCGTCCAGAATTCCGGTTTGAAACCAGATGCCGTCCAGAACGCCACCCACCACCGTGCCAAAACCGATGAATTGTGCTTCGAGCCAGCGGTGCTGGCTGACCAGGACAAAATGCAGCACCAGGAACACGGCCACGACACCGGCGGCAAGCATTCCGGGGTACAGCACGCAGATCAGCCAGCCGGCCTGAAAAAGCACAAAGTTAAGGACGTTGCGCAACGTTTCGGAGCGAATCATAGGCTCAGGATATTTTCCCGCTTGTTCCCGGGTTTTGCGAGCATTAACTGGGAGACACCGATGGCGCGTTCACTGAAGCCGGCCTCGCAATAGGCAAAATAGAACTGCCACAGCCTTCGGAAGGCCAGATCGTACCCATTGGCTTCAAGGTGATGGCTGCTGGCCATGAAGCGCTCGCACCAGTCGTGGAGCGTGCGGGCGTAATGGAATCCGATGTCCTCGGCGTGGGTCAGCACCAGGTTGCTGCCCCTGCGGACGGAGTCCAGAATGGCGCCGAAAGAGGGAATGAAGCTTCCAGGGAAGATATAGCGCTGGATAAAGTCCACATTGCGTAATGCGCGCTGATAACGTTGCTCCGGCATGTTGATTGCCTGAATCAGCGCCAGTCCGTCCGGTTTGAGTAGTGCGCTGATCTGGCTCAGGTAGCTGTCGAGGAACTGAGGCCCTACGGCTTCGATCATCTCGATGGACACCAGCTTGTCGAACTGGCCTTCAAGATCCCGGTAGTCGTCGAACAGCAGGGTAATGCGGTCTTCCAGGCCCGCTTCTGCGACGCGCTGTCTTGCCAGGGTCAGCTGCTCTTCTGATATCGTTGTGGTGGTAACGTGGCAGCCGTAATGCCTGGCGGCGTGAATGGCAAATCCACCCCAGCCGGTGCCGATTTCGATGACCCGGTCACCGGGCTTCAGGTCGAGCTTGCGGCAGATGGTGTCCAGTTTGTGAACGGCGGCCTCGTCCAGCGTGCTGTCTTTGTCGGGATAGATGGCCGAGGAGTACATCATGGTCGGATCAAGGAACATCTCGAACAGATCGTTGCCGAGATCGTAATGGGCGCTGATGTTTTTGCGGGATCCCGCTTTGGTATTGCGATTGAGCCAATGCAGGCTCTTCAGCGCCGGCTTGGTGATCCAGCTGAAGCGGTCCTCGAATGCATTCATCCTGTCCACGTTGCGGGTAAAGAACCGCAGCAGGGCGACCAGGTCCGGTGAATGCCAGTCGCCAGCCACCCAGGATTCCGCCGCTCCCACGCTGCCGTCGGTAAGTAAATCCCGCCAGGTGCTGTGGTGATGGATGACAAGTTCCGCAGGCGCGTGGCCGGTGTCACCATCGCCAAACACAAGATCGTCATAACCCGATTCGCGAACCGTCAGCACGCCTTCCTTCAATTGTGCCAGCTGCTGGCACACCAGCCGTCTTGCAACGCGACTGGTCAACGGCGCAAGGGTGTTGCGTTCGCCGGTTTCCAGTGAGGTATTCAGGTTCTCCATGAGCTGACCCTTCCACTTGTCTTTTCGGTGTTGTTTGTTTCGGTCACATCAAGCCCGGTGTCGCTGTGGCCCAGCCGGTAGGCGGGGTCGGAATTCCGCAGTTTGTCCGGATGGGAATAGAATGGCGCGCCCTTGAGCTTGAGTTTCAGCGCATGCCAGTAAATGCCGCCTGCGACCTTCAGGGCTTCCAGCGGAAACCGCCTCAGGCTTCGGTGTAACTGTTTACGTGTCAGAGGGGTGCGTTGGACCACTAGGGTGGCATCAAACTGTTTGTGACCACCCTCGAGCACGTTCATGTGAATACGCAGTTCCGGACCGCGGAAACTGAAGGTCCATTGGTAATGCTGATCCATGCCATTGAACGGCGATACATGGAAGCGCTTGCTGAAACCGAACCGCTCCGAGCGCCAGCCCTTCCGGGTTTCGGTTTCCCCGGTGGTTTCCAGGCAATAGACGTGGCGCTCATGCCAGGGGGTATTGGTGATCTGGGCGAGAATGACCCTGGGCACAGCGCCGCCCTCGGGCCGATCGCCGGAGGCATAGCAAAAATAGAAACTGACCGGATTGAACACGTAGCCAAGGTAGCGCGCGTGGGTGATCAGCTCCACGGCCCCGTCTGGCTGCCATCCGGTTGCCTGATGGACCTGGCGACGGACAGCCTCCAGAAGATCTCCTGAATCGGGAGCAAAGTAATCCTTGCGGTGCAGCGACAGCCAGTTGAAGCGCTCCAGGGAGAACAGCCGGCTGATGCGGGTTACCCGGTCCCATTCACCCAGGTTCAGCGCCAGCATCCCGGTGTGGTAGCTGAACTCATGGCCAACCGGGCTTTTGCGACGGTGGCGGATGCTACCCTCCAGCCATTGGCTGGCGAGTGCGCTGGCGATGTTATCAGCCCGTTGCATCACCATCGTTAGAGCTCCACACCAAAGGCGCTGGTAACACGCAGGGCGCTGCGTACACCGTCTTCGTGGAACCCGTTGAACCAGTAGGCACCGCAAAAATGGCTGCGGTTCCGATTACCGATTTCCTGGTACCGGTTCTGGGCGGCCACGGCTTCCAGGGTGAACACCGGGTGGGCGTAGTCAAAACGTTTTATCACGCGCTCACTGGCGATGTCCTGACTGCGGTTGAGCGTGACGCAGAAGGTTTCCGGGGCATCGTGGAAGTTCTGCAGGATATTCATGTTATAGGTCACGGAGACCGGCTCGGTACTGTGGCCGGGGATAAAGTAGTTCCAGGCAGCCCAGGCCCGCCGGTTGGATGGCAGTACCGAACGGTCGGTATGCAGCACCACGTCATTTCGCTGGTAGGCAATCGCTCCCAGGATACTGCGCTCCGCATCCGTTGGGTCTGAGAGCATGGCCAGCGCCTGATCGCTGTGGCAGGCGAAGATCACCTGGTCAAATTCGTGTTCCTGATCCCGGGCGGTGAGCAGCACCTTGTCCGGCAACCGTGTAACGGACGTCACCGGACTGTTCAGGTGGGTATGCTCCCTGAGTCGGTCCATCATTTTGTTCACATACTGCGCGGACCCGCCGGAGATAACCCGCCACGTTGGTCGGTCATCCACCGACAGCATGCCGTGATTGTTGAAGAACTGCAGGAAGAAGCGGATCGGGAACCGTTCCAGCACAATTTCCGGCGCAGACCAGATGGCAGCCCCCATGGGCACAATGTAGTAGTTGCGGAAATAGCGGGAATAGCGGTTCCTGTTCAGGTACTCGCCCAGGGTTTCTTCATCATTGATGGCGCCTGATGCGAGATCGGCGCGGGATTCCTGATTGAACCGGAGAATCTCACGGACCATTTTCAGGAATGGCAGATTCAGCAGGTTGCTGCGCTGGGCAAACAGGGTGTTCAGGCTGGTGCCATTGTATTGCAGACCGTTAGCGTGGCAATCCACGCTGAAACTCATGTCACTGACCTCCGATGCCACGCCCAACCGATCCATCAGCCTGATGAAGTTGGGGTAGGTCCAGTCATTGAACACAATGAAGCCCGTGTTGACCGGCCACTCCTTACCGCCGGCCTGAACGTGTTCGGTGTTGGTATGACCACCAGCATAATCGCCAGCCTCGAAGAGCTGGACATCATGGTGTTCCGATAGCAGCCAGGCAGCAGTGAGACCGGAAACTCCGGCGCCAATGACAGCAATGCGCTGACGTGGTTCGTTCATCTGATCATTCCTGTTAAGTGTTGCTCTTCCGGGCCATCGCCGCAGCCATTCGGTCAATGATTCCGCGGGGCAGGGCGCCAAGCAGCCGCAGCGTCCAGGTAAAACGTTTGGGAAACGCGATGTCGCGACGCCCTCTGGCTAATCCGTTCACAATTCGCCGGGCAGCGTCCTCGGCAGTGACCAGGAATGGCATCGGAAAATCGTTACGGTCTGTCAGGGGCGTTTTCACGAAACCGGGGGACACCACCACGACATCAATGCCTTCGGCAGCCAGGTCGGCCCGGAGGGCATACGCGAAATAGCTGAGCGCAGCCTTGGAGGCGCCGTAGCCCTCGGCACGCCCGAAAGGAAACCACCAGGCCGATGAACTGACGATTACAAGAGTCGCTGGACGGCCCTTTGCGCGAGCCCGGCGGAGTGCAGGCAGGGCAATATCCAGGCAGCGTGCCGTCCCTGTCACATTGGTCTGCAGGTTGTTGGCGATGACATCACTGCTGTAATGGCTGATCTCCAGGTATTCACAGGTACCCGCGTTCAGGATGGCCATGTTCAGTTCGCCATGGCTCTCAAGCCGGGGAGCTATAGACGCGAGCTGTTGCGGGTCGGTGGTGTCCGCAGGCGCAACGGTCACACGATCCGGCGCTACGGCCTGAATGGCCTCCAGAGGTTCCCGCCGACGGCCGGTCAGAATCAGTCTGTGGCCCTGCTGGAGCAGCGCGCGGGAGACCGCTTCACCGATACCGGAACCGGCACCGGTAATCCAGATGTTTTCCGGAACCTGGAGCCTGCCACTCATGCCGCGCCCCTCCTGATCCAGCGAATAAAACGACCGATCACCGGAAGGTGTTCGTACAGCAACTGGCCAGCATCGAAATAGTCCCGGTGGTATGTGACCTTGCCATTATGGATAACCAGCCGGCTCATGCCGTCCACGAGAATCTCCCTGCCGCGGCGAATGCGTTTGTGGCGCAGACGCATGACCCAGGTAATCGCCACATGCTCCCCGGTGATCACGGCGTCGCCAAACTCAAACTCGCAGGACAGCACGTTGGCGTAGGCGCCTGCGAAGTACCGGGTAAGCTGATCCAGTCCGGACACGGAAGACAGCGGATCCTGGAACTGAACGTTCTCGCTGTACACCGACGACAGTTTGTTTAGGTTGCCGGCGTCCAGCGAATTGAACAGCTCCCGGAAGCGCTCGAGCGTGCCGGGAACGGAGGAATTCCGGGTGCCAACTTCGATTGCCGGGGCGGTGTTCACAGTTGCTTCCTCTTTTGCGCGTCAAGTTGCCGTGTTTCTTCCTGTATGTGCCTGGGAATCGGATTCAGATCCCAGATGATACCGAGCCTGGACAGCGCCCAGAGTCCATACCAGGTAATATCGATTTCATACCAGCGAAAGCCCTGGCGGACCGATTGTGGCCAACGATGGTGATTGTTGTGCCAGCCTTCACCCAGGGTGAGCAGGGCGAGCCAGAAATTGTTACGGCTGTCATCCGGGGTATCGAACCGGCGCTTGCCCCATACATGGGACAGGGAATTGATGGATACGGTGGCATGGAAAAGCACCACCGTGGAGATGAAAAAGCCCCAGGCCAGAAGCTGTAAACCGTTGGTGCCCAAGCCAGGAGCCCAGGCGGCCAGCGCCTCACCGATGCCATAGATCAGCACTGCGGCAGCGGCCGGAACAAGCGAGTCGAAACGGTTCACGAAGCGCAACTCAGGAAACTTCAGCCAGTCCCTGACGCGCCGCTCGTCCATCGCAAAACCGGCATCACAGGTGAACCATCCGGCATGGGACCACCAGAATCCGCCCTGATGCGGGGAGTGCAGATCTTCCTCCTGGTCGGAATGCTGATGATGGTGGCGGTGGTGGGCCGCCCACCACAGGGGGCCCCGTTGAGCCGCGCTTGCCCCCAGAATGGCAAACACGAATTGTGCCGGGCGGCTGGTCTTGAAGGTTTTATGGGCGAAGTAACGATGGTAGAACCCGGTTATCGCGAACATCCGCAAAAAGAAAAAGCCGAACGCAAAGGCCAGTGCAAATCCGCTGACGCCGGTGAAGAAGGCCAGCAGACACGCCAGATGCAATGCGATGAATGGGATAACTCGTATAAAGTTGAATGATCGTGATGTGGCATCGATGTGATCCGAACCAGCGGAGGAATCGAACCATCTCAGAATGTTTGTTAGCCAGTATTGCGCTCGGGTCATACCCAGACTGCCTTTGTTTCGTGAGTAAGCTTTTGCTGTTTTGTGTTTCGGGGAGCATATTTCGTACGCTTGCCCTGCATTACGTTTAAACACCTGTATCTGGATGCACCATCAATGATGAAAGACCAAAATAACCAGTGCCCGAATATACGCCGCATAGCGGTCGTTGGTTCAGGTCTGGCAGGCCTGTCTGCCGCAATTTTGCTGAAACAGCAAAATCACCGGGTGACGGTCTTCGAAAAAAGCCGCGGCCCCGGCGGTCGTCTTGCCGCAAAGCGGGTCAGGGGCGGGTCCGCTGACATTGGCGCCCAGTACTTCACCATCCGTAACCCGGATTTCCGGGCATTCCTTGAGTGCCATGCCGGCACGGACAGGTTTGGCTCCTGGCCGGCGCGCCTTGGTTACCAGCAGTCCGACGGGCACTGGCAAGCGTTCCCCGAAGAGCCACGATTTGTCGGCATTCCAAGAATGACTGCGGTCAGCCGGGCGCTGGCAACGAATGTCGACGTCCAGGCGGAAGTGCGCATTGCCCAGATGGCCCGGGAGGACAGTGGCTGGTTTCTGACCGATACAGCGGCTCAATGTCATGGGCCTTTCGACCAGGTGGTTCTTACCGCTCCCCCGGCCCAGGCAAGAGATATTCTGGCAGACAGCGGTTTGCAGAACCTGGCGCAATCGCTGGATGGCGCTGTTGCCGCCATGCAACCATGCTGGGCTTTGGCGGCCCATTTCAAGGCGGCGCCGTATGAAGCATTTGATGGCTTGCGTCCGGCCAATAACGTGCTGTCCTGGGTTGCCAATAACTCCAGCAAACCCGGGCGCGAGGGCGAGGGTCAATGGTGGGTACTTCACGCCACGTCACAATGGTCCGCAGCAAATGTGGACACGCCGCCTGCCGAGGTCATCGCGACGATGCTGGACGCGTTTCGGACGGTAACCGGCACAGATCTTTCCCCGGACGAAACCGTAGCGCATCGCTGGTTATACGCGCGCTCTGAAAGTAACGAGAAGCCCGGATGCCTGTGGTTCCCCGGGGAGGGCATCGGGCTGGCGGGGGACTGGCTGTGCGGAGGCCGGGTTGAGGGTGCCTTTGACAGCGCCAGCGCGCTGGTTAAAAACATGACCCGATAACCGGCGGTCACTCATCTGGCCGCGTCACCTCCGGCTGCAGGTAAAAGTGGGTGATGGTGCCGTCACTGAACTTGCTGAAGAATGCGCTGACGTCGGTAATCTTGCGCAATGAACGCTGGCGGTTAATCGGATCCCGGACCAGTACCTTGATACCGTTAAAATTGTCCTGGATGTTGGAAAAACGGGCACGCATCGAGCAGGTGACCACGTGGTCCGGGTCCAATCCGAGCTCTTTCGCCAGCCATTGGCTATGATCCTCCATGTCTTGTGGAGACAGATCTTCCCGGGTATCCAGGTGATTAAGCTTGATGCGATCCACAATGCAGCGGGAAAAACTGTCGGGGTACCGGCGGGCGACCTTGCGAAAGGCCTCCCAGAAGAAGTTGTCGGTCAACTCCGCAAAGTACTGCATGTTGCTCAGGCAGGTATCCACCCAGTCGAAGCTTTCCGCGTCTTCCAGCACTTCGTTGATGGCTTCCCGCAGGAGCCAGTCGAAGCCCAGGGCGGTCTTGTGAGCGTAGACCTTGCGATACATCTGATGGCGGCTGTAGACAAAATCCTCCAGTGCGCCGAGGCCTTTCTGGGTGATGGCGAGTCCCAGCCAGGGCTCAGACACATCCCACCCGAACCGCAGGTTGCTGAGCAGGTGATCAAGATTGAAACCGCCAATGGTCACGGATGAGTGAAAGCCGTCCCTCAGCATATAGTCCGCCCGGTCAGCGTCGATCTCCCCGGACACGATAGAAGACAGCAGGTCCATGACCAGACGGGGGATATCCGCATGGCTCAGGGCGCCGGAGTGGGCATCATCCCCGGCGATAAAGGCCCAGAACGTCCGCGCGTGTTTGCGGAACGCCTCACTGGGCTGAACGTCGGTGGTCTCCATGATGCCGATAACGTCCCGGGCATCGAGCCCCGCGGCCCGGATGTCGATATCCTTCAAAACCTCATGGGCGACGCGGACCGAATAGTGTTCGTGCTCAAGCTCATCCGGCTGGCTGCTGTGGTAGGTGGAATAATCCACACCTTCCCACAGGTCTTCAAACCGGTCCCGGCGGGACATCAGATCCCGAATGCGGCGCGCCTGGGTGAACTGGTGAGAGAAACTGGAATGCCCGCTGTCGTGGAGCAGGCAGCCGAGGCGGATGGTTTTGGCCAGGTAATCAATGGCGTCCAGCTGGCTCAGGCTGAGATCGGTTTTCTCGCTGAGCTGCTTTTCCCGGAGGTAAGCATCAATCATTGAGCGGAACATGCGGGTGCCCACATGCATGACGCCGATACTGTGCAGGAAGCGGGAGTGGGTCGCCCCGGGGAATACCAGGCTGAGAATATCGTTCTGGCAGATGTTGCGCAGGCGCTGGAACAAAGGGTGGTCAATCACCCGTATTTCATGGCGATAGAGTGGAATGCCGCCGTGGACGGGGTCCATAATCAGCTTGTCATATGCGCCGAGCAGGTCATTTACTGCACTTCTCATTGCCTGGTTCCCCCAAAATCATCAAACTTGCCTTGTTATATCACAGGGTCGTGCCAGAATAGGCGTTAAGTACCCGATTTATCCTTTACCGATGGTAGTTTAGGGCAGAAGCCATGACCTCGCGCACCGAGCGCATATTAATTATTGATGCTGACAAAAAGGCACGCTCAGAATTGAGCCGGCACCTGGAGGCACGGGGCTTCTACGTCACCGGATGCGCTGACATTGGCGCGGCCTTCCACATGTTCGATCAGACCGTTCCTGATGTTATCTTCGCCGACATATTGCCCGCCGAGATCCATGACCTGGCCTCAAGGCTGGAAGACCTGGAGACATTCACTCCGATAGTGGCCTGTTCCGATGCAGCGGATTCCGCTGCTGTGGTGGATGCCCTTCGTGCCGGTGCCGCAGACTTTTTCCTGAAGCATTGTTCCGACGACAAGGGCGCCCTGGACGATGTCATCGGCAAGCTGTTCGATCGGGTTCGAGTGAATCGACTGAACCAACTGTACCGCCTGGAACTGGAGGAAGCCAACCGGGACCTGCGCAACGGGATTGCCGAGTTGCGGGCGGATCAGCGGGCAGGGCGCAAGGTACAACTGCGCATGTTGCCGGACAACGACCAGCGCCTGGCGGACCTCAGCGTGTCTCACCTGATCAAGCCATCCCTGTACCTGAGCGGCGATTTTCTGGACTATTTCCGGATATCGAAAGACAAAGTGCTGGTCTATATTGCCGACGTTTCCGGCCATGGCGCCAGCTCAGCGTTCGTTACGGTATTGCTGAAAAACCTCACCAACCGGCTTCAGCGGAACCTTCGGCGCGGGTCCAGTGATGACATCCTGTACCCTGACCGGTTCCTGAGCAGGATCAATTCGGAGCTATTGGATACCGGACTCGGTAAACACGTAACCGTATTCGTTGGCATAATCTCCGTGAATGAGCGTACATTAAGTTATGCGGTAGGCGCCCACTTCCCGATGCCGATTCTTTCCTTCGAGGGCGGCAGCACATCCTTTCTGGAAGGAAGCGGCTTGCCCGTAGGGCTATTTGAAGCACCGGAGTGGGAAGTATATCAAGTACCGCTTGAGCAACCGTTCCGGCTCATTCTGTTTTCGGATGGCATACTTGAGGTTATCCGGGCAAAAAGCCTGGATGAAAAGGAGCAGACACTACTTGAACTCGTGTCGGGAGGTCGTCACACTATCGCATCGCTGAACCAGGCTCTGAATCTCGATGCGATTACAGAGTTGCCGGACGATATCGCGATCGTTTCGGTTACTGATACCGAATCCGGTTCAGAAAACACGTCGTCGGAATAGTGGCAGTGTATAACATGGCTGGTTACAAGATCCTGCAAGCTGAAAATCAGGGTATTTACCTCCTGAAGTTTATCGGGGAAATCCGGCTGAACCTGTGTTCGACGCTGGATAATCTGGTTGAGTCCATCACCCAGGATCCAGACTTCAAAACCGTGGTGATTGATCTTACCGAGTGCGAGATCATCGACAGCACCACCCTGGGGTTGCTGGCAAAGATCGCCATGGCCGCCCAGAAACGAAGCCATTTCCTGCCCACACTGGTATCCACCAACCCTGATATTACCCGAATCATCACTTCCATGGGTTTCGACAAGATCTTCATCATTGTTCGTGAGCCCGCATCCCGGATTGAACAACTCGAGGAAATTCCCGTACTGCGTGCCAGCGAACAGCAGGTTCGCGACAAAGTACTGGACGCTCACCGGGTCCTGATGGGGCTGAACAGCCGCAACCGGGAAGAGTTCAAGAATCTGGTTCGCGCCCTGGAATGTGAAGAGCACGGCTGATCACGGCCACATCTCCTGTGAGAATGGCAGCCGCGACCTCATTCGATCCAATAAAAGAACGGACAACCTATGCCTGAAAAAAACGACCCGCAAACAACAGGGGCTTCCTCCACGGGCCGTGATGTTGCAGTGCTGGGCGGCGGCAGTTTCGGTACCGCCATGACCAAAGTGCTGGCGGATAACGGCCACACCGTACACTTCTGGATGCGCGACGAAGCCCAGGTAGAAGAGATCCGCAGTACCCGCGTCAACAGCCGCTATATGCCCGGCATCGAACTGACCGGTGATATCCAGCCAACCACCAACCTGGCGGCCGCCGTCAACAAGGCCGAGGTTGTATTCCTGGCGATTCCCAGCAAGGCATTTCGGGTCGTTATTCGTGACCATTGCGCGGAATTTTCCGACGACCAGATTGTCATCAGTCTGACCAAGGGTATCGAAGAGCACGGTTTCAAACTGATGAGTGAAATCCTGCAGGAAGAGATCCCGCGCTGTCGTATCGGTGTGCTGAGCGGCCCCAACCTGGCGGGCGAGATCGTCAACAAGGACCTGACCGCCACTGTTATTGCCGCCAAGGATCCGGAAGTGCGCCGCGCCGTACAGGACCTGCTCGGATGCGAGTATTTTCGCGTCTACGCCAACGTGGACGTTTACGGTGTTGAACTGGCCGGGGCCCTGAAGAACATATACGCCATTGTTTCCGGCCTCGCGTCCGCGCTTGACCTTGGGGAAAACGCCAAGGCAATGCTGATGACCCGTGGCCTGGCGGAAATGAGCCGGTTTGCCGTCAGTCTTGGCGCCAACCCGATGACCTTTATGGGGCTGGCCGGTGTCGGCGATCTGATCGTGACCTGTACCTCGTCGAAAAGCCGGAACTATCGGGTCGGTTACGCGGTCGGTAAAGGCAAGAAGCTCGACGATGCCGTAGCGGAACTGGGACAGGTGGCCGAAGGCATTTACACCCTGAAGCTGGTCAAGGAAAAGTCTGAGGCGATTGGTATCTACATGCCTCTGGTCCGTGGCCTCTACGAGATTCTTTATGACTCCGCTTCCATCAGTGCGGTCATTAACAGCCTGATGATGTCGGTTCAGAACTCCGATGTGGAATTTATTCTGCCCCGGACCATTAGCCAATAACCAACCAGTGACAGCCGGAGGTGGCCCTTGCATCTGATTGTCATGCGTCATGGTGAGGCCGGGTGGCACACCATCGATCAGGAACGTGAGCTGACCGAAGCAGGGCGTGCATCGGTCGCCACCGTTGCGGCAGACATCGCCGAATCACCCTGGCGCCCGGAGGCTGTCTGGTGCAGCCCGCTGGTCCGCGCGAGGCAGACAGCGGCCATCATGTCCGAAATTATCAATTGCCCGGTTATTGAAAAGGACTTCATAACGCCGGATGACGATCCCGGCCGCTGCCTCGACGAATTGCTCGAGGCAGCGACATCACCCTTGATGCTGGTGTCGCACATGCCATTTGTGGGTGCGCTGTCTACCTTGCTGGTGGATGGGCACCGTCGTGGTATTCCGTTCATGACTTCCCAGGCCATATTGTTGGAGATGCCGGTGGTAGGGCCTGGTTGCGCCGATATACGGGCACAGTTTCTGCCCTGAGCGAGGCGAGTCAAAGCCAACAGAGAGCACCCGAATCATTTATGTACAGTTTCCCGATTGATTACATCGAACCCGTATTCCGCCCGCCCAGCGAGGCCAAGTCCCTTATCCTGCCCGTCACCAATGGGTGCTCCTGGAACAAGTGCACCTTTTGCGAAATGTACACTCAGCCCCAGAAGAAGTTCCGGGCAAGGAAGCCGGAGGACGTACGTGCAGATATCGATAAGGCGGCACGCAGCCTGGGCGGGGTTCGCCGCGTGTTTCTGGCGGACGGTGACGCCATGGTGCTGCCCACCCGCCGATTGCTTGAAATCCTCGCGGACCTGAAAGCAGCGTTTCCGGATCTTCAGCGGGTATCCAGCTATTGCCTGCCAAGAAACCTCGCCAGGAAAACCGTTGAAGAGCTTACCCAGCTGCGGGAGGCGGGGCTGAAGATTCTGTATGTTGGTATGGAATCCGGTGACGATGAGATCCTGCGTCGGGTCAACAAAGGGGAAACCGGCGAATCCACCCGGTCCGCACTGCTGAAAATCCGCGAAGCGGGGCTGACCAGTTCGGTGATGGTTCTCAATGGTCTTGGCGGTGAAGCCCTGTCAGAGCAGCACGCCATCAACACCGCGAAACTCTGCAGTGACACCCAGCCGGATTATCTGTCCACACTGGTGGTGAGCTTTCCGCAGGGTGAGGAAAGATTTCGTGAGGGATTTGGCGATGATTTCGTACCACTGAACCAGGACGGTCTGTTTCGTGAGATCCGCCTGTTTCTCGAACACCTGGAGTTGGACCGAACGATCTTCCGCAGTGACCACGCCTCCAATTACCTGGTATTGAAGGGCACACTTGGGCGCGACAAGCAGCGGCTGCTGGACGAAGTGAATCTGGCGATCTCCAGCCCCGGCACTGCGGCCTTGCGGCCGGAATGGATGAGAGGGCTTTAAATCATGGCGCATAAGCCGGAGAACATTGCGAAGCAGGTTGAGCAATCGGGTGACTCAGGCAAGGGCCTGCCCCCGCTGGACAAGTGGAATCCGGAGCTGTCCGGAGACATCGATATCCGCATTACCCGGGATGGACAATGGATCTATGAAGGCGAACCTCTCGCCAGAGAAGCGATTGTCCGGCTGTTTTCAACCATTCTTCGCCGGGAAGACGATGGCCAGTATTACCTGGTAACGCCGGTCGAGAAATGGCGCGTCCAGGTGGAAGATG
The DNA here is from genome assembly GCF_045449795.1 of Marinobacter alkalisoli. Classification (NCBI taxonomy): domain Bacteria; kingdom Pseudomonadati; phylum Pseudomonadota; class Gammaproteobacteria; order Pseudomonadales; family Marinobacteraceae; genus Marinobacter; species Marinobacter alkalisoli. The sequence continues at coordinate 368,864 of NZ_JBJJLB010000016.1, forward strand.
CACCATTGCTTGCCCACACCCTTCAGGTGAAGGGCCAGGGCGCCGACCAGACGCTATACCTCACAACCAATGTGGGGGAAACCCTGGCTGTCGGCAACGAACATCCGCTGAGTGTCGGGCGCTATCCAGGCAGCGACGAGCCACGACCGGTGGTAGTTGTGCGGCATGGTCTGGAGGCAAGGCTGGTCACAGCAGCGTATTACGACCTGGCTGAGCATGTCAGCGAGGGCCAGACGGATGACGGCTCACCGATACTGGGAGTGTGGAGCGGCGGAAATTTTTACGAAATCGGGCAGGGGAGTTGAAAAGACTGACATCGCCCCAAATAACTGACGGTAGAAAAGGCAGTCCTACAATTGTTAAACTGTATTTTCGATCTTGTTACCGAGCCTGGCTCTCTAACGAGGCCCGGTGGTCGTTAGTCCCTCTGTGCAGTATGGCTGTTCATGAATACTTGCGATTACCCAAATTCAATTAAACAGTCATTGCGACACGCAAGGAGATCACATGGCCCAACCTCGTGTTGTCACCATCCATTACACACTCACTAATGACCAGGGCGAGCAGCTTGACTCTTCCCGTGTAGAAGGTCGTGAGCCTCTGTCTTATGTGGAAGGTGCGCAAAACATTATCGGCGGACTGGAAAGTGCGCTGAACGAAAAGAACGCCGGTGACCAGGCTAAAGTTACTGTCGAGCCCGGTGAAGGCTACGGTGAAGTTAACGAAGAACTGATCCAGCCGGTTCCCCGTTCTGCATTTGAAGGCGTTGATACTATCGAGCCGGGCATGCAGTTCCAGGCACAGACTCCGGGCGGCCCTCAGGTTGTTCGTGTAGTTGAAGTTGGCGACGAGACCGTCACCATCGATGCCAACCACCCGCTGGCTGGCCAGACTCTGCACTTCGACGTAGAAGTGGTAGAGACTCGTGATGCGACCGACGAAGAGCAAGAGCACGGCCACGTGCACTAAGCTTTTCCGAAGCGTTATCGAAGAACGGCTCCTTGTGAGCCGTTTTTTTATGTCTGCAGGTTTTGTCGGATTACGGCTGCGCCTAATCCGACACCCCAAACAAAAAACGACCCATAAAGGGCCGTTTTTTTGTACCGGAAACCGAACTTACATGTTCGGATAGTTGGGACCACCGCCCCCTTCCGGAGTCACCCAGTTGATGTTCTGGGCAGGATCCTTGATATCACAGGTCTTGCAGTGAACACAGTTCTGGGCGTTGATCTGGAACTTCTTGCCGCTGCCGTCTTCGGCTTCAACCACCTCATATACGCCGGCCGGGCAGTAGCGCTGCGCGGGCTCGTCGAACTTGGGCAGGTTTTCCTTCAGCGGAATGTCCGGATCAGTCAGTTTCAGGTGAACCGGCTGATCTTCCTCATGGTTGGTGTTGGAAATAAACACCGAGGAGAGGCGATCGAAGGTCAGGGTGTTATCCGGCTTCGGATAATTGATCTCCTTGGCCTCGGACGCCGGTTTCAGGGTGGCGTAATCCGGGATGGTGTCGTGCAGGGTGAACGGCAGGCTGCGACGCAGGATGTTCTGCTCGAAGAAGGCGATGCCGCCGCCAACCACGTTGCCGAACTTGTGCATGGCCGGGCCAAAGTTGCGCTCGTCATACAGCTCTTTGTAGAGCCAGCTGTCCTTGAAGCGATCGGCAAAGCTGGTAATTTCCTCACCGGACTTGCCTTCCTTCAACGCTTCGAACACCGCTTCCGCGCCCAGCAGGCCAGATTTCATGGCGGTGTGGGAGCCCTTGATCTTGGAGAAGTTCAGGGTGCCGGCATCACAGCCCAGCAGCAGACCACCCGGGAAGCTCATCTTCGGCAGAGAGTTGAAGCCGCCCTTGGTGATGGCGCGGGCGCCGTAGGAAACACGCTTGCCGCCTTCCAGATACTGCTTGAACTCCGGGTGCAGCTTGAGGCGCTGGAATTCCCCAAACGGGCTCAGGTGCGGGTTGCTGTAGGACAGGTCGGTAATCAGGCCGACATACACCTGGCCGTTCTCCAGGTGGTACAGGAAGGAGCCGCCTGTAGAGCCGCTTTCACTCAGCGGCCAGCCAGTGGAGTGAACCACCAGACCTGGCTCATGTTTGGCCGGATCGATGTCCCACAGTTCCTTGATACCAATACCGTAGTGCTGGGGGTCCTTGCCTTCGTCCAGCTTGAAGTCATTGATCAGGCGCTTGCCCAGGTGACCACGACAGCCTTCGGTGAACAGGGTGTACTTGGCGCGCAGTTCCATGCCCGGCATGTAGCCGTCTTTCTCGCTGCCGTCACGGGCCACGCCCATGTCACCAGTGATGATGCCTTTTACCTGGCCATCTTCAATGATGGTCTCGGAAGCGGCAAAGCCCGGGTAGACTTCCACGCCCAGGGCTTCGGCCTGCTCGGCCAGCCAGCGGCACAGATTGCCCAGGCTGATGATGTAGTTGCCGTGGTTGTGCATGTTCTTGGGCACAAAGGCATTGGGGATCTTGGTGGCTTTTTCCTGGTTCTTCAGCAGGAAAATGTCATCCCGGGTAACCGGGGTGTTGAGCGGTGCGCCTTTCTCTTTCCAGTCAGGGAAGAGTTCGTTCAGCGCGGTTGGCTCAAATACGGTACCGGCCAGGATATGAGCGCCGATCTCGGAACCTTTCTCAACGACACAGACCGTCAGTTCCTGCTCAGCTTCCTGCGCCAGCTGCATGACCCGGCAGGCTGCCGAAAGGCCAGCGGGCCCACCGCCGACGATAAGAACATCAAATTCCATCGATTCGCGTTCCACGTTGGTCTCCTCATACTTCTTTAATGGATATTATGTGCCCGCAGGCGGATAATTCAGGGGGGTTATCATACCGGTAAAACTCCGTATAGACGACTCCCCAAAGCCGAATAGCCCGACTTGATAACCTAAAGGGTAGCGCATATCGGAAATCAAACAAACGTTTGTTTGAAATTTGGCCTGTCCTTTGGCATTGTTAATAAAGGTACTAAGCGTGCTTTCTGAGTCGTTTTTTAGTATCGTCTCACAGCTTTGCTGAGTCAACACGGTTCAGTTGGCTGTGAAAACAGGCGTGGCGTGTCGAATGGGGCTATTGACCCCGTGCACCTTTGCCTGCAGTATAAGTCCGCCGTGACAGCAGGCCCCGCGTGAGGCCGCTGTTTGAACGTTCGGTCTGAAGCCCTTAATTCCGGCCTCACATCGAAACGACAGGAATCGAGAAACACTCTGTTTTCCGCATACGTGGAGTCGTGTTTTGAGAGTGTTTCTGATTGCGAGTCATTAAACCCATCGTAGAAGAACGAGGAATCTATGAAGGTTCTGGTCGCTGTAAAACGAGTTATCGACTACAACGTAAAGGTGCGCGTCAAGCCGGACAACACCGGCGTTGATCTCGCCAACGTCAAGATGGCAATGAACCCGTTCTGCGAAATCGCTGTAGAAGAAGCGGTTCGTCTGAAAGAGAAGGGCGTTGCCAGTGAAATCGTGGTGGTATCCATCGGCCCGAAGGCCGCCCAGGAGCAAATCCGTACTGCTCTGGCACTGGGTGCTGACCGTGGTATCCACATCGAAACAGACGAAGAGGTTCAGTCTCTCGAAGCGGCCAAGCTGCTCAAGTCTGTGGTAGAGAAGGAAGAGCCCAAGCTGGTTATCCTTGGTAAACAGTCCATCGATTCCGACAACAACCAGACTGGCCAGATGCTGGCCGCGCTGACCGGTATGGGTCAGGGCACGTTCGCGTCTGAAGTGGTTGTTGAAGGCGACAAGGTCAACGTCACCCGTGAAATCGACGGTGGTCTGATGACCCTGGCTCTGAACCTGCCTGCCGTGGTCACCACCGACCTGCGTCTGAACGAGCCGCGTTACGCTTCGCTGCCGAACATCATGAAGGCCAAGAAGAAGCCGCTCGAGTCCATGAGCCCGGCCGATCTGGGTGTCGACATTGCCAATCGTCTGTCCACTCTGAAAGTGGAAGCGCCGGCCTCCCGTCAGGCGGGTGTGAAGGTAGCTGACGTTGCTGAGCTGGTCGATAAACTGAAGAACGAAGCGAAGGTGATCTAAATGAGCATCCTTGTAATTGCTGAACACGACAACAGCAGCCTGAAGCAGGCGACCCTCAACGTAGTCGCTACTGCCAAGGCCATCGGCGGTGACATCGACGTACTGGTTGCCGGCGAGAACTGTGGTGCGGTGGCGGAAGCTGCTGCCAAGGCCGAAGGCGTCAACAAGGTTCTGGTTGCCGACAACGCCGCTTACGGTCACTTCCTGGCTGAAAACCTGGGTGAACTGGTTGCCGAAGTGGGTAAGGGCTACAGCCACATCCTGGCTGCTGCCGGTACCACCGGTAAGGACTTCATGCCGCGCGTTGCTGCGCTGCTGGACGTGGCTCAGGTCTCCGACATCATGCGCGTCGAGTCCGAAGACACCTTCGTTCGTCCGATCTACGCTGGTAACGCCATCGCCACTGTGAAGGCGAACGATGCCATCAAGGTCATCACCGTGCGTCCGACCGCGTTTGATCCGGTTGCAGCAGAAGGCGGTTCCGCCTCCGTTGAGCAGCTGGACGTGGTGAAAGACGCCGGCCTGTCTACCTTCGTAGGCGAAGAGCTGGCCAAGTCTGATCGTCCGGACCTCGGCAGTGCCGGTATTGTGGTTTCCGGTGGCCGTGGCATGCAGAACGGTGACAACTTCAAGATGCTGGAGCAGGTAGCAGATCTGCTGGGCGCCGCCGTGGGTGCATCCCGCGCTGCCGTTGATGCCGGCTTCGTACCGAACGACATGCAGGTCGGTCAGACCGGTAAGATCGTTGCACCGCAGCTGTACATCGCTGTTGGTATCTCCGGTGCCATCCAGCACCTGGCCGGTATGTCCGACTCCAAGGTGATCGTTGCGATCAACAAGGACGAGGAAGCGCCGATCTTCCAGGTTGCCGATTATGGCCTGGTAGCGGACCTGTTCGAAGCGGTTCCGCAGCTTGAGGAAGAGTTGAAGAAAGTTCTGTAACTTTCGGATCTCTCAGAAAAAAGGCACCTACGGGTGCCTTTTTTTATGCTTCCTGGAAACGATCCGTTTTTCCGCTTTGCCGATAATCAGGGTGTCGGCCAGTATGTGCAGCGCCCGATTGGTGGTGCGCACGCCATGGTAGATCTGTTGGCTGGTCTGGTCATGGGTTTCCCGGGCCTTGCGGGCAGTTTGACGGAACTGGTCATCCCGGGAGAAATGATCAATCAGCCCAAAGGTGGTCGAGGAAATGGCCTTGTGGACCTTCTCCACGGCCGTCGCGCCGCCGGTGACGGTTTCTTCCAGCAACTTCGCACGGTTACGGACTTCCAGCAGGTCCATCCGGCTTTTCTGGATGGCACTGTTCGCCGCAATACGGTGGGAGTTCACCACCCGCAGACGGCGACGGCTGTCGAGTAGTTGCCAGTATGTGTAGGAAAGGCCGGCTGTGGTTGCTGTCAACAGGGCGGCAGAGGCAATCAGAGTAGACATGGGTTACCTCAATCAGCGATATTCAATGTGCATTTGCACGTCGATTTCACGTTCATCCAGTTCCCGTTCCAGCTCCTTCATCACTTCCTGATACACCATTTTTCGTACCATAACAGGCAGGTGATCGGCCAGAACGCGGGCTGAACGGGACTCCCGCTTGGCTACGGAAATCGGATCCACAACCCGCAGCGTAAGGATCAGCTCCGGGTCCCGATCCGGTTCTGTGATGTCATCACTTTCCATCATCTGGGCGATGACTTTACGCTGCTCGCAGATCTGCCAGAAAAGAAAGGCACTGAAGGCGGCAAGTAACAGGCTCAGTATCAGTAACAGTGTCACCAAGGTTGACCTCCGGGACGTGTGTGTTTTTCATTGTGTTTCCTGCAGTGTGCCGGATACATTGTGACAAACGATTGGCCGTGCCGACGGTCATTTTCAGGAGATATTACATGGTTTGGTTCAAGGCGTTTGTCAGTGGCTTTCTCGCCACCCTGGTTTTCCACCAGGGCTTGTTTGCACTGTTCTACCTTGGGGGCATGGTCCCAGCTGCGCCGTTCAACATGACTGCTGTACCGCCTTTTGGCGTACCTGCGGTGGTATCCCTGGCGTTTTTCGGAGGCCTTTGGGGTGTCCTGTTGTGGGCTATTCTGGGGAGAATGGCCGGCATAAAATTCTGGCTTGGTCATGTCATTGTGGGCGCTATCGGTCCCACTGCAGTTGCCATGCTGGTCGTATTTCCCCTGAAAAGCCTTGATGTGTCCGCCCAGACCTGGATTGGCGGGCTGGTACTGAACGGCTTCTGGGGCCTGGGCGTCGCGATTTTCATGCACTTTTTCCAACGTAATAAATAAAAGGATGAACAATGACAAAATCAACGGACACAACCTATGATCTGGTGGTCTTCGGGGCGACCAGTTTTGTAGGGCAGATCCTCACGCGGTATCTGCTGGAGACCTACGGAGTGGGGCAATCGGTTTCCTGGGCAATCGCCGGACGTTCACAGGGCAAACTCGACAAGCTCAAGGGCGATCTGGGGCCCAAAGGTACGGAACTCCCAGTCATCATTGCTGATGCCGCCGATGAGTCCAGCTTGCAGGTAATGTGCGACCAGACGCGGGTCATCATCTCCACGGTCGGACCCTACGCGTTATACGGTGAGCCTCTGGTTCAGGCCTGTGTGCGCACCGGAACCGATTACTGCGACCTGACCGGGGAAGTACAATGGATTCGCAAGATGGTCGAGCGCTACGAGGAAGAGGCACAGTCGTCCGGCGCCCGCATTGTCCATTGTTGCGGCTTTGACTCCATCCCGTCGGATATGGGCGTCTGGTTCCTGCAGAATAAAGCGGAGGAGACCTTTGGCGCGCCTTGTCGTGATGTTCGTATGCGGGTGAAGGTCGCCAAAGGCGAGTTTTCGGGGGGTACCGTGGCTTCCATGATGAACGTGGCCAGGGAAGCCGCAGCGGATCCCCAGCTGCGAAAGGAACTGGCGAACCCGTTCTCCATCTGTCCGCCGGAGCACCGCTCGACAACCCGTCAGCCAAGCCTCAAAGGCGCTGAATTCGACAAAACCTTCAATGTCTGGCTCGCACCCTTTGTGATGGGCGCGATCAATACCCGGGTGGTGCATCGCTCCAACGCCTTGCAGGATGCCCGGTACGGCAAGGAATTCACTTACGACGAAGCGATGATGACCGGCCGTGGCGCCAGGGGGCGGCTGGCTTCGTACGCCATCATCGGCGGCCTGGCCGGGTTCTTTACCGCCTCTGCCATCAAGCCGACCCGCTGGCTGGTGGAGAAGTTCGTGCCCAAGCCCGGCGAAGGGCCCAGCCCGGAAGCCCAGAAAGCCGGATTCTACGATCTGCGTTTTGTTGGCCGGACCGAGGATGGCAAAACCATCATCACCAAGGTAACCGGCGATCAGGACCCGGGGTACGGTTCCACCGGTAAAATGCTGGGTGAGGCAGGCATGTGCCTGGCGTTTGATGTGCCCGCCGAGCAGCCGGGCGGTTTCTGGACACCGGCATCGCTGCTGGATGGCAAACTGCTTGAGCGCCTGACCTCCAAAGCGGGCCTGACCTTTGAGGTAGTGGAAACCCGCTGAAGCGATCCTAGCTGAGGTGAACCACCGCGCCGGGGCCGGGAATGGCTTCCGGCGCGTGGCCCAGACTGATCACGGTTTTCCCGCTGAGCCAGGCCGGCAGCCGCGCATTGATCCGGTCGCGGGTTGTGGCATCCACGCCAGTGAATGGCTCGTCCAGAATGACAATAGGGCGAGACGTCAGCAACACCCTGGCCAGGGCAATGCGCCGGGCCTCGCCTCCCGATAAACGGCTGCCACTGGCGCCAAGCCAGGTATTCAGCTGCTCCGGCTCATGAACGAATCGTTCCGCCATACCCACCAGTTCCAGTACGCTCCAAAGCTGTTGATCCGTGGCATCCGGATTACCCAGCAAAAGATTGGACCGCAAGGTATCCTCGAACAACACCGGTTGTTGCGTCAGGTAGCAACATTCCCGGGTGATCAGCGAGCCGGCTGTTGGCGTTATCAGTCCCGCCAGGGCGTCGGCGAGTGAGGATTTTCCGGAACCGGATACCCCGATAATTCCCAGCCACTGCCCGCATTCGACGGACAGGTTGAAATGGGTCATCAGCGGTGGATGGTTCGGGTGCCGCAGGGTCAGGTTACGGATCTCGACTGCTACATTTTCCTGCAAGGCAGGGCTGGGTTCCGGGGCCGGATGGCCATCAGGCGCATCGTGACAGTCCCGGTTCAGTCTTGCGGCGGAGGCTATCGTGCCACCGAGTCGGCCAAAGGCGTCAGGCAGCATGGCGTAGACTTCGCCCAACCCCAGCAGCGCGATGGGCAGCAACACCATGACCGGACCGCTAATGGCATCAATGCTGTAGAGCTGTAGCCCCACCCACAGCGCACAAACCACCGCCAGGTTGATCAATACCTGGGTGAGGGCAGAGTGCCAGCCCACGCGGGTTTCCGTCTCTGCCTGCTGCCGTGTCACCCAGGAGGCGTTACGCAGCAGCCAGGCGGCATGCTTTCCGGTACGTCCGGCGGCGGTGAGCTCAGCAAACCCATCCAGATGCTCTATCACTCCGGTGCGGATTTCCTCGGTTTCGTCGGTTTGCCGAGAGGTCAGCGCGCGGGTTCTGAAAAATACCGCCACCGTCGCCCCCACGAACGCCACGGTTAGCAGGGCGAGCAGGATCAGCGCCAGTTGCCAGCTGTAAAACAGGGCCGCCGTGATCACCAGGAGCATGGTCACCAATGCGGCCAGCGCCGTCGGGGCGATCAGTCGAAGGTACAGGGTGTCCAGCGCATCCACATCACTGGTCAGCCGTGAAAGCCACTGTGAGCCCCTGAGGGCTGACCGGCTGCCGCGTCTGGCCAGGGACAGCTGACGGAACAGGGTAACCCGGATATCGGTGAGCAGTCTCAGCACCGTATCGTGGTTGTAGACGCGTTCAAGATAGCGCGCCACGGTCCGAGTGACCGCAAACAACCGGATACCGCCACCGGGTATATAGAGATTGAGGGACGCCTGCACACCGGCAGCCAGCAGCAGTCCGGTGAGTGCTGTTGCGGTAATAAACCAGCCTGAAAGTGCCAGCAGCCCCATACCGGCAAGCAGCGTCAGCAACATTAACAGGCCGCCGGTTATCAGCCGCCCCGGGCGCTGGAAGATCAGTGCCAGCCAGGGTTTGAGTTCAGGCATTGCGAACCTCTCCCTGCGAGACCAGTAGAATACGGTTGGCCAGCGTGAGCAGCGCCTGGTGGTGAGTGGCAAAGATCAGCGTTTTGCCGGCAACCGACAGTTTGTGCAACGCCTCCAGCACGAAAATCTCGCTGTCGGTGTCCAGCCCGGCGGTCGGCTCATCCAGCAGGATCAGGTCATAATCCGCCACAAAGATCCGGGCCAGGCTCAGGCGCCGGGCCTGACCGCCGGACAGCCCCTGGCCATCCTCGGAGACGGTGCTGTAGATTCCCTGGTCCCGGTTGTCGATCAGGTATCCCAGCCCCACATGCCGCAGCGCCGCCTCAATGGCGATGTCCGATGCATCCGGCGTGGTCAGCCGCAGGTTATCCGCCCAGCTGCCATGCACCAGAAACGCTGACTGCCCGAGCCAGCCAAAGCGGAAACTGCCGGCGGGCTGGCCGAACACGTCAACAGTGCCTTCATCGGGACGGATGAAACCGGCCAGGATCTGAAGCAGGGTAGACTTGCCGCCCCCGGAGGGTCCGGTCAGGGCAACAATATCACCCCGTTCAACGACTAGGGACTGATTGCTGAAAACCGGCGGGCCATCGCCATACCTCATCGAGATACCCTGCAGGCTAATCCGGCTGTTGTTCCCATTTACCCCTTGTTGCTGTGTTGGCGCGGTGACTGGTCGCGAATGGGGTTCGGGTGTCGAGCGCAACCTGGCCAGAAGTTCGGCGCTGGCGCCCAGTGCTGCAGCCCGGTCGTGATAGTGCTGGGAGAGGGTACGCAGGGGCTGGAAAAACTCCGGTGCCAGCAACAACACCAACAGGCCCGAAAACAACGTCAGCTCTCCGGCGGGGCCCCAGGCGATGTAACCCAGCAGGCCAAACCCGATGTAGATGGCGATGACCGCAATAGCGACCGACGCAAAGAATTCCAGAACGGCGGAGGAAAGGAAGGCCACCTTCAGAGTCTTCATGGTGATTCTGCGGTAGCGATCCGAGCGTTCACGAATGGCGGTAATGGCGGTATCCGTCGCGCCAAACAGTTGCAAAGTGGTGAGCCCGCGCACCTTGTCGAGAAACTGGCCGGACAGCCGGCTGATGGTTTCAAAATGCTGTTGGTTGAGCTTTTCCGCTCCCATCCCCACCAGGGCCATGAATATCGGAATCAGGGGCGCGGACAGCAGCAGGAAAATGCCCGCGAGCCAGTCCAGCCAGAATACCACCACCAGAATGATCAGCGGGAGTGCAACGGCCAGCACCAGTTGCGGCAGGAAACGGGCGAAATAACCATGCAGGGCATCCACATGGTCAATCCATTCCCGCGCCAGCGTACCTGCGGATTGCTGCCCGAGATGAACCGGGCCACAGGCCCGCCAGTGACGATTGAGCTGACGACGGACATCCGCGCGCACCTTGCGGCTGCATTGTGCCGCCACCCGGGTCTGGAGGCCCTGGGCGACACCACGAACCAGGATGGCAGCCACCAGCCCGGCGAACAGGGCACCCAGTTCGGTTACCGGCGCCTTATCGACCACGCCGAGGTAGACAATGCGTGCCAGCAACGCCATCTGGGCAATGGTGGCCAGCCCGGCCACCGTGCCCGCGATAACCGCTCCCCGAATCAGGGAGCGGCTGCCCCGGGCCAGTTCACCCAGCCATGTCCGGACGTCCGCAGGCGTCGGTTCGGTCACTTAATGATATCCCTCGCCGGCCCGGACCTTGCCGCGGAATACCCAATACGTCCAGGCGGTATACGTCAGCACAATGGGAATCACGAACAGCAGACCAAGCAACAGGAACAGCTGGGACTCATAGGCGGAGGCCGCATCCCACAGGGTGTAATCCGGTGGTACCACATAGGGCCAGCGGCTGACGATCAGGCCCAGGTAGGTAAAGATGAACAATCCCATGGTGGCAACAAAGGGCATGCCTTCAGAGCGCTTGCGGACCGACCGGAAAATCTGGAACGCACACAGCAGCGTCAGCGCCGGCAGAATCCAGATCACACTGAGGTTGGAGAACCAGCGGTCCCGTACCATGTCATCCACAAACGGTGTCCACACACTGATAATCCCAAACACCACCAGCACGCCGCCCAGCAGCGGCAGGGCCAGCTTGTACGCCCAGTCCTGCAGGCGACCTTCCGTTTTCAGGATCAGCCAGGTGGTGCCGAGCAGCGCATAACCGGCGAGCATGCCGAGCCCGGTCAGCACCGTGAACGGGGTTAACCAGTCCAGGGCACTACCGACGTACACGCCATCCATGGTTTCAAACCCCTGGATGTAGGCGCCAACCACCGCGCCCTGGGCAAACGCCGCCAACGTGGAGCCACCGGCGAACGCCCAGTTCCAGAGATAGCGGGATGTGTTGGCCTTGAAGCGGAATTCGAACGCCACGCCCCGGAAAATCAACCCAGCCAGTAACAGGAACACACCAATGTACAGGGCCGGCAGCAGGATGGAATACACCATCGGGAACGCCGCCAATAGCCCGGCGCCGCCCAGCACCAGCCAGGTCTCGTTGCCGTCCCATACCGGGGCGACGGTGTTCATCATGGTATCCCGGTCTTCCTCGGAAGGCGCAAAGGGAAAGAGAATGCCAACACCCAGGTCAAACCCGTCCATCAACACGTACATGATGATGCCAAAACCAATAATGAAGGCCCAGATAAGGGGCAGATCAAACAGTTCCATAATCAATGGCCTCCGTGCTTGGTGGGTTTCGCGGTACCGACAAGGTCGCCTTCATTGTGCTCAATCTCAAAGGGCACATGGGTTGCGGACAACGGGCGTTTCGGGCGCTCCGCTTCATGATCGTCGTCTTCGTGTGAGTCCTCCAGACCGACATACAGTACACGCATGAGATAATAGACCCCGGCAGAGAACACCAGGGCGTACACCACGATATAGCCGATCAGAGTGAAAAGGGCCATACCGCCGGTGAGGGACGGTGTAACCGAATCAGCGTGGTTCATCATCCCGTACACCAGCCAGGGCGCGCGGCCGGTCTCTGTCACTATCCAGCCGGCCAGTACCGCAATAAAGGGGGTAATGCTCATAAACCGCAACCCCTGCAGGAACCAGGGAGAACGCCAGTAGCGACCACCCGCCCTGAGGATCAGACCGGTCACCGCAAAGGCGATCATCAGCAAACCAAGGCCCACCATCACCCGGAATGACCAGAACACCAATGCAACCGGGGGCTGTTCATCGGCCGATATTTCGTTCAGGCCCGGAACCTCGCCATCCCATTCGTGGGTGAGGATGAGGCTTGCCACGCCCGGCAAGCCAATCTCAAACAGATTGGTCTGGTTTTCCTGGTCCGGAATCGCAAACAGCAACAACGGCACATGGGTAGAGGTTTCCCAGTTGCCTTCCATTGCCGCCACCTTCATCGGCTGGTGCTCCAGAGTATTCAGACCATGAAAATCACCGACAACCGCTTGCAGAGGCGCGATGAACAGCAGCAGCCAGAGACACATCGACAGCGCTTTCTTGTTCGCCTTTATCTCGCGGCCCTTCAGCAGGTACCAGGCGCTGACCCCGGCAACCACGAAACTGCCGGTCAGGAACGACGCCAGCCCCATGTGCATAAAGCGGTAGGGGAAAGACGGGTTGAAAATGGCTTCGCTCCAGGAAGTTACGTAGAACACGCCATCACGCAGTTCCGTACCTGCAGGAGTGTGCATCCAGCTGTTTGCGGCCAGAATCCAGAACGAGGAAATAAAGGTTCCCAGCGCCACCATAATGGCCGCAAACAGGTGAACACCGGCCGGTACCTTGTTGCGCCCGAACAGCAGCACGCCAAGAAACGCAGCTTCCAGGAAGAACGCCGTCACCACCTCATAACTGAGAACCGGGCCGAGGAAGTTGGCCGAGGCCTGGGCAAAATTGCTCCAGTTGGTGCCGAACTGGAACGACATCACAATGCCGGACACCACCCCCATACCGAAGACAACGGCAAAGACCTTGGTCCAGAAACCCGAAAGCTTTTCCCATACCGGATTGCGTGTTTTAAAGAAGAGCCCTTCAAGCACAGCGATGAAGGAAGCAAGCCCGATGGTGAACACCGGAAAGATGGCGTGAAATGACACCACAAACGCGAACTGGATTCGCGATAGGATGAGAGGATCAAGTTCCATTGGGAACCTCCGGTAACTACTCACACGTTACAAAAACGGGCAAAGCGCACCCGTTCGGCCGCTGCCTAAGCTCATATTGTAAAGTTGTTATTACCGGCAGATGCGGGCCATGCTACTAAAAACAGGGCCCTGACCAACAGGACAAAATGTCTCTGTCCCTTGATCTATAACAATTATGGCGAATCCAATGAGCTTTTACGAAGACCGAATACTGCCTCACATCATAGACTGCACCTGCTCCGTGGGCCAGGTGATGAAACTGCGTAGCCAGGTCGTACCGAAGGCCAGGGGCGTGGTGCTGGAAGTCGGCATGGGTTCCGCCATCAACCTGGAATTCTATAACCCGGACACCGTCAGCCTGGTCTATGGCCTGGAGCCGTCCGAAGGCATGCGCCGAAAAGCCCGGGAAAACCTCAGCCGGTCACCGGTAAACGTGGAATGGCTGGACCTGCCGGGAGAGAAAATCCCGCTGCCTGACAACAGCGTAGACACCGTTCTGCTGACCTTCACCCTGTGCACCATACCCGACTGGCAGGCCGCTCTGGAGCAGATGAAACGGGTGCTCAAACCCGACGGAGAACTGCTGTTCCTGGAGCACGGAGAATCCAGTGACCAAGGCGTTCGCCGGTGGCAACACCGGATCACCCCGGGCTGGAAAAAACTGGCCGGGGGCTGCCACCTGAACCGCCCGATAGCCGACCTGATCCGCGAAACCGGGTTCGACATTCTGGAACTGGACAACCTCTACATGCCGAAAGCCCCAAAGATCGCCGGCTATATCTACAAGGGCAGGGCAGTCAAAGCGGCATGAGCTTTCCCCGGCGGCCAATTGGAATTGCGTTAGCCGACACGGCCTTATACAATTCTGCCCCTCAAAACCTCCCTCCGATGCCCGGATGGTGAAATTGGTAGACACAAGAGACTTAAAATCTCTCGGCCGCAAGGCCGTGCCGGTTCGATTCCGGCTCCGGGCACCATTTGCTTCCTACCATATGACCTCACCCCAACTTTCGTGATCACCGTCATGCTCTCCACCGCTCACAGAAAGCCAAACATGGTTATTTTCACGACATTCCGCTATAAAAGGCTTGGGCTGGGTGCCCTGTGAACACAATGAAAAACCAAGGGAATGAGATCATATGAAGCAGCAAACCTTTATCAAGTCGGTCATGGTGACGTCCGTCGCTCTGGTTTTGTCCGCCTGTGGTGGTGGCGGCGGAGGAGGTGGGAGTGATCGTGAAGTGTCGTCTGGTGGATCGCTTTCTCTGGACGATGGCGGCTATTCGACCCGTAAGGCATCGCTCAACACGCAAGAAGATTTCGAGGGTACGACGTCTGCCTATCAGTCATCGGAAGAAGCCCTGGACCTCGTGACTGAAGTCGAGGAGGTTATCAACTCTGGCGGGCTGGAGGAGGTCGCTCAAGATGGCGCGACTGCTCAGGCGCAGGATGCTTCCGTGGATCTGGCTTGCGAAAATGAGGGCGGCTCGGTCAAGGTCACCGACAATTCTGTCTCCGGCGTCACTGACCTGCGCTACGACTTCAGCAATTGTGGATTGACGACGGTGAGTTTCGGTCAGGTTGAGCTGAACGGTTCCTACACCTACAAGGAAAGTGGCAGTTCCAGCTCCGGATCGGAATCCTGGAGTGGTTCGGAGACTTTCAATATCTCCGGGAGCTTTGTTGCCTCCGACACGCCATTCGCTCTCAAAGGTGGTGATAGCTGGTCAGAAACCTCTGATGCCGCTGCGGAAAAGGCCACTCTGACGCTGACATCTGATGTTCTGGAGTTCAAGAAAGGGACAAGTTACGTCGCATTGCAGGGCTCACTCATTACCCTCAGCGTTGAGGGCGACCAGCTGTCTTTAAGTACGCAATTCAAACTGATCAGCTCGGCAATGAACGGCTACGTTGACTATACAACGCCCAGCCCCGTCGTGATCGATCTCTCCCAGGAGACCCTATGCCCCATCCAGGGGATCAATCGTATGGCAGGGGATGGTGTGGTTGAAGTGCGTTACGGGATGGACACCGGCACCGGCGCGGACGTTGTCGTGGAGGTCAACAATAATACTGTTGAGTCCTATGAAACCTGCGACGAATTCGATGCCAACGTGTTCCCGGGTGCTCTGTAGTAACTGAGTATACAGGGGCAGCACAAGCTGCCCCTGATGCGGCTAACTGATAGGCCGTTACTTCTTCGCCATAGCCTCCAACATCCGATTAACCGCCTCCAGATGCTCCGGCTCGTTGTGGCACATGCCCTGAAAATTGGCGCATACATCCAGGAAATCCTTCAGCTCCATACGCGGAGCCATTTTCATCAGGCGCTTGGTCAGGCGCGTGGCTTTCGGCGGCTGGCTGGCCATTCGATCCGCCATGGCTTGTGCTGCATTGAGCAGTTCATCGGCGGGGACGACTTCCAGAACAATGCCCAGTTCCTTTGCTTCTTTCGCATCGATGATGCGGCCGGTGAGTGTCAGTTCGAAGGCTCGCTGGTAGCCGATCAGCCGCTGCATGAACCAGGCACCGCCATCGCCGGGGATGATGCCGAGGTTGAGGAAGGTTTCTCCGAACTTTGCGGTTTCCGAGGCGAGGCGGATATCGGCCATGTTGGCCAGGTCGAAGCCTGCGCCGATGGCGGGGCCGTTGACGGCGGCGATGATGGGGACTTCCACATCCTGCAGGGCCAGGGGGATTCGCTGGATGCCTTTGCGGTAGCGGTCGGCGCATTCGGCCACATCGCCGGCGAAATCACCGCTGCGGTTGGCCATGTCGCGGATGTTGCCGCCGGCGCTGAAGGCGGAACCGGCGCCGGTGATTACCAGTACTGATACGTCTTCACACTGGTTTACCCATTCGGCGGTGCTCACGATGTCCTCGATCAGGTGGGATCCTGTCAGAGCGTTGCGCAGGTCGTGGCGATTCAGGGTGAGGGTGGCTACCCGGTTTTCCAGGGTCAGCAGGGCGTCGGTCAGTTGCGGTAGGGTGGTCATGGCTTCGATTCCTTGTGATCAGTAGTGCGTATCTTCCCGCGCCGGGTCCGGGTTGATCAACTGCGTGCGACTTCGCCGGTACCTTCGTACTTCAACCCAGCCGTGAACGGCCAGGGCGGAGAACACGATAACCCCGCCGATCAGGCTGAGTCTGGGCGGTACTTCGCCAAGGAACAGCCAGACGAGGAAGGAGCCCAGTACGGTTTCCAACAGCAGCATCAGGCTGACTTCCGCCGCGGGAATATAACGGGGGCCGATCTGGATAAGAATGCAGGCCATGGGGAGAAACACCAGGCAGAGCAGGGCGATAAAGAAGCTGTCCCGGGGTGAGGGTATGTGTGCGCCGCCGGCCAGCGCGGCCACAGCGGCCAGCAGCAGGGCGCCGAACATCAGCATCACGCTCATGTCGCTGTCCGGTTTGGAACGGGCCATGTTTAGGTTGGAGGCAAGGGCCGTGGCGGCAACGAATGCCATGATCAGCCCCAGCGGGTTGCCCTTGCCCCATTCACCAATCGCCATGAACGTGGCGCCGGTGACGCACACCAGGATGATGGCCCAGGTTCTAAGGGGCAGGGTTTCCTTCCACACTGCCCACGCGATCACGGCGGCAATCACCGGCGCGGTATTCAGGATCACCAGAACGTTGCCGGCGGCGGTGTTTTTCATGCCCACTACAAAGCCCAGTGTGCTTATGGCAAAGGCCCCTGCGCAGAACAGGCCTTTCCAGCCGCATTTGCGGATCTCGGGTACCAGTCGTGAGCGGTACCTGAGCCAGCTGATCACGTAAAAGCTGATGGCCAGCAGAAGGCCCCGCCAGAACACGAAAACAACCGGGTCGACGGAGGTAATCTTTACGAGGAGCGCGTCCGGGGTAATAAACAGCACGCCCAGTGCGGCAATAGTCAGCCCTTTTATCCGGGTTGTTTCTACGGTCAAGTTACCGGTTCCCTGGCGTGTGTTACTGGTTGTCCTGATCTGGCAGTGGGGTGATGGTGTTGATGTCTCCGGTTGGCACAGCCGGGTCGTCCTTCATGACGACCAAGATGCCGCCGACGATGATGGCAACGGCAACAACGATCTTAAGGATGGTGGATTTCTGCATGACGGTCCTCTCCCTGAGAAAATAGCTGAACTGTCTCTATCTTGTGGGCGAGGAGGGAGGATAGCAACCCAAACAGGGGCAGCAGGCGCCGCCCCTGTTTGGCAGGGATCAGAGATTGGTTCTTGGGTTCAGATCCACCCCGAACGCCGGGGAAGCCCAGCCTGCGACGGTATCTTTCTGTATGGGCAGTGGTTCGCCTCCGGTGGTGACATCATTCTCATTGCCATACTGCAACCAGGTCAGGGTGGGCACTTTGCCGACCGGAGGTTTGCTGTAATCGCAGACACCGTTCGGGAAGATCTCCGCGACTTGTTGGGCGAAGTTATCGGAAGTGAGCACGCCGTCAAGGATGCTGGCCGGATAGTCCGCCGGTTCCACGGGTTTCAGTTGGCATTTGTTGTTCAGTGTGGTGATGGCGTCACCGGCGACGGTGCGCGGGGTGCCGAAGCGGGTCTGGACCACCAGTTCCTGGATTTTCACGACCTCGTCTGTGATGGGCTGGAGCGGGTCGGTGATGGTGTCGGGAAGCCCCAGGTCGCCCAGATCCAGGCCACAGACTTGCCCGGTGGCAACGTCCAGTATCTGGCCCAGCTCTGCGGGGAAGGTGGGAATCTGGTCGGAATCCAGCCCGGAGACTTGCGGCTCCGGATAAAGCAGGTTACCGGTGTAGGGCGCTTTGGGGCCTTCTGCAGAGAACGGCGCGGACAGCGACAGGCAACGGTCCCTGGCGGTGACGGGCTTATTGGCGATGACCTTGTTCGGCACCGGAGTCGCTTCCTGATCAGCTTCTATGCCGGCCAGCCACTGATCCATGACCAGCAGTGCTTCGGTGGTGAAGATGGTATCGCCGGCCAGCGGGAAGGCGCCGTACCAGATCACGTGGTTGCGGGCGTGGCCCTGGGTTTCTTGCAGCCGGGCCCGTACCTGCCAGGAGTGGAAGGCGTCGTGGGCAATGCCGGGGTCCGGGCCGCGCAGGTCGATGATGGGGACGTTGGCGAGGTTTTCCGCAGTGTTGACTGCACCGGTGCGGTAGGCATTCTCCAGCGCTTCCGGGTCAGCAGCGATACGCTCCGGCTGGTAGTTGATGTCCACGTCGAGACCACCGATGTCGCGGTTGACGGCCAGGAACTGATCGCCAGTGATGACGCCGTCCTGCAAGGCTTTCAGGCCGTACTGCACGCCGGTGTTGTCCAGCGGAATGCCGGCAAAGCCCCGTGACAGCAGTTGCTCATTGGGGGACCACGCGTCTGGCTGGCGCGTGCCGAACTGATTGACCATGTAATCAATCAGGCCGCAGCGCAGGCCATCCGGGCGGGTTTCCGGATCATACACGTCCGCTTGTCCCGCCAGGCCCGGGCAGTTCTCCTGATCCGGCTCCGCCGAGGGGAAGAAGGCCAGGTCGGAAACGATCGGATTTACCGGCAGGTGGCCGTACAGCGCAGGCCACTGGACCGCCAGTACCGGTGAGGTGAGCAGGCTCTCAACGAAAGTCAGCAGGTCTGCCGGGTCTTCGGATACCTTGTTGCCCAGGTACTCGTTGAGCAGGTTGTAGTCGGCAAACTGGGTGGCGGTGGTCCACACATCCGGGTAGGAGCATTGAACGATCAGCCCCTGATAAATGCCCGGATAGGCGTTGGCGATATGCTGCTGGGCAATGGCGCCGCCGGAGCATCCGGTGCCGATGGTGTAACGCACCGGGCCATACTGCTCAACGATGTGTTCCTTGGCCATTACCAGGGATTCCGCTGCGGTCACCAGGTTGACGTTATGCCCGAGGTTGGCCTGGGCCGTGGACAGGGTCACAAAGCCGCGTGCAAGGGCGACGGAAATGCTGTCCCCCAACAGGGTTTCCGCTCCCTCCGGCGCGGTACCGGCAATATCGCCATTGGGCGGCTGGCCCATGCCGTAGCTGACGCCCACGTTGCCCCCGTGATGGATCAGGATTTTGCCGTTCCACTGTTCCTGGGGCGCCAACGCTGACCATTCCTGATCCGGCTGATACAGGGACATGACCTGGTAGCGATCGCGGTTCATCACGCCGGTTTCCACCCGCACGATGTAGGGAACGGTGACGCCTTCATCGGTGGTGACCTGGGCGATGTCTTCGGACGGTGGCGGGTTTTCGGGGTCGTAGGGCAGGAATGCCCCCGGTAATCCGGGGGATTCCGGGTCAAAGCTTTCGGCAAACAGGTCAAACTGCGACTGGGGCACATATTTTAACTCGAATTCCGCCGGCTGGTTACACTTGTCGTCTACCGGGTTCTCGTTGGTGCAGTTCCAGGGCTGAACCTGGGGGCCGGAGAATACCGGGCCGCCTTTGGGGTGGTTGGTGATGGTTTTGCGCAGCACACCGCCTTTACCGAGGATAACCTTGAGTTCGTTCTCGCCGAGTTCCAGGCCGGTGATCAGCCCACGACGCGTACCGTTCTCCATGGCGGTCAGGGCGTCACTGATGTCTTTACCGTTGAGCTGGATTCTGGCGCCCTCAAGATTCGCTGACGCCACTTCTACCAGGGCGTCACCACCGTTGATCAGGTCGGGCCGGTTTGAAAGCACGCGGATAACACCCTGGCCAGCCACTTCCTGCTGTTCCGAATCCACCGCGCTGGTCGTGTCATCGGGGTTGTCATCTGAGCCGCCGCCACCTCCGCCGCAGCCGGTGAGCGCTATTACGACTGCCAAGGGCAAAGCCTGCTTGATTAGTCTCATGATTACCTCTTTTTGTTGTTTTTTTGTGATGTTTTGTCACGCTTTGCCGACATAAAACCATAAGTTTTACTGTCTGGGCGTTGGCCACGCGGACATTGGAGGGTGTCACTTTTGTGAACTGTGTCACGAACTACCTGGGACGGCGTTGCGGACGATGCCGACGAAAGTCTGCTCGACTTGACGCCGGGGCCGCTGAATACTGTGAGAAAGTCTGAGGAATGAGGTCACCATGACTGCGGAAGAGATGATTACCGTTGCCACCGACAATGGCATCACAACGTTGACCCTGAACCAGCCGGAGAATCGCAACAGTCTGTCCATGGCCATGTTGCAGTCGTTATCGGACCGGCTAGAGTCTCTGGCTGAAGATCCGGATACCCGGGTCGTTGTACTCGGTGCCAGTGGCCGGGTGTTCTGTGCCGGCCATGATCTGAAAGAGGTCAGGGAACAGTTTGGCAACCAGGATCAGCAGAAAGCTCTGTTTGATCAGTGCAGCAAGGTCATGCAACAGGTGGTCAATTTGCCGAAACCTGTCATTGCCCGGGTTGCCGGCGTTGCCACGGCCGCCGGTTGCCAGCTGGTGGCCAGTTGCGACCTGGCGGTTGCGGCGGATACGGCGCGGTTTGCCACCCCCGGCGTTAACATCGGGTTATTCTGTTCCACCCCGATGGTGGCAGTATCCCGCAATGTGCATCGCAAGCACGCCATGGAAATGCTGCTGACTGGCGAGATGATCGGCGCGCTGCGGGCAGAGCAGATCGGGCTGGTGAACAAGGTGGTGGACGAACAGGTACTGGACGAAACGGTGTACAACATGGCCCGGGTTATTGCTGGCAAGTCCAGCCATACCCTGAAAGTCGGCAAGGAAGCGTTTTACCGGCAGCTGGAACTTGGCCTGGCGGATGCCTATGACTACACCTCCCAGGTGATGACCGATAACCTGGCCGCCGGTGATGCCCAGGAAGGGATTTGCGCGTTTCTGGAGAAGCGCAAACCGGAATGGAAGGACAACTGAAAACTCGACAGCCCGCTAAGCACCTGTTCTTGAAGTTGATATATCCCTTTTATGTACATCTGTACTACTTTGGCCATTCTATAGAGTGAATCCGTCTTTCTCGCACTCCTTGTTAGCACTAATACTCATAATGTGGTTTGGGAAACCAGGACAGTAGCCACACTATAAAAACTAACAAGGAGAGTGATATGACCTTGGATACTGCAACACTCAGGCAAGGGGGTGTAGCGATCGTTGTGGCCGTGGCAATGTGTTTTGCTTCGGCTCTGGCTGTCGCCGCACCCAAGTCGAATAATGGGAACAATGGTGGTGGATCTGACACGTCAGTGATGCCGTCCTATATCGGCAGCTCGACCGCGCTGGATTTGTCCCTTAACCTCCTGCTCCTCAAAGAGAACATCGTGCTCTCTGATACGGGACAGCTCGATAGTCATGGGGGCAGCAAGGATGAGTCCCTGCTAAACGTAGATCAGGGACTGGTTCGGGCCAGCGTTCTGCACGCGACAACGGTGGGCTCCGGCCACCGCACCGATTCCATGGCCATTACTGCGGGACTCGGACTTGATCTGACGTCCCTGGGCGTTGATCTGAGCATCAGCGCCACGGTCCTTCAGGCTGTCGCTTCGGCACAGTGTACCAACGGCTCTCCGGTTCTTTCCGGGTACTCTGACATCGTCGGGCTGACGATCAATGGCATGCCCATCGAGGTGAGCGGAAAGCCAAATCAGACCCTGGATATTGGCGGGCTGATCAAAGTGACGATCAATGAACAGGTCGAAACCGACAAGAGCATCACCGTAACTGCGCTCCGCGTGGAGGTTCTCGGCGCTCTGGGTACGCCAGTAGCTGAAGTCGAAGTTTCCCGGGCCGAGGCGGGACTGATCTGTGGTAGTGGGCCGGACGGTGAGTGCCCGCCTGCAGCGGATTTTGTCACCGGTGGTGGCTTTTTCTTCGATGACTATGGGCAGCGTGTGAACTTCGGCATGAACGGTGGCGTGTTCCCCAATGGCGACATGAAAGGCCGTTTCAACCTGGTTGCACCGGGCCATCACATACGGGGCAGTTCAGTCGTCGACTATCGTATTGTCGATGCCACAACCCGCGAGCTGGATTACGTTGCCGATGACGGCGGCGCTACCTTCTGCACGGTAACCGTTGCAGACAATGGTGAACCGGGACGATCCGATACCTTTGGCATCAGTTGTGACTCTGGCTACTCCGCCAGTGGAACACTGAGCCAGGGCGGAAACATCCAGCTTCACAAACCGAAGTCATGCAAGACAGATGATGACAGCAAAGGTGGTAACGGAAACAAGGGAGGCAAGAAGAAATAACCACCTTGCCTTTGGCTGGCCCGGGCCACAAATCCCGGGCTGGCCTTCGATATCTCAATGTTTGCAGATGGACTCGCTGGTTGAGAAATGGTGACCTACCGAAATACCGTGGTTCCGGAAAAAGGAGCGGTTCATTTCCAACACAGCGGAAAAGCTGACCCCCGCGCGGTACACCGGGCAACCTGAACTTGTGCGGGATCTGCAGGGGGCCATGTGCTTGATGGCCTTGATGGTCCCGGTTTTATCCAGATAGGCGATGTCCAGGGGAATCAGGGTTTTGTACATCCAGAACCCGTGGTCCGGTTTTCTGGGTTCGTCATAGACAAACAGCATGCCGCTGTTCGCAGGGAGTGATTCCCGCCCCATCAGCCCTTTCCTGCGCTGGGAGTCAGTGATTGCCATTTCCACAGTAATCGGGATGACTCCCTTGTCGGAGATCAGGCATGCCTGACGTAATGGCAACCGCTCCTCCGCGATGGTTTCCCTGGCCATGCCCCCCAGCACGAACAGGCACCCAATCAGCAGGCATGTAACCCCGGCGTAACGGCCGGTTCCTGCTGAAAGTCCTGTCACGACCGCAGCCGGTAACCGGTTTTGAATATCCACCATATCGCCACCATGCAGGCAGTCAGGAACATCAGAATCATGCCGGCGCTGATGCCGACATGAACATCGGATACCCCGTAGAAGGCCCAGCGAAAACCACTGATCAGGTACACCACCGGGTTGAACAGGCTGATGGTTTGCCAGATCTCCGGCAACATCTCGATGGAATAGAAAGTGCCGCCCAGGAACACCAGAGGCGTTACGATCATCATCGGGATAATCTGAAGTTTCTCAAAGCCATCGGCCCAGATGCCGATGATGAAGCCAAACAGGCTGAAGGTGACGGAGGTGAGCACCAGGAAGAAAAACATCCAGAACGGGTGCAGCACGTCGTAATCCACGAACAGTTTGGCGGTGGCCAGTATGATCAGGCCGAGGATCACCGACTTCGTGGTCGCGGCGCCCACATAACCCAGCACGACCTCCACGTAGGAAACCGGCGCCGAAAGCACTTCGTAGATGGTGCCCGAAAACTTGGGCATATAGATCCCGAAAGAGGCATTGGAGATGCTCTGCATCAACAATGAAAGCATCACCAGGCCCGGGATAATGTAGGCGCCATAGCTGATGTTATCGATATCGCCCATGCGGCTGCCAATGGCGGATCCGAAGACCACGAAGTACAGCGATGTCGAGATCACCGGCGACGCCACGCTTTGCATCAGAGTGCGGCGCATACGGGCCATCTCGAAGTTATAAATTGCTCGGATACCATATAAATTCATGGGTTGCTCCAGTATGTCGGCGCCACTAATCGTGAACCAGGCCGACGAAGATCTCTTCCAGCGAACTTTCCCGGGTCTTCAGGTCCCGGTATTCGATGCCAATATCCCCCAGGGTGCGAAGCAGGCGTGCAACACCGGCCTGTTCCTGCTGGGAGTCGAAGGTGTAGATCAGCTCGTAACCATCATCGGATAGCTCAACCGGCTCCAGCACCAGTTCGCCCGGTACCGTCTCCAATGGTGACTGAAGCTGCAGGCGCAGTTCCTTTTTGCCGAGCTTGCTCATCAGCCGGTCCTTTTCTTCGACCAGGATGATTTCCCCCTCACGGATGACGCCGATGCGGTCCGCCATCTCTTCGGCTTCTTCGATGTAATGGGTGGTCAGAATAATGGTGACGCCGTCTTCCCGGAGATGGCGAACCATCTCCCACATATCCCGGCGCAGCTCCACATCCACCCCGGCGGTGGGCTCGTCGAGGAACAGAATCCTGGGTTCATGGGACAACGCCTTGGCGATCATCACCCGGCGTTTCATGCCACCGGAGAGAGACATGATGCGGTTATTCCGTTTATCCCAGAGCGATAGATCCTTAAGGACCTTTTCGATATGCGCCGGCTTTGGCGCCTTACCAAACAGACCACGGCTGAATGAAACCGCGTCCCAGACCGTTTCGAACGCGTCGGTGTTCAGTTCCTGGGGGACCAGGCCGATGCTTTCCCGGGCCTTGCGATAGTCCCGCACGATGTCGTGGCCCGCGGCTTTCACTTCGCCGCTGGAGAGGTTCACGATACCGCAAATGATGCTGATCAATGTGGTTTTACCCGCACCATTGGGACCGAGCAGGGCGAAGATTTCACCCGGGGTGATGTCCAGGTTGATATCCTTCAGGGCCTGAAATCCATCGGCGTATACTTTGTTCAGGTGCTTTACGGAAATGTCCGGCTGCACTGGCGTATCCTGTGGGTGGTGAATCAAAGCGCAGTATTTTCTCACGATGGGCAGTGGTTTAGAAACCTTTGCGTTCCTGTTGTGAATGACCATAATGCCACCTTTTGCTTGGAGGAAATGGAATTGTTACGAGCGATTGCGGTTGTTGTACTAATGACGGGGCTGATAGCAGCCGCTGTTTTTGGGCCAGGATGGCTGATGTCCGGGGAAGAGCAGGCTTCAGAAACGCCGGTTTGCGATCTTCACATGGGCCCATGTGAATGGAAGATGATGGGGACGCTCTGGGTGGCGGAACTGGAAAAGGGTAAAGTAGGCACCCAGGGTCAGGAATACCATCTGCGCCTTCACACCAGCTCCAATCCGGACCGCTTCCTGGCGGTGCTGAAGGGGGAATCCATGTACCTGGGCGAATACCCGGTGCCATTAACGCGGGCGGAAACGGAAGCAGGCATTGGTGTCTGGCGCGCTACTTTCACCGCGCCGTTCTGCACCACCGATCCCGACATGTTGTGGCGTATTGATCTGAAACAGGGCAACAGGGTGTTCGATGATATGCCGGTGAAACTGGTATTTCAGGCCGAAGGAAACTAGGGCCATGACAGGGTGTCAGGATTGTGTAGAATAATTGGAATAACAAGTTGGCCAGGAAAGATGTGATGGATTACAGCGAAAGCGTTCAGAAAGTTCTCCTCCGCAAAATCCGCAAAGCCGAACAGGATTTGCTCCAGCTCAAGCTGGACTACTGCCGTTTTATCTTTGGGCTGACGCACCGGGCGCGGGTGCAGCTTGATGGCCAATCCTACCTGGTACGTTCGGTGGACGTTGAGTCCATGCGCCACCTTGATGATGGCAGTTTCAGCAAGCCTGTTATTGCCGGCGTTCCCCTCGACTCGCCCGATTCATCACAAGCCATGGATCTGGGCACCGACTGGCAACTGGAACCGTCCGGCCCGCGTGCCGCGGCCCAGGGCTCTGCCTGAATTCACCGGTCATACCTTTTTCCCAACACTGCAACATCAGCAGGTCGGCATGGTCTGCAGGGCAAGTTTGCGGCGTATGTAACGCCCAAGGATATCGATACCGATATTCAGCAGGGCGGTGATCAGGATCAGCACGATGGCGCGATCAAAGCGGATTTGCTGGATTGCGCTGTCCACATAGAACCCCAGGGTGTAGATACCGAGTATCCCGAGTATGGCGGTTTCCCGCATGATGATTTCCCAGCGATAGAACAGGAAAGCCAGGAAAGACCGGTACACGCGTGGCACAAGCTCCCAGCTATACCGACGATAGCCGGTGGGAGCGTCTGGGCGGAGCGTTATGGTGTTGGTCTGCCGCCCGATCAGGTGACCAATGATGCCGCCGTTATGCAGCGCCAGCGCCACCACGGCAGGTAGCATGGACGGCCCCCAGAGCTGGAGCAGAATGTAGGCAAGAATATACTCGGGGGTGGAGCGTGCAATCACCAGCAACACATGGCCGGAGGTGCGCCTGACCGGGCCGCCAAAGTGGTTGGAGATCAGCGGAAACGCCAGCAGGGTGAGAATCCCGGTGGCCACCAGAGCAATCTGGGTCAGCACCAGGGTATTCCATATTCCCGGCATAGCCTCGTTAAGCATCAGATCACCAAACCAGGAACCCAGCCCGGCCAGCCCCTCGCCGTCTCTCAGCGGCGCCGGAACAATGTCCTCGGTAAAGAAACGCTCCACGTTGCCCCAGATGATGGGCATGCCGTCACCGAGGAAGAAGGGGGCGCCGAGGATATAGATCGGCAGCAGTTTTGGTTTCACCCACAGGGGAATGGTCGCAATCAGGACATAGAACAGAATCAGCATGGCCCCGGCTTCGGAATAGAACCCCTGGGAAAAGGAAGTCTCCAGGTAGAACCCGAGGGTGGGCAGCCCGACAAACCCCAGGATCGCGCTGGAGCGCAACCCGCATTCCAGGCGGTAGGCGGTATAGGTGCGAAGCTGTACCCAGCAATCCGGTATGCGGGTATACAGGAACGTGGAGATAACGCCCGTGCCGGGCGGCAGCAAACGTGCAGGGCCGGGGTCCGATTCCTCGAGAATTTCGGAATAGACCTTGGCGAATATGCCCGCGTACGGAATGGCGATGGCCAACACCCCCGTCAGCGGGTGAAAGCCGAAAAACTGCAGAAAGATCAACGCCCAGAAAAGTTCGTGAATCGCACGTATAAAGGCGCAGAAGATTCGCACCGGAGAAAACCGGTAAATAAGCGACAGCAGGAAGCCGCACGCGCTGCCCAGTGCAACGCCCACAAAAGCGAATGCCACGGTTCGCAGCAATGCTGTAGCCAGTCCTTCAGTGCTGAAAAAATCGGGTGTGGCCACCCCGAGGAAAAATCGCCCGAGATCCTGCCAGGGGTTGGCGGTGGTGATGGCGATGTCCGCAAAGAACAGCCCGGCGATGGCGATCGCCAGAAAGAGCAGGCTGATTCTCAGGGTGGGAGAGAGATACATACGGTTGCTGTCGCCCGTCAGTACAGCGGCATGATATCAGCCGCGGATAATCGTTGGCTGGGTTCATCCAGCGCAATCTGGCCATCCTGGATGCCGACAATTCGCGTGGCGTAGGTCAACGCCATCTCCACATCATGAAGGGCGGTTACGCTGGTCGCAAACCGCTGATTCAAAGCTTTCATGACCAGGTGAGCCATGGGGCCATCAAGGGCCGATATGGGCTCGTCCGAGAGCAGGAGGTCGGCGTTTCGGTATATCGCGCGTGCGATGGCCACCCGCTGGCGCTGCCCGCCGGAAAGGGACGCGGCTGGCGTCCAGAACTTGTCCGCCATGGAGAGTTCACGCAGTAGCACCCTGATGGCATCACGGTCCTTGCGGAAGGGCCGGACCAGGGTCAGGGTGTTGTACCATGCCGGATGGGCATCCAGTTGCCCCATAAACACATTGTGGAAGACCGGCAACGCATTCACCAGGCCAAGATCCTGCGGCACCAGGGAAGCATGGCCGTCGACCCGATCGTGAATCAACTTGATCAGCGTTGATTTACCGGCACCGCTCTTTCCGACCAGCGCCACTCGTTCGCCTTCCTTAACATCCAGGCTGAGCGGGCCAATAACCCGCTCGCCATCGAAGGAGGCCGTCAGTCCGGAGAGCTGAAATCCTGACATTAATCCAGAATTCCAATCTGCTCCGCCACTGAGCGGATGGGCTCGTAGTTTTCATTGGCCGTCGGGATGAACCCTGAGCGGGGGAAACTTTCCAGCAATGCAGGATCATCCATATCCAGCAGGGCCTGCCGGACCTTGTCAGTGAAACCCTCGCCGTACCGGTTGTCCACATCACCGCGGATGGTCCACTGATAGTTCGGGTAGGTCGGAGTTTCCCAGATGACTTTCACTTCGTCGGTGTTGATATTGCCGTTCTCCAGTTCCTTCTCCCAAACGGCATAGTTGATGGCGCCAACATCGTAGGTACCGGCTTCCACCAGACGCAGGGTACGGGTGTGGTTGCCACTGAAGCCAACCCTGGAGAACACGTCCTCGGGGGCTTCGTTAAAGATCCGGCGAATATGGTATTCCGGAATCAGGCGGCCGGAGGTGGACCCCTTCGAGCCAAAGGTGAAAGTCTTACCGCGCACCTCTTCCGGCAGGGTGTCGGACTTTTCCAGGCCGGTGCTCTTGTGTGCGATGAAATAGTTATAGAAGGCTTCATCTTCAACGCCCTGGGCCAGCGCCTGGGATCCCGGCACCAGTGCCCGGGCCTGAACGCCGGACAGACCACCAAACCAGGCCAGCTGCACCTGGTTGTTGCGGAATGCGGAAATCGCGGCAGCGTAGGATTTGACCGGAATGTATCGGACTTCAACATCCAGCTCTTCCTGCAGGTAATCCGCTATACCCTGAAAACGCTCTTTCAGCTTGGTTTCGTCCTCGTCCGGTATGGCGGTGAACACGAATGTCTGGGCTGAAACCGTGAATGAGGCAAGGGCTAGCAGGCTGGAAAGCATGAATTTCCGTATAAAGCTCATGGCCATGGAGTGATTCCTTTTATAACAGTGGAAATTTCAGTGCGTTACTGCACGGATGTTCAGGATACCCTGATTTACCTCCGGCATGAACTGCAATACGATTGAGCGGCTAAATCGGGTCAGCGCTTGCGGATCAGGAACGCCAACAAGAATATGATCAGGCAGAAGGTTGTACAATGCATATCCAGATTCTGACACCTGCACCACCTGGTTCACGGGCCGGCAACCGGGCCACGGCGGAGCGTTGGTCAAGATTATTGCAGAACGCCGGTCATCGGGTGTCTCTGGTCACGGAACTATCCCCGGATCCCTGTGATGTGTTCATTGCACTCCACGCCTGGCGCAGTCATCAAGCCATCCGCGAGTTTTGCCGGGACCATCCAGAAGCGCCCGTAATCACTGTGCTGACCGGCACCGATATCTATCACCATCAACACGTATTTCCACAGGACACCCGGCAGTCGATGGCACTGGCGGACGCGCTCATTGGTCTGCACCATCAAGTGGCCGACGACATCCCGGACGTTTTCCGGTCGAAACTGGTCACGGTGTTGCAGTCTGCTGGGCTGATTACACCGGCCGAAGCTGATGATGGCCACTTTGATATCTGCGTGGTTGGCCATTTGCGGGACGAGAAGGATCCTCTTAGGGCGGCGCTGGCCTGCCATTACCTGCCCGAGAACTCCCGGATACGGGTGTTCAATGCCGGTAAGCCCCACACAGAGCGTTGGCAACGCATGGCTGAAGCCGAGCAGGCCCGGAACCCCCGTTTTCAGTGGCTGGGAGAACTGGACAAGCCCGCAACGGACGCGCTGATGGCCCGGTCACGGTTGATGGTCATCAGTTCGGTGATGGAGGGCGGCGCCAACGTGGTCTCGGAAGCGTGCCGGGCGGGCCTGCCCATACTGGCTTCGGATATTCCCGGAAACCGGGGACTTCTGGGGAACGACTATCCTGGCTGTTTTCGGGTAAAGGACGAACAACACCTGGCGCAGTTGATGTCACGGGCGGAGACGTCACCGGACTACCTGTCGCAATTGCGCCGCCACGTGGAAGCTCTGGCGGGTAGTTTCGTTCCGGAAGTGGAACAGACGTCCTTGCTGTTGGCGATAGAGCAGGCCATCGCCAACAGCAGGCAGAGGATCAGTCCCGAAGGCTGATCGGTTCTATGGGACCGCTTTCGTCCTGGGGAGTCACCCTGCCGATGATCGCGGTATGGGGATAACCCATAGCCTTGAGTTCCCGCACGCAGTCGTCGGCTACGTCCGCCGGCACGCTGGCGAGTAGCCCTCCGGCGGTCTGGGGATCAAAGATCAGCGGATAACGCGGGTGCTTTACCCATTTGTCCTGATCACGAATACCCCGGCGCAGGCGGATGTTGGCCGGTTGCAATGAACTCAGGATACCGGCCGCGGCCGTTTCCTCGGCGCCGGGCAACACCGGAATGGCGGACAGGTCCAGTTCCGCATCGACACCCGAGGGCCGCGTCATCTCCACCAGGTGGCCAAGCAGGCCAAAACCGGTTACGTCTGTACAGGCTTTGGCCCCGTACTTCCGCAAACACTGGGCCGCACTCTTGTTGGACTGGACCATGGAGGCCAGCGCCGAATCGATCCAGCGTCCTTTCGCGGCGAGTTTCGCATGGGCGGCAAACAGGGTTCCGGTACCAATGGGCTTGGTGAGGATCAGCGCATCCCCGGCCTTGAGACCGCCTTTACTCATGACTTCGTCCGGGTCGATCAGGCCGTTGACAGCAAACCCCAGGGCCAGCTCCCGGCCTTCACCGGTGTGGCCGCCCACCAGGGCGCAGCCGGCATCGTTTAACACTTCAACGGCACCGGACATCATCTGGTACACCACATCTTCAACCTTGGACTCAATGCCATAGGGCACGGTTGCAACGGCGGTGGCGCTCTGCGCTTCGGCGCCCATGGCGAAGACATCACCAAGGCTGTGGTTCGCCGCAACCTGACCAAAGATGTACGGGTCATCAATGAATGCGCGGAAGAAGTCGACGGTGTGAACCACGGCCTTTCCCGGTGGCACCCTGAGCACGGCCGCATCGTCGGGCGCGTGCAGGCCAATAATGATGTCATCCCGCTCGATGGGCTTCAGCTCACCAAGGGCCCGTGACAGCACCGTGCTGCCAACTTTGGCGCCACAACCACCGCAGCGCATGGCGACAGCAGAAATGGCCTGAGAGGCTTCCTCAGCGCTCTGGGCGGCGGCTGTATCCGGTAACTTGCCAGTGTCTTCCATGGGCGGCAGATCACTGAACTTGTCCATGAAACGCCGGTCGATCCAGTCCTTCCAGCGCCACACCCAGGAACCCGCGAACGACATATCACCCCGGGAGGCGACGGCAAACTTGTCACCGGTGCTGATCAGCGCCAGCCATTTCTTCTGGGGATGAAAATCCTTCGCGGACTTGCCCGTAGCCAGACGTTTGAGGTTATCTGCCAGGGGAGGGCCCTGACGGACAGCAAACACGCCCGCCTTTTCCCGGGGATGATTGACCACATTGGCGATATCACCGGCGGCTAGGATGGCGTCGTCGGTTTCCGTTTGCAGGGTATCCCTGACCCGTATGAAACCGCCGTCGTCGAGCGCCAGGCCGGTGTCTTTCAACCAGGCGGGACCTCCGGCGCGGGTGACCCACAACACTTCATCAACATCGAACGTGTCGCCATTCGCGGTTTGAAGTCGTCCGGCTTCCACCTCGGAGACAGCGGTTCCCAGATGGACCTTCACCCCGCGGCTGCTGAGTTTTTCGGCGAATACCGCGCGCACCCTGGCGTTATGGGTCGGCAGGATCTGGCTCTCTGCATCAAACAGATGAAAGTGCAACTGATCCGGATCAAGCCCGCGCTGTTTCAGTTCGTTCCGCAGGCGGAACTGCATGGCCAGCGTCAGCTCCACGCCACCGGCGCCGGCACCGACCACCGCAACGGTCATCGGCCCCTGATGGTTCTCCAGGCGTGACAGCAGCGCCAGCCAGCGACTGTTGAAACCGTTAATCGGTTTAACGGGTACCGCATGTTCGGCAGCACCCAACACATCTTCAACCCGGGGAGATGAGCCGATATTGATGGACAGGAGATCGTAGGGCACGTCCGGTCGGGTCTTACAGATGACCCGCTTTCGATCCCTGTCGAGGCCAATGGCTTCGTCGCGATAGAAGCGGGCGCCGGCATATTCAGCCAGCCGGCTCAGGTCGATGTGGACGTCGTCGTAGGAGTAATGCCCAGCCACGTACCCCGGCAGCATGCCGGAGTAGGGGGTATGGGTGTCGCGGCAAATCAGCGTCAACCGGACACCCGGTACAGGATTCATGGCGAACCGCTTAAGAACCCCAACGTGACTGTGCCCGCCGCCAATCAGGACAATATCCCGTAATACAGGCTGCTCAGGCGTTCGCATCAGAGAACTTTCTTGGCTTCGTCAGACAGCGTTGCGAACCCTTTCATTGTTGAGAAGGCCTGCAGCTTTTCCTTATCCGCATCGGAGGGCGTGGCGATCTGCTCGATGGAGGTAATACCCGCATCCTGCATTTTCTTGGCTGTCGCCGGGCCTACTCCTTTGACGCGCGTCAGATCGTTTTTGTCTGCTGGCTTGGCCGCCTTTTTGGCAGGTGCCTTTTTGGCCGGAGCCTTCTTTGCAGGAGTTTTGGTCTTGGCCTTGGTCGCCGATTTCGCGGGGGCTTTCTTGGCTGGACTCTTGGCGGCCGGCTTTGCAGCTGCCTTTTTAGGTTTGGCCGCGCTAACCTTAGCGGATGCCGTATCAGCGGTTTTCTTTACTTCCTCGCTGACTTCCTTGCTGGCAATACCCAGGCGATCAAGAATGCTGTTCTGCAATTCATGGAATTCCTTCAGTCTACGTTCGAATTCCTCATTGAAACGCTTCATTTCCCGATCGCGAAGTTCATCCACTTCTTTCAGTAACTTGCGTACCGGATCCTGAATCTGATTCTGAAGGCTATCAAACTGCTTGAGAGCATCATTGATCAGGCTTTCAATCTGGGAAGACGTTTTATCGAATTCCTTGTTCACCTTTTTGACAATTTTATCCACGCTTGGTTTGTTGGCTTTTTTGGCCATGAAGGCTGTCTCCTTACGGTTTGAACGAAGTGAGGTCGTGCTTGGTCAGGCCGTTTGCTGTAAACCTGAAGCTGGCCCGGAGGAACGTCGTGATTTCAGGGACTGCTTTTTAATGACCACATCCCGAATGCGCCGGAGCTTGTCGGCTACCGGGGAAGAGTTGGTGCCGTCAAGTTCTATGAAATCAATGGCATAGAAGAAGTTGCTGCAGTGTTTTCTGCGTTCTGTGACGAGCCCTGATATGCCTTCCGCCTCGATGT
Source organism: Marinobacter alkalisoli (assembly GCF_045449795.1). NCBI lineage: Bacteria > Pseudomonadati > Pseudomonadota > Gammaproteobacteria > Pseudomonadales > Marinobacteraceae > Marinobacter > Marinobacter alkalisoli. The sequence continues at coordinate 402,008 of NZ_JBJJLB010000016.1, forward strand.
TCTCGAACGGCATGTCCATGATCAGGTCCAGGATGACGGTATCGCCCGGGTTAAACACCTTGTCGGTTTTCATCACACAACCGTAGTTATCAAGCTCGAATATCGATGCTTCAACCGTTTCCTTGCGAAACAGGCCGCGCTTGATGCGAAAGCGAGCAATCAGATCTGGTAGCGCTTCGTTCATGAAAAAGCTCTCGGATTTTCCGGGTCCGGACCGCATCCGGTATAAATAAACCGTAGTTGAATGATTAAACAATAGCCACACTTGACAGATTTGGCAACGGCGTCAGCGTTATACGATAACCCCCTCAGGCAGTTCATCAACTGCCTGAGGAGTCTATCCGGGCCAAATCAACGGGTTTTAATGTCATACATATCTGTACGCCGGTCCTTGAGGTTGGTGACCGAGCCCTCATTGCGAACCAGTTTGAGCTTCTCCAGGTCCATATCGGAAAACATGATCATTTCCGTGTTTGGCGTGGTTTCCGCCATTACCGCATCGTGGGGAAACGCAAAGTCAGAGGGTGAGAATACGGATGACTGGGCATATTGGACGTCCAGGTTCTCCACCTTGGGCAGGTTGCCAACGCTGCCGGTGATGACAACGTAGCATTCGTTCTCAATGGCTCGCGCCTGGGCACAATGGCGAACCCTCAGATAGCCATTCTTGGTATCGGTCCAGAAGGGCACGCAGATGATATCGACATCCTGACTGGCGGCGATGCGTCCCAGCTCCGGGAATTCGATGTCATAACAGATCATGATGGCGACACGACCAGCGTCGGTATCAAATACCTCGAACTGGTTCCCACCTTCAATGACCCAGTCACGGCGTTCGTGGGGTGTAATGTGGATTTTCCGTTGCTCATCAACCCGTCCGTCCCGATGGCACAGGTAGGACACGTTATAAACCCGGTCATTCTCCAGCAGCGGCATGGAGCCGGTCACGATGTTGATGTTGTAACTCACCGCCATTTCGGACATTTCATTGCGGAACTGCTCGGTAAATCCGGCCAGGAACCGGATCGCCCTGGTCTGGTCCATCTGATCCGTCAGCCCCATCAATGGCGCGTTGAAGAACTCGGGAAACAGCGCGATATCACTTTTGTAATCAGACAACGCGTCAACGAAGTACTCCACCTGCTTGAGCACTTCTTCAACGGAAGTGAACTCACGCATCTGCCATTGCACGGCGCCCAGGCGAACCTGGGTTTTCTTGACGTTCAGTACCGCCGAAGGAGGCGTATAAAGAATGTTCCGCCATTCTAGCAGGGTGGCGTATCCCAGGGACTTTTCGTCTTCCGGCAGGTATTTGTGCATCAGCCGGGTAACCTGGAAATCATTGGAGAGCTGGAAGGTGAGGATCGGATCGAAGATTTCCTTGCGGTCCACCCGCTGAATGTATTCCTCAGGGGAGTACTGATCGGCGTACTTGTAGTAACTGGGAATCCGGCCGCCAGCCAGAATGGCGCGCAGGTTCATGGACCTGCAAAGTTCCTTGCGGGCTTCGTATAGACGCCGGCCGAGCCGGTAACCGCGGTAATCCGGATGAATAAACACATCCAGGCCATACAGGGAATCGCCCTTCGGGTTGTGCCAGATCTTTTCGTTCCGGAGGATGAGGTCGTCGTAGGTGTGGGGGTTACTGAAACGCTCATACTTTACGCACACCGTGAGCGCCACTGCGATCAGCTCCCCGGAATCCTCAATGCAGATCTGCCCGTCGGGGAATTGCTCCACCAGCGCCTTGATGGTCTCCCTTGGCCAGGCCCCGCCGATATCATCGTAAATCCGATCCATCAGCTGCTGGAGCTCTTCGTAATCATCCAGGGTGAGATTGCGGAGGTTAAGGTGCAGCTCTTCGTGGGCCATACAGGGAGGCTCCCGTTACATTTATTAAAGGAATTTAGCTCAAGCTCTGCTTACAATAAACCAAGCTATTCAAGTGATTTTATCAGAAGGCATTAAAGACTTCGCATTTCCCGCCGAAAGACTTAAGAACCCCTGAATAACGCCTCAGCCACTTCCTTTGGAGATTTATCCGTGCAACTGACGTTTGGTCAAAAACTGCTCGCCGCTTTCGGCGTCCTGCTCATTCTGGTGATGGTCGCTTTCACCTGGTCCGGAAACGTCCGGCTGCAGGACACCACCGAAACCTATGTGGACGCCTTGATTGACGATGCAGTGGCGCAAAGTACGTCAAGTATCGCCGATTGGCTCAACACCCGGCTGACTATGACAGAGGCTGTCGCCAAGTCCATGGAAGACATGCGCACCGACCGGCAGGCAAGGGTGCTACTGCAATCCACCACCACAGGTGGTGGTTTCAAGGACGTCTATGTCGGCCGCGAAGACGGTTACATGCTGATGAAAACCGAGAAGGACAGCGCCGGCCTGCCGTCCGACTTTGACCCCAGAACCCGCCCCTGGTACCAGATTGCAATGGACCTGGGCCGCGCTTCATTCACCGAGCCGTACAGGGATGTGATTACCGGCAATACGATTATTACTACGCTGGCGCCGGTTAAATCCGGTAGCTACCGGGGGGTTGTCGGCGGTGATATCGCTCTTAAGACCGTAGAAGAAACTCTTTCCGAGGTCACGCTTGCGGGTACCGGATACGCCTCTCTGATCAGCGCCGACGGCACGGTGCTGTTCCATCCAAACGAGGAACTGATCGGTGAGAGCATCAAAAACCTGATCGGCCAGTCCCCGAACCTGGACGGCAACGAACACAATTATGAAGTGAACGACGAGAACTGGAGCGCCAGCTTTCATGCCATCAGCGGTGCGCGGGGCGTTGACTGGTACCTCGGGACTTTCGTAAACGAAGACATGATCCATGAGCCTGTGGCAGCAGCCCGGGTGACAGGTATTATCATCGCACTGGCTGGCCTGGTGATTTCATTGCTGGTGCTGCACTTCGGCGTTCGCGTGTTGATGGCGCCAGTTCACCGGCTGAACCGGGCCATGGAGGACATCGCCAGCGGTGATGCCGACCTGACCCAGAGACTGGATGACAGCGCAAAGGATGAGTTTGGTCTTCTGGCCCGCAGCTTTAACAGTTTTGTCGGCAACATTCAGAATGTGGTCCGTGATGTCCAGAAGGGCACCAGTGAGCTCAAGAACAACGTGACATCCCTGCGCCAGACGGCCAGCACCAGTCGCAGCAGCGTGGAAAGTCAGCAGGGTGAGATCGACATGGTGGCAACGGCGATCAATGAAATGTCTGCCGCGGCCGGTGAAATTGCCCAGTCTGCCCAGCAGACCGCTGACGCCGCCAACACGGCGGATAGCGACAGCCGTGCCTCACTGGAAACGGTTGAGGCTTCCCGGGACGCGGTGCAGAAGTTGTCGCGGGAAATTGCCTCTGCCGCTGAGGTGATCGACACCCTGGGGCGGGATGTCAGCGATATCACCTCGGTGCTGGAAGTCATTCAGGGTATTGCCGAGCAAACCAACCTGCTTGCCCTGAATGCCGCCATTGAGGCTGCGCGTGCGGGTGACGCAGGACGGGGATTCGCCGTGGTGGCGGATGAGGTCCGGAACCTCGCCAGCCGGACCCAGGACAGCACGGAAGAAATTAACAACATGATCGAGCGGCTGCAGAAAGGCGCCAACAACGCCGTTGATGTCATGAAAGCATCCACCGCGGTTTCCAATGTCAGCATGGAAAAAGCCCAGGACGCGATGGAAGCGCTGAACCGGATCGCCGAGGCGATTACGTCGATCAGCCAGATGACGTCGCAGATCGCCACGGCCTCGGAAGAACAGACGTCGGTGACCGAAGAGCTGAATTCCTCTATCACCCGCATTGCGGACCAGGGGCAGGAAGCCGCCACCGCCGCCAGTGAAAACGATGTATACAGCGGCCAGATCGAATCCATTGGCAATACACTGAGCCAGAACGTGTCCCGGTTCCGGGTCTAACGGCTCAGAACTTTAAGACGACGGTGGAGGTTGTCCAGGGTGTGACGCCCCACCATTCGTGATTCCTCGCTCAGGAAGGGATTCCTGAGCACAATCACCTTGCGGCGATCCAGCGCCAGCTTTTCAATCGGCTTGCTATAGTAATCCGCCAGGTACCGGGCAAAGCTGCCATCCAGAATAGCCCGCTCCATACCCAGTTGAACGCGGTGAGCCGTCAGATAGTCGTGCGGTGCAGTAAAGAAGTAAGAAGGCATGGGATAGGCGAGCATCAGCGAGGGCTCAATGACCAGATTCGGATCGTCCTCGATTTCCAGGTCAAACATGACTTCGCTGACCCCACGGGCAAAACAGTCAAACCGGTCATTACGCAACATCCGAAAGAGGATTTCGTAGCGGGTGTGGGTGACCACCGAAATGTCGTTCGCCTCAAGGATGTCAGTGTCCGGCCAGTGCATTCCCTGACCGATACGAATGCCCCGCTCCTTCAGATCGTCAATCGAATTGACCCCTTCAAACAACGGCAGGGAGTGGGGCAGTACCACGCAAACCCGGAACCCCAGCAGGCCGCCGTCAATCGGGATGGGAATCGCCAGGAGTTCCGATTCCCGCTGACTGCTGCTGGCAACGTTGGCAATGTCTATCAGGCTGGTGCGGGCGCGGGACAACTCTCTCAACACCCGGCCCTGGCCCATTTCTTCGCTGCGGATGATCCGGAAATCCCCGTACTCCGGGGTTTTATTAAGAGCCAGCTCCAGCAGTTCGCGAATCGCCGGGTTGTCGTAGTTCCGGTACCAGAGTTTGTACTCCCTTTCCATCGGGGGCTCGTAGGCGGCATTGCGGATCTCTGCCAGGCTCTGGGTGGTCAAGGTGAGGGCAATCAGAAGCACCCCGAGTACAAGCCTCAGTGGCTGAAATCTCCTTGTTGGAGGCTGTCGGGTGCTGCTTGCCATTCAGTCTCTCTCCGTGCGTCCGTGTTGCGGGAAAGTAGGTTCGCAACCAGTTTAGAGCAAAACCGACTGGCAAGGCTGTACTTGATTCTAAAAAACTGTAAAAGAATCTTACGCGAAACTGTATGAGAACATCGGGGCGGTCAGCCCTGGCTGAGCTCACTCAGGGTCTGCAGGAAGATCTCGCCGTATTTTTCCAGCTTGGCGGCCCCCACACCGTTGACTTCGGCCAGCTCGGAGAGGCTTGCGGGTCGCCGCTCCAGCATGTCGAACAGAGTGGTGTCATGGAATATCACATAAGGCGGGACGCCCTGCTGTTCTGCCAGCGTCTTGCGGCAGGCTCTTAATGCATCCCATCCAGCCTGGTCGGTAATCTGATCGCTTATTTTTGCGCGAGCGCTGCCCGAGCTGGCGCGACCGGACGACTTGACCGGTGCGGGATCCTTACGCAACTGAATCGGCTCTTTGCCTTTCAGAAGAGGGCGGCATTGTTCCGTGAGCTGGAGAGAGCCGTAGCCTTCCGGATCAGCCCGGAGATAGCCATTGGCAACCAGCTGCCGAAACACCGATTTCCATTCACTGACGGATAGTTCCGTGCCAATGCCATAGGTCGAGACCTTGTCATGGCCAAACTGGCGGATACGCTCGTTTTCGGAGCCCCTCAGCACGTCAATCAGGTAGGTGACGCCATAACGCTGGCCTGTCCTGAACACGCAGGACAATGCTTTCTGAACCGCTATGGTGCCGTCCCAGGTATCCGGCGGGTTCAGGCAGGTATCGCAGTTCCCGCAGGGTTCTTCAAGCACGTCTCCAAAATACCGCAGCAGAACCTGCCGACGGCAGCTGGTGACTTCACACAGCCCGAGCATGGCATCGAGTTTTTGTCGCTCGACCCGTTTGAAATGGTCGTTCCCCATCGACGCTTCCAGCATCTGCCGAAGCTTGATCACATCCTGCAGGCCGTAGACCATCCAGGCGGTAGAGGGTTTGCCATCGCGCCCTGCACGCCCGGTTTCCTGATAATAGGCTTCCAGGCTCTTGGGAAGATCGAGGTGGGCAACAAAGCGCACGTCCGGCTTATCGATGCCCATGCCGAATGCGATGGTGGCGACGACAATGACGCCATCTTCCCGCAGAAAGCGCTCCTGATTGCGGGCGCGCTCCGGACCGCTTAACCCGGCGTGGTAGGGGAGAGCGGTGTACCCCTTATCCGCCAGCATACGCGCGGTGGCATCCACCTTGTTACGGGACAGGCAATAGACGATGCCACAATCGCCATCATGTTCAGCTTTAATAAAGTCCAGCAACTGCTTGTTTGCATTTGTTTTTGGTGAAATTCGATACTGAATATTCGGGCGATCGAAGCCACTCACGAAGTGACGGGCGTGGGTCAGTGACAGACGTTCTGCGATTTCCTTTCGGGTCCGTTCATCCGCCGTCGCGGTCAGCGCAATTCGGGGAATCCCCGGGAACTGCTCCGCCAGCAGGCTCAGCTCCAGGTAATCGGAGCGGAAGTCATGCCCCCACTGGGATACGCAGTGGGCTTCGTCGATGGCAAACAGGGAAATCGACGCGTTGTGGAGAAGATCGATGGTCCGTGGCTGTATCAAACGCTCCGGTGCGCAATAAAGCAGATCCAGTTCACCGGTCATCAGCGCGTTTTCAGTATCCCTGGCCTGGGCGAAATCCATCGTTGAATTCAGAAACGCGGCACGCACACCCAGTTCGTTCAGGGCTGCCACCTGGTCCTGCATCAACGCTATCAGCGGAGAGATGACCACGGCGGTACCGGGGCGTACCAGTGCCGGCACCTGATAGCACAGGGATTTACCCCCGCCGGTCGGCATCAGGACCAGGGCGTCCCCGCCATTGACCACTTCGTGGATGATGTCCCCCTGCAGGGGGCGGAAGGTTTCGTAACCAAAAACCTCATGCAGGACCTGTTCGGGGTCTTTCCGGGAGAGGGTCGGGCGTTCTGTGCTCAGCTGATCAAAGTCCATGGATTGCCGGTGCCAGGATGCGGGAATGGTCGGTGTCATGTTGTTCAAGGGTCGAAATCATACCAGATTCGCGGGCACAGTAGAGGCAAAACACCTTGATTAACGCTACAATACCGCGATTTTTATCGTCATCACCGCCAATGACTGACTCTGAAAACAACAGGAACTCCATGCAGGAATTTGATGCCATCCGTCCCTATTCGGACGACGAAACCGGTGCCGCTATCAAGCGCCTGGTGAATGATCCGGAATTTCTGGACATGATCGCCCGCTTCAAATCCCCCACACTGGCGCGCTGGGCACCAGGGGTAGTGCGCATCTGGATCAGACGCTGGCTGGTGAAGAACTTTGGTCACCTGGATCGGGTCGACGACCTTCAGGCCAAGGTGTCGGAGTACGCAGGGGATCTGGTGGACCACACCACCACCCGGGTGACCCAGAGCGGCCTTGAAAATCTCAACAAGCATTCCGCGCACCTGTTTATATCCAACCATCGGGACATCGTGTTTGATCCCATGGTGGTGAATTACCTGTTGTTCGCCAACGGCTTTAATACGACCCGCATTGCGATTGGTGACAACCTGCTTGCAAACCGGGTATTCGCCGAGATGATGCGCCTGAACAAGAGCTTCGTGGTACGCCGGAACATCACCAGCCCCCGCGAAATGCGGGACGCCTACATCACGCTGTCCAGCTTTATCAATCACAGCATTGATACCAACCACAGCATCTGGATTGCCCAACGGGAAGGCCGTGCGAAGGATGGCCTGGATTTTACGGATCCGGCTATCATCAAAATGTTCTACATGAGCAAGAAAAAGAGCGGACTGGATTTCGCTGAAGCCATGAACAGGCTTCATATCGTTCCGGTCTCTATCGCTTATGAGTACGATCCCTGTGACGCTGACAAGGCCCGCGAGCTGGAAACCCGCGCCCGCACCGGAAGCTACACCAAGACCGCTGGCGAGGACACGGATCAGATCATGAAAGGCCTGACGGGATTCAAGGGCCATGTACATGTGCATTTTGGCACGCCGATCGCCGACGCTCCCGGTAACCCCAAGGATCTCTCCGCCCGCATTGACCGGGAAATGCATGCCAACTATCACCTGCATGCTTCCAATCTGGTAGCGTACCGGCAACGGGGTATCCACCCGCAGGCGCACACCACGCCGGATACCGTGAGTGATTCCGTGGTGACCGCAGAAACCTGGTCACCCGCAGAACTCGAAGCCGCCGAGGCTGAAATGGAGCGGCGACTGGAAAGCTGTGACGAGGCCATCCGTCCTTATTTGCTGGATATGTATGCCAATCCGGTGGTCACCGCCTTACAGGCGAATGATCCCGACGCTTCCGAACCCGGCACCGACGATTGAGGTATTTTGTGCAGGAACTTGAGTATATCGAACTGGAAACCAACCCCAACCCGACCGCTGCCGTTATCTGGCTGCACGGACTGGGTGCGAGCGGCCACGACTTTGAACCGGTGGTCCCGGAGCTGGGATTGCCCGCTAACGCTGCCGTGCGCTTTCTGTTTCCCCACGCACCGGTCATGCCGGTCACCGTTAATGGTGGTATGAGCATGCCCGCCTGGTACGACATCAAGGCCATGGATGTCGATCGCGTTATCGACACCGAGCAGTTGCTGGCTTCCGCTGATGCGGTTGCGCGTATGGTGGACCGGGAGATTGAGCGCGGCATCCCCAGCGAAAACATCGTCATCGCCGGTTTCTCGCAGGGTGGGGCAGTAGCGTATGAAGTGGGCCTGACCTATCCCAAGCCACTGGCTGGGCTGCTGGCGCTATCGACCTACTTTGCCACGGCTGAGACCATCAAACCGTCAGAAGCGAACCGGAATATTTCAATCAATACCTATCACGGCACGTTTGATCCCGTTGTACCGGAATCCCTGGGGCAGAAAAGCACGGAAAAGCTTCGTGCCATGGGCTACAACCCCCGTTATGAAACGTATCCGATGGAGCACAGCGTCTGCCTGGAGGAAATTCAGGACATCGGCCGGTTCCTGTCAGAGAAGGTCAATTTTTGATCAGCGTCAAAAGATAATTTGACAAATCCGGGATATCATTCCATGAATAACTGTCCTACCCATGGCTTTTGCCTGTCGGCTCGAGGAGGTTTCATGGAGTACCGTTTGAGCAAACGTATAACCGGGAAACTGGGGCTTCTGCTCTACAAGCGCAACATGCCGGTGGCCACGGGGCAGATTCGTGATGCCAGTGAGCGCGGCCTGTTTATTGCGACCAGCTACACGGACGTTCAACTCAACCAGACCCTGGAACTGGAGTTCCGCTTTCCCGACAAGTACGAAAACTCATTCCTGAAGTTAAGAGGTCTGGTGGTTCGCAAATCGGACCGGGGTCTGGGTGTGGATTTCAAGGGTGTGGAGAACGACGGGGTTACAATTTCGGCATTGCTGTCCTGGTTGCAGAATCACCATCACAACGTCAGTTATTTCCCCCCGATACGCCGGGCCTCTTTTTAACTGCGCCAGAACGCGGGTGATAGCACAATCACTACGCTGAGGATTTCCAGGCGCCCCATCAGCATACCCACCGACAGTATCCATTTGGCTGCATCCGGCAGGGGCTCAAATGTCCCTGCCGGGCCAATGATTGCGCCCAGGCCGGGGCCAACGTTGGTCAGGGCCGTGAGAGCCCCGGAAAGGCTGGTAATGAAGTCCAGTTGCAGCGCTGCCAGCGCCACCGTAATGACAAGCAGGCAAAGCAGGAAAATGAAGGTATAGGCAATCATTGATGAGATGATTTCATCACTGACGGCGCGGCCATTGTAGTTCCTGGTCAGTACCGCACGTGGATGCAACAAGCGCATGAGCTGTTCCCGCAGCACAATCAGCGACAGCTGGAAACGGAAAATTTTCATGCCACCAGCGGTCGACCCGGAACAGCCGCCGACAAACATCAGGAAGAAGAACAGCACAAACGCCAGGGGCCCCCAGGCGGAATAGTCTTCGGAGGCGTATCCGGTGGTGGTTACCACAGACGTAACGTTGAACAGCGTGGCGACATAGCCGTGGATGGGGTCGAAGTCCCCGACCGAGACATGCCAGCGATAAAGAGTCAGCAAGGCCGGGATCACCAGCAGGATGGTGACAAACAGTCGTACCTGCTGATCCCGGAAAAGCACACCGTGCTGTCCGTGCATTTCCCGGACAAAAAGGAAGAACGGCATACTGCCAATCATCATGAACAGGCTGCCCTGGAGCAGAATCAGGTCGGAGTCGAATTTGCCCATGGACGAATCCGACGTCGAGAAGCCACCGGTCGCTATGCTGGTGAGGCCATGGTTAAAGGCATCAAACAGTGACATGCCTGATAGCCAGTAGGTCACCACGGCGATTACCGAAAATATCACGTACACAAGCAGCAGGCCGCGGCTCAGCGTCTTCATGCGGGGCAGGGCCTTGTCGGTCCACTCCGAGGATTCCGTGGCAAACAGGCGCATCCCGCCTACCCGCAGGAACGGCAGTACGGCAACGAACATGCCGATGATTCCGATGCCTCCGATCCATTGCAGGATGGAGCGCCACAGCAGAAGATCCCGGTCCATGGTATCCAGGCCTGTCAGTACCGTTGCGCCGGTGGTGGTAATGCCGGAAGTCCCCTCGAACAGGGCGTCCGTCATGGAGATACCGTTATCACTCAGGTAGAACGGCAGTGAAGAGAGGAGGGCAATAATGAGCCAGCTTGAAACCGTCAGTACAAACATGAAGCGGGGCTTAAGGTCCCGCGGTTTCCGGTAGGTGGCCACAATCCCGAAAACCCCGATACTGCATACAATAGCGGCAGATTCCGCAAACGCCATGGCATTGGGCGCTTCAGAGCCTGATAGAAGTATTACCGGTAACGTCATGAAAATACTCAAAAGTACAAACATGACGCTAACAATGAAGATTACAGGGTTCAGGTTTCTCAAAGGAAGCTCAAGTTGGCCGAACAGAGAGACGGCGTCAGAATACATGCGGCCTGCCGCTTTCGCAAGGCAACTCCGGCCCTTGCCACGCGCGTGAACGGGGAATTAAATCACTGTAAATATCGGGTAAATCCGGATCCTTGTGCTGGATTAAATCGTTGGTGTAGTGCAATTTCGTAAAACTGACGGTGAAAACCAGGAAGGAGCATCGAAGACAATGAAAACCACACGTTCTTTGGTATTTGGATTTGCCACTCTCGCAGGCAGCCTGGCAGCAGCCCCTGCCATTGCGAGTGATATGTACAAGTCAGGAATGGGGAGCTTGTACGCAGGCCTGAACTACACCTTCTTTAATCTCGAGGACGACTCTGACGATGCGGATGTTGGCGCGCTGTCCGCCAAGGTGGGCGCGCTGGCGACACCCTACTTCGGCGTGGAGGCGAGGGCAGGCTTTGGCGTTGACGACGATCGCGTCAATGGCATCGATTACTCCGTGGATAACTTCTTTGGGGGTTACGCCACATTGAACCTTGCCAACGAATCACCGGCAACGCCCTATGTTATATTTGGTTTCACCCGGGTAGAGCTGGAAGCCGAGGGGCCTTTCACCACGGTTACCGATGATGACTCCGATTTTTCCTACGGCATTGGCGTCAACGTTGAAATGGCGCCACAAGTGTCCGGCAACCTTGAATATATGCGTTATTATGACAAGGACAACGTCACTATTGATGGCCTTGGCCTCGGCGTGACCTTTAATTTCTGATCGGGTAAGCCTCCCGGGATTACGGGCTTACTCGCTATCCCGGGAGGCTGTTTGAATCATCTGGCCCATCTTTTCCTCGCACCGGATTCGCCCCAGGCCCGCATTGGCAGCGTGATGGGGGATTTCGCCAGGGGACTGCAAGTCCGGGAACTCCCGCCAACCGTCCGGGCCGGCCTGTACCATCATCGGGCTGTCGACACATACACGGACAGCCACCCGGAAGTACTCGCCAGCAAACGACTGTTTTCACAGCAACGGCGCCGCTTTGCAGGCGTTGCACTCGATATCCTTTATGATCACTACCTGTTAAGACACTGGCAACGATTCAGCAATGTCGATTCTGGTACCTTTATCGACATTGTTTACCAGGAGTTTCGGGACAACGAACACCTGATGCCCGAAAAAATGAAGCGGGTTACCCAAAACATGGCGGAGAATGACTGGTTCGGATCTTACGCAGACCTGGATAGCGTGGGCTTTGCACTGAACCGGGTCGCCCAGCGTATCCGTTTCAAGCATCAGTTTTTCGATATCATCGAAGAAATCAAAGAGAACGACCGGGAGCTGGAACGCCGATTCCTGACATTCTTCCCGGATCTGATCACGTTTGCCGGAGATGTTTCATGAAGTTAGCTGTTGGACTCACTTTCGCAGCCATTCTGGCCGCAGCCGCACCTGTTCAGGCAGAGGAAAAGCAAAGCCAGGAGCGCCCACCGGAATCCCTCGGTTTTGTGGAATGGATTGTTCTTCAGGACACCGGCTTGCGCCTGAAGGCACGGCTGGATACGGGAGCAAAAACCTCTTCGCTTCATGCGGTTAATATCGAACCCTTCGAAAAGGGGGATGAGAAGTGGGTGAGCTTCCAGGTGCCCCTTGCGGATCACCGCGACCAGGAAACCGGCGAGAACGGTACTGAGGTTGAGGACGTCATCCTGGAGTTTGAACGCCCGGTGGACCGGACTGTCCGGATAAAACGAAAGGGTGCGCCGTCCCAAAGGCGGTATGTGGTGCGTATGGAGTTCTGTATTGCCGGTTCCACCCATGAAACCGAATTTTCCCTGGCTGACCGGGGACGGTTTTCCTATCCGGCCTTGCTGGGCCGTCGATTCATGAGTGATGACAACATTCTGGTTACGTCATCAGAGAGCTTTATGGCTGAAAAAGAATGCGAACATAACACCCTGGAGCAACTCGCTCAGAGCAGGAATAACCTTCCGAAATAGTTCAATCGAGACCACACCCACAAGGGTTGTGGGTGTGGCGCCCGCTAAAGCTTACCCTTTCTGGGCAGTAAAGCTCTGCATCAGGTTTGCATAATGTGGCAGGTGCTTGGCAAGGATGCCGCCAAAGCCTTCAATATCGTTGCGCCAGTCACGGTGCAACTCGCAGCCAACGCTGAACCAGTTCATCAGTTGTGCCCCGGCCTGTTCCATGCGGCTCCAGGAAGCGTCGCGGGTGGTCTGGTTGAAGGTGCCGGACGCATCCGTTACAACAAAGACCTCATAGCCTTCTTCAAGCGCTGACAGCGTCGGGAAAGCCACGCATACATCGGTCACCACACCGGCAATCAACAGTTGCTTCTTACCCGTGGCCTTCACGGCCTTGAGGAAATCCTCGTTGTCCCAGCAGTTGATCTGGCCGGGACGGGGGAAGTAGGGCGCATCCGGGAACATTTCCTTGAGTTCCGGCACCATTGGGCCGTTGGGGCCATCCTCAAAGCTGGTGGTCAAAATGGTCGGAATGTCGAAAAACTTGGCGATGTCCGCCAGCGCCAGTACGTTGTTCTTGAAATCGTCCGGTGAGAAGTCCCGTACGAGAGAGAGCAGCCCTGACTGGTGGTCAACCATCAGCAGAGCAACATCGTCCTTGTCCAGTCGATTGTATTTAAAAGCCATGTTCCTTCTCCTTCGTTTCAGGTGGGTTTTATTGACCGGGCCCCATCGGAGGGACCGGTTCCTACCGCTGGCCATCACCTGTTCTGGCTAACGGTGAAGCATGCCGAACTCTCCGTTCTGGAAGTCCGCGATTGCCTGATGGATCTCAGCCTCTGAGTTCATGACAAAGGGACCATGACCGACTACAGGCTCATTAATCGGCTCACCGGTGAGTACCAGCAACCGGGCATCGTTGTTGGATTCAAGCTGCAGTTCCTGGCCCTGGCGATCAAAGCTGGCAACTTCCGCGTCATGCAATACTTCGGCCCCATTTGCCTGCACCGTTCCCTTGAGCACCACTACAATGGCGGTCTGTCCTTCCGGGACGGGCAGGACCACATCCGCGCCCGGCTCAAGCTTCAGGTTCCATACATTCATCGGGGTGAAGGTGCTGGCCGGCCCCGGGTGTCCGTGGAACTCACCCGCAACAACCCGGAGTTCGCCGATATGGTCGCCCAGGGAAACCACCGGAATGTCCTTTTTCAGCAGGGTCTGATAAGCCGCTGGTGCATTCTTGTCCCTGGCTGGAAGGTTCACCCATAGCTGGACCATCTCAAGCGTGCCGCCACGATGGGTAAACGCTGGCGAATGGAACTCCTCGTGGACAATACCGGCACCGGCCGTCATCCACTGGACATCGCCTTCACCGATCAATCCGCCGCTGCCAGTGGAGTCCCGGTGCTCAAGTTCGCCCTGCAGGACCAGGGTGACGGTCTCAAAACCACGGTGCGGGTGCTGGCCGACGCCCCGGCGGCGCGTTCCCGGCGGAAACTGCGCGGGGCCGGCGTAGTCCAGTAGCAGGAAAGGGCTGATATTGTTGGCGCCCATACGGTCGTAGGACAACAGTGAGCGGACCGGGAAACCATCACCAACCCAGTGGCCATGGGGCGCGCTGTAGGTGGTCAGTATCTGTTTCATGTGCTCCCCCTTACACTGGTTTGGATATTAATGATCAATACAGTGAAGATAGGGCACGGAAGCTGGTCTGAGTAGGTGCCAAAATTTATAATCTGCGTTCTATATATAGGACTCTGAACTATGCAGGACTTGAACGATCTCTATTACTTCGTGCAGGTAGTGGAGCATGGTGGCTTTGCACCGGCCGGGCGGGCATTGGGCGTCCCCAAATCCAAACTGAGCCGGCGCACAGCACTTCTGGAAGAGCGCCTTGATACCCGGTTGATTAACCGGTCAACACGCCGGTTCAGCGTAACGGAGCTGGGCAAGGAGTATTATCGCCACTGCGTTGCCATGCTGGTTGAAGCCGAGGCGGCGCAGGAGTTGATCGATCGTTCCCGCTCGGAACCCCGTGGGTGCATCCGGATGACCTGCCCACCAGGATTGATCTATTTCCTGGTTGCACCACTGGTGGTGAAGTTCATGGAGATGTATCCGGAAGTCAGGATTGAGCTGGTGGCTACCAGTCGTCGGGTCGATGTGATTAAAGAGGGCGTCGATCTGGCACTCCGGGTCCGGTACCCGCCGATTGAAGACAGCGGCCTGACCATGAAGGTCCTGTCCAGGAGCCCCCAATGCCTGATGGGGGCGCGGGCTTTACTGGAACGTTCCCCCAACATCGAATCGCCGGAGGACCTGACTCGCCTGCCCAGCATCGACTTCGAACAGACCGATGGCCAGCACATCTGGTGTCTGGATGGCCCGGACGGCGTATCGGTGCAGGTACACCACAAACCACGCCTGGTTACGGACGATGTTTTCACCCTCCGGCAGGCCGCGATCGCCGGTCTGGGCGTGGTCAAAATGCCGTTGATTGTAGGCGGACGTGACCTGATCGAGGGGCGCCTGATCAATGTACTGCCTGGCTGGCAGCCACGCGGCGGTATTTTCCACGCCGTCTTTCCATCACGCCGAGGCCTTCTTCCGTCGATCCGCGCATTTCTGGATTACCTGTCAGAGCAGGTGGATGAGGTGGATTTTCCGGTGCCGGAAAGTTGATATTGGGGTAGCACAGATCTGGCATGCAGTTGACGGCAGCCGGACTGATGCTAACCTTCGGTAGGTGCCGTACGCCCATTTGCTTGATCCAAATATGACTATTTGCTTCGTGGCCGACTCGTGAGGGATCACCTGAAATACCTTATCTCACTGACTCTCAGCCTGTGTCTTGGCACGGTACCCGGGCACGCCTCCATACGTTCCGAGTACGAAGTCAAAGCCGCCTTTCTCTACAACTTCACACGCTTTGTCAGTTGGCCCCATAACGGGAGCAATTCCGCCCCCCTTGAGGTATGTATTTTTGGCGATGATCCGTTTGGCGACCTGCTCGACCCTCTCACTGGTCGCAAATCCCAGGGCAGGGAACTTCAGCTTCGATACCCTGACAATGCCGCGCACCTTACTGGGTGCAATGTTCTGTATATCGCCCAGTCGCAATCCCGCAACCTCAACGAGCTGCTTGATCTCGCCCAACACCAGGGCATGCTGACAGTCAGCGACCTGCCGGAGTTTGTCCGCAAGGGGGGAATGGTCGGTTACGTCAAAAAGGGCAATGTCATTCGCTTTGAAATCAGCCTGAAAGCTGCGACCGAAGCGGGGCTTACTATTAACTCCCGACTTCTGGAGCTGGCGGTGAGGGTCGTGCGATGATCGGACAATGGCGATACTGGCGACTTAAAACCAAACTGCTTTTCCTAACACTGTTCACCAGTGCACTGGGGATTACCCTGGTCTGCGCCAGCCTCATCTTTGTTGAGAACCGGAATTACCGTAAACAGCTTGAGTCCGAACTGCATGTCATTGCAGGCATCCTCGCTGAACAGTCGGCCGCCGCCCTGGTGTTTGAGGATAATAATCAGCTGAGCAGCATCATTTCCAGCCTTGAGCGCATTGAGACTATCCAGCAGGCTTGTGTCTATGACCAACAAGGGACCGTCATGGCTTCCCTGGCCAGCATGGATAAACGGGAATGCCCCCCTGTTAACCGACAACTGGAAGTAGGGTTTGTCGATGAAGTCTATCGGCTAGCGATACCGGTAACCCTTGATAACGAAACGGTCGGGCAGCTTTTCCTCACATCCCACCTTGAGGTATTACATGGCCATATCCGCACTTTTGTGTTCGTAGCCATTGGTATTGGCGCCGTCATTCTGGTGGCTCTGGTGTTCCTCGCGCTCCGGCTACAGAGAATTGTGTCTGACCCCATCCTCAAGCTCTCGGAAACCGCTGAGCGCATTGCCCAGGACCATGACTACTCCATTCGCGCACCGGTCTCCGGAACCGACGAGCTGGGGCGGCTGGGGAACACCTTTAACGAGATGATCGGCACTATTCAGCAGCAGAATCGCCGTATTCTGGAAAGTCGCGACAGCCTGGAGCGGATTGTCGAAGCCAGAACCTCGGAACTGAGCATGGCAAACCGGGAACTGGAGGCGTTCAGTTACTCAGTCTCCCACGATCTCAGGCAGCCATTGAGAGCCGTGGAAGGGTTTGGGCAGGCACTTGAGGAGGATTGCGGTGACCAGCTGAATGAGACCGGCAAGGATTACCTGCGGCGCATTCGTGCGGCCAGTGTGCGAATGGCGGGCCTGATCGACGGACTGTTGATCCTTTCCCGCGTCAGCCGCCAGCCGATTGAGAACCAGACTGTCGATTTGAGCCAACTGTTGCAGGAAATCACTGATGAGCTGAAAGACATCAGTGACGATGTCCCCTCGGAAGTACACATTCAGCAGGGCGTCCGGGTTGTGGGTGATAGCCGAATGCTGCGTGTTGCTTTCCAGAACCTGCTTGCAAACGCCTGGAAATACAGTGCCAGGGAGGAGAAACGGATCATAGACGTGTCTGCACGAACAGCGGGCCGCTGGACAGCCATTGAAGTCCGGGACAATGGGGTCGGCTTTGATATGCGGTATATCGACAAACTTTTCGTCGCTTTTAACCGGCTTCACACACCCTCGGAGTTTGGCGGCACAGGCATTGGCCTGGCGACGGTGTATCGGGTGGTTCGCAGGCATCATGGCGAGATTTCCGCCACGTCCAAAGTAGGCGAGGGCGCAAGTTTTATTGTGAAGTTGCCTGTTTCGGGAGATCGTGACTAGACTGCAACCATACGCTCACGCTTTAAATGCAATCCATTGAAAGGGCAGCTAAAAACATGGACGGCTATTCAATCCTTGTGGTTGAAGACAATCCGGATGATCAGGTTCTGACGATACGCTCCCTCAAGGCCGCGAGCGAGGGCAGCCCTGTGATCGTGCTGGAAGACGGGCAGCAGGCGCTGGACTTCCTGTTTGGCGATACCCCGTCCAAGGAGCTGGATACGCTCGGAGTTGTTTTGCTGGATGTAAAGCTTCCCAGGGTCAGTGGGCTGGAGGTACTAAAAAGCATTCGGTCTTCACCGCTCACCAACTGGCTGCCCGTGGTGATGGTGACCTCCTCTGATGAACCGGCAGACCTGCTGGAGGCCTATCGTCTGGGAGCCAACAGTTTTATCACCAAGCCGATTAACTATCGGGAATTTACGGAACAAATGAAATTGCTTGCCCGCTACTGGCTCGTTGTCAACAAGGTGCCCAAAGCCGGCTCAGTTCGCTCGTACTGATAAAGGTAAGTTCATTGATTGATGCAAGCACCCCATTACGGATGTTGATCGTCGAGGATTCCGAAGACGACGCCATGCTTCTTTTACGAGAGATGCGTAAAGGAGGTATTTCCCCCTATCATGAATTGGTGGATAGCGAGGATCGCCTGACCTATGCCCTCCGCCGTGGCAAGTGGGACATCGTGATAACCGATCACAACATGCCCGGCTTTTCTTCTTTTCGGGTGCTGGAACTGACTAAACAGTACTGCATGGATGTACCTGTGATTATTGTTTCCGGAACGATTGGGGAAGGCGTTGCGGTCACGGCCATGAAAGCCGGCGCTCAGGATTACATCATGAAGGACAACCTGTCGCGGCTGATTCCCGCCATTGACCGTGAAGTGCGTGAAGGCTCCGTACGCCAGGCCAAGCGCGTGGCGGAAACCACCCTGGAGCACATGGCTTACTATGACAGCCTGACCGATCTCGTGAATCGCCGCGAGTTTGAGCAACGGCTGGTACAGGCCCTGGAAGACACTTACAAAACCGGACGGCAACACGTGCTCCTGTACCTTGATCTTGATCAGTTCAAGATCGTCAACGACACCTGCGGTCACGTCGCCGGCGATCACCTGCTTAAGCAGATTGCCGCGCTGCTGTCCCATCACATCCGTTCAGACGACACCCTTGCCAGGCTCGGCGGTGACGAGTTCGGGGTGCTCCTGCGTGGCTGCGACATCGTCCATGCGCAGAGAGTGGCCGAAAAACTGTGTGAAGAGGTCAGCGAGTATCGGTTTGTCTGGCATGACAGACCGTTTTCCGTCTCCCTGAGTATCGGCATGGTGCTGGTCGATAAGCACTACTGCAGTGCCAGCGAGCTCCTCAGTCATGCTGATCTGGCCTGCTATGCCGCGAAGGACAGGGGCCGCAACAACGTCCAGCTCTATGAAACAAGCGACGTTGAGATGCAGCAGCGCCAGAGTGATATGAACTGGACCAGCCGCATCCAGCAAGCGTTGCAGAATGACAGCTTTTGCCTTTGGCAACAGGAGATGACCGCACTGCAGCCGGATGCCGTCGATGGCTATCGCACGGAATTTCTGGTTCGGTTGAGGGAAGGGGGCGAAACAATCCCTCCGGGCGCCTTTATTCCCGCTGCCGAGCGCTTCAACCTGATGACCAGGATCGACCGGAAAGTTATTGAAATGGCGTTCCGGTACCTTGACCGCACTGGCCTCGGCCGGGAGGAAACCGGGACGTTTTTCATCAACCTGTCCGGGAGCTCCTTTAATGAACCGGAACTCTTTCTTTACATTAGCCAATTGGCGGAGCGATATAAATTAAAGCCGGAGCGTATCTGTTTTGAAATCACTGAAACCTCCGCTATCGCCAACCTGAATGTCACCCAGCGATTCATCAGCTCTGCCAGACGAAGAGGCTTTAAATTTGCACTGGACGACTTTGGCGCAGGCATGAGTTCGTTTTCCTATCTCAAGGCCTTGCCCGTGGATTATCTCAAGATCGATGGTGGCTTCGTCCGTAATTTGCTGGAAGACCCAATCGATCTTGCCATTGTTGACGCCTGCAACCGGATTGGCCATGCCACCGGTCTCAAGACTGTTGCCGAGTTTGTGGAGAACGACAGGGTCAAATCACGACTGGTTGAGCTCGGCATTGATTATGCGCAGGGATACGGGATCTCCATGCCGCGGCCGCTTGATTGATTGGTTTTCCCCCTGACTCAAATACAACTTTGATGCCTTCCCCATAGGATTTGTCATGCTCGAAAATGGTGACTTGTTATTACGCTACCTGGAACGCCTCGGTGTGGAGTATGTGTTTGGCGTTCCTGGCGGGAGCATTGAACCGTTTTATGATGCATTGGCAAGAAGTGAGCGCCGGGGTGGTATCCGGACCATTACCGCCCGTCACGAGTCCGGCGCGGCATTTATGGCAGAGGGTTATGCCCGGGAAACAGGAAAGATAGGCGTTTGTTGCTCCACAGCCGGTCCAGGAGCCACGAACCTGCTGACTGGCGTTGCATCCGCTTACGCCGATGGGATTCCGATGCTCGTGATAACAGCGCAAACAGCGCTCGACAAGTTTGGGCAGGGCTCATTGCAGGAGACCTCATGCACGGGCATTCATACGGTAGAGATGTTTGCCAGATGTACGCGCTACAACACCCTGGTATCGCATCCGGCACAACTTGAAACCAAAGTGCTTCAGGCTGTCAGTCACGCCATGAGCAACCAGCCCGGGCCCGCCCACCTGGCGATACCACTGGACGTGATGCGCCGCCGGATCCCCGATGACGTGAAAGACGGAACGCTCCACGCCTTTACCAACCACGAAGTCGCACCCAACAAGCCTGCTGCCCAGTCATTACTGAAAGAGCTGGAGACCGCGTCCAAGGTCACACTGGTACTGGGTGAGGGCGCAGCCGGGGCAAACGACATGCTGGTGGCCCAGGCGGAATCCCGGAACTGGTTAATGGTTACGACGCCACGTGGAAAGGGCCTCATCGACAGTTTCCACCCGCTATACCGGGGTGTATTTGGCTTTGCCGGCCACAACAGCGCGACGGACGCGCTAAAGGTTGAAAACGCCGAACGTGTTGTGGCCATCGGCACAGCTCTGGACGAAGTCTCAACCTGTGGGTGGGACCCCACGACAATACTGTCTGACCGATTGATTCATGTTTCCAGCAATCCGGCGCACCTCAGCCGCTCAACCATGGCCCGGCTCGTCGTTCTCGGCTCGCCAAAGCTCCTGTTCGAATCCCTGGCTGATGCGTTTAAAGCCAAACAGAGTGGAAGCTACGCACAGCCACTCACAGACTATGATCGCGTGCCGGAGAATACCCGTTTTGATGAGCCCGAAAAGTGTTTTGACAGATCCGGGCGCGTCAAACCCCAGGCTTTGATGACTTATATGAGCCGGATATGCCCACCGGATACCCGGGTTCTCATGGATACCGGGAACAGCTTTTTGTGGGGGATCCACTACTGGAATATCCGTCGCCCGGACGGCATGTCTCCGGAGAAGAATCAGTTCAGTATCGGGCTTGGATTTGCCGCTATGGGCTGGGCAATCGGAACCTCGATGGGGATGGCCACCGCCAACCGTCAGAATCCGGTTGTCTGCTTCACCGGCGACGGCAGTTATCTGATGTCCGGCCAGGAATTGACGGTAGCGCTCCAGGAAAACCTGAATGTTCTGATGCTGGTCCTCAATGACGCCTCACTGGGCATGGTCAGCCATGGACAGAAACTGAGTGGCGGGGAACAGGTTGGAACCCGGTTACCGAGCGTGGATTTTGCCATGATGGCCCGGGCATTGGGCGTAGAATCCTACCGGGTGGAAACCATGGCGCAATTGATGGATCTGGACATACCCGGGATTCTCTCCCGCCCAGGACCTTGCCTGATAGATATCATTGTTGACGGCGACCAGGTCCCTCCATTGGGATCGAGAATGAAGGTGCTAACCAGCTCGATACAGACCGACCAATAGATTAGGGGAAAGCGCGTGCCCTCAGACTACGTTTATCACTCCAATTTCTGGTTTGAAGAACCTGAAGATTCAAACCCGTTCGCCGCAAAGGCCAGCTACTGCCATGGCTACGATGTGTATGGCCAGGTCATCGCCAGGGCAAGCTGGTTTGAATATCTGTTGCTGATGTTCAAAGGTGATCGACCGCAACCCGCTGAAGCGGCCCTCCTGGAGAAGCTGGCGATGATCCTCGCCAACCAGGGCCCCAAGGAGGCCAGCATTCGTGCAGCCATGAACGGAGGCGTTGCCGGCACCAATCACAGCTCTGCGCTCATGTCCTCCCTTGCCTTGGGTTCTGGCCTCTATGGCGGCTCTCAGGAACTTGAGATCTGCATTCGCTTGTGGGGGGAATGTGGTCAGGACATCGAACTTTGGAAATCCCGACTTCAGGCTCCCCAGGAAGACGAAAGGGCGGACATATGGCCGGCGATTGAGCATCCACCGGGTTTTGACCCCAACGGCGATGACATGCCCACGACACTTCGGCAGTCGTTGGACCTTTTGGTCCAGTTCGCACCAGAAGCAGGCGCTTTGCATTGGCTGGAAAGCCACCGCAACGCCCTTGAGGCATTCTTCGGGTATCCAATTTCCATCAGCGCTGTAGCGGCTGCAGCGTTCGTTGATCTTGGTCTTGATCAGGATCAGGGCAGCATGCTCTACCTGATACTGAGATTGCCCGGTGCCGCCGTCCATGCGCTGGAGCAGCGGAAAATGGGCTGGAAAAAATTTCCTTTCTACAGCTCTGCCATTGAACTGGAAGACGACCCGGGACCCTACAAAAAGCGTGAAGGGGAGGGCAATCAATGAATCATGAACAACTGCTTGAAACGGAAAGCCACTGGTTGACGCGAATTGGGAAAGCCTTTCTTACCGAACGCGTCGTTATGCACGGTAAGGATCTTCACCATGAACTCGACCATCTTGAATGGCTCCATTTGTACCTGTATTGCATTCTTGGAAGAGATCCGGGGGAGAACGTCGCAAAGATGTTGAACTCTTACTGGGTCGGTACAAGCTATCCGGATCCCTCCATCTGGCCAAACCATGTGGCCGCCTTGGCCGGTTCCGTGCGTACCACGCCCTCTCTGGGCCTGATGGCTGGATTAAGCATCTCGGAAGCATCCATATACGGTCGTCGACCGGAGGTCCGGGCGCTCGACTTTTTCTACAGGGCCGGTAAGTGGTGCGATGAAGGCGGTAAACTGGAGGAGTTTGTCGATCATGAGAAATCCCTGGGCCGCATCCTTTATGGTTATGGCCGCCCCCTTGCCACCACAGACGAACGCATTGCCTTCACACTGGATAAAGCAAAAGACTATGGTTTCTCCGATGGCCACTATTTGAAGATGGCCTTTGCCGTGTACGAACACCTGAATAGTGTATACGGATACTCAATGAACGTAGCAGCCGTGCATGCCGCTTTGGCTGCAGACATGGGATTCAGCTGTGAGGAATATCAACTTATCCTGACACCTTGCTTCGTGGCCGGTATGGCGCCGTGTTTCCGGGATACAAGAGAGCGCCCCGAAGGCAGCTTCTTTCCGATTCGGTGTGAAAGCATTGTCTATCACGGCGTAGAAAAGCGGGACTGGGAAGACTAACCGACCGCGGCCCTGTCAGAAACTATAGGAGAGCTCGCCGACGACACGTCGCCCGGGCATGGGGAAGTCGTTTGGAATCGGCGGGGCAGGGGCGGCGAAGGGGCTGGGGTCTCGCACATCTTCATTGAAGATGTTTCGAACGGCCAGAGAAATATCCAGCCCCTGCCATAACCCTTTGGTTCTAATGGTCATATCCACGGTGGTGGCGTCAGGCACGGGGTCTCGCTGATCTGCAGCCGTTCGCTTCTGTTCACCTACCCAGTTGACCTGCGAGCTCACTAGCCAACCTGGCGATACGCTCCAGTCGGCACGGGCATAGACCTGATGATTGGGCGCCTCACCGACGGATCGCCCTGTACCTTCATCCTCTGCGGTTTGATACGCATAATTGGCTTGTAGAGACAGGGTTTCGAGAGCCTGATACGTCAGTTCAAATTCACCGCCATGCCCCGTCCGTTGGCCCGCATTTCGATACTCCGTCGCGATAAGACCGGCAGTTGGAACCGCATTAATCAGGTCATCAATCTCGTAGTAGAACAGATTCACGCCATACAACAAGCTCGGCGTAACCTGATGGGATACACCAATCTCGAAGGTATCGATGGTCTCGGCGTCGAGTTCATCGTTGCCCAGGAAGACCGGGTTATTCGCCACATAAAGCTCATTCAATGACGGTGCACGAAAAGCCCGGCCGTACAGGAACTTCGTCGTGATGGAGTCGGTTGTGGCCCATACCAGTGCAGCTCGTGGGTTTATCGTACTGCCAAAATCTGAATAATCGTCAAAACGAATACCGCTGACCAACTGCCAGTTCTGTGCGAACTGCCACTCATCCTGCACGAACACATAGTAATTCGTGCGGTCTTCCTCCGGCATCCAGACCTCACTCGGGTCGTCGGACACGTCAACCACGCTGCCTTTTGGGCTGAAATCCGGATTGAAGTTCTTTCGTTCGGTCACCTTGTAAAGGTCAGCCCAAAACGTACCGACGCCCGTGTGTATACGGTGATCCTGAATGCCGCGGTAAATAGCGCTCAGGTCGAACCTGGCCTGGTTTTCCTCGTAGCCAGGGCTGCCGATCAAACCGTTGGGGAAGGCCCCACCAAAAGCGCCAGGCGGATAAAGTACGATATCGTTTTCGGGCTCCTGGGTAATATTGAAGTAGGACACTCTGGCTTCCACATCCAGGCCATCGGCCAGATCGGACCATCGATAGCTGTAATCCGCGTTCAATCTGCGAGATGAAAACTCACCTTCTGGATCCAGGGCCTGGGCGATACCGGGGCCCGTACCCAGGTTGCTACGGTCCTGTATGCCTGCCCGGAATGTCCACCGCTCGCCGCCTATTTCAAACCGGGCATCCAATTGATCAACACCGGTATTGACTGGGCCGGGCGCCAGAGAGGCCGATGTGCCAAACGTCTCATCAAAGTTCGTTTGCGCGTCGCGTTCAATGGTTTCATCCCAGCCATCAGTGGTCTGATACTCCAGGACCAAGCTGACGCCGATATCTCCCAACTGACGACCTGACTCCAGCCAGGCACCGCGGGTATCGAAGCTCCCGATCCTTCCGCCGACGGTTTGTCCGTCAATACTTTCATGATTCTTCGTCGTGATATTGATAACGCCCGAATAAGCATCGGCGCCATACAGTGCCGAGCCAGGGCCCCTGATGACTTCAATTCTCTCAATGGCTTTCACCGGCATACCACCCCAGGCATTACCCCGGTTCCCATACATCATGGTCGTAACGGGAATGCCATTGATGAGCAGAAGAGCCTGCGGATTATTGCTGGACGTAATGCCCCGGAACACATACTTGGGAGAGAACGCCTGATCGGAGTGATTTACGTGCAGCCCGGGCACGGATTCCAGCACCTGGTCGAGGTCCGTTGCGCCCATCGCGGCAATGTCGTCAACATCAATTACCGAAGTTACGGCGGCGGCTTTATCCAAAGGCGTTTCAGTCCCCGAAGCAATCGAAACGACTCGTATCTGCCCGAGCTCTTCCAGGGGGATGTCCCAGAGCGAGCTATCATCCGCAGAAACGGCGCTGGCAAAGGCGATAAACCCGGCACTGATATATACCCTGGCAATCGTGAAGGGAAGCGAGGGTCGGCTCAGGGATGACAGGGGCTGCAGCATGTTGAGTTTATTACTTGATAAATTGATAAAATTTCAAGCTGAATAAGAGTTTAGCCGCATTCGTCGTATAAGCAAGTTTAAAAGGGGTGTACCGGGGCAGGGCGGGCTCAGGACTATCCATGATTCTGGAGTTGCGATAACCAGAATCATGGACACCTCATTTGCGACAACTGAATGGCTTTGGCAGGCCGCTAGACGTAGAAGTCCAGCTCCTCCTGAGCCTTCAGCAGATCCCGCATCTTGATCGGATCGTCACCAAAGAAGAAGACCAGCCCCCAGTGAGTACCGAACGCCGACCGGTCAGGAACGGTCTCTTCGGTGGGCGCAACCAGTTCGTGTGACTCGAAGTAGGGGTGCTCAATCGTTTCTTTGGGCATCTCCAGCTTGCTGACCACACGACGTCTTGGATACACACCGAAGCAACCTGCGTAACCTTTCGCGTCGACCACCGGACGAGGGAAGAACTTATCGACTTCCTCTTTGGTGCTTTTAGGGTCAAACACCAGCATGGAAGCCTGGTACGCATTGAATCCGTAGGCCCTCTCGATAAGCTCAAAAGCCTTGAACCCGGGCGGGCGATAGGCGACTTCCCCAAAGTACATTTCGCCATCAGCAGTGACGAAGTACTCGGGATGAATCAGGCCGAACTGGATATCGAACGTTTTGATCAGCAACTCGATCTGCTTGGTGATCGCGTTACGCCAGCTCTCAAGTTGCTCGGTAGCAGGAACGAAAACCGAGTAGCCAAGCGTTACATATTCAGAAATGTTCAGGAACTTGATCTTGCCATCGTGGATCCAGGCCTCAACGGCAAACTCCCAGCCATCCAGGTGACTTTCCATCAGCAGGGGATATTCTTCCGTCGGGATGTTGTCAATTTCTTCTATCGTGCGGATCATTCGGTGGCCGAGGCAACCGGCCTTGTCGAATGCCTTGACGTGAATCGGGTCATCCGGGTCACCATCCAGTTTGAGCAGCGTCTGGTTGACGCGCTTCATGAAGCGGATGATGTCTTCTTTCTCGTGCGCCTCTTCGAAGATCCCGACACGAATACCGCCAAGCTGAGCACGGCGCTTCATCAAAGCCTTGTCACGGAACAGAATGGACTGCCCGTACATGCGGGGGTTGTTAAGGAGGACAGAGTTGATCGCCCCTGACCACTCAACGGTTTCCTCGAACAGCGGTATGGCGACATCAACGCCTTCCGCTTTCAGCTTTTCGGCTATCTCCAGAGACCGATCATTCAGACGGATAAAATCCCATGGAATGAAAGGAATCTTGTTTGCGGTACAGAAATCCGCAGCCCAATCCGGAGCAACAACGATATAGCGGCGGTCAAACTTCTGCGCAGCCTTGATCGCATTAACGCTCCAGCCAAGCAGGGCGATGTAACCTTTCTTTGGATCCTTAGGGGTCTCGGTCCCTTTAACCGAGTCCATATCGGGGTCAAGCCAGGCTGCTACCTCTTTGGGTAACTCTTTCTCCGATGCCATAGACATTTGATCTTCTCCTTGCTGGTTTACCCGGACAAACTGCGCCGACATTGGAGCGCACCAGACAAACTGAGCGTTGAGGCAATGTCGTTTAAAGGGGATCAATACATCCCAACCATCAACCTCAATATAGTCGCTCAGGTTTCAAATGGAAACGAAAGCCCCGGAATCGTTTGCTTCTGGATTGCCTTAAGAGCATCTTTGGGTTTGGGTGATATCAAATGGCACATCAAGGCAAGCAAGGATGATATTGTGACTATTCCCGGCTCTGATTCAGATACCACCGCCTCTGTTGCGACGTTTGACGAGGCCCTGGAACAGCTTGCGTTTGCTCGCCTGAGCGACCCTGTAGCCCCAAACACAGAGGTACTGGAAGCGGTACTTCACGTTATGGTCGCCCCCGACGGACTGGACGCGTTGTACGCCCGGGTACCGGCTATAGAAGCCAAGGGCGTCTTCACCAACAGTGACTGGGACCGGCCTGCCATTCTTCGGCCTGCACTGGCCGTGCGAACGTTACGCCAGGGAACCCCGGCTTACGCGGCCATTGAGGCCCTGAGTGAGCTTCGACTGCTTGCCGTGGCCATGGGCGATTATCTTCATCCCGGAGTTTCAGCGGAGCAGGCCAGACATTTTCTGACCCAGGTGACTGCACTGAATCTGGACCTGTTATCAGGCCAGATGAGCGAAGCGGATAGGGAGCGGCCGCAAGGGCTAGGGCACATAGTCACTTCACTCTATCAGTACCTGCTCAGCAGACTGGGCTACGAGAGTATTCTCGACAGCCTGGTGGAGGAAGTGCACCGTTTGCTGGCGCAGCGCCCGATACAAACGGACAGTATCAAGCAGATGGTCAGCCAGATTGCCAAATGCCTGTTTGATCCGGAAATCGAAACTTCGGGCATGGACAAAGCAGCGCGCCTTGTCAGCGCTTTGTTCGGTCCAACGACAGGCTGCCGAGATGATCCGGGCTTTACCGTTTACGGCGAGCGCCTGGCCGCCATGGACGAAGTCGCGCTAACCGAAGAGGCGCAAGGCTTTGCCATTGGGATGCACGAAACGGGCATGGTTTCACCGTATCACCCCATGCTGATACGGCACCTGCGTGGACACCGGGATGATCTGATACCTCTGGCTCTGGGCCTGAGTATTACCGGCAACGATGTGCTCCAGTGTTACCGCCAGATTGTGTTTGAGCTGATTGACCAGGTTGTTCATCCGGAAACCAGTCAGGCCGTTTATGGCCTGGCCATGTTTCTTGAGCGTGGCTCTCTCTTCACACCGCCCGTGGCTTCAGCCCTGTGGCGGCAACTGGAACTGAAATTGAGCCAAGCTGCATCCGATAAACTGAGCACGGTTTTCGGTAATGCGCACCCTCCGCGGGTGTTTTTGCTGGCCGGTGTACTGAGCCTTCTGGGGCAGCCGCTGGGTGTTGGCCAGGGTAATAACCCGACTTGCCAGTCGGTCATCGGCCTTTCCATGTGGTCCTTCAACGATGTTGACTATCTGTTGCAGCTGGTGGCCTGGGGTGCTCGCGATGACGATGTCATCATGCGTTTTGAGGGCCAACACATCACATCGCAGCACCTGGAGGCAGGCCTTGCAAAAGAACCTCCAACCGATGTGGATCCGGTTTCATTGATTCTGGCACCGCACCTTGACCGCATTTATGGCGAGATGGGGCGACTGTGCGGAGTACGCGACGACGACCTGCACCGCTGGATCAATCCTGAAATGTATGGCTGGTGGGTAGGGCACGGTTTTCTCAGTGTCATTAGCCGGACAACAGGAAAGATCCATGATTATGAGAGCTTCATCCGCCACTTTTATGCCAGCTATCACCCTTATTACAACGGCAACATACCCGTCATCCATCCGCAACCTGCGGGTATCGCTGTCACCGACAGTGGCGGACGCCTCGTTGGACGCCACGCCATAACCATCATCCGTGCCAATCTTGATCGCGTTGGCGAGATGCGCATCTACTTCTTTAATCCCAACAATGACAGCGGCCAGGATTGGGGCCAGGGTATCAACTGCTCAACAGAGAGTAATGGTGAGCGCTATGGCGAAGCATCGCTGCCGTTCGCTGAGTTTGCTTCGCGTTTGTGTGTCTTTCATTACGACCCGAGGGAACTGGGGGATGTGTTGGTGGTTCCTGAGGCAGATGTTTATCGTGCCATTGAGCTTGGGCGTACCAGTTGGGCCGCGAGTTATGAGTAAGTGGGTTGGTTCTGAAGGAGGGAGATTACGAACTCAGCTGCACGCATCACATACCGTATTTAACATAATATACATTATGCGCAGTACAGTATGCGTTCAAATAACATTATTACGGATTTTGTGTTTGCCCTATCCTTGCATTTGAGCGTTTTACAAAGAGCTTCCAAGATGAGCAAAACCGGCCAGGCACGTGTTCTCACGCCCGAACAGTTCGCCCACCTCTTGCATGTGATCCAAGAGCATCGCTACCCGGAAAAGAACACAGCGCTGGTTCAGATCAGCTTCAAGCTCGGATTGCGAGTCCAGGAAATCGCGCTTCTCCAGATCAAGGACGTTGCCGAGCTCGGCCCTGAAAGCTCTGGCCAGCGCTCTTTCAAACTGAAAGAAATCCTGGCGTTGCCTGCGGCTTACACTAAAGGTGCCGATGCGTTAAAGCGGTCCAAATCCACGTACCAGCGGCGTCGGGTAAGTTTTAGTGTTCACGATTTCCACCAGCTTGTTCAGCGAATTGAAGCCATGGCCAAGGCCGGCGCCGAGATCAAACCGGAGGATTTTTATCCTGATGTCAAAAAACATCGTGGTAAATCGCGCGATCTTCCAATGAATGACGCTGCACTGAGAACGGCTATAAAAAATTACCTTACGATCCGCCTGGCAGCGCACCCCTCAGTAAAAAAGACGGATCCTCTATTCCTGACTCAAAAAGGAGGCCCCTATTCTCCCAATACTCTCCAGGAACACTTCGCTCTCATGCAGAGGCATTGGGCAGGCATTGAGAGAGCCAGCTCCCACAGTGGCCGGAGGACTTTAATAACCAATATCATTCATGAACAAAAAAAAGTCAGTTAAAGTCGCTCAAAAAATCGCTGGCCATGTTTCCCCATCAACAACGCTCATTTACGAAGAACCTCCCGAGGAGTCACTGAAGGAAGCGTTGCAGGATGCCGGATACAAATATGTTGGTTAGTCCAGCAAACGAATAAACTTTTGAGCGCATTCATTATCACAGTTCAAACGCCCCTGGAATGCCACAGGTTTGCTTAGCGGATTTCAGCCCACTTGCCATGAGTCTTGTTGATAGCGGCGACCCATAGCTGCCCTGCCCCACCAAACGTGTGCTTCATTGCATTAGAGATGGTTTGGTCAACTGAAGCGTGAAGTTCAGTGTGGTCGCAAAGCGGACATTCAGATCGACCACAAAACGGACCTTTTTGCCGGGCCGAATGACCCCGTCACTTATCAAGACCACTCATTACGGTGGAGCACGTGGTTGTTGCCTCGCCTCGGCGAAGCTCTCGGAAAAAGTGTCGGTAACACTCAGCCCAAGGTCGCTCAGTAGTACGGGCTGTTCGAGAACAAAGGAATGACTATCCACGCCGACACAGTGAGTATGAACATCTGGCGTTTTTTTCAGGGTATGGCATTTACGACCGGCACGTTTAAAAGCACACTAGGACGACACAAAAACAGATACTTGCAGGTTTCACGAACGCCAGCCAATCTGGCGTATCGCCAAGCATAAGAAGGTTCACAGACAAGGTCATCAGAAAACTGAGGAGAATCAGCTTGGTTAAACTTCAAGTTTTGAATCAGTTACTGGCCAGCTCCCACAGACCGGCCTAAGTTCACTGAATCGTTAGGCACCGGGCGGAAAGTTGACGATCAGATTGGTCAGATTAACCGACTCCAGCCCCATCCAGACCACAAATAGGCCATACATCGTCAGTAGGCTCCAGGACTCTTTGCGGCTCAAAATCATGTCCGTTCGCATCATCAGAAACAGTACCAGTGTCGCGAATGTCAGAACCGCCATCATCGGGGCTGCTACTGAGTAATTGATGACCGCTGTGCCGGCAATCAGCACCCCGATCGGAATACAGCAGAGTAAATCAAAGATGTTACTCCCCAGTACGTTGGCCGTACTGGTGATGCCTTTGCCATTGCGGGCGGCTCGAACTGAGACAAAGGCATCCGGAATTGAGGTGCCCGCCGCTACGATAGTAATACCCCACAGAAAGCTTGGGGTGCCCAGAATATCGCCAAAGTTAACGGCCGCCCGAACGAGCCCTTCCACACCTATGAGAATCAGAGCCAGACCACCGGCCAGACGAGCCCATTCTTTTCCGGGCTGAACGTGGGACACGTCTTCATCGGACTGATAGTCCATTGTGTCCTGGTACTGGACAAAGACGTAGATCCCGTAAAGCACCAGCGGCATGATGGCGAGCCAACGAGTGAGTTCACCCCGAAGGCCGTCCCCATTGGATTCCATTGGGTTGTAAATCACCGCAAACGAGAACATCAGCAGCAGCGCCGCGACTGCGATCATGTAAAACTGCGCTTCTTTATAAACCAGGTCCCGATTCGTCATTAACTGATCTTTGGCGACCAGCCCGCACAGTGCGGGTATGACCATGATATTGAATAGAGCCGAGCCTACGATGGCCGCAACACCCAGCTCGAATTCCCCGTGCACCAACGTCGATACCACCACTGTCGCCAGCTCGGGAAAACTGGAACCAATAGCGACAACAATCGCGCCCTGAACAATTTCGGGCAGCCGATAATAAAGAGATAGGCGTTCACTGGCAGATTCGAGCAGGCCGCTGCCCTTCCACACTACCGCTGTGCCGATGACAGCGACCACTGTCCAGATTAGTAATTGTAGAATAAATCCTCCCGTTCGTTGGCTCCCAGGGCCATTTTGAGGTTCATCGATAGGGCTCTGGCTGCGGGAACCTTGTGCCGCCCGAGCCGGAATTTAGTTGCTCTATTGAAATCGGTGCGCCCCCATCGTCCAGTTCCACCAGGCCGATACCCGCGGCATTCCATAGCCGTTCACCGGCTTCACGGCCCTCCGGTTCCCGGGGTGTTACCCGCATACGCCGTCGCTTGGTAAACCAGTTCAGTGGCGACCAGGGCGCGTAAAGCCAACGGTTGATACGGTCCAGCCACTCCATGAGTGTGTGAGGGAACTCGTTCTTGATGCCGCTACTGGTGATCTGCCAGATTCGGGGCCGGTCCGGCCTGTGGCGAAGGCGAACGTCGTAGGCGAAGGAGTAGTGCACGTCGCCGGAAAGGATCACGAAGGTTTCCGGCGTGCGTGAGTGGCGGAAGATGTTTAGCAATACACTGGCCGCACCGCGGTGGGCCATCCAGTTTTCGGCATCCACCACTAGTGGTTTGCCAAAGAAAGTGAACGCGCTCTGGATCGCTTCAATCAGTTTGACGCCAAACATGGGCGCAGGAGAGACAACGATCACGGCCTTTTCATCCATTATGTCCTGCTGGAATTCGGTCAGCGCCTCCCAGTCAAGCAGGCCCGAGGGCCTGGCACGATTAAGCTCACTGCGCCATCGGTGGGTGCGGGTGTCCAGCACCACAATGCGGGGCGAAGTAGGCAGCTTGTAGTGCCAGTGTTCGAACTGCAACAGGTTATCAATGAGATGATCCTGCCGGGATGGATCAAATTCACCGCTCCGTTCGGCTGACCTCGCCAGTTCTTTGATTGACGGCATGATGCCATCGAAGGCATCGGGGTTGTTGCCCCAGCCCTGGCATAGCAGGTAGGCAATCACGGCATTGCCGACGATGCGGCGGGAAAACGGATGTTCGTAGGTAGTAGCTTCCCAGAGAGCGGACAGATTCCAGTCATCCGTCACGTCATGGTCATCGAAAATCATGTAGGTGGGAAGATGTGCCAATGCCCGTGACGCGCGGGGCAATCCTGCGACAAAGTTATCGATAGCGACTTGTTGTTGCTGATAAATCTCAGCATTTTTCGAGGACAGAGCGGGTTGCTCCATTGTAATCAGACGCCAGCAAACCGGCGACCAGACCAGCAGGTACATGGCCAGGACTTCGTTCAGGGAGATCAGGTGGTTGTGGGCACTGGTGGTGGTGAAAACCGGTTTTCTGACACCACCAAAGAAACGCTCGACCAGCGCCTCGTTACTGCGGATATCCGGTAGCAACTTCTCCCGGTGAAAGTAGGTGTCCGGGTTGTCCCTCAACGCCTTGCTATCGCTGACTGAACTCCCGGTGAGCACTTCATCATAGAGGCCCAGACAATCGACCAGGCTGTGTATGGCCCGAAGCATCGGACCGGCGACATCGTCGGCGTAGATCTGGTCCCCGGTCATCAACATCAAGGCGGGTCGTTTCTCAATGTCAGACCCAGCTTCCTGAAGCTTTTCGTCCAACCTCACCAGGCCGTCGGCTGCCGAGGAGTGTGGCCGACGACATGACCCATGGACCAGACGGTCCAGTCGATCCTTAATAACAAAATCTGGTCTGCTGGTTCCAGGCATACACAGATGAGTCGCCCACTCTTGTATCCAGGACTCGTTATCTCCGCCATCTTCACCAGATTCCGAAACGCATACGCCGAGGTCGTACCCGATGCGGGTGTTCACGGGTAACGCATCATCAGGTTGAATGTCGATCAAATGCAGATAGGCGGAAGCACCGACTCGTATTCGGGTGACTTCCTGCTCAGTCAATACCCGATCAAAACATGGCTCGCCTGAACCTTCTCTATAAAGTTGCAGCCGCAGGATCAGCGAACAGGATCCCACTAGCCAGAATGTAAGCCTGTCAACGGTCGTGTGCCTGAGAAGCGGCCCAGCCAACACCGGCGGAGGTGACTGCAAAGTCTGTTCGCTCATTTAATATCCCCGACACACTTTATGGTCTTTATTATTCCCTCGATATTTCCTTGTACCTTACCCAGTGACTGCAGGGGCTTCCCATGCGACGTTAGGTGACAAAATGCAATTATCCAATCGCAAAATTCACCTGACTGAAAGCTACCATAAAGCTCAGGATAACTTACGACAACCGGCTGCCGCGGCTGGCAATATCCGATGCAGTCGTCCAAGGTAAAAAACTTTAACGCCGTAAGGATTATCATGACCCACGAAACTGCAGATATTGTACGTCTTGAACGCTACGGGCCAGAAACCCGTGAATATACCCTCGCCATCATTACCGATGAAGATCACGCATCACAGGTTGAGCTGGATGACGGCCAGACCGCCTGGCAATCAACACTTCGATACGACAAACTCTACCGCGACGTAAATCCGGACACTGGCAAAGTCAGCTATCGTCTGGAGGAAATTCCGGAAGACCAGGGCGGTGAACACCACCTGATCAGCCTGATCGCTGAAGGGGGCCGTGGTGCGGAATTTTCCGAACTCGTCAAGTTCGGCAAGCACTTGATCACTTTTGATGACCGTACCGGCCTGGTGTGCGAAATCCGCAATGAGAACCAGTTGGTGCCTCGCCACATTCTGATGACGGGAAGCGGTGATGAAAAGTTCAAGGGCTTCAAAAGCGAGTGGGCCACTCTCAAGGGTGACGACATGGTTGTCGGTAGCCACGGCAAAAAGCCCCGGGAAGAGTGGATCAAAATATTAGACCGCAAATACGGGCTAAACAGCATCGACTGGCGGGAAAACTACCAGCGCATCCGGGACGCACTGGCCGTCGGTCCGGACGGTTATGTAATTCATGAGGCCGCAGAATGGCATCCCTATCGCAGGGAGTGGCTTTTTTTCCCACGCAAAATCTCAACCGAACCCTTCGATGAGCCAATCGACGAACGAGAAAGAGGAGCCAATACGCTGGTCATAGCGGATGAGGATTTCAGCAACATACGCACCCTAACCGTTGGCGAGCGCGTACCGGAACGGGGCATATCCTCGTTCAAGATTATCCCCGGCTACCCCAATGAATGTGTGGGCCTGAAAAGTGTGGAAGTCGGTGAGCGCACTGAAACCTGGCTGTTCTGCTTTGACCTCGATGGCAACGTTCTTCAAGAGGATACATTAATAGGCCGATACAAATGCGAAGGGGTTGAAATAATTTAAATCCCTGTTTTTCCAATTTTTTACGAACAGCATTTGGTAAGATAGGTAATTTCCGGAACCTTACAAAGACTTAAATGACCTTTTTTTTCAAATCTTTGAGTGCATCGTGAGAGTAGAACAACGGATACGGTGAAGGTGTTCGGTTACTACCGTATTCACATATGTCTCGGACACCAAAGTGAACCTCAAGGAGGTTTGATTATGAAACGCACTGCACTTTCCATTGCCATTGCATCAACGTTGATTGCAGCACCAACAGCGGTGTTTGCTGCCACCGACTCTCCATACCTGAGATCGGATGGCTCCTGGATTACCCTGAGCGGCACCGTAACCAGCACGGCAGCTGATAATTTCACGCTAGACTACGGTAGCGGACTCGTTACTGTCGAGATGGACGATTGGGACTGGTACGAAGAGGACGGTGAAGTCCTATCCGGAGATAAAGTGACAGTCTATGGAGAAGTAGACGATGACACTTTTGAAAACACGAAGATTGAAGCCAGCAGTGTCTATGTCGAAAATCTCGGCACTTACTTCTTTGCCAGTGCCGCAGATGAAGAGAGCTTCTCGGATCTCGACGTAGCACCCACCGTACCCATTGATGTTGGAGATTTGATCCTTACGGGTACTGTGGACTCTGTCGACGGGCGTGAATTCACCATTGATTCCGCTTCACAGGCAATGAAGGTGGATACCGCCCTCATGCCCTACAATCCGATGGATGACGAGGGGTACCAGAAAATCAATGAGGGCGACCTCGTAACGGTCACCGGCAACATTGATTATGGGACCTTCGAAAACCAGGAACTGATGGCGGAGACCGTAGTCACACTAGATGACGAAAGCTCTTAAGTACTTTTCGCCGATCAGAGAAAACCTCGCTCCCAAAGCGGGGTTTTTGCATTAACGGCTATGTGTTAGACCACAGCAAGCGTCCGGCCATCACACTTTGTCAGCTATAGGCTGCTTCCAATTGTGGGGCAATAACTCGTCAATGGCGTTGTTGTTCTGAGTCGGCAGGCACTAACGACCGGCCAACAAAATTAACGGTGGACCGGACATGATCGTTGACGCTCTACAAATGCTGGCGACGTGAGGCTTGAACGCTCCCTCACCAACTATCAGTAAAATTCCACCGAAGCGAAAGCAGCTTGGAAACCACATTGCAATCCACCAGGGCATGACACCACGGTAGGGAAGCCAAATCTCCGTGCGGTAACGGATATTTAAGTGCTATCGCGGCCATCACCGTCAGCGGTCTCGCCGACTGACTTGGACCTCGAATGGGAATGTTCGTATTGGGCGCAGTCGTATTTGGATTGGCGATTTTGCTTGCTCTCGTCACGGTCCGCGAAATGTAGTGGTCAACTAATCCCGGACAGTATTTTAAGGTTTTCCTCTGCTGCAACAGGAGAAATGCCACCGTTGAACGTATGAGGTCTTTGCCGGTTGTAGTAGTCCATCAGATAGCCACCAACACCTTTTTTGGCCTCAGGCAGATGCCGATATTCCAGGGCCGGTACCCATCAGAAACGTGCATCTTTGCGGATGGCTTACCAATGTTCGCTTTTGTTTAACTCCGGTCGTTGGCGATGCCCAGATCGGATGCCCTTCTCTCTGTTGCCGCCACTTAAAGACAAGCAAGTCAACGCTGGAAGCAAAAATCCAAAATTTCATCGAACCCCTTCAATAGAACTTTTACCATTTTGCTTTATGTCCTGCCTTCAGGAGAATCCGGTGCATTGGGTGCAGCAATGGCGTCGGCCGCTCCTCGAAGCCAAAGGGGGCCGTGAAAGCGCCCTCTTCCGCGACCCGTCCAGTATGGCAGGTGCCTGGAAAATAAAAAGAAACTATTCGGTGGACGAACTATCAGCGAATCTCAAACGATTCCCATCTGGTAGAGATAACAGCCATGAACTACGGTTATATTTTGCAAACCGTTGGAAAACTCGAGTTAGGGCTCAGTCCCTCTCAACTCTCTGACCGATATCCACGTTGAGTTGGTACCGGGTTTTCGACACGTCACGAATCCATAGGAATATGACCATGCCCATCAAGATCGCAACTATCTGCGGCAGTGTCCGCCCAGGCAACTATACATCACTGGCGTTAAATCTGGCGCTGGACGAATTGGCCAAATACCCGGATGTGGAAGTGACACCGATCTACCTGGAGCACCTGGATTTGCCGTTGCCAGGGCTGCCTGCGAAAAATCCCGATGCCATCGAACAGTTCCAGAACACAGTAAAGGATTCCACGGCTGTGTTGCTGGCCTCGCCGGAGTATCACGGGGGAATCAGCAGCCCAATGAAACTGGCAATTGATAATCTGGGCTTTCCAAGTATGTTGGCAAACAAGCCTGTTTCATTGCTGGGCGTGGCTGCCGGAGTGATCGGCGCGATCAAATCCACAGAGCAGTTGAGGGCCATCTGTGCGCATGTGGGTGCCATTCCGTTGCCAGCCGTGGTTTCGGTTGCCAAGGTTCAGCAGATTTTTGATCCCGACAGCGCTTGCCTGGATGCGGATATGGAAAAGCTGATCCGAAGCTCCGCGACCAACTTGATAGAGTACGTAAAGGATACGGTGTGTGCGAAAGTTAGCCTGGAAGAAGTCCTCCGACAGATGGGAGAGCGCCACGAGTGAGGCAATCTGAGGCTGGTGATACCCGGTCACGACGAGCAGCTATAGTGTGACGACCCTCCAACCTCAAAGAGCTCCGGCGGCTTCAGCCTGTAGTATTTCTTCTCTGCGTCCTCCGATTGCTCGGCGTATGGCTGCGTCATCACGTCCTGCAGTTCTCGCAGCAAAGCGTAATTCCCCGCTGCCGCTTGCTGATAAGCAGGCACAACGAACCACTCCCTCAAACTGTACTTTGGATTGACGAGCTTCATCTGACTCGAAAGCTCCTCAGGAGAGCGAGATTGAGTGAGCGATTGCCATTTTGTGAGCCACGCTGACCAGCGCTTGTCTATCCCTTCGGGGTCTGCAGCATTGGTCGGGCCCTTGTAGAAGCTCTTCTTGAGTGGCTCAATGTCATCTGGCAACGACGAGAGTTCCCGGAAGAATAGGGTGTAATCAACAGGCGTTTGCATCATCAGCGTTGCCAACTCGCGGAACAAATCCGCCTCAAAAACGTCAAGTCCAAGCTTGGCAGCCCACATCTTCTCCATTTGCGCTTGCATCACTTTCGGGAAATCACTTTGAATCTCTTCCAGCTGCCGCAGACAGTCTGGATGCCCTGCCAGCAACGGCCGAACCGCCGAACAAAACGAGTGAAAGTTGCGTTCGGCCGCTGCTGGTTGGTTGAGGAACGCGAAGTGATGTCCGCCACCGGTCCATGGTTGGTACTGCGGATCAAACACATCGCAGAATCCAAAGGGTCCATAGTCGAGCGTAAAGCCGCCCGCCGCACAGTTGTCGCTGTTGAAGTTTCCCTGGCAGTAGCCAACACGGATCCAGTTCGCAACAAGCGACGTCAGTCGGCTGCGGAACTCACGTGCAAGCAACACCACTTTTTCGGCGGTGGCCAGTGTCTGGTCGATAACGTCACCGTACTCACGATCGATCAGGTGCAGGATGATTTTCTCGAGCTCCTCCATCGCCTGCGGGTGTTCCTGCTTGCGGGCTCGACGACTAAAAAGCTCGAGCTGCCCTACCCGAATGAACGACGGCGCAACACGCGTGGAGATGGCAACTGGCTCGAGTATAAGGATATCGGGGTCTATTGAGCGTGAGCCCTCTGAATACCACGGTCGCCTGACTTGCTCGGTCTTTGACACGTACAGACTCAGAGACCGTGACGTAGGTACACCGAGTGCGTGCATATGCTCCTGGGCCAGGAACTCCCGCACACTGGATCTCAGAACGGCCCTGCCGTCCGCGCCGCGGCAGTAGGGTGTGCGCCCTGCCCCTTTCAACTGCATTTCCCAGCGCTGCCCGTTGATGGCGGCCTCAAGCACCGAAATAGCGCGACCGTCGCCGTAGCCATTGCCGGTCTGGAACGGGCATTGCTGGTAGAATTCGGTGCCGTAGATGGAAAGTGCGTAGCCACACGCCCACCCGACATTGCGCAGAGGCTCCGGAACCCGGGATAAGTCGCCGGAGAACATGCGGACGAAGTCGCTGGACTGCGCCATGCTGTCGGCAAAACCCAGTTCGCGAAACAGATTTTTCCCATGCGCGACGTATTCGGGGTTTTCGATTGGCGTGGGTTTGACCGGAACATAGTGCCCCGAGAAGACCTGTCGTGGCGCGTGGTCAGCTCCGTTTGCTTTCCCCTCAGGATCGCAGTTGAGCGTGTCCATGAATGAATAGTCTGCCAACGGTGCGAGATCGTCGAGGGTCGCGACACTTGTGGGCATTTGCCGGTGACGTCGCTCTATCATTGGGACTCCTCATGCGTTGGTTTAATCATTGCCAACATTCGGCTGGCTGGCGAGCTCCTTCAGTGCTTCCATCGCCTCATCAATGCGATCGCTGGGTACGAACATGTGGTCGTGATAAAACCCTGCGATGACATTGGTGGTAATGCCCCGCTCGGCCAGCAGGCTGGTTACCACAGATGTGAGGCCCAGGGCTTCCAGGCTGGAGTGGCCCTCCAGGGTGATGCGACGAAAAACCCGGTAATAGTCCAGGCCCTCGGCTTTGGCCTCCTCAAGAGGAATAACCAGGGTAAGGCCTTCCAGTTCGGCAATGCTGACGATGGGCTTGAGGTGTTCCAATTCGCCGTATTTTGCCTTTGGCACTGTGCAGTAGACATAGGACGTCGAATCCAGTTTTGGCGAGAGCTGTTTTATCAAATCCTGGAGAAACTGTGGTCGCATCATCTCTAGCTATCCTTCGGCCTATTATGAACAAATATTGTTTTCCGCCCCTGGTTGTCGGAACTAGCGCTCATACTACTGTGACATACCGGCAGAAGTTTTTCTTCGAGTAATGGTCTGGATTCGAGTCAGAGCTTAAGCGATGGCTCTGGTAGCCGAATAGCCGCACGGAGAGTTGGTCATGATGTCGTGCCAGCGTTCCCGTAGAAGCCGTTCCACATGATTTCGGAGCCAGACAATCCCGGGATCGCGGTCATGGCGGGTGTGCCAGATGAGGTACAAGCTGGTTGGGTCCACTTCAAACGGAAGCTCTCCCATCCATAATCCGTCCACGAAGCCACAATCCTGACTGATCAACTCGGGAACAGACGCAATCAGGTTTGATTCCCGGAGTATCCGGGGAACAATTGAAAAATGGTTCACTGTCGCGGCGATCCGTCTACTCTGGCCTTTCTGGTCGAGATAGCTATCCACGAAACCGTGAGCATCCCCGGACATCGTCACAAGCAGGTGCCGGGCATCAAGAAATTCTTCCATTGTAATCTGGCGGCCCGCAAGCGGATGGTCCGCACGCATCGCCAGTACATACCCACCTTCGAACAGCCATGTGCTTCGCAGGCTGTGGTCGTGTTGATTCAGCATGCCCACGGCCAGATCCACATGTGCTTCCCGCAAGTCGTCGTAGGTTCCCTCGGGGGTGTACGGAACGGCATGGACATCCACACCAGGAGCCTCACTTTCCAGCAGTTCAAGCAGCTGACGCCAGATCATCTCAACCGTTACATCCGTTACCGCGATGCGAAATTTCCGCTTTGATGTTGCCGGCTCAAACTGTGTGGCGCTGACCGCGTTGGTGAGAGCGTATATGTGATCCCCCACCTGATGCCAAAGACTCACCGCATAGGAAGTTGGTTCAATGTTCCGCCCTTTACGGACAAAAAGTGGATCGTTCCAGATCTGACGCATTCTTGAAATCGCGTTGGATACCGCAGGCTGGGTCATCGCGAGCCGATCCGCTGCGCGGGTAACTGAGCGCTCGGTCATTATGGCATCGAAGATGTACAGCAACTGAAGCTCTTGCGTTTTCATTTGGCATTCCTGGAAATGGGACCCTGATCAGTCTGGCTGGCAAGTAGTTTGATCGCAATGACGAAATTCCGGAAAAGGTGTGGTTTGCGAGCTTCTATACCAGGAAGCCTCCTGTTAAGGAGGCTTTGGATCTGCGTTACAAGTGCCCTTTTACGAAGGTCCTCAATTCACCCAGGCTGCCAGCTCCAGTTTTTTGGGCAATAACCCCTCCGTCCTGAAACAGGGCCAGCGTCGGAATCCCCCGAATACGCATTTTTGCAGTGATGTCCGGGCTGTCGTCCACGTTCACTTTGGCAATGGTCAGCTCGTCACCAAACTCATCGGCGATTTCCTCCAACATGGGGGCGACTGTCTTACAGGGGCCACACCACGGTGCCCAGAAATCCACCAGCACTGCCCGATCGCTCTGAACCACCGCTTGCTCAAAGTTTGCGTCTGTCACATTAATAATGTTGCTCATAACATTGTCTCCTTAACTGGATTGCCTCGGTGACACATTGCGACGCTGAACGCTCAAAAACCAATTGCGGGGCCATATAAGTCCTATTTCCCAGAATGATGAGTGCTTTTACATACCGTTCAGAGGCGAAAGGCCCATCATAGGGAATGATGTACCCCATACTGTTTGAGAATTATTCCTCGCCATTCTCCGGTTCCATACTTCGTTCATCTGATATCGAGTCGATTGGCGACATCGGTCTCAGCTGAAATCATTCGAACCCAGGAGAAACTAAAATGCGCAAAATTGCACTGTTTACCCTCGCGTCACTTGTTACCGTCGCTGCCCTGCCCGCACACGCTACCCTGGCAGACCGCAAATCAGACGAGCCCCGCTCCGAACAGGCTCAGCCCGCTCTCTATAGCGGTCAGATCGTGATTCGCGGTGAAATTCAGGATCGCGACGCAAAGAATGATCCTGCCGAACCGGCCCCGTACAGCGGTCAGATCGTTATCCGTGGTGAAGTACGTTCCAAAAACAGCGGTTGATCTTTAGATGTTTCATCTGCGTCTTGGCACCAGGGACGGTGCGTTTTATCTGAAAGGTGTGAATTGAACCGCTTGCCATCCCGCCGATCACCCAATAGCATTTCAAGCGCTGTATCAGGACCAAAGGACAAAACCGGACAAGGAAGAATATAGACGCCTAACTTACAGATTCAGGGACGACATTGAACCATGGGTAAACAGCGCTTTCGTTACTCCTCCAGCATCCTCAAGACAAGCCACTTGTTTGCAGTCCTCGGAGCATTGCTGACATTTCTGCTCGGAAGTCTGCTGCTACTGGAGCTGCCTAACGTTGATGATCTGGATTTCAGCCAGCTTTTGCTGGACGAACAGGGTAACGTGCCTTTCGAACTGTACCTGTTCGCTTTGTGTCTGCTGCTGGGTTGCGCCGTGGCGTATGTCAATCGCCAGGTCTGGTTGGAACTGGACAGCGAGAACCTCACCATTCACATCCCGCGGTTGACCGGCCTCGGGCTCATGGGGCTCACCACCGGAGACCACCGCATTCCGTTAAACACCATCCGGAAAATTGAACTGACCCCCGTTACCGGATTCCGGAACATGGCTCAGGCTCTTCAGCAATCAAGACTCAGCCTCGTAACTGACAGGCGAACCTACCGGCTTCAGCCCTACCTTTTTTTAAGGGAGGGCCACCCGGATCATCGCATAAGCTTTGGCAGCGCCTTGGGGAAACCCAAGACGAGGGTGGAAGCCCTCATCCACGAGGCTCCTCTTGTCAAAGCGCTTACTGTGATAACAGGCAACGCGGATTTTACATCAACCCCGGTCGAGC
The DNA here is from genome assembly GCF_045449795.1 of Marinobacter alkalisoli. NCBI lineage: Bacteria > Pseudomonadati > Pseudomonadota > Gammaproteobacteria > Pseudomonadales > Marinobacteraceae > Marinobacter > Marinobacter alkalisoli. The sequence continues at coordinate 444,679 of NZ_JBJJLB010000016.1, forward strand.
GAACCGGGCCATTGGCAAACCACTTCAACTTATTGAAACACAAAGGCATGGTCGTGCAGTTAATTCTTCTTGCCGGCCTTGGCACCTATGCCCTTGTTGACTACATGATGCTCACCAATTACCTCGTTGCTGGTGACCTGCCACTCTGGCCATTTGTTTCTACGGGGCTGCTGGCAGGTGCCTTGGGGATCCGGCTTGGGAAAGGTGCTCCCCTGGCGGAGCGCCTGGGGCTTGCTGCCCTGCTTTGCGTCATCGCCATAACGGCTACCTATCCTGGCCTGCTGCGGTACACATTGATAACCTCCCCCGAACCACTTGCCGTCGCCTACGACAGTACTGAAGCCGGCTACTTTGAGCATTCCCGTTATCCTGCGATCAACCAACGGGAAAGCAGCATCCCTGAATATTGGCAAAGTCTTCCCCCAGAGGAGGCTTACACCTTCTTCTTACATGAATCGGGGCTGGGATTTGTACTGATAGATATGTCCACAGTTTACGAGAAAAGCCGTGCCTTCTACCGAGATAATAAGCTCTGATACTGTTCCATAAACTCCAAAGCTTTCTGGCGTCTCAAAATATTCAGTGGAAATATACTCATCCAATGATGACACCCCACCACTACCTGATCGGGCGGAATAGCAGTGGTTTTGCGGCGAGTAATCTGGACGGTTATCTGGTGGCCTTCAGTTGTGCGTTGATCTGGTCGTCATACTCTGTTCTGTCCCGGTTGGTATTGCCTTTTTCACCTGGGATTATGGCGTGAAGCACGGCAACATCCAGTTGCTTGGTACCCTGGCATACAGTGCTCCCCTCATTTCCGTGGTTTTGCTGATCGCGGCGGGTTATGGAGAAGCCACCAGCGCCGTGATCGCGGCAAGTGTTCTCATCGTGGTGGGTTCCCTGATTGCCGGCAGGGCCAGACGTCTGCCGGTTGCCGAACCTGAACGATGTGCCTAAGCCATCAGTAGGGACATAAAACTCCCCCTTCCCCGAACAAAGGCCAACAGACGATCCGGATAGTCAAGGGAGACCGCCTTGCGAACCGACTCCCGAGTCCGCAAGCGGTCCCGCCACATATGAACCTTTTCCACATTCTCCAGAATGCCCAGGTCCACCACAGACTCAAACACATCGAAATACCTGAAAATCGGACCGTAGACAGCATCAATGATCTGAAAGTTCTCCCCGGAGAAATAAGGACCGCCGCCCAGCCGATTCTCTAATTGCCCGAATCGTACCCGTAACCTGTTACGTGAGGCATCAAACTCTTCCTGTGTTGGTGCGTTATACAATTGGGCAATGCCATTCAACAGACCAGACCCGAATTCTATCCAGGCGCGGTGATCGGCGCGCTCCAATGGGTCCTCCGGATGCAGCGTGCCTGGTGTCACCTCATTGAGGTATTCGCAGATCACAGCTGACTCAAAAAGGGATTGTCGTTTCCCCACCACGAGCACCGGCACCTTGCCCAACGGGGAAATATCCTGAAACCACTTTGGTTTGTTTGCCAGGTCAATGTCCGTGCGCCGGTAGGGAATTCGTTTTTCACTCAGGACAATGACCGAGCGTTGAACGTATGGACACAGTACATGAGTGATTAGCTCGAACTCGTTATTCATAGACGGTTCTCCTTATTGGATTCTGATCGGGTTCAGTATCGCGCTTGCACTCAGCGAGCAACATTCGCAAAATTGGAAAGATAAAATTGCAATTTTGCAAATACAGGGAACATCAAGTGGACTGGAACTCACTCAAAGTCTTTCTCGCCATCGAACAAAGTGGCTCCCTGGCTGGCGCGGCCCGAATACTGGGTGTGAACCACTCAACTGTGTTTCGGCGGTTGAACGCCTTCGAGAAAGATTTGGGTGCCCGCCTATTTGAACGCCTGCCTGGCGGTTACGCGCTAACGCCCCTGGGCGAGGAGTTGAAGGACATCGCCAATCGCGTTGACGGCGCCTTTAACGATATGGAGCGTCGAATCGCAGGTCGTGATGTGCAGCCAAAGGGCAAGGTCCGGATTACTGCGCCCAACAACCTTGCTTATCGATACCTGCCCGACTATCTGGCCAGGTTGAACCAGGATTATCCGGAGATCACGGTCGAATTGCTGGTCAGCAATCTGGAAGTCAACATGAACAGCCGCCAGGCAGATATCGCCGTCAGGGTAACGGATGTGCCGCCTGAACATCTGGTTGGCCGGCAAGTGTGTTCCATCGGCTGGAGTGTTTATGGCAGCCCCACCTACCGGGAAAAACATGGCTTCCCGACAGGATTGGACGACTTGCAGCACCATCTACTGATCGGCGCTAGTGGCAGCATGCAGGGACTACCGGCATTTTCCTGGCTGGAGCGCACACTGGCGCAATGCATCGCTGCCCGCAGCGACGACCTGGTGGCCATGTCCTGGCTAGCCCAGAGCGGTCATGGCCTGGCCCTCCTACCGGACGACCAGCAGCGACCGGAACTGGAAGCCTTGTTTACTTTCCCGCCGGGGAAGACATCAAATCTGTGGCTACTGACCCACCCCGATCTGCGGCACGTTGAACGTATCAAACTGGTTATGCGATACCTTTCGAAGGCTTTTTCCGAAGATCAGCGTCTTGGTGGCTTGGGTTTCCGGTAGTTAGTCATGCAAAATCTTTGGCGGGGTGACGCGCCATATAGTTGGTCACGCCAAGATACCGATCTGGATGATGCATTGAAATGACCCTGCCCCATGTTCGGTCCAGAAAGTTCGCGATTCTCCTTGTTTTCAACTACGCCAGAAATGACGAGAAAACATCACGAACACACTCAGGAGTTCCAACCGCCCCAACAGCATTGCAAGCATCAACACCCATTTTGCGGCATCAGGTAATGGCTGGAAATTTCCTGCCGGACCGATAATTTCACCCAAGCCCGGTCCAACGTTTGCCAGTGCAGTGGCAGCACCGCTCAGGCTCGTTGTCAGATCAAGCCCTAGCAACGCCAGAATTGAAGCGACAACGGCCAGGGTCGCCAGAAATATGAAGGAAAACGCAACGCTGGACGCGACAATTTCATCACTTATAATTCGACCATTGTAATGTCTCGCAATCACCGCGCTCGGATGCAGAAGTCTTAATACCTGCTCCCGCAACAGCAGCATTGATAACTGAAAGCGAAAAATCTTCATGCCACCGCTTGTGGAGCCTGAACAACCTCCTACAAACGTCAGGAAAAAGAACAACACCACCACGAAAGGTCCCCATAGCGAGTAATCCTGAGAGGCGTATCCTGTGGTGGTCACTACGGATGTCACATTAAATAAGGCATGCACAAAGGCATCCAGCGGAAACGTTCCGTCCTTCACCACCCGATAAAAAGCAACGAGGCTTGCAACAACGAACAAAAACCACAGAAAAAATTGAACCTGGCGATCTCGTAGCAAGGGCTGGCCCTGACCACTCAAGAGTCGGACAAAAAGAAAAAATGGAATGCCTCCCAGCATCATAAAGATGGTGGACGCAAACAGTATGGATAGCTGATCAAACTGCCCCATCGAACTGTCTGACGTGGAATAGCCGCCGGTCGACACTGTAGTAAGCGCATGGTTGAGCGCGTTGAACGAATCCATTCCAAGCAGCCAATACACAGAAATACAACTGACTGTCAGAACCAGATAACTGACAACAAGCCCCCTGGCCAGCCGGTTGGTTCGTGGAACTGCCTTTTCGGTCCATTCGGAAGATTCCGTTGCGAATAATCGCATGCCACCAATCCTCAAGAATGGGAGGATTGCGACGGCCATTCCGATGATCCCGATTCCCCCCATCCACTGCATTATGGAACGCCAGAGCAAAATATCGTCCGGGAGATGATCAAGGCCACTCATAACAGTGGAGCCCGTTGTTGTCACACCGGAAATACTTTCAAAAAAGGCATCGGTAATGCTGAGTTCCAGGTCACTCAACAGCAGCGGCAGACTCGAGAACAATGGGATGACAATCCACGCCGATACGGTAAGGATAAACATCTGTCGCTGTTTGAGCGCATGTCGTTTTCGACCCGCACTGACAAAACACAACAAACCAACACCAAAACAGATACTTGCGGACTTCACGAACGCCAACCAATCCGGCGTGTCACCAAACATTAACAAATTCACTGGCAGCGTCATCAGAAAGCTGAGCAGAATCAGCAGAAACCCAAGAATTTGTACCACAGGCAGTAAATTGAAGAGTGCCATGATCAGGATCGTCCGGACCTTTCACGAATCATTTTGGCCAACGCAACGCCAATTGCGGCCCCGGTCAACTGTGCGTATGTCGAGAAACCGGCGTAGAATAAGTCTGTTTTCGTATGCGTATAAAAGTAATCGCCCGGAATAGCAGCCAGCGTTGCCAAGCCGGCAAACAAAAAACCCCAGGTGGCGCCATGAACCCAGGCAAAGAAAACGACTGGCGCGAGGTACGGAAAAATGGAGGTAACCGGCTGAGCGGCCTGTCGGTTTGCCACTGCCAAAAATCCAAGCCACCCAAGGGCAATGAGGGCGTGGCCAATTAAACCTTGATTCAATCGAAGTGGCCCCATCGCCGATAAGTTCCTCATTAAGTTAGCTTTGCTTCAAAAATGTAAGCAAACCATATCCGTGGCAGATTTAGGACGGTTGTCGATGAATTTTTACGGTATTTTTACGGGGCTGAAAGAGAACCCTCGCCTGGTCTGTGAGAGGATTTGCTTCGATTATGCTTCTTCATAACCACTCGCTAGGGAGTCATCCTCGCTCATGGTAGGAAAACGGCAATTCATCGTCATTGGCCTTGGTGTTTTTGGAGCAACAATCGCTCGGGAGCTTACCCGTCTGGGTCATGAAGTTCTTGGTATCGACTCGGATGAACAGTGTGTCGACCGACTGGCTGAGGAAATAACCCACGCCGTTATTGCCGACGTAACCGATGAAAACGCCCTTATAGAATTGAATGCTGGCACTTACGACGCTGCGGTAGTGGCGATTGGCAGAAACGTTGAGGCCACCATGCTGGCAACGCTGCAACTTCAAGAGCTGGGTCTGAAAAAAGTGTGGGCAAAAGCTCTGACAAACCAGCACCACCGGATTCTTGAGCGTCTCGGTGCATCGCGTATCATCGCACCGGAGTTCGAGATGGGCGTCCGAATTTCCCAGGAATTGAATTACCCGATGGTGCATGACTACCTGGGTCTGGACGATGATTACTTCATAGTGGATTTTCATACTACCGATGATCTTATCGACAAAACGATCGGTGAACTCATTGGCAAAGCGCCAGTTGAAGCACTGGTCGTGAAGCGGATGAACGAAGCCCACCCTCACCCGGATCGCACCTGGAAGATTCGCAGTGGAGACCGGGTTGTGCTGGGCGGTCATCTTGAGGATCTGAGAGAGCTCGTCAACCACCTATGAAAGTGCATTTTCTGGATCTGGTGTCGCATGGGAAAAAAGGCACCGGGTTTAATCGTGAGGAGCGCATCAACCCTCCCCGGCTCCTGCTTGAAGCGTTTCTGGTACTCATTGGTATCGGTGCGTGTTTATTGAAACTGCCCTTCGCCGCGGTGGAACCCGTGACCTGGATGGAGGCTGCGTTTACAGCAACTTCTGCTGTCACCGTGACGGGTCTGGTGGTTGTCGATACCGGCAGTCAGTTTACCTTGTTCGGACAACTGGTGATTCTGACGCTGATTCAACTTGGTGGCCTGGGGTTGATGACGTTTGCAGTGCTGACCGCCCTCGCCCTGGGCTTCAAACTTCGCCTGCAACATCAGCTGGTCGCCCAGGAGGCGTTCAATGAGATCTCACTCCAGACCGCTCGACGAGCCGGCGGCTCCATCGCGCTCTTTGCCCTGACGGCTGAGGCCATCGGCATCGTTCTTCTGGGACTGTTTTTTGTGCCCGAACTCGGCTGGGCTAAAGGGCTTTATCAGGCGCTGTTCTACACGATATCCGCGTTCAACAACGCGGGCTTTGCGTTATCACCGGACAGCCTCTCAGCCTATGTCGATCATCCGGGCATCAGCCTGTCTGTCACTGCCCTGTTTATAACCGGTGGCCTGGGTTATATCGTGATCATGGAGCTGGCGGATAAACGCTGCTGGTCCCGGTTATCTGTTTACGTAAAGGTGATATTGCTGGCCACTCTGCTCCTGAACCTGGTTGCCACCGCCGCCATTCTACTTCTTGAGTTTGGCAACCCGGCAACTCTAGGCGCCCTGGATAACTTCTGGGACAAACTCATGGCGGCGTGGTTTCAAGGGGTAACACCACGAACAGCTGGCTTCAACACACTCGATATCGGCGCGTTAACCGCCGGAACCAGTGTGTTGATGCTTCTACTAATGTTCATCGGTGGCGCCCCAAACTCTACGGCGAGTGGCATCAAGATCTCCACGTTCGTCATTCTGATCGCGGCAACCCGCTCCTTTTTGCGGGGCAACCTGAATGTGAGTTTTTTCAGGCGCTCTTTGAGTAACGAGACAGTTCTCAAAGTTCTGGCCACCACGACCATCGGCATGGCTGTTGTGTTTGTCGCGGTGCTGACCCTGAGTACTCTGGTGGAAGATGACTTCTTGAATATCGCCTTCGAAGTGGTCTCCGCATTCGGCACTGTTGGCCTTTCCCGCGGTACAACCGGGGAACTTGGCACTACCGGCCAATTGCTGATCATGGCCGTTATGCTGATCGGTCGCCTTGGCCCTCTCACTTTGGGTTACACCCTGACCGTAAGGCGCAAGTCCCATGTGCGCTACGCCAAAACCGAGTTTCCTGTAGGCTGATCACCGACGGGAAACCGGCCCGACCCTTCACCCTTTTTTTAACGCTCTTTTTACGGCCAGCCCCCGATTTGGTCATCGAATTTTTACGCCCCGCCCCAGCACCATAGAGACACACTCACTGAAGGAGTATGAGCGTGTCTACTTTCCTTTTAATTGTATCCCTTGCAGTTGGCGCCTATCTGGTCGCCGCCCTGCTCTGGCCCGAGAGGTTCTGACCATGGCACTGATCGGTATCGGCATCATTCTGGGGCTTTTTGGCCTGTGTTTCCTGTTCATTGACCTGGAGGAACGGCTGTGAACGAGGTCATTATCATCTATGCGGTCACGCTCCTGTTGGCGTGGCCATTGGGCAAGTACATTGCTGGAGTTTTCAGCGGTGTAAAGGGAACAGCAGGTGCTGTCTTTCTTCCAGTTGAGAGCGGACTGTACCGTCTATTTGGAGTTGATCCATCACAACCCATGAGTTGGCAAGGCTACGGAAAGGCCCTGCTCAAACTGCATCTGGTCTTGGTGCTGATCGTGTTCGGACTGTTGATAGCCCAGGGTTTTCTGTTCATGAACCCTGACGATATCGATGCCATGAGTTGGGATCTTGCCCTGCACACTGCGGTCTCGTTCCTGACCAACACCAACCAGCAGCACTATTCCGGCCAGGCACAGTTGAGTTACCTGGCCCATACCTTCGGTATTGTCACGCTTCAGGTGGTTACGCCGGCAGCTGGCATGGCGGCCCTGGTTGCCATTGTTCGTACGTTGCTTGGTCCCGGTGACAAAAAATCGCAGGTCTCTACAGGTAGTCCAGTTTCGGTGGGCAACTTCTATGAGGACATAACCCGTGCTGTCGTCCGGGTCATGCTCCCGGTTGCTGTTGTGGTTGCCTTGATCATAGCATCTCAGGGAGTTCCCAATAGCTATGAAGGTGCCCGCACTGCTATTCCGCTGGACCAGACAACGGAGATGGCTGAACAGAATATCCCCATCGGGCCAGTCGCTCCGATGGTCGCCATCAAGCAGGTCGGTACCAATGGCGGTGGCTGGTATGGCCCTAACTCCAGCGTGCCACTGGAAAACCCGACGCCTGTGAGCAACTTCGTTCAGACGGTTTCCCTTGTCCTGATTCCCGCTGCCCTGGTCTTTGCCCTTGGCTTTCTGACCGGTCGTCGCCGCCTGGCCATGGTGGTTATGGGCGTGATGGTCGTGATGTCTGTCTCGCTTACCTGTGTGGCCATCTGGTCGGAAAACCAGCCAAACGCAGCCTTCTCTGGCCTGGCTGCAGATGGGCCCAACCTGGAAGGTAAGGAAGTGCGTTTCGGAGCGTCCGCTACTGCACTGTGGGGCAGTTGGACCACCCAGACGTCTAACGGCTCCGTGAACGGCATGCACGACAGCTTCAACCCCATTGGCGGAATGATCCCGATGATCGACATGTTCATCAACGTCACCTTTGGCGGCATTGGGGTCGGGTTGATTGGCTTCCTTTTGTTCCTGTTACTGGCCGCGTTCCTTGGCTCACTGATGATCGGGCGGGCTCCGGAAATTGCCGGTAAGGCTCTGGAAACCCGCGAAATGAAGTTGGTGTGTATCGCCTTGTTGATCCAGCCTCTGCTGATCCTGGGTTTCAGTGCCATCACGATGGCCTTCCCGGCACTGACCGGTAACTCCAATCCTGGCTTCCATGGCATCAGTCAGGTCATTTACGAGTACACCTCAGCGTTTGCCAATAATGGCTCCGGTTATGAGGGTCTTGGCGATGACAGCATCTGGTGGAACGTTACCTGCGCGGTCAACCTCGCTCTCGGTCGTTTCATTCCAATCCTGGCGCCCCTGGCGGTTGCAGCCTCGCTCGCGGCGAAACGGTCCGCTCCTGAAGGTCGCGGTAGCCTGAGCATTGATACGCCCACCTTCGGGCTGATGACCCTGGCGGTGATTGTGATGTTTACCTTGCTTAGCTTTATGCCGGTGCTGATGCTTGGCCCGATCGCTGAAGTCCTGGCACTGATGTCCTGATTGGAGAACGACGATGTCCAATAAAACCCCGAAAATGACTGATACGCTTGATCTCGGTAGCGTTGTCGGCCAGTCAATCAAGCGCCTTTCGCCGAAAGATCTGGCCCGCAACCCGGTCATGATGGTCGTCGGTATCGGCACCTTGATTACCTTCCTTCTGGGCCTTACCCACCTGACCCAGGGCGAGCCCGCTGGGCTTGATTTCGCCATCTGTGCCATCTTGTTATTTACAGTGCTCTTCGCTAACGGTGCAGAATCCGTTGCCGAAGCGCGTGGCAAGGCTCAGGCTGGTGCACTGAGGGCGACAAGAAAAGATCTGAAAGCCCGCAAGCTGGATGGCCACCAGCACAAGGAAGTGCCAGCGACAGACCTGCGCCGGGGCGACCAGGTACTGGTGAAACCCAACGAATTGATCCCTGCCGATGGTGAAATTATCAGCGGCGCCGCAACCATCAACGAATCAGCTGTCACCGGTGAATCGGCTCCTGTGCTGCGGGAGGCACGCACGGATAACAGTGGTGTCAGTGCCGGTACCAAGGTGCTTTCGGATGAGGTTGTGGTCGAAGTTACGGTAGACCCCGGTAACTCACTGCTGGATCGTATGATCGACCTGGTTGAAGGTGCAAAACGGCAGAAAACACCGAGCGAGCTGGCTCTCTCGGTTCTGCTGGCCGCCATGACCCTGGTGTTCCTGATTGTGGTGGTCACCCTGGTGCCCTTTGGCGGATTTGTCGGTGCTACACCGTCCTACTCGGTGTTAGTGGCGCTTCTCGTTTGCCTGATTCCGACCACTATTGGTGGGCTACTTCCGGCCATCGGTATTGCAGGCATGGATCGGGCCATGCGTGCCAATGTGATAGCCAAGTCCGGTAAAGCGGTTGAGGTGGCAGGTTCCATCGACACCCTTCTGCTGGACAAAACCGGCACCATCACACTGGGTGATCGCAAAGCCACCGCCTTTGAAACCGTGCAGGGCGTTGCGCCTGGCACATTAAGGGATGCGGCATTGCTGACTTCCCTGGCGGACCCTACCCCTGAGGGAAAATCCGTGGTCGCTCTGGCCAGGGACAAAGGTTCAGATGTTGAAGCTTCAGAAGGTACGGAGTTCATCGAGTTCTCCGCCAACACCCGCATGTCCGGAGTGGATTTGCCTGATGGTCGGGTGCTGCGCAAAGGCGCGACAGATGCGATTCGCAAATTCGTCACCGAGAATGGCGGACACTATCCGCAAGAAACCGACCGCCTGGTAGACCGGGTCGCCAAAAATGGTGCCACCCCACTGGTGGTGTCTGAAGGCAATCGCGTACTCGGCGTTATTGCCCTTTCTGATGTCATCAAATCCGGGATCAAGGAGCGGTTCGCCACACTGCGGGAAATGGGCGTCAAAACGGTGATGATCACTGGTGACAACCCTGTGACAGCCGCAGCAATTGCGGCAGAGGCAGGCGTTGACGACTTCGAGGCTGAGGCCACACCAGAACAGAAGCTGGATATCATCCGTAAGGAGCAAGCGGAGGGGCGCATGGTCGCCATGATGGGTGACGGCACCAACGATGCGCCTGCCCTGGCCCAAGCTGACCTTGGGCTCGCCATGAACTCCGGTACCCAGGCCGCCCGTGAAGCCGGCAACATGGTGGATCTGGATTCAGACCCCGGCAAACTGCTGCAGGTGGTGGAGATCGGCAAGCAGCTTCTGATTACCCGCGGCTCGCTGACCACCTTCTCCCTGGCTAATGATGTGGCCAAGTATTTCGCCATCCTGCCGGCGCTGTTCGTGACCAGCCTTCCGGCACTGGATGCGCTCAACATACTGAACCTCTCGAACCCGATGAGTGCAGTGCTGGCAGCCACGATATTCAACGCGTTGATCATACCTGCCTTGATTCCGTTCGCGCTCAAGGGTGTTCAATTCAAGCCGGCCAGCGCGACCCAGCTGCTGCGCCGTAACCTTCTGATTTTCGGGTTGGGCGGGCTATTGCTTCCTTTCGTCGCCATCAAGGCGCTGGATGTCATGCTCACGGTAGTAATCTAAGGAGAATGAAGATGGCTGATTCAAACACTGTTACTGCAAGCCGGTCAGCATCGTGGGTTTCCGCCGCGAGGGCTGCCGTCGTATTCATCCTGCTTTGCGGTGGCCTCTACCCACTGGTCATCACCACCGTAGGGGGAGTACTTTTCCCGCATCAAGCCACTGGCAGTCTGATCGAGATTGATGGAAAAGTGGTGGGGTCAGAATTGGTTGGACAACGGTTCGAAGCCCCGGAATACTTTCACGGTCGGCCTTCAGCAGCAGATTACGATCCGTTCTCCGTCGGTGGCTCTAACTACGCGGCCAGCAACCCGAACCTGGGAGACCGCGTCGCCGAAGATTCCCGCAAGGTTGCCGCCAGAGAAGGAGTTGAGCCAAGCTCTATCCCGGTGGACATGCTTGCGGCTTCCGGTTCCGGCATCGATCCCCACATATCTCCGGAGTCGGCGCGATTGCAGGCAGAGCGCGTGGCAACCGCCCGGGATATTGCGGTCACTGAGGTCGACGAACTGATTGAACGTCACACTGAAGGCCCCACACTGGGTGTTTTCGGCCAGCCCCGGGTGAATGTCCTGCGGATCAACCTGGCACTGGATGATAAGGAGACTACCGATTGAATCAAGGCGATCACAATCGCCCCAACCCCGACGCGCTCCTGAAAACTCAGGAGCGCGAAACGGGCGGCGGGCTGAAGGTATTTCTCGGGGCGGCACCCGGGGTCGGCAAAACCTACCAGATGCTTCAGGCCGCTCACGAGCTACGTAGGCAGGGTGTTGATGTTGTTATCGGAGTGGCCGAGACCCACGGTCGCGAGGAGACGATTGCCCTGTCTGAGGGCCTTGAGCAGTTGCCTGCCAAAGAGATTCACTATTCCGACAAACAATTCCGTGAATTCGACCTGGACGCAGCACTCAAGCGCAAGCCTGAGGTCCTACTGGTGGATGAACTGGCTCACCGGAACATTCCGGGCACCCGTCATCCTCGCCGCTATCAGGATATTGAGGAATTACTGGATCAGGGCGTTACCGTCTGGACCGCAATCAACATACAGCATCTGGAGAGCCTCTCGGACGTGGTAGCCAGTATAACCGGTGTGCGAATGCGGGAAACGGTTCCCGATTCGATACTGGAACGGGCCAGGGACATCGTGTTGGTGGATCTCACGCCTTCGGAATTGCTGGAGCGACTGAGACAGGGCAAGGTCTACGTGCCCGAGCAGGCCCGCGCCGCCATGGACGGCTACTTCTCACCATCGAACCTGTCGGCGCTGCGGGAACTGGCGGTTCAGGCCATCGCTGAACGCCTGGATGCGGATGTGCGCGAGACCATGCAATCGCGGGGTATCGAGGGACCATGGCACATTCGGTCCCGGATGTTGGTCGCGGTGGATGGCTCGGGTCAGGGTGAAACACTGGTTCGGGCTGGCCGGCGCATCGCAGATCGACGGAAATCACCGTGGACGGTAGTCACGGTCGACAATGGCCGGATGGGATCAGAAGAACGGCAGCGCCTGGAAAAAGCATTTGATCTGGCCTCCAGGCTGGGAGCAGAGGTAAGAACGCTGCGCGGTTACGACGTGGCACAGGAAATTCTCGCCTTCGCCAAGGAGCAGAACGTCACCACGTTGGTTCTGGGCCGCTCCCACAACCGTTGGTGGCACTTCCGTAAATCCACCAGTCGCCGTCTTCTGAAAGACGCCGAGGCCTTTGAGGTCACATTTATCCCGGTGCCACGCAAGCAGCGCCGGCAATTGATGGATGACTCGGGCGTGAGCGCGCCGTGGAGCGACTATGCCTGGGCAGTAGCCAGCGTTAGTGCCGCGACGGCTGTGTCTATGGGCCTTCAGGATGTACTGCCTCTCGGCAACCTGTCTCTGGTCTTTTTGACGTCGGTGCTATGGGTAGCCGCGCGAACAGGCATCCGGCCTGCGTTGTTCACGGCCTTGTTGAGCTTTCTGACCTACAATTTTTTCTTCACCGAGCCACGCCTCACCTTCAACATGACGGAGACGGATGAAATTCTTACCGTTGTGTTCTTTCTTGTTATTGCGGTCAGTGGCGGTAATCTGGCGGGAAGGCTCAGGGATCAGGTTCAGATGCTACGTGCATCAAATGACCTGACAGACGCGCACCTCCAATTTACTCGTCGCCTTGCGTCCGCCCCTGATATTACAACGGTCCAGAACGAAGCCATCGAAGTGCTTTACGCACAATTGAAGATGCCACTCATTATTGTTCAAAAGAATCCGGACAATGGTGTTCTCGAAGTGGTCACTCGCGGTGGACCGGCACATCCCCTCAATGAGGCTGCCTACTCGGCGATCGACTGGGCCATGCGCAACGGAAAACCCAGTGGTGCTTTCTCGGATACGCTGAACAGCTTGTCGTGGCGATTTGAACCGATCGAGGCGGATGAGGAGATCTACGCTGTTCTTGGTTTATGGATCGATGATATGACGCCTGAGTATTATCGAGGACTTGCCATTGGCGTCTACGTCCACCAACTTGGGTTGGCTTGGTTTCGAACCAAACTGGCGGCCAACCTTTCCGCCTCACAGGTAGCCGAGGAAACCGAGCGGCTGCGCTCAGCCCTGCTCTCTTCGATATCCCACGATCTTCGTACGCCGCTTGCGTCCATGATCGGGTCGGCAAGCACCCTGAAATCCATGTCGAATCGGCTGTCTGATGAAGACCGGGATAGTCTGTTGGATTCCGTTCTTGGTGAGGGTGAACGGCTGGATCGCTACATCCGCAACCTGCTCGACATGACGAAACTCGGCCACGGAACGCTCAAGATCGAGAGAGACTGGATCGCATTGACGGACATCCTGTCGTCGGCTCTTAGGCGCACCAGAAACCTGATGACGAACGTCCACATAGAACGGGATGTCGCCGATGATCTGCCTTTGCTTTTTGTGCATCCTGCATTGATCGAGCAAGCGCTGGTAAACGTTCTGGAGAATGCAGCGAAATTTGCGCCTGATGGATCAACCCTTAGAATTCGTGCCCACAGAATCGATGATGAACTCATTATCGCCATTTCCGATGAGGGGCCAGGCATACCCGAAGAGCAACGGGAGCAGGTTTTCGATATGTTTTTCACCGGCGGCGAAGGTGATCGCGGCCCTCATGGCAGTGGCCTTGGGCTGGCTATCTGTAACGGCATGATCTCTGCCCATGGAGGTCAGATTCGGGCATTACCAGGTCCAGATAATCGGGGAGCGACCATCGAAATAGAGCTTCCCCTGATAGAATCATCGGAACAAGAGTCCAACCGGGAACCCACTGAATGAGTGTAACAGCACAAAATAGGGACAAGCCCTGCATTCTGATCATCGACGATGAGTCCCAGATTCGGCATTTTTTGCGTATCAGCCTGAAAACCGAGGGATACGAATTACTGGAAGCTGAAAATGGCGAAAGCGGGCTGGTTCAGTGCGCCAGAAACTCGCCGGACCTTGTCATTCTGGACTTGGGGCTGCCCGATATGGATGGCTCCGATGTACTCGCGGCTCTACGTGAATGGTCGGAAGTTCCGGTCATCATCCTGTCAGTGCGGGACCGCGAACTGGAAAAAGTCAAAGCTCTCGACCTGGGAGCTAACGACTTCGTAACCAAGCCTTTCGGTGTGGATGAGTTACTCGCCAGGGTCAGAACACAGTTACGAGGTTATGGGCGCAATGGTGTCTCGCCCCTGGAAACATCGGTTATTTTTGATGATGGCGCACTGAACATTGATCTTTCCATGCGAAAGATTACGGTGAATGGAGAGCCGGTCAGGCTAACTCCGAAAGAGTTTGCGGTTTTAAAGGTTCTGATGCTCGCGTCTGGCAAGATCGTCACCCAATCGCAACTGTTGAAAGACATCTGGGGGCCGACTCATACAAAAGATACCCACTACTTACGCGTTCTGATCGGCAGGCTCAGGCAAAAGCTCGGCGATGACCCGACAGAGCAGAATTATATCCAGACGGAACCTGGTGTTGGCTACCGTTTTCTAGAAAGTAGCGCTACGCCCTGAAGCGAGTCCAATCAGGGTAGAAAGGACGGCTTGCTCCCCTATGGCTCAACTCTTTTCAGCTCACTTATCCTTTTTCCTGGTTCGGACGAAGAGTTTGGTGCTTTAAATGGATTTCGTGTCTATCTTTGACTGCAATCAATCAGTCGAATGTCACCGGCGGCTGCTTTGTCCTGTTCACGCTCAGTGAGAACACATCGGGGCGCGCGTAGTGACCACTGGCGTCGAATTTTCGGCGTGAGGATCGGGCGGCGCTGACGTCTATTTCGGCAAGCAGCATGCCTTTTTCCTTATGCATCGGCCCTGCATGAATGCTTCCAAAGGGCTTGTAGATTACTGCATCGCCGGGATTCACCCATTCGTCCTTTTTCGGGAACAGCTCGTCATAATGAGGAATGTCGGTGGGGATATCCGAGACTTCGAGCGCGGTTGCGCAGCCAATCACCCAGCAGCCACCTTCGCGGGCGATATGTTGCATGGTGGCCAGCCAGGTCTCGCCGCTGTCCCATGTGGGCGCAACGTAGATGTCGAGGTTCTGGGCATACAGTGTGAAACGCGCCAGCGGCATGTAGTTTTCCCAGCACAGTAATGCGCCGATGCGCCCAACCGCGGTGTCGACAACATTGAGACCCGATCCGTCGCCGAACCCCCAGACCATGCGCTCTGGATTGGTCGGCATCAGCTTGCGGTGGTTGTTGGCAATTGTGCCGTCGGCATCGATGATGATGCAGCTGTTGAACAAGGTGCTGCCGCTGACCGCGCCATCGAGTTCCTGATAGCCGGCGACGATGACGACCTCGTTTTCCTTCGCGGCTTCCTGCAAGGGAGTCATGCCGCCCCGGCTCAGGTCGATCGAATTGGCTTGCAGGTGGGCGAACAATTCGTCCGTTTTGCCCATCCCCGCGCCGGGTGGCAGACGCCAGACAAAGGTGGGGTACCCGGGAAACCACGCCTCGGGGAAAACCACCATCTGAGCCCCCTCACGCGCGGCGTCCGCAATCAGCTCAACCCCACGAGACATCGTTTTTTCAAGGTCGAGGTAGACGGGGGGTTCCTGAATGATCGCGATTTTTGTCATGACTATTCCAGGGCAGGCCATTTTTCATTGGTATCACTGCTTCAGAATAGTCCACATGTGTAGGGGGCGCGAAGGCCAGTATAGGGTTTCTGCAATCCGCCCCTGATCAGGTGAATAGCCGACCTCACTGCGCCCTGGACTGGTTTATCCCCAACTGTTTGTTGACTGAGTCACGAATTTCCCGGTAACGATCGGGATTATTGATCAATGCATCCATGTCGTCCTCAGGGAACATCTTTTTCTTCTTTTCTTTGGCTTCTTCGCTGGAAACGACAGCCGGTAACAACTGCTCCAGGCAGCGCAACATAACCTCGGGCGAAACCGACGCGCCAGGCGATGCCCCCAGCAATGTCCCGTAAGTCTTGTCTTTGGAGACAAGGATTTCCGTGCCCATCTGCAAATCCCCGTCCTTGATGATTTGCACTCGCTGGCCGGCTTGAACCGGTCTCCAGTCGAACTTCTTGCTCAAGCCCGGAGCAAAGCTCTCAAGCTCTTCAAACATGCTCTTTTCGCCTTTGAAGGTCTCTGAAACCAGGTATTTAACCAGGGGGAAATGCTCAAGGGCCACATTCAGCAAGCCCGGGATATCATGCAGACGAATGGAGGTAAGGTAATCAAAAAATCCACGGCCTCTCTCGAGCACCGGTTTAAACGATGCGAAAGGACCGAAAAGTAAATAGTGCTTGCCATCCACTACCCGTAAATCCAGGTGCGGTACGGACATGGGAGGTGCGCCAACTTTGGCTTTGCCATAGGTTTTGGCCCTGTAATTCCCGGCCTGCTCTTCGCTGATCGGTGCCTGCAAAAACCGCCCGCCCACAGGAAAGCCGGCAAATCGGCTCCGAAACGGTAAGTGGCTTCTTTTCAAAAGTGGAAAAGCGCCCCCACCGGCGCCTACAAAGAGCACATCCGCCCTATGCTGAACCCTGGTCCCGTTGCTTTCAGCTTCGATAACCCACCGCCCTGTGGGGCTCCTGTGTACACGTTTTACATGGGTGCCGTACTCAATTTTCACACCCAGCTCACGCACTGCATGCGCCGCCATCTGCTCCGTTAAAGCGCCAAAGTTAACATCCGTGCCGGTTTCAATAGCGGTAGCCGCCATTTTTTCATGGCGAGGGCGTCCCTCCATGGTGTAGGGAATCCAGCTTTTTATTTCGTCGAAGTCTTCCGAGTAACGCATGTGCTCGAAAAAATGATGAGCCGACATTTCCTTGAATCGCAATTGCAGTTCTTCAATGGCGGATTCAGAAACAATGGTGCAGTGCTTGGTCTGGTTGATAAACGTTTTAGGGTCCTTGATGGCGCCCTTTTCGATCAGGTAAGCCCAGAACTGCTTGGCCACGTTGAACTGGGCGTGGATCTTCAGCGCTTTCTCGACCGAAATGACCTCTTCATCCACGGGGGTATAGTTAAGCTCACAGTTCGCTTCATGTCCCGTGCCGGCGTTGTTGAATGCCCATGAGTTTCCTGCCCCGGCGCTGTCCAGTCTCTCCAGGATGGTGATGTCCAAATCCGGTGCCATCTCTTTTGCCAGGGTGGCAAAAGTGGTTCCCATAATCCCCGCGCCGATGATCACTACGTTCATAAAGTCTACTCGCCAGTCTGGATTTTCTGATTTTAATCAACAAGATCTTGTAGCCCGAAAATACCATGCTTCCGGCATACACTGAAAACCTATCGCAAGCCTTGCCACCAAGCCAATATAGGCTCCCGAGCGGATCATCGCCAGAAGCGCAATCTCCCCGCCCTCCCCCAAACCCATTCCATGCACCACAGTCGATCAACCCTGCAATGATTACCCTCCCAAAATATACCCAGGGGGGTATATCACGGGATTGTCACTTCTCCGTAACGTTGTATCCCAAGACAAGACTCAATCGGCCAACCTTCGGGAGGGCCGGTCAAGACACAATGATGTTTCGGGAGTAACACCGTGCCAACAACGTCTCATACCAATTCCTACTACGCTGCGTCGGCGAATGACAAGGCCGTACGCCCCACCCTGCAAGGGCACGTAAGGGCTGATGTCTGCGTCATTGGCGCCGGCTTCACTGGCATGTCGACAGCGCTCCACCTCGCCGAAAAAGGGTTCAAGGTGGTTGTCCTGGAAGGCAGCCGCATTGGATTCGGCGCATCCGGCCGCAATGGCGGCCAGATCGTCAACAGCTACAGCCGCGATATCGACTTCATCGAACGGAACTACGGCAAGAAAGTCGGTGCCGAGATGGGCCAGATGGCCTTCGAGGGCGGTCGTATCCTGCGGCGCTTCGTCAAGCAGTACGACATCCAGTGCGACCTGAAAGAAGGCGGCATTTTCGCATCCTGCAACAGCAAGCAATTCGAGGGACTGGTCGAAAAGAAAAAGCTTTGGGAAGCCCACGGCCATGACCAGCTCGAGCTACTGGATGAGAACGCCATCCAGCAACACGTCGGCAGCGAACGCTACACCGGCGGTCTGATCGACCACAGCGGCGGGCATTTCCATCCGCTCAACTTGGTACTGGGTGAAGCAGCGGCCGTTGAATCCCTGGGCGGCGTCATCTATGAGAACTCCGCGGCCCTGCGGATTCGTGAAGGCGATAAACCGGTCGTCCACACTGAGGAAGGCTGCGTTGAGGCCGACTATGTGTTGGTTGCCGGTAACGCCTATCTCAATGGCCTGCTGCCCAAGCTGGAATCCAAGGCCATACCCTGCGGCACGCAGATCATTACCACTGAGCCGCTGGCCGAGAATGTGCGCCAGCGCCTGCTGCCCAAAGACAATTGTGTTGAGGATTGCAACTACCTCCTCGACTACTTCCGCCTGTCCGGTGACGGCCGGATGATCTATGGCGGTGGCGTCACCTACGGCGCCCGCGAGCCAGAAAAGGTCGAATCCCTGATCGTGCCCAAGATGCTCAAGACCTTCCCGGAGCTGAAGGGAGCAAAGATCGACTACGCCTGGACGGGCAATTTCCTTCTCACACTGATGCGTCTGCCCCAGTTTGGCCGCATTGGCGGGAATATCTATTACGCGCAAGGCTATAGCGGCCATGGCATCACCTGTACCCATTTGGCGGGCAAGGTGATCAGTGACGCTATCCAGGGCCAGGCAGAACGATTCGACATCTTCGCCGGCCTGCCCCAGTACTCCTTCCCCGGCGGACGGGCCATGCGGATTCCGCTGACCGCCATGGGGGCCTGGTACTACAACCTGCGCGACCAGCTCGGCTTTTGATTTCTCACGTTGACTAACATCGGCCGGGCCGCCTGTCTGCTGGCCCGGTGAGATCAAAATGCCCCCGAATTCCGCGGTGACTGCTCTCACCGCGGTTCCAATGAAAAACAAGAGACGGGTAATATGATGACTGACAACACAATAAGTACTGATAGCGGGATCATGCCAATGAACGATGGTCTGAAGGACCGTCCCGGCTGGGGGCCCCTGTATTCGATATTGGGCTACGGCGCGATACTCGCGGCCTTCGCCTATATGTCGACCTGGCAGGTGGAGGGCGATTCGTACGGTGTACTGAGCTTGCTGCCTTCCCTTCTTATCGTTCTGGTCGCTGTTAAAACCAAGCGCCCCCTTGAATCCATCTTCGCCGGTATTGTTGCCGGTTCCCTCCTGATCGACCCGACCAACCTTTTCACCAGCCTGGGTGATCTGTCCATGAACGTGGTCCAGAACGAGACCATCGCCTGGATTGTACTGGTCTGCGGCATGATGGGCGGCCTGATCAATATGCTGGAGCGCGGCGGCAGTGTGCTGAGTTTTGGCGAGGTGCTGGCCAGGCGTATAAAGACCAAGCGCGGCACCATGCTGACCACCTCTTTCCTGGGCCTGGCGGTCTTTATTGATGACTACTTGAACTCGCTGGCTGTATCCGCGTCCATGAAGACCCTGACGGATCGCTTCAAGATCTCCCGTGAAAAACTGGCGTTCCTGGTGGACTCCACCGCCGCTCCGGTCTGTATTCTGGTTCCGATTTCCACCTGGGCGGTCTATTTTGGCGCTCTGCTGGAAGAAAACGGCGCCGTTCCTGACGGCCAGGGCATGTCGCTGTACATTGATTCGATTCCCTACATGGCATACGGCTGGGCCGCACTGATTGTGGTTTTCCTCGTGGCCATGGGTGTACTGAAGGATCTCGGCCCGATGAAAAAGGCCGAGGAACGGGCCCGTAATGGCCAGCCGATCCCGGACGGATTAGAGGACCAGGGTTTCGATACCAGCAACGTTCGTCGTACTTCCACGACGGTGGGGCTGATGAACTTCCTGCTGCCGATGGCAGTCCTGATTACCGCCAGCATCTACTACGAGATCGACCTGCTGCTGGGCGCGCTGGTGGCTTCCATCTTCACGATGATCCTGTACTTCTGCCAGCGGCTGATGAGCTTCGGCGAACTGACCGACTCCATGCTGGATGGCTTCAAGGTTATGCTGCATCCGATCGCCGTGGTGTGTGCCGGCTTCATGGTCAAGGCCATCAACGATGAACTGGGCATGACCACCTATATCATCGACACCATCACCCCGTATCTCTCTCCGGAGCTGCTGCCAGCGATGGTGTTTGCCACCATGGCCGCGGTGGTGTTCTCCACCGGGTCAAGCTGGGGTGTGTTTGTGGTATCGCTGCCCATCGTAATCCCGATGGCCCAGGCCATGGATATGTCCATGCCACTGACTGTGGGCGCCCTGCTCTCCGCGTCTGCGTTTGGTAGCCATGCCTGCTTCTTCAGTGACTCTACGGTGCTGTCATCCACGGGCTCCGGCTGTACACCGATGCAGCACGCCCTGACCCAGATCCCCTACGCCACGATAGGTGCGGTCATGGCCTTCGTGTCCTTCATCGTGATGGGGTACACCATCGCCTGAGGCAGCGATGCTGCCAGCCGGGCCAGGCGCTTATGCCTCGCCCGGCTTTTTTGTGTCTGCAAAAAAAGACCGGCGCCTGGCGCCGGTCGATATGGGACGGGACTAGAACCTTACCGGTTCACCCCTGCTGGAGAAACGAGGCCATCCATCGTGCCACCTGCAAGGAATCCGTGTCGGCGGACTCGTCGTTGAGGCCTACCAGCGCCTCATCTGCCGCTGCCGGCGGAATCGGATTGTCACGGCGCGACAGTACCAACCGGGATTCGAAATCCACGTTGAATTCGGGGTGGGCCTGCAGGGTCAGGATGCGGTTATCATACTGGAGTGCGGCAAAGGGGCAGAATGACGAAAAGGCGACCACTTCGGCCTGCTTCGGCTTGGTCAGCACCTGGTCCTGATGCATGGCGTTCAGGGTGAACTGCCCTTGCAGGTCGTCCAGTTCCGGTACAGTCTTTTCCAGCTGATAGGTGTGCAGGCCAACGCCCCAGCCTTCCGGGTATTTGTTCACGTCGGCACCAAAGGCCTCGGCGATAATCTGGTGTCCGAAGCAGATGCCGACCATCGGGCGACCGGTGCTGTAGATCTCGAGGATCAGGTCCTTCAGGCGGGCCATCCACGGCGTGTTCTCGTAAACATTGGACTTGGAGCCGGTAATGATCCAGGAATCGCAGGATTCGGCCGAATCCGGAAAGACATCGTCCCGGACATCGAAGGTCTCGTATTTGAAATCGTAGCCGGCCTGCCCGAACAGGTTCATGAACATGTCCGCGTAGGACCCGTAGGTATCAATCAAATCGTCCGGCGTAATGCCGGTGGCGAGTATGCCGATTTTCAGACTCATCAGGTACTCCTCGCCTGCGGCTTTACCGCAGGCGTTATCTGTCGTTTATTAAATCAGAGCAGGCCCAGGTAGGCTTCGTATTCAATGTCGGAGATCTGCTCATTGAGGCGCTGACGCTCCTGGCGCTTGGCTTCGGCGTAGACCCGGACGAACTCGTCACCCAGGTACTCCCGCAGGATCTCGCTCTGGTCGAAGCGATTGGTCGCTTCCTGCCATTCGCACGGCAGCGGGTATTCCGGGTTCTCCTCGGCGTAGGCGTCGCCTTCGACCGGTGCGTTCGGCTCCAGCTTGTTCTCCATGCCATAGAATGCGCCGGTGAGGACCGAGGCCAGTACGAGATACGGGTTGGCGTCGGCACCGGAGACCCGGTGTTCGATCCGCCGCGCAATGTTTGGACTTTCCGGTACACGCAGGGCAACCGTTCGGTTTTCGTAGCCCCAGCTGGCGAAGGTCGGTGCATAGGCGCCCGGCATGAAACGGCGGTAGGAGTTCAGGTGAGGCGCGAAAACCAGCATGCTCTCGGGCATCAGCTTCATCAGGCCGGCAATGGCATGCCTGAGAAGATCGCTGCCCTCCTCGGTGCCGTTATCAAAGACGTTGTTACCGTCCTGATCAAGCAGGCTGAAATGCACATGGAAGCCGTTACCGCTTTCCTCAGCATAGGGTTTGGCCATAAACGTCGCCGCATAGCCGTGACGCCGTGAAACGCCGCGCACCAGGCGCTTGAACAGGATCGCCTGGTCAGCCGCATTCAGTGGGTCGGCCACATGATTGAGGTTGACCTCGAACTGGCCGGGGCCCATCTCGGCGATTATGGTGTCGGCCCCGATGCCCTGGGTCTGACACGCTGCACGGATATCGGTAAAGAAGGCCTCAAACCCGTCCATTTCCTCGACGGCGTAACCTTCCGTGTTGGACAGCCGGCGCCCCTTGCCGTCGGCCAATGCCGGTGGGATCGGGCGTTGCGTGCTTTCGGACTCGGCATCCATAAGGTAGAACTCGAGCTCCGTCGCCATCACCGGCGTTAATCCCTGCTCGGCAAAGCGGTCCACGATGCGTTTGAGAACCTGGCGAGGATCAGCCTCGAAGGGCGTGCCGTCCGGATTGAACATCATCGCCAGCATCTGGTCACGGGGTACTTCGGACCAGGGCACCGGTGTCGGGTCGTCAGAGACGGGCATACAGACGCCATCACTATCGCCGGTTTCAAACACCAGCCCGTTTTCCAGCACGTCGGCGCCCCAGAAATCAAAGCCGACCACCGAGCGTGGCAATTTGAGGCCTTCTTTCCGTGCCTTTTTCAGGCCGCTGGAAGGCAATCGCTTTCCGCGTAAATTCCCGTTCAGGTCCGTGATGAAGAAGTCCAGGTCGCGGTTCTTGTTAATAGTCATACGCGTTACTCTTGAATGCTTTTAGGAAGACAGAATGCCACGATATCCCACTGGGAGTATGGGTGTATCTATCACCCGGGGGGTATATCTCCGAAAACACGAGTTTTCCTATGGTAGATGTGGACGTTAATCCAGGCGCCTACACTTTCATGGGAATTGTCATGTCATACACAACAAGAATTCCGAACACTGAAACGCAAAACGCTGTGCGCGACACCGATGCCCGTCACCACCTTCATCCATTCACAGACACCCAGGCACTCAACCGCAAGGGTGCACGGGTGATCACCCGTGGTGAGGGCGTCCATGTCTGGGATTCGGACGGCAACAAACTGATCGACGGTATGGCTGGCCTGTGGTGCGTGAACCTGGGCTACGGACGGCAAGAGCTGATCAATGCTGCCCACGAACAGATGCAGGTGCTGCCCTACTACAACACATTTTTCCAGAGCACCCATACACCCGTAACCAGGCTCGCCCAGGCCATCGCTGACATCACACCCGGCGATCTTAACCGGGTCTTTTTCGCCAATTCCGGCTCAGAGGCGATCGACACAATCATCCGTATGGTGCGCCATTACTGGACGCTCAAAGGCAAGCCCTACCGCAAGCTGCTGATCGCACGGGAAAATGCCTACCATGGCAGTACCCTTGGCGGCGCCAGTCTGGGCGGCATGCCCCATATGCACGGCCAGTGCGCCCCCCTGTTACCGGGCATCCACCGCATCCGGCAGCCCTATTGGTATGGCGAGGCCAATGGTCTCTCCGAAGATGAGTTCGGTCTGATCCGCGCCCGCGAACTGGAAGAGAAACTATTGGAAGTTGGCCCCGATAATGTCGCTGCCTTTGTTGGTGAGCCTATCCAGGGCGCCGGTGGCGTGATCGTTCCACCAAGCACTTACTGGCCGGAGATTCAGCGTATCTGCCGCAAGTATGACGTGCTGCTGGTGGCGGATGAAGTGATCTGTGGTTTTGGTCGAACTGGACAATGGTTTGGCAGCCAGACTTACGATTTCCAGCCGGACATCATGTCGATGGCCAAGGGCCTTTCATCCGGGTATCTGCCCATCTCCGCGGTTGCAGTTGGCGACCGGATTGCTGACACCCTGGTCGAGTCGGGCGACGACTTCAGTCACGGTTTCACCTATTCCGGTCATCCCGTGGCAGCGGCCGTCGCTCTGGAGAATATCCGGCTGTTGAAGGAAGAAGGGATTATCGAATCGGTCGCCTCCGACATTGGCCCCTATTTCCAGGCCCGTCTGCGGGACACCCTGGGCGAACACCCGCTTTGCGGCCATATCGAGGGCACCGGCCTGATTGCGGGCCTGGCCCTGGTGAAGGACCGCAACGCCCGCACGTTCTTTGACGAAGACGTTGGCACCCTGTGCCGGGACGAGTGCACCGCCAGCGGGCTGATTGCACGGGCCTGTGGCAACCGGATCGTGCTCTCGCCGCCGCTGGTTATCAGCCATGCAGAGGTGGATGAGATGGTGGATCGCCTACGTGTCGCGCTGGATCGCACCTACGCCCGGGTGGGCGGCATTTCTGCGGCATGAGCCTTGCTGTGGATCGGACTGGCTTCGGTCCACTAATTGGCTTAGCCTTGAAAGAAAGACAATTAAGGTGTGTGATGAGAGATCGCGTGAATCAGATACAGGCGAACGAGAGCTGGCAGAAGAACCTGGCGGTCCTCATTGAGCATCAGCGCCTGCGCAGCTTCCCGACCATGCTGGAGGCTTTCCTGTCGACGCTGTGTTTCTTCGATACGATCCTTCTACTGACCTATAAGAAGTCCCTGCGACCGATCCTGGTCCATCCCTCCGCACCAGAGGAACAAAGCGACACCCTGCGCCAGTACCTGAGCCACTCTTATGTACTTGACCCGCTGTTCCATGCCATCAAGAACGGAGCATCGCACGGCATTGTACGTCTGGCCGAGATTATGCCGGATTCGTTCAGGAGCACAGAGTACTACCAGACCTGTTACCAGAACTTCGGCCTGGTGGACGAGATCAACCTGCTGATCCGTCTCGATGACAAAGTGACCTGCGCCATCACCCTCGGGCGCAAGGCATCGCTGGAGAGCATTTCCCGCACTGAGTTAAATGCCCTGCAGGAATTCTACCCGGTCATCAGCGCGTTGGTGCGCCAGTTCTGGCAGGCCCAGTCCGGTGAATTCCTGCAATACGGTCGTTCCGACGGCCCCATGAAGCGCGCCCTGCGTTCGTTTGCCAGCGGCGTACTCACCCAGCGAGAGCGGGAAATCACCGATCTGATCCTGCGTGGTTTTTCGTCCCAGGCGATTGCCGATAGCCTGAAGATCAGCGTGGGGACCGTGAAGGTGCACCGCAAGAACATCCATACGCGGCTGAACACCTCCACTCAGGCGGAAATCTTCACACAATTCATCAACCACCTGACCCACCTGGAAGATAACCCCACGAGCCTTGAGCACTGATCAGAGACTGATCCACACGGTTTTCAGGTCCGTGTATTTCTCAAGCGCATGCAGGGACTTGTCCCGGCCATAACCGGAGGCTTTCACCCCGCCGAACGGCATTGTGCTGTCACCGCCGCCCCAGCCGTTGACCCAGACCATACCGCTCTGAATTTTCCGGCTGACGCGATGGGCCCGGGACAAATTGCCCGTCCAGACCGATGCGCCCAGGCCATAACGGTTGTCGTTGGCCAGGTGGATGGCCTCGGCTTCGTCGCTGAACTCACCCAGGGCCAACACCGGGCCGAAAATTTCTTCCTGCACGAAGCGCATGCCGTTGTGGGCATCGCCAATGATGGTGGGCCCGACGAAGTAGCCCTGCCCCGGCACCGCTTCCGGAACACCGCCGGTCAGCACCTGGCCACCCTCGTCGATCGCCAACTGAATATAGCGGGCCACGGTCTCCAACTGGGTCTTGTCGACAAGCGCACCCATGCGGGTGTCCGGATCAAGTGGATCCCGGGGCTGATAGGCCTTCGCCGCCTCCAGCAAGGCTTCCGTGAAACGCTCGCGGATGGACGACTGGACATAGAGCCGGGAACAGGCGATACAGACTTCGCCCTGATTGGAGAATATCGCTGCGGCTGCCGTCGACGCCGCCTTCTCAATGTCCTCGCAATCCTCAAACACCAGCATCGGCGATTTGCCACCCGCCTCAATCCACACCCGCTTGAGATTGGATTGGCCGGCATATTCCATCAGCAGTCCGCCGACGCGGCTGGAGCCGGTAAAGGCGAGTACATTGACGTCGTTATGGAGCGCCAGCGCCTTGCCCGCGGTGTGACCGAAGCCGGGCAGCACATTGAACACGCCATCGGGAATGCCCGCCTCTTTCGCCAGCTCCGCCAGTCGCAGCACGCTCAGCGCACTTTTCTCGGAAGGCTTGAGGATGACTGAATTGCCCGCCGCCAGTGCCGGGGCAATCTTCCAGGTGGCCATCATCAGCGGATAATTCCAGGGGGTGATCGCTGCGACGACGCCCGCAGGCTCATGGCGGATCAGGCCGAGGGTGTCGTTGCCCGTCGGTGCAATCTCGCCGTAAAGCTTGTCGATGGATTCGGCCGTCCAGCGCAGGCAGTCAATGGAATCCGGCACGTCGATGCTCATCATCTCACTGATGGGCTTGCCCATGTCCAGGCTGTCCAGCACTGCCAGTTCATCACCGTGTTTCTCAACCAGGTCCGCCAGACGCAGCAGAATGCGCTTACGGTCGCCCGGAGCCAGATCCGACCAGGCGCCGGAAACAAAAGCCTCGCGGGCAGCGGACACGGCCAGGTCGACATCGGCTTGATCGCAGCTGGCGACATCCGTGAGTGTCTGTTCGGTCGCCGGGTTGATGGCCGGAAAGGTCTCACCGGACACGGCATTCCGGAACTGACCGGCGATAAATGCCCGCCCGTGCAAACTCACAGACTCACTCAGGGCTTTCCATTCCGCACTGGTTTTCATGGGCTTCTCCCGACATTGATTGACTTTGCAAACAAGCCTACCCGGCCGGGCCACCGGCGCTCCATATACCTCAGTAGGTATATGCCTCCTTCAGCGCCCGAGGAATTTCAGTACCGCATCGACACTTTCCTTGGCGTCGCCAAAAAGCATACGAGTGTTGTCCTTATAGAACAGCGGGTTGTCGACGCCGGCGTAGCCGGTGGCCATGCCTCGTTTGAGCACGATGGTGGTCTTGCCGTTCCAGGGTTCGAGGACCGGCATGCCGGCGATGGGGCTGTCCGGCACTTCCTGGGCCGCCGGATTGACGATGTCGTTGGCGCCGATCACCACCGAAACATCCACGTTGGGGAAGTCCTTGTTGATTTCGTCCATCTCATAGACGATGTCGTAGGGCACCCTCGCCTCGGCCAGCAGCACGTTCATGTGACCCGGCATGCGGCCTGCCACCGGATGAATGCCGAAGCGCACGTTGACACCCATCTCCCGCAGCTTATTGCTGATTTCGAAGACCGTGTGCTGTGCCTGGGCGACCGCCATGCCGTAACCCGGCAGGATCATCACTTCTTTGGCGCTCTCCAGCAGGTGCGCTACCCCCTCCGCCTCAATCGGATTCACGTTGCCGGCCTCACCAGCCGGGCCTGCTTCGGCGCTTATGCTCGAACCACCGCCGAAGCCACCGAGGATGACGCTGACGAACTTTCGGTTCATCGCCTTACACATGATGTAGCTGAGGATGGCACCGCTACTGCCGACCAGCGCACCGACCACGATCAACAGATCGTTGCCCAGCATGAATCCCATTGCGGCCGCGGCCCAGCCGGAGTAACTGTTGAGCATCGACACCACCACCGGCATGTCGGCGCCGCCGATGGCAAGAACCATGTGCAGGCCGAACACCAGTGCGACAACGGTCATCAGCACCAGCCAGAGCAGGCCACCGCCGGCGGCGGACTGTTCCACGAAGAGCACGCCGAATACCACCGCCGCCACACCCAGGCTGGCGTTGAACAGGTGCCGCGCCGGTAGCTGCAAGGGCTTGCCGCTGATCCTGGCGCTCAGCTTGAGGTAGGCGGCGACGGAACCGGTGAAGGTGACCGCGCCGATCAGGATGCCGATGTAGGTTTCGATGTCGTGGATGGTCTTCTCGACACCGCTGAGCTCACTGTGCCCCAGGGCGTTGGCGTAACCCACGAAAACCGCGGCCAGCCCCACCAGGCTGTGAAGGATCGCAACCAGCTCCGGCATCTGGGTCATCTCGACCTTTTTCGCCAGATACCAACCGATAGCGCCACCGGCGATCATGCCTGGCAGCAGGAAGAAGTAGTTGTTGGTGACGATACCGAAAATCGTCACTACCAACGCCAGGCCCATGCCCAGCATGCCATAGAGATTTCCGCGCCGTGCGGATTCCTGATGGCTGAGGCCGCCCAGTGCGAGAATAAAGAGTGCGCTCGCCCCTATGTAAGAAGCCGTGATTACACCTGTGATCATCATACCCACCCTATTTCCTGAACATCCGCAGCATGCGCTGGGTGACGGCGAAACCGCCGACGATATTAATGCTGGTGATGAACACCGCCAACACGGCCAGTATCAGCACCAGGGGTTGCTCGCTGGATATCTGCATCAGAGCACCGATAACGATGATGCTACTGATGGCGTTGGTGACGCTCATCAGTGGCGTATGCAGTGAGTGCGACACCCCCCAGATCACCATGTAACCAACGAAGCAGGACAGCACGAAAACCGTGAGATGCCCCATGAACTCCGGCGGCGCCACCGAACCCAGGCCCAGCAGCCCGAGCCCTGCGAATGCCAGGGGTGCCAGGAAGGCCAGCGGGTGTTTCGGCCGGGGCTCCGCCTTTTCAACCTCGACCCGGGCCTTGTCGCCCATGTCGGTCTTTGGCGCCGCCGACAGGCGCGGTGCGGGCGGCGGCCAGGTGACCTCGCCTTCTTTCACCACGGTGGCGCCGCGAATCACCTCGTCTTCCATGTTGACGACAATCTCGCCGTTCTTCTCCGGGCACAGGTCGCTCAGCAGGTGGCGCAGGTTGGTGGCGTAGAGCTGGCTGGCCTGCGACGCCAGGCGGCTCGGCAGGTTGGTGTAGCCGATCAGGGTAACGCCGTGCCTGACCACCACCTGGTCGGTCTCGGTCAGCTTGCAGTTGCCACCGGTTTCGGCCGCCAGGTCGACGATAACGCTGCCCGGTTTCATGCTGGCGACCATGCCCTCGGTGATCAATTCCGGCGCCGGCTTGCCCGGAATCAGGGCGGTGGTGATGATGATATCAACGTCCTTGGCCTGCTCCGCGAACAGTGCCATCTCGGCTTCGATGAACTCGGGGCTCATGGTCTTGGCGTAGCCACCCTGGCCGCTGCCGTCCTCGCCATCGCCCTCGCCTTCAAAACTGAGCATCAGGAACTCCGCGTCCATGCTCTCTACCTGCTCCTTCACCTCGGGGCGGGTGTCGAAGGCCCGCACCACGGCACCCATGCTCTTGGCCGCACCGATGGCGGCGAGCCCCGCCACCCCGGCGCCGATCACCAGCACCTTGGCCGGAGGAATCCTGCCGGCGGCGGTAATCTGTCCGGTGAAGAAACGGCCAAAGTGCTGGGACGCCTCAACCACCGCGCGGTAACCCGCGATGTTAGCCATGGAGCTCAGCGCGTCCATCTTCTGGGCACGGGAAATACGCGGCACCGAGTCCATGGCCAGGGCGGTGACGCCACGGTTGGACAGTTCCTCCAGCAGTTCGGGGTTTTGCGCCGGATAGAGGAAGCTGATCAGGGTCTGGCCCTTGCCCAGCAGCTCAACACCATAAAAGCCCAGTTCCGGGTGTTGGCTGGGCGGACGTACTTTCATGACAATGTCGGACGAATGCCACAGTTCTTTCGGGTCCTCGATAATC
The DNA here is from genome assembly GCF_045449795.1 of Marinobacter alkalisoli. Lineage (NCBI taxonomy): Bacteria > Pseudomonadati > Pseudomonadota > Gammaproteobacteria > Pseudomonadales > Marinobacteraceae > Marinobacter > Marinobacter alkalisoli. Next base: position 474,526 of record NZ_JBJJLB010000016.1, read on the forward strand.
TCAACACCGGCTTCACGGTACTGGTCGTCATCGAAACTGGCCTGTAAGCCGGCCCCTGTTTCGATAGCGAGGCTGAAGCCCAGCTCTTGCAGCTGTATCGCGACTTCCGGGGTCAACGCCACGCGTTTTTCCCCTTCGTCGATCTCTCTAGTAACGCCTATTCGCATCGTGTGCTCTCCACTGCGGACTACCCTTGGTAGAAGTCCCATTGTTTTTTATGTTGTTCCAGGTGGCGCTGTTGCCACGCCGAAGGTTGGGCAACCTTTTCGCACTGTACGGCAGTGACCTTGTATTCAGGACAGTTGGTGGCCCAGTCCGAATTGTCGGTGGTGATGACGTTCGCACCGCTCACGGGGTGGTGGAAGGTGGTATAGACCACACCCGGTTGCATGCGGGTACTGATTTTGGCCTGCAGCACGGTATTACCTGAGCGGCTGGTAAGGCCGACCCAGTCTCCGTCATTGATACCGCGCTCTTCGGCGTCGTGGGGGTGCAACTCCAGCCAATCCTGCTCATGCCAGGCCTGGTTGTCGGTGCGTCTTGTCTGGGCACCGACGTTGTATTGGCTGAGGATACGGCCCGTGGTCAACAGCAGGGGGAAACGGCGGTTGGCACGCTCTGTTGTGGGCACGTAGTCGGTGACCATGAACCGGCCCTTGCCAATTGGAAAGTCCTGCTCGTGCATGATCGGAGTGCCAATCGGATTATCATCGTTACACGGCCATTGGATGCTGCCGAGCTCATCCAGTTTCTGGTAAGTCACGCCCTGGAAACTGGGTGTCAGGCTGGCAATTTCGGCCATGATCTGCTCGGGATGGTCGTAGTGCATGGCATAGCCCAGTGCGTTCGCCAGGTCCTGGGTGACCTCCCAGTCGCCCTTGCCGGCCAGCGGCGGTATCACCTTGCGCACGCGGTTGATGCGTCGTTCGGCGTTGGTGAACGTGCCGTCCTTTTCCAGGAACGAGGAGCCGGGCAGCAGCACGTGGGCGAACTTGGCGGTCTCGTTCAGGAAGAGGTCCTGCACGATCAGGCATTCCAGCGAACCAAGCGCCTGTTCCACATGGTGGGTATTGGGATCGGACTGGGCGATGTCCTCGCCCTGCACGTACAGCCCCTTGAAGCTGCCGTCGATGGCGGCATCGAACATGTTGGGGATGCGCAGGCCGGGTTCGCTGTTGATCGTAACGCCCCAGGCGTCTTCGAAGGCCTTACGCGGGCCCTCCCGGGAGACGTGCTGGTAGCCCGGCAGTTCATGGGGGAAGCTCCCCATGTCGCACGAACCCTGGACGTTGTTCTGACCACGCAGCGGGTTAACGCCCACGCCTTCGCGGCCGATGTTGCCGGTGGCCAGTGCGAGGTTGGCGATGCCCATCACCATGGTGGAGCCCTGGCTGTGTTCGGTCACACCCAGGCCATAATAAATAGCGCCATTACCCGCCTGGGCATACAGCCGGGCCGCTTCGCGGACTTTAGCGGCCGGAACGCAGGTGATGTCTTCCGTCGCTTCCGGTGAATGGCGTTCGTCACGGATAAAGTCGTTCCAGGTGGCGTACTCGCTTCCGTCGCAACGGCTGGCGATGAACATGCGGTCTTCCAGTCCTTCGGTGATGACAACATGGGCCAGGGCGTTGATCAGGGCGACGTTGGTGCCGGGACGCAACGGCAGATGCAGCGCCTCGCCGCCGTGCGGTGTGTTCAGCAGGTCAATGGAACGCGGGTCGGCGACGATCAGCCTGGCGCCCTGGCGTAGACGGCGGCGCAGTTGCGAGCCGAACACCGGATGGGCATCGGTCGGGTTTGCGCCGATAACGACGATAACGTCGGATTTCATCACCGAATCGAAGGTCTGGGTGCCGGCGCTTTCACCTAGCGTCTGCTTCAGACCGTAGCCGGTCGGGGAATGGCAGACGCGGGCACAGGTGTCGGTGTTGTTATTGCCGAACGCGGTACGCACCAGTTTCTGCACCAGGTAGGCTTCCTCGTTGGTGCAGCGGGAAGATGTAATACCACCGACGCTGTCGCGGCCGTATTTGGCCTGGATGGCCCTGATGCGCTCGGCCGCGAACTGGATCGCCTCCTCCCAACTGACTTCGCGCCAGGGTTCGTCGGTGTGGTTGCGGATCATCGGCTTGGTCAGCCGTTCCGGATGGGTGGCATAACCGAAGGCGAAGCGGCCTTTGACACAGGAATGCCCGTGGTTGGCGTGGCCATCCTTGAACGGCACCATGCGCAGCACGGTGTTGCCTTTCATCTCGGCCTTGAATGAGCAGCCGACGCCGCAATAGGCGCAGGTGGTCACCACCGAATGTTCTGGCTGGCCCTGATCAATCACCGAGTTTTCCATCAGTGTCGCCGTTGGGCAGGCCTGGACACAGGCGCCGCAGGAGACGCACTCGGAATCCATGAAGTCTTCGCCCTGGCCCGCCGCGACCTTGGAATCGAAGCCCCGGCCGTCGATGGTCAGCGCAAAGGTGCCCTGCACTTCCTCGCAGGCCCGCACGCAACGCGAGCACACGATGCATTTACTGGTATCAAAGGTGAAATAGGGGTTGCTGGTGTCTTTCTCGGCCTCGAGGTGGTTCTTGCCCTCGTAACCGTAGCGCACCTCGCGCAGGCCGACGGCACCGGCCATGTCCTGCAGCTCACAGTCGCCGTTAGCGGGACAGGTCAGGCAGTCCAGTGGGTGGTCGGAAATGTACAGCTCCATCACGTTGCGGCGCAGCTTGGCGACGCGCTCGTTCTGGGTGATAACGCTCATGCCCTCGGCCACCGGCGTAGTGCAGGAGGCCGGCAGGCCACGGCGGCCTTCGATCTCCACTGCGCACAGGCGGCAGGAGCCGAAGGCCTCGAGGTTATCGGAGGCGCACAGCTTGGGAATCTGGATGCCGGCGATGGCAGCGGCGCGCAGCACGGAGGAGCCCTCGGGCACGGTCACCGCCTGGCCGTCAATGGTCAGTGATACGGTGTGGCCGGTCTCGACCGGGGGCGGCGTGCCCAGATCACGGTCAGAGCGGGTGTTCGGATCGTAGATATGCAACATGATCAGGCCTCCCCCGCCGGCGTGCGGGACGCGGTGGTGCGGTCTTGGTGAAAGTCGTCCGGGAAGTACTGCAGGGCGCTGCGCACCGGGTTAGGCGTCATGCCGCCCATGGCGCAGAGGGAGCCGTCTTCCAGGGTGTCGCAAAGGTCTTCCAGCAAATTCAGGTGGTAATCCCGCTCCTGGTTGGCGCGGATGCGGTCGATGACCTCCACGCCCCGAGTGGAACCTATGCGGCAGGGTGTGCATTTACCGCAGGATTCCACGGCGCAGAATTCCATGGCGAAGCGGGCCTGGTCGAGCATGTCCACGGTGTCATCAAACACCACGATGCCGCCGTGGCCGACCACGGCGCCAACGTCGCTGAAGGCTTCGTAATCGAGTGGCGTGTCCCACTGGCTTTCGGGCATGTAGGCACCCAGCGGGCCACCGACCTGCACAGCGCGCATCGGCCTGCCAGAGGCTGTACCACCACCGTAGTCTTCCAGCAGTTCACGCAGGGTGACGCCGAACGCCAGCTCCACCACGCCACCGCGTTCGATGTTGCCGGTCAGCTGGAACGGCAGAGTGCCCCGGGAACGGCCCATGCCGTAGTCAGCGTAAGCCTGGCCGCCTTCGGCCAGAATAAAGGGTACGGCAGCCAGTGTGAGCACGTTGTTGACCACGGTCGGCTGGCCAAAGGCGCCTTTCAACGCGGGCAACGGGGGTTTGACTCGCACTTGGCCGCGCTTGCCTTCCAGGCTGTCGAGCAGAGAGGTTTCTTCGCCGCAGATGTAGGCGCCGGCGCCGAGGCGAACTTCCAGGTGAAATGCCTTGCCAGAGCTCAACACGTTGCCGCCCAGATAACCGGCTTCCTCAGCCCTGGCGATGGCTTCGTTCAGAATCTTATGGGCAACCGGGTATTCGGAGCGCAGGTAGATGTAGCCGGTGTCCGCGCCGACGGCGAGGCCGGCGATGGTCATGCCTTCGATCAGCATGAAGGGATCGGCTTCCATCACCAGTCGGTCGGCAAAGGTGCCGGAGTCACCCTCGTCCGCGTTGCAGACGATAAACTTGCGTTCGGAATAGGGGCTGCTACCGGTGCGGGCGTCCGCATCAAGCACCGTCTGCCATTTGATGCCAGCCGGGAAGGCCGCCCCACCCCGACCGCGCAGACCGGAGGCTTTCACTTCGTCGACAATCTCCTGGGGAATCCTGGCCAGGGCTTTACGCAGGCCGACGTAGCCGCCCAGGTGAATGTAATCATCCAGCGACGTGGGGTCGATGATGCCGGCGCGACTGAAGGTCAGGCGCTGCTGACTCTTCAGGTACGGGATCTCTTCGGTCAGACCCAGATACAAAGGGTGACCTGGCTTGCCTTCGAGCATGCCCTGGTCGAGCAGCGCCGGGATGTCTTCTGGAGTCACGGGGCCGTAGGCAACACGGCCCTGCCCGGTCTCGACTTCAACCAGGGGTTCCAGCCAGAAAAGGCCTCGTGAGCCATTACGAATCAGGTCGATGTCAGCGTTCTGTTCACGGCAGGCCTGTTTCAGCGTATCCGCGACCTGGCTCGCACCGAGTGATAAGGCGGTGGTGTCTCGTGGCACAAAGACTTTAACCATGGTTGCTGTCTTCCTTTTTGTTTGCCCCTGCCTGCGCCGCCTGGATAGTGAGCGGTACGGTCTGTAGCTGGTCGATCAGGGCGTCGAAACGGGCCGGTGTGACACGGCCGTGAATGTCGTCGCCGATGCGGATCGAGGGTCCGGTGGCGCAGTTTCCAAGGCAGTAGGCGGCCTCAAGGGTGATCTCGCCATCCAGGGTGGTTTGGTGGTAGTCGACGCCGAGTGTCTGCTGGGCATGGCGTTCCAGTGTTCGGCAATCGCGAGCCTGGCAGGCTTCGGCCCGGCAGATCTGGATAGTGTGCTTGCCGGGGGCGGCGGCGCGAAAATCATGATAAAAGCTGATGACGCCGTGAACTTCTGCGCGGGTCATCTGCAGGCCTTCGGCGATGGTTGGCACAACGTCGCCGGGGATGTAGCCGAGTTCGCCCTGGATGGCATGCAGGATGGGCATAAGGGCACCCGGTTTGTGTTTCAGGCCGGCAATGATGTGGCGCACTTTGTGCTGAACGTCGGTGGTTGCGATTATATTCATTTTGGTCACCCGGAAAATTCTGCACTTGATGGGTCATTGTAATCGTGGAGAAAGCGCCGGGTTGCTCGCCTGCGACACATTCAAGCGTGGGAGCGCATGGGTGGCTGAAGCAGGTATCCGGGCCAGAAGGGGGTGGGCGGAAGAGCTGATTGGATATCGCTCTTCCGCCCTGAGGGTTACACGCTGTATTTAAGCTGTGTTTTCGCCTCCCCGTTCAACCCCTTGTACAAACTTACGCACATCAGAATCAGGATGACGGCGAACGGCAAGCCGGCGGTAACCGCACCCGCCTGAAGTGCGTTCAGTGCCTGTGCGCCACCGCCAAACAACAGGGTGGCGGCAATTACGCCTTCCATGGTCGCCCAGAACACACGCTGGGCAACGGGGGCATCCTGTTTGCCACCGGCGGTAATACCATCGATCACCAGCGATCCCGAGTCCGAGGAGGTAACAAAAAACACCAGCACCAGAACAATGGCGAGGAAGGAAATCAAAGAGGCCAACGGCATATTTTCCATCATCTGGAACATGGCGAGCGGTACTTCGGTAAGCCCACCGCTCAACGCTCCCACTTGAGCCTGGATCTGGTCCAGCGCGTTGCCGCCGAACGCAGTTACCCAGATCCCACAAACAAGAGTCGGGATAATCAATACCGCGAGCATGAATTCACGCACGGTGCGGCCCTTGGACACACGGGCGATAAACATACCAACGAAAGGCGACCAGGAAATCCACCAGGCCCAATAGAATACGGTCCAGCCATGGAACCAGGTTTCATCTTCCCGGCCTACCCAATTACTGAGGGGCAGAATGTTTTTCCCATAGGACCAGAACAGGTCAAACAGGTTGGCGAAGAAGCCGCTGATGGAACCGACGACGATGACGAAAAGCAGCAGAATGAACGCAATGACCATGTTGATGTTGCTGAGCAGCTTTACGCCGCCATCCAGACCACGAACCACTGAAAAAATGGCAATGGCGGTGATGAATGCGATCAATCCGATCTGCGTACCGATGCCGTTCTCCACGATTCCGAGGTAAGCCAGACCACTGGCGGCCTGTTGCGCGCCAAGGCCAAGGGACGTGGCCAGACCAAAGATGGTCGCCAACACGGCAACAATATCAATTACATGACCAATTGGCCCCCAGATACGGTTCCCGAGAATCGGGAAAAAGGCGGATCGAATCGTTAATGGCAAGCCTTTGTTATAGGCAAAAAATGCCAGCGAAAGGCCGACTATGCCGTACATGGCCCAGGGATGAAGGCCCCAATGGAACATGGTGGTGCCCAGAGCCATGGATTTACCTTCGGCAGTATTGGCGGCCACACCAAGCGGGGTACCGTACCAGTCGGTAAAATAGGCAACGGGTTCGGCGACGCTCCAGAACATCAGGCCAATGCCCATGCCCGCCGCAAACAACATGGAAAACCAGGACAATGTGGAAAATTCCGGTTTGGCATGGTCACCGCCAATGCGGACCTTGCTGACTGGCAGGAGAATCAACGCCAGGCAGAAAACCACAAACAGGTTGCCACCGGCCATGAACAGCCAGTCAAAGTGCTCAATCACCCAGCCGCGGGCGCCCAACAGCATACCGTTGGCCGCTTCGGTCGCGAACAGGGTACCTGCAACAAAAACAAGGATGAGTATGGCGCTGATACCAAACACCGGGTTGTGGACGTCAAACCCGGCGACTTGGATATTGTCTTGCCCGATCTGGTAATCGACGTCGTCGTAAAGACGATCAGCGTCGACTGCGGGCTGCGCACGTCTAGTCATAAGGGGGCTCTCCAGAGTAATTCGTTATTATCGGGTTGTTGTTTTTCGAGAGCCCGAGGCCATATCGAATAAGGCCTGCACGTCGGGTTTACCTGAGCATGACTACCATGCTGCCAGCCGCTCCGATCTGTCCCGGGCGAGGATTATGGTATGGCATTGCAGATCAGGCCAGAACTCCAACTGCGACATGGAAAGGGGGTTGCGTGTCTTAAAGCGGCAAGGTCGCGATATCCCTGCCGCCTCGGGAAATCACCTCACCACTCCCTCAGCAATTAGCAGCTCCATGATCGCCTCCGCCTTCTCCCGGTCCGTGCCGTCACGGATGACCTTGCCGCCCTGCCCCTGGGGTTTTGCCGTGGCCGCCTTGAACCGGTCAGCGGCGGACTTGGCTTTGACAACGTTGAGGCGCTTGGGTCTGGGTTTGGCGGGATTCTCTTGCCACTCCAACCGGGCTTCATCAACCGGTGCGTTAACCGCTACGTCATCCATCAGTCCGCGACGGGCCGGGCCGAAAGCATATTGCCGCGCCTCGGGAGCAGCATTGTCGACGGTCGCAATGAACGGCAGCGGAACGCGCAGCAGACGGCGCTGACCACGTGGCAGGGCTTGCAGCACTTCGGCAAAGCCTTCCTCCACCTTCTGGATGTCGGCGATACGGGGAACGATGGGCCAGCCAAGGTGTTCCGCCACCAGGTAAGGGACCATGCCGGAGGCCTCGCCCTGCTCGGCGTGAATGCCGGTGAGGACGATGTCCGCGGGCTGTTCCTTGAGATAGCGCACCAAAATGGGGACGGCATCCGCCCTACCGTCAGCCTTGAGCAGGGTTATTTCCGGCAAGCCCATGCCAAGGTACTGGCGGAGGCCGGTTTCATCACCACCACCGACGTGGATGAGTCGGGAAGCGGCGCCTGCCATCTTCAGACCGAGTTCAACGGCACGGGCATCCTGGCTGGCCCGCCGCGCGCGGCCGGACTTGGCATGTTGGCCAACGGAAATAAGCGAGGCGACCTTGAGGTCGGGGTTGGATAAAGAGTCAGGCAACATGACGTTCCTCCTCAGTGGATTCGGCGGGGGATGCGGCTTCCGTTCCACTTTGCCGGCCTTCAGCCAACCGCAGCAATTCAGCGAGGATGCCCTGGCTGTCACCAATCACACTCAGGTCGGCCCGTTTGATCATATCGCAGCCATCATCGAGGTTGATGGCCACCACTTTGTCGCACCGGCCGATACCCTGCATGTGCTGGATGGCGCCGGAAATACCCACCGCGACATAAACCCGCGCTGTCACCCAGGTGCCAGTGGCGCCAACCTGTCGGAAACGCGGCATATTACCATCGTCCACGGCGACCCGGCTGGCGCCTTCGGTGGCGCCAATGGCAGTGGCTACTGCATGGAACTGTTGCCAGTCACGTACCCCGTTACCGGCGGAGAGAATGAATTCGGCTTCCCCAAGGGCGATCTTACTCGGGTCAACCTCGACCTGACCGAGGTCTTCGATGTGCGGTGTTACCTTGCGAATCGATGGCAGTTCGATCGGTTTGGCTTCGTGCCGGGTCTCATCGATTGGCAGTGCGCATTCCTCCGCCAGCAGGCTGACTCGGGCCGTGGGTCGGTGCCAATCCGTCAACTGGCTGCCGCCACGACAGACGCTGTGTTCGGCATCCACTTGCCAGGCGTGCACGGCCGGACGATCGCCCAGGCGAGCGGCTAGGCGGGAGCCAAGATCGGCGCCGCCGTGGACAGAATCCGGGAACAGCCAATAACGTGGTGCGAGCTCGGATTCAACCGCCTCCAGCACGGCCAGTTTCTGTTCGGGGCAGTAACCGGTCAGCGACTGGCCGTGAACCTCGGTCACATGAACAAGGCGGTCAGCGCCTGCGGTGTCAAACGCCGCCTCCCGGGCCTCGCCCAGAGCTACGGCCACAACAGCACCCTCGCCTTCCGTGGCTTTCACCAACTGATGGGCCTGACCAAGGATATCCTTGTCATGACCGCTCAGGCGGCCGCCCGCCAGGTCGACAACCACGGCCACATAGAAATCGGGTTGTTCAACGCGATGCAACGGCAACTCGACTTCCGCCTGGGCCGAGCGGCCTTTGGCACGTGACGACAGACCGCCCGCGCCGCCGGTCAGACCGGCGCTGCGGTCGATGCGTTTGATACCATTGGGTCCGATAAAGCCAACGGCGTGGGGATTCTTACGTAACAGGCCGGTGGGGCCGCGCACCGGACCGCTATTAACGGCGATCATCTCATCATACTGAGGGTGCAGACGATTGCGCAGTATCCATTCGGTGCGCGGGTCGCGCCTTGGGATATCCGTCATCAGTGCACCTCCTCGGCAATGGGTTGGGCTGCCGGAGCGGTCGATTCGGCTGTTTCAATGATCAGGCCATCGGCCACCAGCTCGGCCAGGTCACGAATCTCGGGGCGCGGCTCAACCACGCCCTCAAGCATGGAGGTGCATTGCTGACAGGCGACGGCGATGGTCTCGGCCTCCACCTTGCGGGCGTCATCGACACGCATGTCGGCGATGCGGTGCTCCCCCGGAATGTCGGTGATGGGCGCCCCACCCCCGCCCCCGCAGCAGCGTGAACGGTAGCCGGAGCGTTCCATCTCGCTGACCTGGATGCCCAGGGCACCGAGCAAGGCGCGCGGGGATTCGTACTCACCGTTGTAGCGTCCCAGGTAACAGGGATCGTGATAGGTGACGGTACCGCCCTTGAAACGGTCCAACGTGAGCCGGCCCTGTTCAACCAGCTCGTTGATGAACGTGCTGTGGTGCAATACCTCGTAGTGGCCACCAAAGTCGCCGTACTCGTTTTTCAGCACGTGGAAGGCGTGGGGGTCCGTGGTGACGATGCGCTGGAAGCGGTACTTACCAAGCGTGGCAATGTTGTGCCTGGCCAGGGACTGGAAAGTGGCGTCATCGCCGAGACGGCGGGCGACGTCACCGGAATCCCGTTCCTCGTTGCCAAGCACGGCGAAGTCGACATTCGCGGCCTTCAGGATCTTGACGAAGGCGCGCAGGATACGCTGGCTGCGCATATCGAAGCATCCGTCGCTCACCCAGAACAACACCTCAGCGTCTTGCTTATCGGCCATCAGCGGCAGATCAAGGTCCGCCGCCCAGTTCATCCGGCTGCCGGGTTCGTAGCCGCCGGGATTGTCGGTGGCGATCAGGTTGTCCAGCACTTCGGCGCCCTTGTTCGGGGTTTCACCCCGTTCCAGGGTCAGGTGACGACGCATATCGACGATGGCATCAACATGCTCGATCATCATCGGACACTCTTCGACACAGGCGCGGCAGGTGGTGCAGGACCAAAGGGTGTCGGCGCTGACCAAGCCATCCACTATGGGCTGGTGCGGGTTGCCTTCCGCCTTGCCGACTTCTGTGCCGGGATAGGGGCTGCCGGCGTAGTTGGCATCGGTTCCCCCGGCCAGGCCCACGACCATATCCTGGATCAGTTTCTTCGGGTTCAACGGCTGGCCGGCGGCAAAGGCCGGGCAAACCGCTTCACAGCGGCCACATTGCACGCAAGCGTCGAAACCCAGCAGCTGATTCCATTTGAAATCCCTGGGTTCCGCCACACCCAGTTTGCCATCCAGATTGACCGGTTTCAGACCAGTGGAACGACCGCCGCCGAAGCGTTCCGGGCGACGGTGGAATGCCAGGTGCAGTGCACCGGCAAACGCATGCTTCATCGGCCCGCCCCAGCCCATGCCGAAGAGCATTTCGGACAGGCCCAGAGTTACGCCCACCAGCAGTACGGCCACGAGCACCCAACTCCCGAAACTCTCCGGCAGGAAACCGGACGTCAGCAAGGTGAGTAGGAAAAAAGATGCCGAAAACATCAGCAGGCTTTTCGGCAATCGCATCCAGGGCCCCCTGGAAAGACGGGCCGGTGGATTGCGGCGGCGCCGGTAGACGAAGATGGCGCCGGTGAACATGAGGGCCGTGGCGATCAGCAACGGAATGCTGAGCCAACGGCTTTCCAGCCCGAGCACGTGCACCGGTATGATCAACAGCATGGACAACACGAACCCGCCCGCCGTAGCGACGTGGGTGTTGGACATGACTTTGTCGCGCTCGACCACATGGTGTAGATCGACCAGGTAGCGGCGCGGCATGGCCATGAGCCCGGCGATGATACTTACCGGTTCGGGTTGTCCCGCACGCCAGAGCAGGACACGGCGTATGGCGCCGATAACCAGCAAGGCGAGTGCCGTGACCACGAGAGCTGGGAGCAGCCAGTCAAGGAGCATGGTGTACCTCATCGCATTGAACTTGGGTTACAGATCCTTGCACAAACGCAGTGCGTCATAGATCGCCGCGTGCGTATTCCGCTGGGACACGCAATCCCCCAATCGCCACAGGATCATGCCCTTATCGGCTTCCTTCAAAACCGGCTGGGCGTCACAGGCAAACAGGGTTTCCACATCAATCTGTCCCTTGTTGATCGAGCCGTCCTTTAGCTCGTAATACAGGGCTTCGTTCGGTCGGGTACCGTTCTCGATCACAACCTGATCGACCACCCTCTCCTCTTTCTGCCCGGTGTACTCGTTCTCCAGCACCGCGATTTTCTTGTCGCCCTCGGCGTAGACTTTTTCCAGCATCATGTCGGAACTCATGATCACTTCCCGCTCATACAGACTGCGGTAGTAGGTCGGGAAGGTGGTGCCACCGATACCGACACCGGGCTTGATGTCGTCGGTGACCAGTTCGACCTGTGCCCCCTTGGAAGCCAGATAGTCCGCCGCGGACATACCGGAGAATTCGCAGATGGTGTCGTAGACCAGGACGTTCTCGCCCGGCTCAACCCTGCCGCTGAGGATGTCCCAGGAGGACACCACCAGGCCGTCCTCGAACCCCCATTCCGGGATCTGCTCCATGAACGGAACCCCACCGGTCGCAAGGATGCAGACGTCCGGCTGAAAATCCCGTACAACTGAGGCATCGGCTTCGGTGTTGAAGCGCAGGTCGACGCCAAGGCGATCCAGTTCCAGGGCATACCAGCGGGTAATGCCAGCGATCTGGTCCCGTTGCGGTGCCTTCGCGGCAAGGGTGATCTGGCCACCGAGTTCACCGGCTTTTTCGATCAGCGTGACCTCGTGGCCGCGTTCGGCCGCGACCCGCGCCGCTTCCATGCCGCCTGGGCCACCGCCGATGACCAGCACCTTGCGGATCGGACCCTCGGTCTTTTCGATGATGTGTGGCATGCCCAGATGCTCGCGGGAAGTGGCGGCATTCTGGATGCAGAGCACGTCCAGGCCCTGGTATTGGCGGTCAATGCAGTAGTTGGCACCGACGCACTGGCGGATCTGGTCCACCTGGTTCATCTTGATCTTGGCAATGATGTGCGGATCGGCGATGTGGGCGCGGGTCATGCCGACGAAGTCGACGTAACCGGCTTCCAGAATGCGCTCGGCCTGGTTCGGATCCTTGATGTTCTGGGCGTGGATCACAGGCACGTCGACTACTTCCTTGATGCCGGCGGCCAGGTGCAGGAACGGCTCCGGCGGGTAGGACATGTTGGGAATGACGTTGGCCAGGGTATTGTGTGTATCACAACCGGAACCGACGACGCCGAAGAAATCCAGCAGTCCGGTGTCATTGTAGTATTTTGCGATCTGCTTCATGTCGTCGTGGTTCAGACCGTCCGGGTGGAATTCGTCGCCACAGATGCGAATGCCGACAACGAAGTCACGACCAACTTCCTCGCGCACAGCCTTCAACACTTCCATGCCGAAGCGCATGCGGTTTTCAAAGGTGCCGCCCCATTGGTCGGTGCGCTTGTTGACGCGCGGCGACCAGAACTGGTCGATCATGTGCTGGTGCACGGCGGAGAGTTCGACGCCGTCGAGGCCGCCTTCTTTGGCGCGCCGGGCAGCCTGGGCGAAGTCACCGATAATGCGCTGGATTTCCTCTTCCTCAATGGTCTTGCAGGTAGCACGATGCACGGGTTCACGGACGCCGGAGGGCGACATCAGGTTGGGCCAGTTTTCGCCGTCCCAGCGGGAGCGGCGCCCCATGTGGGAGATCTGGATCATGATCTTGCCGCCGTGTTTGTGCACGGCATCCGCTAGGTTCTGGAAGTGGGGAATGATGCGGTCAGTGGACAGGTTGACCGAGCTCCACCAGCTTTGCGGGCTGTCGATGGAGACGACGCTGGAGCCGCCGCAGATACACAGACCGCAGCCGCCCTTGGCCTTCTCTTCGTAGTATTTGACGTAGCGGTCGGTGGTCATACCGCCCTCGGTGGCGTAGACCTCGGCGTGGGCGGTGCTGACGACCCGGTTACGGATGGTCAACTGGTTGATCTGTAATGGTCGAAAGAGTGCTTCGAATTGGGACATGGTGGCTCTCTCTTTATTCTGTACGCAGGTTCCTAGGGCTTGCACCATCAACCAGGCAAAGCCCTGTTTACCTCCGTACTGAATTTTCTGTTTTAGTTGGCTGTATTGAAGTCCGGTGTCGGTGTCACTTCGAAGACGCCGTAATCGACGCCCTCCTCCGCGGCGCTTTGCGTTTGCACCGCCTGGGTGCGAACGTCGTATCCGAGGTCATTGGCGATCTGGTCCATGGCGCCGGCGAACCAGCCGGTGAACATGTAGTCGATCTTGCGTTCGGCTTTGCCGTAGTGGTAGACGAAGGCGGAGTGATCAAGCCGGACTCGCGCCTGACCACTGGCGATGTCGAGATGTTCAACAGTGAACAGACCCCAGCCACGTTGGGAGAGCCGCTTCATGTAGTGATCAAACACCTCACTACCTTTGAGGCCGTGCAGCGCCGCTTCTTTTTCACACCAATGCCAGGCGGACTTGTAACCAGCCTTGTAGAGAATGTCGGCGTATCGTTCAGGACCGATCTCCGCTTCGATGGCCTGGTGATTGTTGATGAAGAAGTGCCGCGGCACATACAGCATGGGCAGTGCGTCGGTGGTCCAGATGCCGGTTTCGCTGTCGACTTCGATGGGCATTTCCGGTGCGTGTGTAGTCATGGTCATTCCCCCCATACCTCGCCAAGGATGCGCAGCCAGTTCTCACCCATGAGCTTGCGGGTGAGCTCTTCGGAGAAGCCGTTGCGGAGCAAGGCGGCGGTCAGGTTCGGGAATTCACCGATGGTGCGGATACCCTCGGGGTTGACGATCTTGCCAAACCGGGTGAGCTCTCGGGCATACCCCTTGTCGTGGGTGAGCATGTCGAAGAAGGCCTTGTCCTGCCCCTGGGTGAAATCAGTGCCGATGCCGACCTGATCTTCGCCGACGATGTCGACGATGTAGGCAATCGCTTCGACGTAGTCATCGATGGTGGCGTCGACGCCCTTCTTGAGGAAGGGTGTGAACATGGTCACTCCGACAAAACCACCATGCTCGGCGATGAACCGGAGCTCCTCGTCGGATTTGTTGCGCGGATGCTCTTTCAGGCCGGATGGCAGGCAGTGGGAGTAGCAGACCGGCTTCCGGGATTCGAGGATGACTTCCTCGGAGGTCTTGCTGCCAACGTGGGAAAGGTCGCACATGATGCCGACGCGGTTCATCTCCGCGACGACTTCGCGGCCGAAACCGGACAGGCCACCATCCCGCTCATAGCAGCCGGTGCCGATGAGGTTCTGGGTGTTGTAGCACATCTGGACAACGCCGACGCCCAGGTCCTTGAAGATCTGGATGTAACCGAGCTGGTCTTCGAAGGCGTGGGCGTTCTGGAAGCCCATGATGATGCCGGTCTTGCCCAGCTCCTTGGCCTTGCGGATGTCGTCGGTGGTCCGCACTTTCATCACCAGGTCGCTGTTGTCTTCGATCAGTTCGTTAACCAGGACGATATTGTCGACCGTGGCCTGGAAATCCTCCCAGACGGAAACGGTGCAATTGGCGGCGGTCAGCCCACCCTTGCGCATGTCCTCGAAGAGTTCACGGCCCCATTTGGCGATGACAAGGCCATCGATGACGATGGAATCCTGGTGCAATTCGGTTTCGTTCATGTGACACCCCGACAGTTGATTGGTTGAGCATAGAGGGAGTGTATCCATGGGGCGTTCAACCGAGTTCACTGGAAGCGACAGGGCAAACACCAAAATCGGCAGCGCACCGAGGATGAGGAGGGGGAACACCGGGCCAGAGCCAAAACGAAAAAAAGGGGCCGAAGCCCCTTATTTTATCCGTTTACCCGAGTTAACCCGAGGCGGCAAGCTTCTGAACACACGGCACCGAAACCGACATGAAGTTAACCGCGCCACAGGATGGCTCTGCCTGAGCCAGCTGCAGGGCAACATAAGAGGAGGTAGGTATGGTGGCGACCTCACCGGCATCTGGCGGCTCCGGTTGCTTCAGTGACCACACCTCGGCCCGTTCCTCCTTGGGAGAGATGCCGATGTACTTGCGATAACAGCGACTGAAGTGCGGGGCGGATACAAAACCACACATAGAGGCGACTTCGATGATGGAACAGGTGGTCTGTTTCAGCAACTGACGCGCCCGATCCAGCCGGAGCTTCAAATAGTAGCGCGAGGGAGTACAGTTCAGGTGCCTAAGAAACAGCCGTTCCAGTTGACGCCGGGAAATGCCAACGAAGCTGGCAAGTTCCTCGAGTTCAATGGGTTCCTCTATGTTGGCTTCCATCAACTCAGTGACTTCTGCCAGCTTGGGCTGGGCCGTGGTCAGCAGACGGCGCAACGGGGTGCGCTGCAATTCGTTGTCCGGGCGGACACGGTCGCAGACGAACATGTCGCAAATCGCATTGGTTAATGCCTTGCCGTGCTGGCGGGCGATCATGCTGAGCATCATGTCCATTGGCACATGGCCTCCGGTGCAGGTCATGCGATCCCGGTCCAGGGTGTAGAGTTGGTGGGTACAGTTCACCCGTGGAAACCGCTCCTGGAGGGACGCCAGGCATTCCCAGTGGGCGCTGCAATGGTAGCCGTCGAGCAGGCCTCCGCTGGCCAGTACGTAGGCACCGGTACATACGGCGCCGAGCAGGACCTTTTTCTGCGCCTGCTGCTGGAGCCAGCTCACTTCCCTGGAGGTATAGCTCCGGGTGATATCAACACCGCCCACCACGATGACAATATCGAATACCTTCTTGTCGGCAATCGAGCCGTCTGGAGATATCCTCAAACCGTCACTGGCCTTAACCGTTTCGCCATCGCGGGACAATAGCTGCCAGGTGTAAAGTTCGGTGCTGGTGAGCTGGTTGGCCATGCGCAATGGCTCTATGGTTGACGCCAAGGCAGCCAGGGTAAAATTATCGATCAACAAAAAACCAACCCGGTAGGGCTGTGTTTCAATCAGGTGAGGCTGAGAAACAATGTTCTCTTTCATGGACTTACCCCTCTCTCTTGTATTGCAAGTCCAGTTGATCAGCGGGCCCCGAAATACGTCCGGGTCGAGCGACCACTGTCAGGATTTTGTTTTTATTGGGAAAAGCCAACGCCTTCCCTTCCCGTCATAATTGATTAATGTCAGGTGCTAATAGTATGCCCCGCGGTGAACGGTGAACAGTCTAAAAACGTCGCATTGCGTACTAATTTGAGCTCAATTGCGACATGGGTACCCTGGCCCGCAGGTAACCGGGGGCCAGGGCGCCAGATCAGGCAAATTCAGTGTAACGCCGCCCAAATCAACCGTCGATGCTGAGATCGGACAACGGGGTGCTGCAGCAAGAGAGAATGTAACCCTCCGTCAGGTCTTCCTCGGTGATGCCGCCATTGTGCTGGACATCAACCTCGCCGCGAGTTTTCAGCACCTTGCAGGTACCACAAATACCGACCCCGCAGGCCTTGGGTATATTGAGCCCCAGACGACTGGCAGCAGCGTGGACGGTTTCACCGGGCAGGATCTGGACGCTCATGCCGGAGGTGGTGAAATCGACGGTATAGGTATCCGCGTCCTTGATGTCCTCCGCCTGTTTGACGGCGATTTCCGCTTGCTCCAGCACATCCTCGGTGACGTCGGCCGGAGTGGCGCCGAAAGATTCCTCATGGTACCTCGACATATCGAAGCCGTTTTCAATGAGAAGGTTCTTGATGGCACGCATGTAGGGGGTCGGGCCGCAGCAGAAGATGCGACGGCTCTGGTAATCCGGTGCGATCATTTCGAGCTTGGTATGGTCCAGGTAGCCCCGGTAGCCATTCCAGGCGTGGCCAATTTCGGTCCGTTCGCAAATAACACTGAGGTTAAAGTTGGGGACTCGCGAACACATGTGTTCCAGTTCGCGCTGGAAGATGATGTCCTTGGGCGCGCGGGCGCTGTGAATGAAGGCCATATCGACATCCGCATTGGTGTCGAAGTACCAGCGCGCCATGGACATCAGTGGCGTAATACCTACACCGCCTGAGAGCAGCAGGACCTTCTCGGAGGGATAGTCCATGCAATTGAAGTTGCCGACCGGGCCATGCACGGCAAGCTCGTCATGCTCACTGAGGTTGTCGTGCAGCCAATTGGAGACATGACCGCCGGGTACGCGTTTGACGGTGATCGAGAAACTGTAGGGGACGGAGGGTGAACTTGAGATAGTGTAGGAACGCATGACCTGCTCGCCATCGATTTCCAGCTCCAGGGTGACGAACTGGCCCGGCTTGAAGAAGAACATGATGGACTGTTCGGCGTTGAAGCAGAAGGTTTTGACGTCCCAGGTCTCCTGGATAATGCGAACACATCGGACCAGGTGGCGGCCGTTGGCCCAAACCCGGGTGTTGAGCGGATTGAAATGGGACGAGGGTTCGGTGACTTCGGTAACGCTGGTCATTATTTAATCTCCATCGTGGGTGATGATGCACCGGTGGAACTGTGACGATTCATTCTGGTGAAAAACCAAAGCCACGAGTTACCCATTTACGACAAAGTCTTGATCAACTTCTCCAGCCGCCGAGCCCGTACTCATCTCCCCTGCCCGCCAAGTCGAATTGAAAACCGCGAATGTCGTTAACGGATAACCGGCGCCTGACACCCCTGCGAAAATGGGTTACCGAAAACCCGCACCCGCATCATTTGCGGGTAACGCCACACGCTGAGGTACACCCTTTTAATAGGAAATGCTCCGATGACCGAATACGACCTACTCAACCTACAATACAACCACATAGGGGAAGCCCGACGGGATATGAGCCGGACGCTGACTGAGCGCCCCCGAAACCTGTCCCTGCCCCGGGCGCTGTATAACGACCCTTTCCTCTTCCGGGTGGATATGGAAGAAGTCTTCATGAAGGAATGGTTGTTTGTCGGCATGACCTGCGAAGTGCCAACACCGGGTGCCTACATAACGGTGGAGATCGGGCAAAACCCGGTGCTGGTAGTGCGTGACCGCGATGGACAAGTACGCGCATTCCATAATGTGTGCCGCCATAGGGGCTCGCGTGTGTGTACTGCCAAAAAAGGCAAGGTGGCGAACCTGACCTGCCCCTATCATCAGTGGACCTATGATTTGAAGGGCAACCTGATTTTTGCCGGGACGGAAATGGGCGATGGTTTCGATAAAAACGAATTCGGCTTGAAACCGGCGCACTGCAAAACGGCTGGCGGTTTTATCTATGTCTGCCTGGCCGAGGGCGAGCCGCCCGAGATTGATGCCTATCTGGCCGCCCTGGATGCCTATATGGAACCTTACGACATGGAAAATACCAAGGTGGCGGCAGAGTCGACTCTGGAGGAAAACGCAAACTGGAAGCTGGTGGTTGAAAACAACCGGGAGTGTTATCACTGCTCGGGCTCCCATCCGGAATTGCTCAGAACCTTACTGGAATGGGACGACACCACGGACCCCAGAGCCACACCGGAATTCAAGGAGCACTACGAACGTCAGGCGGCGGAATGGGATCGTGAAGGCATTCCGCACAAACATGTGGAGTTCGGATTGCAAAACCGGATCGTGCGGATGCCGTTAAAGGAAGGCACGGCGGTGATGACCATGGACGGTAAACCGGCCTGCAAGAAAAACCTGGGACGCATTCAAAACCAGAGCCTGGGTTCTATGCGGATTCTGCACCTGCCGAATTCATGGAATCACATGCAAAGCGATCACGTTATCGTGTTTCAGGTGCAGCCGATTTCCGCGCAGAAGACGCTGGTAACGACCAAGTGGCTGGTGCATAAGGATGCGGTGGAAGGCGACGACTACGACGTGGAGCGCATGCGTTATGTGTGGGACCAGACCAACAAACAGGACAGGGAACTGGCTGAGCAAAACCAGAAGGGTATTAATTCACTGGCGTATCAGCCCGGCCCCTATTCGGAGACTTACGAATTTGGCGTGATCAACTTCCTGGACTGGTATGGGGAAACAATCCTTAAAAACCTGACTCACGACAGTTTGTAGCTCCTGGAACAGCTGCCATAGTCAGCCTGAAATAAAAGAGGGGGCCGTTCACACGGCCCCCTCTTCGTCAGGTTAACGGAAAGTTGACGTCAGGCAGCCACTGATGCGTGCGGATCGATCACAAACTTCTTGGCCGCGCCGCCGTCAAAGTCGGCGTACCCCCTGGGGGCGTCATCGAGGCTGATCATTTGCACATTTACTGCGCTGGCAATATCGACACGCTCAAACAGGATGGCCTGCATGAGTTGGCGGTGGTACTTCATGACCGGGCACTGGCCGGTGTGGAAGGAGTGGGACTTGGCCCAACCGAGTCCAAAGCGCATGCTCAGTGCACCCTGTTTAGCGGATTCTTCAGCGGCGCCGGGGTCTTCAGTAACATAAAGACCGGGGATACCGATCTCGCCACCGGCCCGGGTAACCTGCATCGCGGAGTTCAGTACCGTGGCCGGTTGCTCGTGATGGTGATGGTGGCCGCAGGCATGGGCTTCGAAACCGACACAGTCGACGAAGCAGTCAACTTCCGGCTCGCCGAGGATTTGCTCGAGCAATTCGGGCAGTTCAGCATCCTGCTTCAGGTCGATGGCTTCGCAGCCAAAGCTGCGCGCCTGGTCGAGACGTTCCTGGATCATGTCACCGACGATGACACAGGCGGCACCAAGCAGCTGAGCACTGACGGCAGCAGCGAGGCCAACCGGACCTGCACCGGCGATGTAGACGGTGGAACCGGGGCCGACGCCAGCGGTGACACAGCCGTGGAAGCCGGTGGGGAAGATGTCAGACAGCAGAGTGAGGTCCTTGATCTTTTCCATGGCCTGGTTCGGGTCGGGAAACTTGAGCAGGTTGAAGTCGGCGTACGGCACCATGACGTACTCGGTCTGGCCGCCGACCCAGCCACCCATGTCCACGTAGCCGTAGGCAGCGCCGGGACGGGCGGGGTTAACGTTCAGGCAGATGCCGGTCTTGCCTTCCTTACAGTTGCGGCAGCGACCGCAGGCGATGTTGAAGGGTACGGAAACAATGTCGCCCACTTCGAGGAATTCAACGTCCCGGCCGCATTCGATAATCTGGCCGGTAATTTCATGGCCAAGTACCAGTCCCGCAGGCGCGGTGGTGCGGCCGCGCACCATGTGCTGGTCGGAGCCACAGATGTTGGTGGTCAGTACTTTCAGAATTACGCCATGGTCGCAACGCCGGTTGCCAAGGGTAAGTTTGGGAAAGGCGATGGATTCGATGGAGACCTGGCCGGGGCCCTGGTACACCACCCCGCGGTTGGATGCATTGCTTGTCATAGTGTCTTCCTTAATTGTCAATCTGTTGTGGTGGAAGTGCCCTCCCTACTTTAAACACCCGGCCGCCGGGCACATGCCTGTATACGACAGATTCTTTCTTGCACAGGACACGGACAACGCTAAAAAGAGGACTCGCATCCCCTGCTCCCCAAACGCCCTGTCGCAAATCATTCCTCCCATGTCGTGACCGAGCAGATCAACATCCTCCATCGGGCCTACTATGCCTTCTCAATGATCAGCGCCTGATCCATCAGCTTTGTTTTTACCATCGAGAATCACGGCCTTGCCCATATTGACGGGGTTAAGCTTTACGGACCCAAGTGGATACCCCGTCCTTTTTTTTTCATGAAGACAGGTTCATCGCGAATGGTAACGGACTGCCTCTAAAGGACCTTTTGTCAGCTTCGACTGAATACGGGTACCGATATGAAGACGCTCCTTACCTCTTGTTTGCTGCTATTCACACTGCTCAGTACCGCTTCTGCGGACCCCTTTCGGCTAGTCACCTCAGGCAACCTTGCGCCCTTTACCGGAGAAGAATTGAAGGGCCGTGGCATGATTGTTGAAATCGTGAATCGCGTCATGCCGGAAGCCGGTCTGGAGCATGAAGTCGTGTTCCAGCCTACCTGGAACGCCCTGCTTTCCGACACCGAAGAAGGACGTTACCAGGCAACGTTTCCCTGGTACTTCAATGAAGACAGAGCCCGGCGGTTCCTCTACACGGAACCCCTGATGTCCAATTACATCGTGCCGTTCGTCTTGACCGCCGGCAAAGTCCGGACGACGGAGCTGGAAGGGCTCGCCGGACATCGTTTCTGCCGCCCGCAGGGTTACTTCATGCACGACCTGACCAATTTACTGCAGCAACCCGGTACCACCCTGGAACAACCCGAGACCCTGACCGACTGTTTCAAATTATTGAAAGCCGGTACGGTGGACGTCATTCCCGTGGACATTTTCTCCGCCAGGAAAGCCATCGATACGGTCTTTGAATCCCCGAACGCCGTGCGTCGACTCAGCTTCGTGTTCTCGCGCCAGAAAATGCACATCCTGATTCCCAAACAGGCCCAGGGCGCCCAGGAGCTGGTGGACCGAATCAATCTCGCCCTCGCCAAACTGGAACTGCGTGGCGTGCTGCAATCCATTCGAGACATTCATGCGAACCGGTTTCTGAGGCAATACCAATGAGTCGCGGGGTGCCCCG
Organism: Marinobacter alkalisoli; assembly: GCF_045449795.1. Classification (NCBI taxonomy): domain Bacteria; kingdom Pseudomonadati; phylum Pseudomonadota; class Gammaproteobacteria; order Pseudomonadales; family Marinobacteraceae; genus Marinobacter; species Marinobacter alkalisoli. Next base: position 496,279 of record NZ_JBJJLB010000016.1, read on the forward strand.
AGTAAAGACACCATTGCGTATCGGTTTTATTCTGCGCGAACACTTTTCCATGGTTACCTTTACCGCCGCCGTTGATACTCTGGTTACGACCAATCTCATCACGCCAGAACCGGTGTTCGAACACTTCACTATCGGCATCGGAAGCCGAACCGTGCTCAGCGACCTTGGCATCGAGGTGTCCACCGGAACCACTCTGGGTTCCTTGATGGTCAAACCCGGGCAGGTCGATATGTTGATTGTCTGTGGCGGCTATCGCAGCCAGCTGGGCCCGGAACCGTACCTGCTCAACACACTGAGGACAGCCGATCAAAAAGGCATTCGTTTGGGCGGATTATGGAATGGTGGTGTGTCCCTGGTTCAGGCAGGCCTGATGGAACACCATGCCTGTGCCCTGCATCCGGACAACCATGCCTATGTACGCGAAAACTTCCCGAGCGCGAAGGTGTCCACCAATGCTTACGAGATCGAGGGCCACCACGCCACCTGCGCCGGCCCGGTCAGTGCGTTGGAGATGATGCTGAAGTTGATTGGCGAACTGCTGCAAAACCCACACATCGTGCGGGCGGTACGCGAAATCCTGAGCTGTGATCAGGTTGCCGAGCAGGTAGGCCCAATGCCACTGAACATGGGAGACGACCCTACCTTTCCGGAAGCATTGCAAACCCTGCTGGCGCTGATGCGGGCCAACATCGAAGAACCACTCTCCCTTCTGGAGCTGGCGGAATGCGCCAATATTTCCCGGCGACAGGTGGAGCGCCTGTTCCAGAACCACCTGGATACTTCGCCTTCACGCTACTACCTGGAGCTCCGGCTGGTTCATGCCCGGCGCCTGCTCATGCAAACGAACCGGAGCATCCTGAACATTTCCCTGGCAAGCGGCTTTGTCAGTAGCAGTCACTTCAGTAACTGTTTCAAGGACTACTACGGAATAACGCCATCCGAGGCACGGCACACCCGGCAATAATGTTTCCAGGCAGAGATCGTGGCGTGCACCAGGCTTCTGTCGCAAATTCTCGATCCAATGTCGTGCCCGAGCAGATCAACATTCGCCATCGGTCCTACTATCCCACTCAATAACCCACGCCTGATCCATCAGGTCCGTTTTCACTACCGGGAATCTCAGCCATGTTCAGCAAAACAAAAACGCTTTCTTCATACGACGACACTCTCTGGGCGGCCATGCAGGACGAGGCGGCGCGCCAGGAAGACCACCTGGAACTGATTGCTTCCGAGAACTACACCAGCCCCGTGGTGATGGAAGCCCAGGGGTCTTGCCTGACCAACAAGTACGCCGAAGGTTACCCAGCCAAACGTTATTACGGTGGTTGCGAACACGTCGATAAAGTGGAGCAGTTGGCCATCGACCGTGCCAAGGCCCTGTTTGGTGCCGACTACGCCAATGTCCAGCCCCACTCCGGTTCCCAGGCTAACGCCGCCGTCTACATGGCGCTGCTGAACCCCGGCGACACCGTCCTCGGTATGAGCCTGGCCCACGGCGGCCACCTGACACATGGCGCCCATGTCAGTTTCTCCGGCAAGCTCTACAATGCCGTGCAGTACGGCCTGGACGAGGCCACCGGTGAGATCGACTATGACCAGGTGGAGGCGCTGGCGAAGGAGCACAAGCCAGGCATGATTGTCGCTGGCTTCTCAGCCTATTCCCGTACTGTCGATTGGGCGCGTTTCCGCGAGATCGCCGACGCGGTCGGTGCATATCTGATGGTGGACATGGCGCATGTTGCCGGTCTGGTCGCCGCCGGTGTCTACCCCAACCCGCTGCCTCACGCTCACGTGGTTACCACCACCACCCACAAAACCCTGCGCGGTCCCCGTGGCGGCCTGATCCTGTCACAGGGCCAGCCGGAACTGGACAAGAAATTCAACTCCGCTGTTTTCCCGGCCGGTCAGGGTGGCCCGCTGATGCACGTCATTGCCGCCAAGGCAGTGGCCTTCAAGGAAGCCGCCGAACCCGAATTCCAGGACTATCAACAACAAGTTGTGCGCAATGCCCAGACCATGGCCGGGGTATTGATCGAGCGCGGTTACGATGTGGTATCCGGTGGTACCGAAAACCACCTGTTCCTGCTCAGCCTGGTCAAGCAGGGACTGACAGGAAAGGAAGCCGATGCGGCGCTGGGTGAAGCGCACATCACCGTGAACAAAAACGCCGTACCCAACGACCCGCAATCGCCGTTTGTTACTTCCGGGCTGCGCATCGGGTCACCGGTTATTACCACTCGCGGCCTGAAGGAGCCTGAGTCCTTCCAATTGGCCGGATGGATCGCCGATATTCTTGACGCCTTGCAGGATGGCGATGCCGCTCCGGTTATCGCGGTAGTCCGGGAGAAGGTCCATCAGTTGTGTCGGGATTTTCCGGCTTACGGTTAAGGAGAAAGATACCTGTGGCCATCAGTCTTTTTGATATGTTGAAAATCGGCATCGGCCCATCGAGCTCCCATACCGTGGGTCCGATGCAGGCGGCTCGTCGGTTTGTCCGGGGTCTGAAAAAAGCCGGGGGGCTCACCGACGTCACCCGCGTCGACATTCAGCTGTACGGCTCACTGGGTGCGACTGGCAAAGGTCATGGCACCGGCCCGGCAGTGCTGCTCGGGCTTGAGGGCCACAGCCCGGACACCGTCGACCCCGCCATTCTGTCCCCCCGAATGGAGGAAATTCGCAGCCAGGGAGAGTTACGTTTGCTCAGAGAGCATCCCATTGCCTTCGATGAAGCAACCGACCTCACCTACCACCGCAAGGAAACCCTGCCCTACCATCCGAACGGCATGATGTTTACTGCCCTGGATGGGAAGGGCGAGGTGGTGCGCCAGCGCACCTACTATTCGGTAGGCGGCGGCTTCGTGGTTGATGAAAAAGCCGCCGGTGCGGACCGGATTGTGGAAGACAAGACGCCTCTGCCCTACCCGTTCAAAAGCGGTAACGACCTGCTGCGCCAGTGCAAGGAACACGGGCTGGCCATCTCCGACCTGATGATGGCCAACGAACAGGTGTGGCGCAGCGAAACCGAGATTCGGGAAGGTATCCTGCACATCTGGCAAGTAATGCAGGAGTGCGTGCAGAACGGCACGACCAACGAAGGCATCCTGCCCGGCGGGCTCAAGGTTAAACGGCGAGCGGCGAAGCTCTACGCGTCGTTGATGGAAGTTGACCGCATGGACCTGATCACACCCTCCCTGAGCGCCATGGACTGGGTCAACCTTTATGCGCTGGCGGTGAACGAGGAGAACGCGGCCGGTGGCCGCATGGTGACCGCCCCCACCAATGGCGCTGCCGGCATCATACCGGCGGTGCTGCATTACTACTGGAACTGGTGTCCCAATGCCAGCGAGGACGGTGTCATCCGCTTCCTGTTGACGGCGGCGGCCATCGGTATCCTGTTCAAGGAAAACGCCTCGATTTCCGGTGCGGAAGTAGGCTGCCAGGGTGAAGTCGGCTCCGCCTGTGCAATGGCGGCAGCGGGCCTGGCCGCCGTAACGGGCGGTACGCCGGAACAGGTCGAGAACGCGGCGGAGATCGGCATGGAGCACCACCTTGGGCTCACCTGCGACCCCATTGGCGGGCTGGTTCAGGTGCCCTGTATTGAGCGTAATGCGGTCGGGGCGGTCAAGGCGATCAACGCCGCCGTGATGGCGCTGAGGGGCGACGGCGAACACTTTGTATCGCTGGACAAGGTCATCCGGACCATGCGGGATACCGGGCGGGATATGCTTGATAAATACAAGGAGACATCCCGTGGCGGCCTGGCGGTCAATGTCATTGAATGCTGACGACTTCTCCGCTCCCACCCACTGTCGCAAATCTTCACCCGAATGTCGTGAGCGAGCACGTGACGGGACGTTGGTACGCATACCATCCATTCAATCCGTCCCGTATTAATTACCGGGACACGTCTTGAAAACGAGCGCCGATTCCAAAGGCGTGACCAGCAGCTTACCCAGAGAGACGGTTGCCACCGAAGAGGACCTAACAATGCAGAAATATTCCGGATTCGGACTGCTGAAACATTCCCTGACCCACCATGAAAACTGGCAACGGGTGTGGCGCAATCCCAAGCCGAAAAAGAAATACGATGTCATCATAGTTGGCGGCGGTGGCCATGGTCTGGCGACGGCCTACTATCTGGCCAAAGTCCACAACATCACCAACGTGGCCGTCGTCGAAAAGGGTTATCTGGGCGGTGGTAATACGGCGCGGAACACCACCATCGTGCGCTCCAACTACCTGTGGGACGAAGCAGCGCTGCTGTACGAGCATGCCATGAAACTGTGGGAGGGCATGTCCCAGGACCTGAACTACAACGTCATGTTCTCACAGCGCGGTGTACTGAACCTGGGTCACACCCTGCAGGATATGCGCGACATCCAGCGCCGGGTGAACGCCAACCGCCTGAACGGCATCGACAGCGAGGCGCTGGACACCCAGGGCGTGCAGGAAATCGTGCCGATACTGAACTGCTCCGCCAACGCCCGCTATCCGATCCTCGGTGCTTCCTGGCAACCCCGTGCCGGCGTGGCCCGTCATGACGCAGTGGCCTGGGGCTATGCCCGCGCCGCCGATGCCATGGGCGTAGACCTGATCCAGCAGTGCGAAGTGGACGACATCATCACCGAAGATGGCGCTGCCATCGGCGTGAGCACCAAACAGCACGGGACCATTTACGGCGATCGTATCGGCTGCGTTGTAGCCGGTAACTCCGGCGTACTGGCCAAGATGGCCGGTTTCAATTTGCCGATCGAATCCCACCCGCTACAGGCGCTGGTATCCGAACCGATCAGGCCAATCCTGGATACCGTGGTCATGTCCAACCAGGTCCATGGCTACATCTCCCAGTCCGACAAAGGCGACCTGGTGATCGGAGCCGGTATCGACGGTTATAACGGTTATGGCCAGCGTGGCTCTTACTCGACCGTCGAGCACACCCTGCAGGCCATCGTAGAAATGTTCCCGATGTTCAGCCGGGTCCGGATGAACCGACAGTGGGGTGGCATCGTCGATACCTGCCCGGATGCCTGCCCGATCATCTCCGATACTCCGGTTGAGAATCTCTTCTTCAACTGTGGATGGGGCACCGGTGGCTTCAAGGCGACCCCGGGTTCCGGTCACGTTTTCGCTGCCACCCTGGCGAAGGGCGAAGCCAACGAACTGGCCAAGCCATTCTCCATGTTCCGTTTCCACAACGGCGCCCTGATCGATGAACACGGCGCTGCTGGCGTCGCCCACTGACGGAGGACAATCCCATGTTTTACATTTATTGCCCCTATTGTGGCGAACACCGGGAAGAAGAGGAATTCCACCCCAAGGGCCAGGCCCATCTGTCGCGCCCGGCCGATCCGGACGCCTGCAGTGACGAGGAGTGGGGAGATTACATCTACTTCCGCGATAATCCGCGCGGCCTGCACCACGAGATCTGGGTTCATGCCATCGGCTGTCGCAAGTTTTTCAACGCCACGCGCGACACCCAGAGCTACGAAATCCTGGAAACCTACAAGATGGGCGACGCACCGCGCGTTACCCAATTCACCGACAAGCAGCAGTCCTGAGAGGCGACGACATGACACAACCTAACCGTCTCGAACATGGCGGCCGAATCGACCGCAGCAAGAACCTGACCTTCGAATTCAACGGCCGCCGCTACAAAGGCTTTTCCGGTGACACACTGGCCTCGGCGTTACTCGCCAATGGGGTCGATGTGATCGGCCGCAGTTTCAAGTACAGTCGCCCCCGCGGCATCGTCGCCGCCGGTGCCGAGGAACCCAATGCGGTATTCCAGCTCGGGGCCACCGAAGCCACCCAGGTACCGAACGTCCGCGCCACGCAGCAGGAACTGTTTAATGGTCTGGTCAGTCAACCCACCAGTGGCTGGCCAAACCTGCAGTTCGATTTCCTGGGCGTTTTCGGCTCTATCCTCGGTCGCATGCTGCCCCCCGGCTTCTACTACAAGACCTTCATGTTCCCCCAGGCTGCCTGGGAAACCTATGAAAAATACATCCGCAAGGCTGCCGGACTTGGCCGTTCCCCGCGTGATCCGGACGTCGACACATACGACCACCTGAATCAGCATACCGATGTACTGATCGTCGGGGCCGGGCCCGCCGGACTGTCGGCCGCCCTGTCAGCCGCCCGCTCCGGAGCACGTGTGATCCTCGCTGACGAACAGGCCGAGATGGGGGGCTCTTTGCTCGACGGCCGCGACACCCTGGATGGCAAACCTGCCGGCGACTGGGTACGGGATACCCTGAAGGAACTGTCGGGGTATGACAACGTTCTGCTGCTGCCCCGCTCCACCGTCAACGGCTACCACGACCACAACTTCCTGACCATTCACGAGCGCCGTACCGATCACCTGGGCGACCGCGCGCCGGCGAACCAGTCTCGTCAACGCCTGCACCGGGTGCGTGCCAAGTGGGTGGTGCTGGCCACGGGCGCCCATGAGCGGCCGTTGGTGTACGGCAACAATGACCTGCCCGGATGCATGCTGGCTTCAGCAGTGTCGACCTATATCAACCGCTACGCCGTGGCACCCGGCCACCGGCTGGTACTGATGACCACCAACGACAACGCCTATCGTACGGCCTTCGACTGGCAGGACGCAGGGCGGGAAGTCGTCGCCATTGTCGACACCCGCGCCAATGCCGACGGCGCCTGGCAGGACGAGGCCAACCGACGTGGCATCAGGATACTCAAAGGCCACGCCGTCATTGACGCTCAGGGTAAGATGCGTGTGACAGGCGCGGTGGTCGCCGGCCTGAATGCTGACGGCACCCGGCTCACGGGTAAAGACCAGGTACTGAACTGCGACACCCTGGCCAGTTCCGGTGGCTGGAGCCCTGCGGTTCATCTGTCCTGCCACACCGGCAGCCGCCCAGTCTGGGATGACGAGGTCATAGGCTTCGTGCCGGGCAAGACCGTTCAGAAGCAACTTACGGCCGGTGCCGTGACCGGTTGCTTTTCCCTTTCCGGCTGCCTTACCGACGGAGCCCGGATTGGCGCCGAGGCTGCCGCCAATGCCGGCTTTGAGGCGGAGCCTGCCGCTGTGCCGTCGGTCCGGACCCGACCTGAAACCCGCCCCATGGCACTGTTCTGCATTCCGCACCACAAGCCTAACAGTCGGGCACCAAAACAGTTTGTCGATTTCCAGACCGATGTGACCGCCGCCGGTATCGAGCTGGCGACCCGCGAAGGTTTTGAATCCATCGAGCACGTGAAGCGATACACGGCGATGGGCTTCGGTACCGATCAGGGCAAGCTCGGTAACATTAATGGCATGGCCGTCGCCGCAAAATCCCTGAACCAGTCGATTCCGGAAACGGGTACCACCATCTTCCGGCCGAACTATACGCCGGTCACCTTCGGCGCGATTGCCGGACGCCACTGTAACGACCTGTTCGAGCCCAAGCGGTACTCCGCCATGCACGAATGGCACGTCGAGCACGGTGCCCTGTTCGAAGACGTTGGCCAATGGAAGCGCCCCTGGTACTTCCCCAAACCGAACGAAACCATGCAGCAGGCCCTTGATCGGGAATGCCTGGCAACACGCAACAGTGTGGGCATTCTGGACGCCTCGACTCTGGGTAAGATCGACATTCAGGGTAAGGATGCCCGCGAGTTCATTGGCCGTATCTACACCAATGCCTGGGCCAAACTGGCGGTCGGCAAATGCCGCTATGGCCTGATGTGTAAAGAAGACGGCATGGTCTTCGACGACGGGGTTACCTCCTGCCTGGCCGAGGATCACTTCCTGATGACCACCACCACCGGCGGCGCCGCCGGTGTGCTGGAGTGGCTGGAGTTCTACCACCAGACCGAGTGGCCGGAACTGGAGGTCTACATGAACACCGTGACCGACCACTGGGCCACCATGACCATTGCCGGACCGAACGCCCGCAAACTGTTGTCCGAACTGACCGATGATATCGACCTGGACAAAGACAGTTTCAAGTTCATGGACTGGCGTCAGGGTACAGTGGCGGGCGTACCGGCCCGGGTGTTCCGGATTTCCTTCACCGGCGAACTCTCCTATGAAATCAACGTGCAGGCGAACTACGGCCTGTATGTATGGGAGAAGCTGTTCGAGCACGGCGCCAAGTACGACCTGACACCCTACGGAACCGAGACCATGCATATCCTGCGTGCCGAGAAAGGCTTCATCATCGCCGGTCAGGACACCGACGGATCCGTTCACCCCTACGACCTCGGCATGAGCTGGGCCGTGAAGGAGGACAAGCCGTTCAGCTTCATTGGCAAGCGTGGCATGAAGCGGGAAGACTGCGTACGGGAAAACCGCAAGCAACTGGTCGGTCTGAAAACCAAAGACCCGAGCATTGTATTGCCCGAAGGCGCCCAGGCCGTGGACAACCCGAACCATCCGAAACCGGTACCGATGCTGGGGCACGTTACCTCCAGCTATTACAGCGCCAATCTTGGTCGCTCAATTGCCATGGGCGTGATCAAGAACGGCCACAAGCGAATGGGGGAAACCGTCCACTACCCATTGGTCGACGGCCGGGTTGTCGAAGCAGAAATCTGTAGCACTATCTTTTTGGATCCGAAGGGGGAGCGTCAAAATGTCTGAAGCAATCAACAAGGCGGTCCCTGTGTCGACCCAGGTAGCCATCATGGAGCAGTTGCCAGAGACCGGGATTCCAGCGCGTAGCCCGCTGGCACACCAGGCGCAAACCGCGTCCAGGACAACACCGGAGAACCCGGGGGTGTATCTGTGGGAATCCGCCCTGAAGACTCACCTGGCCCTGCGGGGAGACGCCAATAACGCCGACTTCGCCAAGGGCGTCGAGGCGGCCACCGGACTGGCGCTACCTGAGGTGTTGCAGAGCAACCAAAACAGCGACTGGGCCCTGAGCTGGATCGCACCGGACGAATGGTTGCTGACGGGACCGGGCGATCAGGCATTGGCCATGGAGATGACACTGCGCGAGCAGCTTAACGGCCACTATGCGGTGATTAACGTCGGCGGCGGCCAGACGCTGGTGCGGTTGGCCGGTTCCAGGGCCCGCTCGGTACTGATGAAGAGCTGCCCTTATGACGTGCACGACCACAACTTCCCGGTCGGCAAAGTCGTGACCACGGTGCTGGCAAAGTCCCAGGCAACGCTTCGCCGGGTCGGCGAGGACGAGTGGGAACTGGTGGTACGCCGCAGTTTCGCGGACTATGTCTGGCGCTGGCTGGTTGACGCCAGCCAGGAATACCGCCTTAGCCTGAGCCAACCAGCGCAAGGCGCCTCCACAAGCCGTTCTGGCCGGACCCAGGCGAGCCCGGTTGAAATCTGAGGGTATAGTCAATGGCCATTAAAGAGAAACTCTGGATCCTGACGGCTCAATGTCCGAGCCGTCTGGGTACGGTCGATGCCGTCACCCGCAGTCTGGTCGAAAGTGAGAACTACATCGTGGCGTTGAACTCATTCGACGACAAGGCCACGGAAAGTTTCAGCATTCGGGTGGAGTTCCGACCGCTGGGAGGCGAAGCCTCTCTGCAGCAATTCCGCGAGATCCTGGAACCCCGTGCAGCAAAGTTCGACATGCAGTGGCAGTTGACAGCGCCGGAACACCAGACCCGTGTCGCCATCATGGTCTCGAAATACGACCATTGCCTGAACGATCTGCTTTACCGCTACCGCACAGGCGAACTGGCGATCGACATTCCCCTGATCATTTCCAATCATCCGGACCTCCAATCACTGGCGGATTGGCACGGTATTCCGTATTTCCACCTGCCAGTCACCCCGGACACCAAGCCTGAGCAGGAGGCCAGGGTCTGGGAATTGATTAACGAGCATCAGTGCGAGTTGGTTGTTCTGGCTCGCTACATGCAGGTGCTGTCGTCGGAGATGGCCGCACGGCTCGACGGCTGGGCGATCAATATCCATCATTCATTGCTGCCGGGCTTCAAGGGTGCCAAACCCTACCACCAGGCCTGGGCCAAGGGCGTCAAGCTGGTGGGTGCGACGGCGCATTACGTAAACGATGACCTGGATGAAGGCCCCATCATTACCCAGGGCGTGCAGGCGGTGGATCACAGCCATTATCCGGAAGATCTGGTGGCAAAAGGCCAGGACGTTGAAAGCCAGACTCTGGCCAAGGCGATACGCTATCACATTGAAAAGCGGGTATTCCTGCACGGCAACCGGACCGTTGTGTTTCCGGACTGAAAGCGTGTGGTAATGCAGAACAGAAGAATGGGGCTGAAGTACTTCAGCCCCATTCTTCACAACCGGTCCATACCCCATGGACTGAAAGCAGGTCCGTTACCCATTTCTGGAACACCCGAACCCGTAACGGAACGTTGCGTCGACTCGGATACAACAAAGAGATTGGCAGCGAAGGCGCTTTGTAGGCGTCCAGTACCTGGACGAGTGTTCCCTCTTCAATAGCCTGTTCAACGTCAAACCTCGGGATCTGGATAATGCCCATGCCGGCTTTTGCGCTGGCGATATAAGCCTCCGCGTTATCCACTGTGATCTTGCTTTGCATTTTCACGATCCGTTCCCGCTCTCCGTCGAGGTATTCCCATTCCGCAGCCAACGCTGGCAGGTTGGCTGAATAATTTACGAGTACGTGTTCCGCGAGATCGTCCAACGACTCTGGCATCCCGTACTGCGCCAAATACGCCGGACTGGCGCAGTTGATAACTTCAAGATCCCCAAGTTTCCGGCAAACCAGTTCCGAGTCCGGCAGGTGTCCCACTCGAATAACGCAATCCACACCTTCAGTCAGCATATTGATGATCCGGTCATTCATGCTGAACTCAAGCTGTACCAGAGGATTCTGCTCCAGGAATTCAGGAAGGGCCGGAATCACAATTCGACGCCCAATCCGGCTCGGGATATCCACGTGTAACCGCCCTTCTGCCTGCTGCGGCTCATGGCGAAACATCGACTCGGCTTCCTCATAGGTCTCAACCAGCGAACGGGCTGCCTCAAGGAACTGCAGCCCGTCCTGAGTCGGGGCCACCTGCCGGGTGGTACGCTGCAGAAGCTGGGCCCCCAACCGATCCTCAAGGGCCTGGATGGTAGTGGAAACGGTCGATCGGGGGATGTTTAACGCATGAGCCGCTCGCGTGAAATTCCCGCTCTCCATCACCTGAATGAAAATCTGTACCTGGCGAATTCTGTCCATGTGGCTCCATTGTTCGATTTTCCCGACATCTGATGTTCTGAATGCCTTATTTATTCAGATCCACATACAGACTAGCCTGATTGCGAACTCGGCGGGAAGCCCCGCCTCTCGAACGCAACACAGAAAGGGAGAACGGTCATGTCCAGAAACAGTATTCAAGGCAAAGTGGTTCTGATTGCAGGTGGCGCCAAAAACCTCGGGGGGCTCCTGGCAAAGGACCTCGCCGCCCAGGGAGCAAAGGCCATCGCCATCCACTACAACAGTGACTCAACCCAACCTGCCGCCGAGGAAGTTGCATCGCAAATCCGGGCCTCGGGGGCGGAAGCCGCGATTTTCCAGCAGGATCTCACCAAAGCAGCCAATGTCGAAAAACTGTTTGCAGATACCGAGGCGGCACTGGGCAAGCCGGATATTGCCATCAATACCGTCGGCATGGTTCTGAAGAAGCCCATGGTGGAAATCAGCGAACAGGAATACGACACCATGAGCGCCATAAACGCAAAATCGGCGTTCTTTTTCCTCAAGGAGGCGGGCAAGTCACTCAACGACAATGGAAAGATCTGCACCATCGTGACTTCCCTTCTGGGTGCGTACACGCCCTTCTACTCCGCTTATGCCGGCCTGAAAGCCCCGGTGGAACACTTCACCCGCGCCGCTTCCAAGGAATTCGGTGAACGCGGCATTTCGGTTACGGCCATTGGCCCCGGCCCGATGGATACGCCGTTCTTCTACCCGGCAGAAAGTGATGAGGCAGTAGCCTTCCACAAAACGGCGGCCGCCCTTTCGCCTTTCTCCAAGTCCGGACTGACGGAAATCGAGGATATCGTCCCGTATGTCCGGTTTATGGTGTCAGAAGGTTGGTGGATGACCGGTCAAACCATTCTGGTCAATGGCGGCTACACTACCAAGTAAGCCTACAGGCGAACGGAGGCGGAGCCACCGCCTCCGCATTCATTTGTGACTGTGGAGAGCTCGCACAATGCACACCTTTCTTGTCATTCTTGGTGGTTTCGTATTACTGGCACTCACGGTATTTGGTGCCAGAACCATGGACCGAACGTTCAGCGCAGCACTGCCGCTCTACCTGGTGGTCTGGTTTGTGTTGGCAGCGCTCAATATGGGCGTTGGCATTTATCACGCGGGCTACTCCTTTATGGAGGAGCTACCCATCTTCATCGTCGTATTCGGCCTGCCCGCAGCCACGGCGGTTATTCTGGCGAGGAAGTTCTAGGGGCGTTGCCCGGTTCAGGAACTGATATGACACCATCTTTCCTTCATCGGATTGTGCCAACCGAGGCATTGAGAAAACTTGAAGGTGAAGAAACACCCCGTGTAACCAACATGGAGTTGTTCTTCGACCTCGTCTATGTATTTTCCATCATCCAGCTATCCCATTATCTTCTCGCCCACCAGACAGCTATTGGCGCACTGGAAGCCTTCACCCTGTTTGCTGCGGTCTGGTGGTCCTGGAATTACACCGCATGGGCAACCAACTGGGTCAACCCCGACCATCTGAGCGGGCGCATCCTGATGATTGCGCTAATGGCCTGCGCGCTGGTGATGGCGATCGCCATGCCCTCTGCTTTTACCGCCAGAGCCGGCCTGTTCGTCGGCGCATACGTTGTGATGGCGTTGTTGCGGGCAGCCTATATGGCGTTGGTGTTTCGTGGAACGCGCATGGGTCGTAACTATGCGCAACTCGGGCTGTGGAGCGCCCTCTCCTCGGTATTCTGGATTGCCGGAGTGATCTTTCCGGAATGCCGCCTGGTTCTTTGGGTCATCGCCGTGCTGGTGGATTATGCCGCGCCTTACGTTGGCTTCTGGGTGCCAAGGCTGGGGGCAACGCCTATGGGAACCTGGCCCTTGCGCGGCCTTCACCTCCTGGAGCGAAATCAACAGGTGTTTATTATTGCCCTTGGCGAGTCGATCCTGTTGCTGGGCGGATTACTCTCAGGGCAGACGCTGACACCGGCCACCGTAGTGGCCGGTGTCCTTGGTTTTTCGATGATCGTGTCATTGTGGTGGCTGTATTTCGTATATGCGACGGAAACGGGCGAGCGCAGCTTCTCCAGTGCATCCGACCACACACGCCTTGCCCGGTCTGGTCTGGCCTACGCTCACGGGATCATGGTGTGCGGCGCCATTACCATGGCTGTTGCCATCGAAGAAATCGTCGCACATCCGATTGCGGCCATGCATTTACCGGCCATCGTCATTGCCATTGCAGGTCCGACCCTGTTCTTGATTGGGGGCATGCTCTTTTTCAGGGTGATGGCTCAGAAAATCCCCAAGGCCTACGGCATTGCGACAGTCCTGCTGATCGCGCTCGGTTACCTCGCGAGTGTATTGCATCTGCCAGGATTGATGACGGGAGGAGGGATTCTGCTGATCCTGCTGGTGCTTGCGACATTTATGCAGCTGAGATGTGAGCAAGATGACTGACCATTCAAAACCTCAAGAAGTCAGCTGATCCACAAAATCCGAGGCTTCCTGGCGTGTAAAGAAACGCCCTAACCGAACGAATCCGGAAATGACAGTGGCTTTGAGTTCAACAACATTGCTCGCCAGGTCCCTATTGGTTATCCATTCCTCGGGCAATCCATCAACCAAATGGAAGGGTGCAGGACGACCGTCGCGATATCGGGATATTTCTACCTGGCCGGTATAAGAGTCTTTAAAGGCTGGAACAAAACGGGCATGGGCGTTATTTTCGCTCAAACCGCCGGTTCCGGCGTATTGCTGATTCTCTTTTACCAAAAATGATGGACGTTGTTGGACTAACATCATGCCACCTTCTGGAGCTTAACGTTGCTGCTCTGAACTCCTTACCTGTAAATACATACGATTCCTTTACGCTTTTAACTTAACGCGTCTGCGTTGTTTATGAACTATTCAAAACGGATGGGACTGATCCTCTTTTGGCACCAATACCAAAGGAGTAGAACTGAGCCTCTTTGCCCGATTACGATCCTCCGATTTTGGGCAAAGAGGCGTTGATATCTAACCGACTCGAAAACTCAGGGACGCACCTCCAGGACAATATTGAACGGAGTTTCCGCTGCCCTTCGTACCCTGCTGAAACCGCCGTCTTTAATAACAGCTGTGAGTTTGCGCTCTCCCGCCTGGGCCCCGAGCGCAAAGCCGGTCCTCTGTGCCAGTGCCGTGGGTACACAGATACTCGTTGAGGCCGCGTAGAACAGCCGCCCTACCGGGTTAAAGTTATCGCTCAGCTCATCCGCCGCCATGGGCTCCACCACCATCCAGGTGCCATCCGACTTAAGCTGATTCCGCACATGGGATGCAGTTCCGATCGGATCCCCCATATCATGCAACGCATCAAAACAGGTCACGAGATCAAAATCACCGCCGTCGAAGTCTGTGGCCGTGGCTTGCTCAAAGCGGACACGATCCGGGGCCAGACCATGTTCATCACGATGTGCATTCGCGGAATCGATAGATCCACCGTGAAAGTCGTAGCCAATAAACGTGGAATTCGGGAACGCTGCCGCCATCAATAACGTGGAATGGCCATGACCGCAGCCGAGGTCCGCGACCCGTGCACCGCGCTCCAGTTTTTCGACCACTCCATCCAGCGCAGGAAGCCAATGTTGAACAAGATTATGGACATAGCCCGGGCGGAAGAACTTGGCGACCGCACAGAACATACAGTGGGCCTGATCACCCCAGGCTACCCCCTCACCGGTACGAAACCCTTCACTCACCCTGGGCTCATTCTCGAAGGTGGTGAAGGCATTTTCGAAGCCCCCGATCATGTAAACCGGGCTGTCCTCGTCAGCGAAGACCATGGCTTGTTCCGGAGGCAACCGGAACCGTCTGGTTGATCGATCGTATTCGAGATAATTCGAGGCTGCGTGATGCGCCAGCCATTCGCGCAGATAACGCTCGGAATAGCCGGTCCGCTCGGCGAGTTCCAACGAGGTTGCAGGTCCCCGGGTCTGTAACTCGCGATACAGTCCCAGCCGGTCGCCGATCTTGACCAATGCGGCGCTGTAGGCACCGCCCAGATCACCAAGCACCTGCCCCACAAAGGCATTCAGTTTATCTTCATCAAAGGCTTGCATTGCTTCCATCAGATTTCTTCCATGTCAGGTAGAGGTTTGAAGTTGTCCCTGTGGACATGCTTATGATGGGAGCATCGGTATTCTGGCTGAATGATCATTCGTCCAGTGTTATTGACTGAAATACCGGATCTTCGGCACCGACCGCTCACGACGCCAGGCGGCGGGCGATAGGCCTACGGCGCGTTTGAATGATCGGCTAAACGCCTCTTCGGATTCGTAACCCACTTCACCAGCGATGGTGACTATTTTCGCGTTGGTTTCGACCAGCAGGTTGGAAGCGACCTGCATCCGCCAGCTTCTGAGGTATTGCATGGGGGGCTGTCCGACCAGTTCCACGAAGCGGTCCTGTAGCGCGGATCGGGAAAGGCCGGCATGGCCGGAAAGCTTTTCCAGCGTCCAGGCGTCAGCCGGGGACCGGTGCATCAACCCCAGAACCCGGCCAACATGACGATCACGCAACCCCGCCAGCCATCCGGTCTGGCTTTCCGGCATTTTGCTGAGGTAAAAACGGATCAGGTCCACAAACATCATTTCGCTCATACGCTCAAGGATCGCTTCACCACCTGGTCTTTTTGAGCGCGACTCGGCTTCAACCAGTCTGGCAAGCTGTCCGGCCCAGTGACCGTCAGTCAACTCGTTGGCACGAGCGTGCATCACTCTTGGCAATGCGGTCAGCAACGGGTTGAATGGCCCCTTGTCGCAACCCAGAAAACCACAGAGCAGCACTGCGCCAGAGGTACTATCCGGCCCTCGTTCTGCCGCTGTTGCAGGCCGAGCCCGAAAGTCGTCCTCCTGGCAGAGCATGAACGGCAATCCCGAACACTGTTTCAGCGTAGCAACCAGATATTCGAGATCCGGTTCCGCTCGCAGTCCCGGGATACTGGACATCACATGAGGATCGCCGTGAGGAAAGAGGATCACATCCCCTTCATTCATTTCAAACGGTGCCTCGCCCGTTATACCGGCCCAACAAGATCCCTTTAACACCACGTGATATTCCATCATGTGTTCGGAAGCCGGCATCACGGCATGGGCGATCAGATGAGCGGCCGGTGCCTCGGTGACCCAGGCGCCGACACATTCGACGTGGAAAAATAATGCTCCGCGCAAACGGATACAGCGCAACAGGCCGGAGAGCGTATCTTCATTCATGGCGGCTGCACCGGTAGATGAAAGATAGTCCGGGTTGCTACCGCAACCCGGATACTGTTCTGCTTAATCCTCTTATTAAAGCCAGAAAGCCGCTGAATAACCAGAAGATCGAACGACGCATCTGGAACGAGGAACGTCATCTATTCTGTAATTGGCCAAACAGAGAGTCGCTGTATATGCTTAATAAAGGCGTACGAAAGGAGGAAACACTATGCGTTATATCGCTGCACTACTATTTGGTCTGTTCCTGGCCGGCACCGTGGCAGCTTCGCAGTGTCCCGGTCTCGTTGCCAAGGTGGATTCACAACTAGAGTCTGCACAAGAGCTCGACCGGGAAACCGTCGATAACATCAAGGCGCTCCGTGATCAGGGCCAGACCCTGCACGAGCAAGGCAAACACGATGAGTCAGTCAAGGTCCTGAAAGAGGCTCTGTCAATGTTCCCTGAATAACCCTGAGCGCCCTGTGTCGTATCTTAACGAATGAGGTGGGAGGTTAATCTCCCACCTCTGCTTTTAGCGATTAAAATCCCAACTCAATCCCCACATTCAGACGGCTCCGATCCCGGAATCGACCCAACTGCCCCTCCCTGTCACCACTGAATAGGTCTACGCCTGCGTTAAGTTGCACATTCGTTGTAAGCTGATAATCCGCACTTAACTGCCACAGGGCGTCTCGATTTTCGAAGCTATAGATCAGAAGCGATTCCAACTGGACAACCTGGTTCATGAAATCGCGTCGCAGCAGCAATGTGGCGCTTTCTTCCGTGCGCGGGACATCAAGACCTTTATCGCGAACCGACTGGAAAAACTGTCCGCTTAACAGTGTGTCCGTCAACCCGCTGTAGTCCAGGCCCAGAACATAACTGAGTTCACCGGTAGACTGGAGGCCATGCACAGATGAAGCGTATTTTCGTTCTGATTCATATCCGGCTTCCAGCCTGAAGGTGTAATCCCCAAAGGCATTGGCGGCCGTTATTCCAAACAGGTGGGAGCGGTTGTAGCTGGCCAGAATCGCCTGTTCCGAAGGATCAATGGTAATGATCGGGTCGTCGATGGTGTGGTACAGATAGTTGAGAGTGAGATCCCACCCATTCCAGTATCGCCCAAGGCGTGCACCGTAATCGCTCTCGCTGAATGCCTCTGGTCGGTCAACCGTTAGTGTGCCTGCCCCATTGAAGGGGTCATCCAGCAATGCAAAGGCGGCTCCCGGTTCCGGTGCCTCGGTGACGGTACTGTCTGGTACCCACACCAACTGCAGGCTCCATGAGTCCACGGGTATTTCAACCTGGGCGCTCCAGAGGGGGATGCGTCGGTCTTCCATCTCAGGAAGGATAAACTCACGGTGATTCAGTGGATTAATAACGTCCAGCACGCGCAGGCCATCGGCCTGACCCCAAACGATCTGCTGTTTACCAATGCGGACAAAGGTGTTGCCCAGGTAGTCATCCACGAACAACTCCCGCAATTCGAGATCCGTGTGGTTGTCAGGGAAGATGCGACGATTAATACCTGATCTGAAAGGCTGTGCCGGCCTACCCGGCTCAAGCTTGTCCTCAAGATCCCAGCGCGCAAGAAGTTTGGCGGTCACTTTGGTACCGCCGTCAAATCGAGCCGTTATCTCGGGTTTTATCGCCAACTGGTTTGTCTGCCATTCGCCGGTGTTTACTTCGTAGCCTGAATTCCACTGGCTAATCCCGCTAAAGCCGACGTCTACCGCCCATAGCGCCTGTGACATCAGGGTCATGACCATGAACGCAAAAATCTGGCGCCTCATATCAGTACCCTCGTTTCAATGCGTTCTGCTCGAACAGTCGGGGAGGTACAGCGGCGTCATAGTCAGTATTGCTGAACAGTATCCGCGTTTGGTGGCCGGTTTTGTGATTCTTTGCCTCGATCTCTTCGACAGACCATATGCCATCTATATTGACAATTTTCCTGGTATGAATGGTTTTCAAATGGTTGCCGGCAACATCCCAGTAATCTGACAATCGTGGCATCCAGACTTCGGGATCGATTCGTAACAGCACCTTGCTGTAACCAAGAACCGAAGCGACTTCCGAAGAAGCGGGCCTGGCTTCGATCACCCAGGTATGACGGCCATCCACCTCCTCTTCACCCACCAGGGTAAAGTGATAGTCTTCCGCAGAGATCTTGCTCTCTTTCTTGATTTCTTCGTAAGTGAAGTCAGTACCAAGGAAATAGTCCCCCCTGTCCGATGCCGAAATCCTCCGAACCTTCCGCAACGCAGGAAGGTAAAGCCATTGGTCGTCATCCCGGGCATTATCGGCATAGTCCCATGTCAGAAAGGCAGTCCCTTTGACGTTAACAGGGCTGGTATAGAAAATGACGGTCTTCTTGGTATCACCGAAATATCTCCGAAACGCCACCGTTTCCTCGACCCGGGTATTGCCGCGGCGGTCGGTTAACTCGATTCGCATTTCCCGGTAGACGGAATCGCCTTCGTCCCGGGCATTCAGCTGTTGAATAACACTGTCACCGCTTGGTGCCTCTTGTGCGGACGCCAACTGGGCACCAAACGCCAGTGCAATAAGCACCAATGCAAGTGCAGCGCCTCGCCACTTGCTTTGTTTTTGCCCAAACAGGAAGGCGGGTTTGAAGACCAGGGCAATGGCGGGCAGCAGCACCAGGCTGGAAATGAACGCGATGCCAACGGACATGGCGACTAACAGCCCGAAGTTAACCAGAGGCGGTACCTGGCTGGTCATCAATACGCCAAAACCAAGCCCTACCGCCAGGAAGTTGTACCAAAGTGCACGTCCGGAAAGCTGGAACACTGACTGGATTCGTTGCTGCACCGTTGTATCGGATTGCGTGCTCAATACCTCCTTCAGGCGATCGAGTGTGTAAATGGCGAAATCGACGCTCAGACCAATGGCGATAGCTGCAAACATGGAAGTGCCAACGCCCAGCCAGATATTCGTTACGCCCATCACGGCATAAACAGTCAGGATGGCCAGCCCCACCGGCGTGGCAGCCATGACACCGCCAACCAGTGACCGGAAGAGCAAGGCCGCCATAACGAGCACGGCAATAAAGGCCGCCATCACACTGTTGAAGTGACTGGCGGCAATGCCTTGTATCCAGTGGTAGTCCACGTTGACACGCCCGCTAACGTTGGCGCTGATGCCAGGTTCCGAGAAATGCCGTTCAAGGTAGGATTCCAGTCTGGGAATCAGCTCCCTGGACGTGAGATAGGACCCTGTGGAGAGGTTCGCCCGCACCAGGGCAATTCGGCGTTCAGGATCAATTTTGTCCTCGAAATCGGTGGGAGAGGCGGAAGCTGTATACAGCAGGAACAACTGGGCAGTCAGATTCGGGTCATTGGGGATACTGTAGTACTGGTCATCCCCTTCATTGACTGCTTTGTGCATCTGCTGGATGTAGTCGACTATGGATGTCGAACCATGGATCTCCGGCTGCTGCTCAAGGAAGCGCTGCAGGTTCCGGATGCGGTTCAACACCTCTGGCTCGTACAGTCCGTTGGCATCAGAGGTCTCAATTACTACGTCCAGGTAATAGCTTCCATCCATGCTGGCGTTAATGGCTTTGTCGGCTTGATACAAAGGCTCGGACGCCTGGAAATTTTCGATGCGTTCCTCATTGATAACGACCTTGCTGCTTCCAACCACGCCGATCGCACCGATCAGGACAGCGACCGCCAGGGTGACCCGTGGCTTTTTCGTTCCCAGTACGGAAAGCGTTCTGGACAGAAGACTTGGCGGTGCCATGTTATGGGCAACCTTGATGCGACGGCTTGGCTTCAACTTTAGAAGGCTCAACAGGCAAGGTGTCACCAACAGGCTCAACAGCCACGCGGCTATCACAGAGAGCGCGCCAAACACCCCAAAGTACTGAAGTGGTGGCATATCATTGGTGGGATAGAGCGCCAGAAAGCCTGCGGCGGTTGTTAGCGTCGTCAACGTGACCGGGCGCCAGACCCGCGCCACGGCATGGGCAATCACGCGATGGTGATCCAGTGACGGGTGGCTGACCATGGTGTCGTAGTATTCTGAGAAAATGTGGATGGAGTCCGCTACGGCGATCCCGATCATGCACACGATCAGGCCATTGGTGATGACGAAAAAAGACACACCGGAAACAGCCATCGCTCCCAGGCCCACAACCACAGTGCCTGCCACCACGAAGTTGGGAACAAGCGCGGCCCTGGGTGTCAGGAATGCAACAATCAGAATCAGGGTAATGATCAGGCCGGCAAGTGGGTTCAGCCGTTTTGCATCCTGGTCGATATAATTGGAAAGATACCCGGCCACGGCTCCCTCACCGGCCACATGAATTTCGTCATTCGCCCCGGTCGGTGCATCTTCCACCAAAGCCATGATTTCGTCATAGGTGGCTTCCGCTTTGGTTTCATCCAGTAGCTCAACAATAAGGAGCGTGGCGGTTCCATCCCGCGCCACCAGGCTTCCCTGAAAGAGCGGGAAGTCACTGACTGCGGCCTTGATCCAATCCGCACGTTGTTCGTCCACCGGGCCTTCGCCATAAAAGTCGTCGACCTCCATGCCATCCTCGGTACCACGAATATTGGACTCGGTGGACAGGCTGGTAATCCGGTCAGGATCCACATTCGGCACCTGCTCAACTCGCTCCGTCAGCCAGTTCACGAGATCAAGGCTTTGGGGATTGAAGATCCCCGACTCCCCGTCATTCATAACCGCAATGACGATGGGATCCCGAAGGTTGAAAATATCTTCGACTTTTTCCCGATAAACGAGCGCTGGCTCGTCAGGGCTGATGAAGGCGTCAGCCTGTGTATTCTTCGTCAATTTCCCGAGCTGGCTGCCAAGGCCTGCCAGGATCGCTAAGGCAATGGTCAAAACAATCCATCGCCAACGGATAACGGTAAGAAAAAAAGCTTCAGCACGTGCCGATGTCTTACTCATCGCCTTCTCCTGATGTATATACACTATAGATCGCCAATAAAACCACAAAGGAAGCCATCGATGCGCTCCACCACCTCATCGCCTTGCAATATGCGGCGATGTCCCAATTCCCTGGTTTCCAATAAATGGCATGACGGAAAACGCTGATGTAACTGCAACGCCTCGGAAAACGGAATTTCCTTGTCTTCCAGGTCATGAACGATCATGACAGGTTGGGTGATATGTTCAGCCAGACCTGTCATATCAAGGTCACTGATTGCTATCCCGACATGGGATTCAACCGATGCCAGAAAGCGTTTTCCGGCTAATGCACCCAGCCCGAGAAATGCCGAGAATCGAGTCAGGATACCGTGGAAATGAGCGGGACCCGAGATTAGGACCAAGCGCTCTATTGAACGATCATGTGCCTGCACGTAGCAAAGCACCCCGGCCCCCATCGAATGCCCAATGGCTGCATGTACAGGCTCACCAATGAAGGCCAATGCGGCCCGGACTGCCTCGATAAACTTGCCTGGGTGAGATTCCGGAGCCGCGGACATCCCATGGCCGGGCGGATGTACGGCATAGAACGTAAACAGTGACCGGTCTAACCGGCCCAGCAGCGGGGCGAATTGTGATACACGCCCTTCCCACCCATGAACAAACAGCACCTTTAACGGGCCGCCCTGCCATATCGACAAGTGTGTTTCATTACCCAGCGCCAGTTCCCGGTCTGGCTCGGGCATGTCGAGTTCCCAGCTCTTCGGGGTACCTTTGCGGGGACTCATCATTAACTTACGTGCAACATTGGATGCCTGGGTCGGAACCAGGCGACTAAATCCGCCAAACCCTACCCTGAACATTTTCTCCGCCATACTCATCGCTTTCACCTCAGCTTCACGCGACCGATTTCTAACTATAGTGCATATACACTATGCAACCTGAAACCGAATCGCAAGCACTTTTCCACCCCTATCCTATTTGTCGCGGGATCTCTTTCGTCGTTGGCAGGCAGTCAATGCAGACTGCCGGTAAAGATCAAAGGTTTGATTTCAGGGAGGCGCTGAAGCCCTGCAGCTTTTCGACAACACTGGACCACTCTTCCGTTCCCGCCATGTCGACAAATGCCTGATGCGCTTCATTCCACTTCACGGAGGCTTCTTTATAAACCCGTTTTCCCTCTTGTGTCAGGCTCAGTTCCAGAGAGCGATTGTGTCCGCTTGAGCGGGTCTGCAATAAGCCTTTATCAATCATCTTGTCCACCGTCCGCTGTAGAGACGTGCGTTCCATGCCCAGGGTCTCAGCCAGATGGTGTATCGAGTCTGGCGTGAAAAGCGTAATCGCATTCATGATCGTAAACTGGGTGACCATCAATCCGGTCGGACGAAGAAAGGCGTTGTAATGGCGGGTAACCAGACGTGAAAACACCCTGGAGTGTAAAGCCGCACACTGTTGTGCGATGGCCATTGGATCAGGTGTATCGATTGCCTGTTCGCCTGTTGAGCTCATACCTACCCCTTGCCCCTCGGTTTGCGTCATTTAAAACGGCCAATGCTGCATATACACTATATTGTCGTGACTAACACCTGTGTTGTCTAGTGGCCCGCCTGGCTCAGTAGGTTAACGAATCAGCCAGGCGGGTCACCAGCCCCGCCGTTTTTATCAGCTACACGCCGACGGAAGCAGCTTGGCTTCCACATTCTGCCCAAAACAAACCCAACTGATTTCGCCTTCGACAACTTCGGGTTCCAGTATTATGTACTGCGACTCTCCACTGGCATCCGTCCCCACTTCGATACCAATCAGGCCGTTTTCATAGATATCTATCTCATATCCCAGATCAGGATCCGATAGGGTTGGCTGCGCATACCCCAACTCGTTCATGGTGGTCGGCCACGCCTGGTTCTCATAGCCATAGGCGGTGACCTGCTCCTGAACGGGTTGGGCTGCTGAATACGCTGAGGAATAGCGCGCCCGATCCTGAAACTCCTGATAGGCCGGGATGGCAACAGCGGCGAGCACACCGATGATCGCTATCGTCACAATCAGAGAGGCCGCACCACCGGCTCCCCCGCCCACCCGCGGCACAAACATCGAGAGAAACCAGGCAAATCCGTGGCGGCGCGGGTGTTTTATCTGCCGGCCTTGCGACACGGCAACCGCGGTCGCCATGCGCTTGGTCAGCCAGGGGTAGTCACCAGTCAGCTCGTTGAACGACATCCAGAACCCGTTGGTGGTGGCCACCTGATTGATATAGGCATCGACGTTAATTGTTTTCCAGCGCGTATCACCTGCCGCGATCGCGGCAATCGCAGCCTTGATATCGCCTTCGGACTGGCAACAGGCAACTCCGTACCGGTCACAGGTGTATTCCTCCGCACGACGCAATGCCGGGCCTACAATAGGCAACAGCGAGCCCGGCATTACAAAAGTACGCCACGACAAGTGCTTGCGGTGAATATGCCCAAGTTCATGCCCAATATAGAAATCGATCGCATCTGGTTGATCTTCAAGGGCATCTATAACATCCGTGAACAACACGACGAAATGCCGGCCCAGAAATTTTGTGGCCAGGGCGTTAAAGAAGTCCGTGCGCAGCAGGTAGGCCTCCGGGATCTCCTTGACCCCGACCTTTTCACAGCTCCGAACCAGGCGCTCATACAGATCGGGATACTGATCCTGACTGATCCGCACGCCAGACCCTTTCAGGTGGGAAATAAATGCCGAATGGGCAAACAGAAAAAACAGATAACCGAGGAGCAGATACAACAAGGCGATGCCCAGGGTACCCACAATCAGCGCCAGCCAGAATATGGCGGAAAACACCGCCGCAATGATCAGCAATGGTTTTTCATTTTTATAAACCAGATCCATCCTAGTCCCTCAATTAGATGACTACAGGGTGACAGAGCCACATCCAGGCTCCACGAATGCACGACCGGAAGAAAGCACGGGGCAACGAACACAAGGTGTCCTTGGAGCCGGGGTCATTGAGGTGCTTCCATGCAGTAGACTTCGGAAGTATAGGAACAGAGTATGAGCGAGTCTATCGGGATGTCTTGAAGCTTGATCAAGTTCGCTTATCATTCAGTAAATACAGATGATTGGATGGGCTCCCGGCATTTCAATATTATTGATGGGTCGATTTTTTTTCAAAGCGCGAATAAAGGGACATCAGATCAAGTGACAAACGCGACTATCAACATCAACGCTGAGCCCTCTACGCCCGAACAGTTTGAGTATATTGAGCTTGATCACACCGAAATGAACGGTGCATCAGCGCTCCCCCGCGAGACGGCTCTGGCCATCAGCTACAACGGTATCAGTCAGGCCGTGATGATGGTGTCGCCGGGCAACTTCGAGGATTTTATCCGGGGCTTCAGTCTCACCAGCGATGTCGTTCACTCCCTGGATGAGATTTACGATATCCAGGTAACGGAGTCCGGTGACTCTCATCGCGCTGAAGTGGCCATATCCAGCCGCGCGTTCTGGGCGTTGAAGCGTTCCCGCAGGCAATTGGCCGGAACCAGTGGCTGCGGAATCTGTGGCACGGACGCCATTGACCAGGCACTGCCGCAACTTACCGGGCTTACGCATACGCCTATCCCAAACGCCGACCTTTTCGGAGATCTTCGCAATCGAATCTCGGTGGCACAACAGGTGGGCCGACACAGCGGCGCGCTGCACGCCGCGCTATATATCGATACGAAAGGACATGTCCGACTCTGTCGCGAAGACATTGGCCGCCACAACGCCCTGGACAAGCTCATCGGAGCGATGATCAATGCTGGCCAGAATCCCCGTGACGGTTTTGTGGTCGTGACCAGTCGCTGTAGCCTGGAGCTCATTCACAAAGCCGTGCGGGCGCAGATCGGAACGCTCGTAAGCTTATCCGCACCCACCGCCCTGACCGTTCAATGGGCCCGTCGATACGGTCTGAATCTGATCCATGTTCCCCATCACAGCGCGCCAAGAGTATACAGCCCTGCCCCAGGCTGACGGAGAACCGGGACCAGGGTGAGTCTGGAACGAAAGGTCTGTCAGCAAACAGCTGACGTCGGGATCAGGTTGCTCGGCGCAGCCCTCTCCAACTTGATCGCAATGAATTTTGAAGTGGGAGTAAAAGTGCGATCACCATAGCTATCCAGTGGCACCAGCGGGTTGGTTTCCGGGTAATAGGCAGCGGCCTGCCCTGGTGGCGTGTCATAGGCAACCAGCAGGAAATCAGACACGCGGCGCTTCCGCCCGTCATCCCAGAGCGATACCAAATCCACCTTGTCACCGGGCTCAAACCCAAGCCGACGTATATCGTCCGCATTCACGAAAATGACGTCACGCAGTCCGAATACCCCTCGATAGCGATCGTCCAATCCATACAAGGTTGTGTTGTACTGATCATGTGAACGCATCGTCTGGAGAATCAGGTCTGGCTTTTCTCCCTGTTGCAGCACACCTTTATTGACCAGTTCCCCGGGCAGAACGCTGGGGGTAAACCGGGCTTTCCCGCTACCGGTTTCCCATAGCCGTTGGGCTGCGGGGTTCGCCAGATGGAAACCACCTGGGTGTTTTAACTTATCGTTGAAGCGTTCAAAGCCTGGAATCGTGTCCGCAATCAGATCCCGTATACGGCTGTAATCCGCGACCGTGTGTTCCCAGTCAATGGGGTGGTTTCCAAGGGTCGCACGGGCCATACCCGCGATGATGGCGGGTTCCGACCGGAGGTGTGGGGATCGCGGTTTGAGCTGGCCGTAGGAGATGTGAACCATACTGAAAGTGTCCTCGACGGTGACGCCTTGAGGGCCCTCCGCCTGCAGGTCGATCTCGGTGCGCCCCAGACACGGCAGTATCAGCGAATCCCGACCTGTGACCAGGTGAGACCGATTCAGTTTGGTGGCGATGTTAACGGTCAGGTCACAGTTACGCAGCGCATCGTGGGTGCGTGGGCTGTCGGGTGTCGCCTGTGCAAAGTTCCCTCCCAACGCTATGAATACCTTTGCCCGTTTCTCCTCCATGGCCTTGATCGCGAGCACGGTGTTGTGGCCATGCAGTCGTGGCACGTTAAACCGGAAACGCCGCTCCAGCGAGTCAAGTAGCCACTCTGGAGGCTGCTCATCAATACCCATGGTGCGGTCGCCCTGAACATTACTATGGCCCCGCACCGGGCACAGGCCAGCACCTGGCTTGCCTATGTTTCCCGTTAGCAGCTGAAGGTTGATAATTTCCTTCACCGTCGCTACGGAATGGCGATGCTGCGTGATACCCATCGCCCAGCACATAATGACGCGCTCGGCACGCCGATACATTTGTGCGGCAAGCTCCAGGTCATCAAGGCTAAATCCGGATTGCTCCACGATGTGTTCCCAGCTCGTCGCATCGACTACCGACAGATACTCATCAAGCCCAGATGTGTGCTCGCTTATGAACTCATGGTCGAACACGGGCGGCTGGCCCTGGTCTTTTGCTTCATGCTCCCAAGTAAGCAGGAACTTGGCGATACCCCGCATGACAGCCATATCGCCCCCCAGCGCGGGCCGGAAATAAGCCGTACTGGTCGGTTCCGAGCCGTTACTCAGCATTTCAAACGGGTGTTGCGGGTGCTGGAATCGCTCCAGGCCACGTTCCTTTAGTGGATTGAGACAAACAACCTGCGCACCACGCTCAACCGCTTCACGAAGCGGTTCCAACATACGGGGGTGGTTGGTACCGGGATTCTGGCCAATCACGAAGATGGCATCAGCCTGCTCGAAATCCTCAAAGACGACGGTGCCCTTACCTACCCCGATGCTCTCTGTCATGCCCACACCACTGGCCTCGTGGCACATGTTTGAGCAGTCAGGGAAGTTATTGGTGCCAAATGCACGAACAAACAACTGGTATAGAAAAGCCGCCTCATTGCTTGCCCGGCCGGAGGTATAGAGCTCTGCCTGATCGGGCGACTCCAGGCTTTGCAGGTGTCGGGCGATCAGGGTGAACGCTTCGTCCCATGTTGTTTCGACATAATGATCGGTCGTCGCATCGTAACGCATGGGATGCGTCAGCCGCCCCTGATACTCAAGCCAGTAATCCGTGTGGCGAGCCAGATCCGATACACTGTGTCTGGCAAAGAAAGCGGGATCGACGGAACGACCTGAAGCCTCCCAGTTCACGGCTTTGGCGCCATTTTCGCAGAACTTCACCAACCCACTTTCCGGAGACTCCCCCCAGGCACAACCAGGGCAGTCAAATCCGGTATTCTGGTTGGTTTTTAGCATTGCCCGGATGTTCCTGACGGCATTCTCACTCCCCAACCAGCTCCTGGTCACGCTTTTCAGCGCCCCCCAGCCGGCAGCCGGGCCGTCGTAACTTTTTATGTGCTCGTTATCGCTCATCCGGGCTCCTGAGTTTTCCGCCAAAGGTTATTCTTTTATATTTCTTTTTAATCTCAGTATCTAATCGAAATAAATGAATGAGTGATAAGGGCCCTCTATTGTCAGCATTTGCTCATTCACGGGGGATGGGCAAGAATCAGTGCAAACGGGGAAATGCTGGCTGAATTGGCGGCCCCCAAACTATCGTCAGGTGCCCATGGATATCAAACAGCTCAAGTTTCTTATTGCTCTGGATAAAACCCGCCACTTCGGGAAGGCGGCAGAGCTTTGTCACGTTACCCAGCCTACTCTGTCAATGCGGCTGCGCGCCCTGGAAGATGAATTGAACCTCGTTCTTGTCGCCCGTGGCCAACGTTTCGAAGGGTTTACTGAAGCCGGTGAACGGGTGCTAGCCTGGGCCCGGGCCATGTTGGCCGCCCATGACGGACTGCAGGCGGAAGCGGCGAACTGCAGCGGGCAACTGGTAGGGAAACTGAGGCTTGGAATGGTTCCCCTTGCCAGCCTTAATCCCATGGACCTGGTGAAACCGCTGATTCAGCAATACCCGGAGCTGCACTTTGAGTTGCTATCAATGAGTTCGGAGCAGATCATCGATGGATTAAGTCGTAATCAGCTCGATCTGGGTTTGTGTTATCTCGACCACATCAACACCGATCACTTCGAAGCAATCGAACTGACCTCTACCAGCATGGGATTGCTGCACGATGCACGTTATTTCCAGTTTGATCAGGCGGAGTTGACGTGGGAATCCCTCAATGACATTCCCCTCGGGATGCTGACAAGGGGAATGCACTATCGGCAATCCATCGCTTTAAGCTTCAGAAGCCGCGGGCTCGATCCACATCCCAAACTGGAAAGCGACTCCACCTTTCAACTGATACAGGCGGTCAGTGCCGGTATCTGTTGTGCCATCATGCCGCTTCAAGTCGGTATGGAAGCGCTGAACGATAACCTGCGTATGATGCCAATTTCCGGTGCACACACGGCGGCGCCCATGGGCATATTGATGCGCCGAACCGAGCCACGGTCGGCGCTGGCAGAAAAGTGCTTTGAAGAAGCGCGGTCAATTTTCGCCCCTGCGAACGCCTGAAACCACAGGGGGCTAACTTTGTTACGGACTTACTGGCTTGCATGCTTCATAAGCGCAGGAACCCCACTTCTGGCATTGGCCTGCGTTGCAAGGATGCGCTCCTCCGAAGATGCGTATTTCTCATCCCACTCCAGGACCTTTGGCGTCATGAGCTTGTGCCAGAGCGGCGGGATCATCGCGACCACAATGGTGGTGAGGTAACCACTAATCATCATCGGTGAGTCGGGGAACGGCTTCAGGTTCTGATAAGGCACCTCGCCCTGGGCGTGATGATGAGAATGGCGGGTCAGGTTAAACATGGTCCAGGAACTGATGCGTTTGTTGGTATTCCAGGAATGCCTTGGTTGCACCGGCGTTTCGGGATGACGGACCATGCCGTAATGCTCCATGTAGTTAACGATCTCGAGCAAGGTCTTCCCCCAGAGTGCGCAGGCTATGAAATACACCATGGCGCCAACGCCTCCCATGGCAAAGGCAATAGCCACCAGCAGCACACTCATCAGATGCCCCCGGATCACGGCATTACGCCAGGACATTGCGGAGTAACCTTTACGCCTGAGCCGGCGTTGCTCGATATTCCAGGCGCTGACGTTGCCTTTCAGGGTGGATGCCAGGACGTGGTGATAAACGTTTCGTCCGCGTGGGGCCGTCGCCGGGTCTTCGGTGGTCGACACGTAGCGGTGGTGCCCGTAGACGTGCTCAATGGAAAACACTGTGTCGAAACTGAATGCCAGCAACCAGCGTCCAATCAACATGGATACCGGGTCCCAGGTTCTGTGGGTCAGCTCGTGGCCGGTAATGGTGCCGATGATTCCAATCATCAGTCCGGTCAGTACGACACCGGAGATGTGGTGAATAAAGGGCGTGGCATCGCGGGCCGCGATCGCATCGTAGCCCGTCAGTTCCGTGATCAGGGCGCCAAACCCGGCGATATCCGTTGCACTGAAGCTCCAGACGGAAGCGAAAACGATCAGACACAACAACGGCAGCGCCATCCACAGCTGTACGGTCAATATTGTGGGGTGTCTGAATTCCGGTGTGGTGGTGTCATCACCACAAAGGGCGTCACCGGCAATGTAGATCACCAAGACCGCCAACAGTCCCAGGCTGATCCAATGGCCTCCAGCCACCAGAGACACGAAAGACAGGAGGCCGATGCCGTGAAAGAAAAAGAACTTCAGATAGTGGAATAACATCATCTTTCAACTCCCTAAAATTTATGATTATTTGATCAGACAGCCAGAACCGGATCGGCAGATTTCAGAAGGGCATCCCGCGTGGTTGTAAATCGATCCGCATAAATGCTTGTCCGCTTGACGCCACCTTCAATAAGCTTGGCTTCGGCGGCATCGATCATGCCTGGCGGCCCACACAGATAGGCTTCCGATCCTTGCAATGAAAGCGCAGGGATGACGTCGGTCACCCGTCCGCGGGCGCCGGTCCAATCCGAACGTTCGTCTTCCCGGGATAAAACAGGGATGAACCTGAAGGCGGCTGACCATTTGAGCGCGAGATCCCGAATGTCATCCAACCGGTACAGATCCTGTTGAGACCTGGCGCCGAACAACAAGGTCACCGGCCGGTGGCTCTGCCCTTCCACAGCATCTTTCAGCAGCGCCAGGATCGGCGCGAGACCGCTGCCACCAGCGATCAGAATCAATGGGGCATCTGATGGACGTAACCAGAACTCCCCTGCCGGGCCATCCACCATAACGGTGTGGCCCAGCAAGTCCTGATCATTCACTTCCGTTGAGAACAGGCCGCCGGGCACTTTGCGCACGAAGAAGGAAAGCGTCGCGTCCATCTGAGAGGGCGTGGCAAAGGAATAGCTCCTGGCCAGTCCCGGTAACGAATCCATGGACAGATCGGCGTACTGGCCGGCTTTGTAATTCAGTGTCTGATCGAGCTGTAGCTTGAGGTGCGTAATATCGTGGGTTAACCGCTCCTGCAGGACCACCCGTCCAGGAACCGTCTTGCGCTGCTTTTGTGCCGTCAGGTCCACCGCAATGGTGACGTCACTCGTCGGGACACTCTGGCAAGCCAGGATATACCCCTGATCGAGTTCGTCGTCACTGAGGATATAGCCAATGTCCGTCAGCTCTTTCACGGTCCCTTTGACCAGGCGGCATTTGCAGGACGCGCAGCCCCCGACACGACAACTGTGCGGGAAATCGATGTCCTCCCTCAGTGCGGCGTGCAGGATCGTTTCTTTCTGAAATACCTGGACGGCTTCCCCGTTAATCTCTGCGCAGTGTTCTTTCGGTGCACTCTTCCTGAATAAAGAAAACATGATCTGCCCCCGTTTTTGTTCTCACGGGTTACATGCTAGTGTCCCTCATCGAAATTAGCGGGGTCATTTATTGACATCCATGGGTGATAAATTGACAATCATCAAATGTCGAACTCGAAAATCACCCTGCCCAATCACTACATCCTCCAGATCATCAATATCGTCGAGGATCTTGGTGTCCCGACAGAGGGCTGGCTGCGGCATCTGGGAATTAATCCTGATGAGTCGGAAGAATCCCTGATCACCATGCCCTGGGCAACGTTCCGGCAACTCCTGTTGGACGCTGGCCGATTCTGCAATGACAAGGCGCTGGGATTACTGATCGGGGAACGGCTGCTGATCAATACCCACGGCATTCTTGGCTACGCAGCGCTGAGCAGTGGCTCGACCCGGCAGGTGGTGGAGTTACTGGAACGTTATCTCGTGCTGAGGACCGATCTGGTGACAATGGAGTCGGTCCAACAGGGCGACCGGTTATGGGTGAGCTTCTACGAGAACCGGCCGCTGGAGGACATTCGCCGACCGGTGACCGAGGCCATTGTCCTGGCGATTCGGAACATTCTGGACTTCACGACCATGGGGACCTGCGACATCCGCGAGGTCACCTTTCCCTTTGATGGTGATGAAAAGCTGGCGGCAGCGATGTTTCGCTGTCCGGTCGCCTACAACCAGGACTCAGCCGGCTTTTCCCTGCCCCTGGCAACCATTGACCAACCTCTGAAACTCGCGAATACCGTCAGCTTTCAGGAAGGGTTGAAAGTCTGTCAGCAGGAACTGGAGAAACTATCCTCGGAACAAACCTGGGCTGTGCGCGTGCGCCGGATCATGTTGCAGAGTACCCATGGCTTCCCCTCGCTGGAAATGACCGCGAGGCGGTTCCATGTCACACCAAGAACCCTCCACCGCCGCCTGATCGAGGAAGGCACATCGTACAGGGACATTCTTGAGGATGTCCGCCACCAGCTCGCAACCCGTTACCTGGAAACCGGACAGATGACCGTGCAGGAAATCTCCTACGCGCTGGGCTACTCGGATATCGCCAATTTCCGGAAGGCGTTCAAGCGCTGGGAGTCTGTGCCCCCGTCTATGTATAAGGTACCACTCTCCTCATAGCGCCATAGCGTCCGTCTTTGGTGCCAATGACCGGTGCAGTGGATTTACGGATGATGATGTACAGCTAACGCCTCCAATACGGGGATGATCGCTCGGTTGTCATTTAATAACCCCAATGTGTCATTAAATAACCCGGCTCCAGCCTCAGCGCGCCGGTACCATACGTAAAGGCCGACTCGGTCCGCGGATTTCAGGACCATGAGTCAACAAAAGAACAACAAGGGGCGCGTGCCAGGTTATTCACTCCTGGCGGTTACGTGGCAAGAACAGGAATGCTATGAGTAACTATGATTTTGACTACCTGATCATTGGCTCCGGTTTCGGGGGGAGCGTTTCGGCACACCGGCTGGCGGAAAAGGGCTATTCGGTGGCCGTTATGGAAATGGGTAAGCGCTGGCGCGCCGAGGATTTTCCCGAATCCAACTGGAACGCCCGCCGTTTTTACTGGCGGCCCCGCCTTGGCCTGAAAGGCTTCTTTAACCTGCGCCCTTTCCGTCATGTGATGGTGATCTGCGGCAACGCCGTTGGTGGTGGCTCGATCACCTACGCCAATACCTTGCTGGTGCCACCGGACTCCATCTGGGGCGAAGGCACCTGGGCTGGCCTGTCAAACTGGACCGAGGAGATGCCGGCCCACTTTTCCGAGGCGGAGCGCATGCTGGGCGTTACCGAGAACGAATTGTTTGGCCCTGCCGACAATCTGCTGAAAGAGATGGCTGAGCTCGAAGGCGTTGGCGATACGTTCAAGCCCACACGAGTGGCCACGTTCTTCCCTCCCAAGGGTGAATCCGGCGGCGAAACCCATCCTGATCCCTACTTTGGCGGCGAAGGTCCCGAGCGCGCTACCTGTACCGGTTGCGGTGGTTGTATGACCGGTTGTCGCTATAACGCCAAGAACACCCTGGACAAGAATTACCTGTACTTCGCCGAGAAGAACGGCGCTAAGGTTTTCGAGGAAACCCGCGTCGTAGACGTGCAGCCTCTGAATGGCCATGACGATGGCCGTGACGGCTATGAAGTAACCACGGAGTGCTCAACCGCCCGATTCAACAAACAGCGCCGGACGTTCCGTGCCGATCGCGTCGTTTTCGCGGCCTCCTCCCTGGGCACCCAGGAGCTGCTGTTCAAGCTCAAACAGAACGGCTCGCTGCCGAATATTTCCGATGACCTGGGCAATCGGGTCCGGACCAACGCGGAATCCGTGCTTGGTATACGCTTCCCTGGCAAGGAGGTCGACATGAGTCCCGGCGTGGCCATTGGTTCGGGCATCCACATCGATAAACACACCCACATTGAAGCCACCCGTTACGGTAACGGGCACGACCTGAACAGCACCCTGACCGCGCTGATGGTCGGTGGCGAAGGGCCTATGCGTATCCTGCACTGGCTATGGGCGCTGCTGCGCCATCCGGTGACCTTTTTCCGGGCCGCCAACCCCTTTGGCTGGGCGCGACAGTCAATGATCTTCCTGGTCATGCAGACCGTGGATGCCTCTCTGTCGATGCGCCTGAAGCGCCGCTGGTACTGGCCTTTCAGCAAGCTGCTGTGCAGCGAAGGCGACCGGATTCCGACCAACATCCCGCAAGCCAACGAGTTTACGAAGAAGATGGCCGCGCATTTCAATGGCATCCCGTTCACTACGGCTACGGAAATTTTCTTTAACGTGCCATTCACTGCACACTGCATGGGTGGTTGTGCCATGGCCGACAGCCCTGAGCACGGCGTCATTGACGCGCAAAACCGTGTGTTCAACTACCAGAATCTCTATGTCGTTGACGGTTCGATGCTAGGCGCCAACCTGGGCGTTAATCCGAGCCTGACAATCACTGCACTGGCTGAACGTGCCATGAGCTTTATCCCCCCAAAGGAGGATTCCAGAAATGGAAACGGTTAAACAAGACATCCCCAACCGTGAAATCACGGCCACCAACCCCGCAAACGGCGAGACGCTGGGCACCCTCCCCCACACGCTGCCCGGTCGGATTCCCGCGATCTTCGATCAGGCCAGGGCGGCCCAGGCCGTATGGGCAGAGCGTTCCTTTGCCGAACGTCGCCAGCATATGAAGAAAATGCGGGACTATATCCGTGACAATGCCGACGAACTGGCCCGCATCGTCAGTGAAAGCAACGGCAAGACCCGTATGGACGCCCTGGCGACCGAGGTATTGCCCTGCCTGATGGCCTGTGACTGGTATGGCAAGAACGCGGCCGGTGTTCTGAAGCCCGAATACCGCGGCCCCTCCAGCCTGCTATGGATTGGCAAGCGCTCGGAAATCCGTCACGAACCGCTGGGTGTGGTGGGCATCGTCAGCCCCTGGAACTACCCGTTGTCCATTCCTTTCGGCGAAGTGGTCATGGGCCTGATGGCCGGGAACGCCATCGTCCTGAAAGTAGCCGCCGCCACACCGCTGGTTGGTAAGGCCATCGAGGATATCGTGGCCGCCGCTGAGCTGCCGGATGGCCTGTTCCACCATATCGTCGGTTCCGGCGGGCAGGTGTCCAGCGCGATGTTTGATAATGGCATCGACAAGCTGTTTTTCACAGGCTCCGTGCCCACAGGCAAACAGATCATGGCCCAGGCCGCCGCCACGCTGACCCCGGTCTCGCTGGAACTCGGCGGAAAGGACCCGATGATTGTCCTGGACGATGCAGACCTGGAGCGGGCTGCCAATGGCGCCGCCTGGGCTGGCTATCAAAACGCCGGACAATCCTGTGGTGGAGTTGAGCGGGTCTATGTTCATGAGTCGGTGTATCACCGGTTTGTGGAGCTGATGGCGGAGAAAACACAGGCGTTACGCCACGGTGTTCCAGATGACCAGTACTCCGTGGACATTGGTTCTATGACCACCGCCAAACAACGCCAGTTCGTCGAAGGACAGCTCGCCGAAGCAGTCAAGGACGGAGCGAAGATCGTGGCCCAGTCCCGGGCTGTCAGCGATCAGCAAGGCGAATTCCATCCCGCCACCCTGGTGACGGATGTGCATCACGACATGGCCCTGATGCGTGAAGAAACCTTTGGCCCGGTGATACCTGTTATGTCATTCAAGACCGAGGATGAAGCGGTGACCCTGGCCAATGACTGCACCATGGCCCTGACCGCTTCCATCTGGACACGCAACACCAGCCGGGGCAAGAAACTGGCGGATCGTATTAACGGTGGCGTGGTCGCCATTAACGATCATCTCTACACGCACGGCATGTCCGACCTGCCCTGGGGCGGCCCCCGGGAGTCCGGCATTGGTCGTACCCACGGCCCGGAGGGGCTACTGGAGATGACCCGCCCCAAAGTGGTGAACTGGGACTGGCTGAAAGCCAAACGCAACCTGTGGTGGTACCCGCAGGATGAGGCCAGTCACAACGCTATTCACAGCGCATTGCACCTGGTGGCGCCCCGTTCGCCAGTCGACTTTGTACGGGCAAGTTTGCGCGTAATGCCAGCGATGATCCGTAAAATGTACTTCTGACGGCTCACCCCGTGAGTAACGGGACGGATCACGACCTTGCCCTGATCCGTCCCCTGGAAGATGAGTCCCATCAAAACACGATTGTTCCTATGGTATCGGAACAATCTCTTATACTTAGCTCGCTCACCATCGCCGACAATAGCATCCTTATTTTCCACCCAATACGGAAACAAAGGCCTGTTGTCCATGCATTCTTCAGAACCCGGGTATTCCCCCGCAAAAATCATGTTGATCGTGTTTTCCCTTGCGATGGGCGGGTTCGGGATCGGTACCGGAGAGTTCGCCATTATGGGGCTGATGCCCAGTGTGGCGCAGGATCTTGGGGTTACGGAACCACAGGTCGGGCATCTTATCAGTGCTTATGCCCTCGGTGTTGTGGTTGGCGCCCCTGTGCTGGCCATCATTGGCGCACGGTTCTATCGTCGACACCTGCTGATCGCGCTCATGGGCTTCTATGCCCTGGGCAACCTGGCAAGCGCCCTGGCGAGCGGTTATAGCTCATTGCTGATTTTCCGGTTCATCGCGGGATTGCCACACGGCGCCTATTTCGGAGTTGCGGCATTGGTGGCTGCCTCTCTGGTTCCGGCCAACCAGCGTGCCAAAGCTGTTAGTCAGGTGATGATGGGGCTGACACTGGCCTTGCTGCTGGGAAACCCGCTCGCCACGGCGCTCGGCCAACACCTGGACTGGCGCTACGCCTTCGGCTTCGTTGGAGCGATAGCCACACTGACTGCGTTGATGATTATCGTTTTCCTGCCCCTGGACCGCCAGGAAGAAAAACAAAGCCCGCTGTCCGAGATCAAGGCCTTCAATCGGGCGAAAATCTGGTATCCGCTGGCCATCGGATCCATCGGCTTTGCAGGCATGTTCTGCGTGTTCAGTTACCTGGCACCGACACTGTTGCACGTAACGGACGTGGATGCGTTCTGGATACCGGTTGCACTGGCAGTCTTCGGCCTCGGCGGGTTCGTGGGTAACATCCTTGGTGGCTGGTTATTTGACCGTCTGCGGTTTCAAGCCGTTGGCTGGATGCTGCTGTGGAGTACCGGCATGCTGTTGCTGTACCCCTACGCGACGGAATCCATCTGGACCCTGCTGATTGTCTGCTTCCTGGTCGCTTTGATGGTGGCCCTGGGGCCTGCCCTGCAAACTCACCTGATGGATGTGGCCGGTGGTGCCCAGACCCTGGCTGCTGCTTCCCATCATGCGGCGTTCAATGTCGCTAACGCACTGGGACCTTGGCTGGGTGGACTGGCCATAAGCGCCGGCCTGGGCTGGCAATCCACTGGTTACGTGGGCGCCGCAACGGCGGTAGCGGGGCTGGCCATTTTCCTGATGGCGTGGCGCCAACAATCAGGTGAAGCGGAGCCGGATTCCCTGGAGCGGCAATCGGCGATGTAGATTCAGAACAGACCCGGTGCTGGGTGCGTCGCCGGGCACCGGTCGTTCAGTACTTCCAGAATGGCGTTTTCCGACGTTGTTCAACAACATCTGGTGAGATTCCAACGTCCAACAGCAGGCGGGGGTCAGTGGTATGAACGAGGTGGAGGAAATCACGCTTCATTCTCCACCCTTTGTACAATGAGGCAGCTTTTTTCATATCAATCATCCATTCATAAGTAACGACAAAGGGCAAGCCGTAACCGGCTTTCATTAGTTACCTATGTTATAAAAAAAGCCTTACCGACCCTATACTTGGAAACCACTACGGCGCGTGGCTTCCAGGCTGGAGGGACTAGCTGATTATACCTATCCCTGTCCGTTGGATTTCTTCACGAGCGTCTGATAGAGGTCGTCCTTCAGTTGAAGGCGCTGCTGCTTCATCCGGTGCAGCTTGTCATCGCCGATGGGGGCATCCCTACGTTCCAACCCCTCGATTTCCTGGTCCAGCTCCGCATACCTTTTGAATTCTTCCTGGAATCTGGGGTCGTTCCTGTTCAGTTCGTCGATCAGTTCTCCGTACTGGGGAAATTCGTCGTGAAGCTCATGGCTGGAAATGCCCATTACCTCGTCTCCTTTATCTCGCAGCGTGTTTATTCAGGATGCCATTCTTACTCCGGATTTGTGAACAACCTCAGGAGGTTCAAATCCGTCGTCCTACAGATCCGATGCCAGACGCCCCAGCCCCAGTGAGGCCTTGAAGCTCTGGTATTCGTCCCGGTATACAATTGCCCCCAGAGCCATCGCCGCCTTGGTGGCCATGCGGTCGAAGCTCTCCCGTATCAACACGGGAATACTGGGCTTCAGCCGCACACTGGCGGTCTCAATCAGTACGGCCCCCATCACCAACAGGGCATCAATCCTCCGGTTATTCCTGTCGCCATCCATAATATGGCGCGCCAGTATCCTGGCATCCTCCAGTATCACTTTCTCCTCCTGGTTCAGGCTTGCGCCGTCAAACATCATGAAGCTCTGATAGCGTCGCGCCCTCTTCAGCATGAAGGATTCCTGAACGGCGGGGTCGGGCTCATCGGCTTCCGGTTGGGTGTTGAGAATGCCGTGGAGTCGGAAGTCGATCTCCCCTGCCGCCCGCTTCTGCTCAAAAACGTGCCTGATATCTGCCCGGGCCACCTCTGACGTACTCTCCATGGCTTCGGCGATAACCGCATCAAATGTGGTTTTCTCGACCATATCCAGTACCCGGCGAATGGTATGAATGGATTTCATGACATCCGGCCATAGACGGGGATCCGCTTGTTCCGGCTCGTCAGGCAGGCGGTTCCCGATTGCACGGGCGCTGAAGAACGCCTTCTCAACATCACGAATGGCAACTCCGGATTCATTCGCTACCCATCTGACGCCGTAATCATTGAGGTCTTCAATCAGGCTGGAGGTAAGGATTAGCAGATAATACTTCATGCCGAGTGGAAGGTCTGTCATCAACACTCCTTCTCATCAGGGATTCCTCCTTTAAGGTATAGCTTATTATGGGCCGAGTACCAGCTTTGTGTATGGCAGCCTTCGCCTTTGACAAACCGCTAATAGCTGGGGCCCATCAATAGGGTATAGGATGATTAAAAGAACCTGAGCATTGATCTGTCTATCCCGAGGAAGATTACACATGACGTACGCGCGAATTGTCGGCACGGGCTCGTTTCTGCCCGAGAATGTCATGACAAACAAAGATATGGAAAAAATTGTCGACACCAGCGACCAATGGATTCGTGAGCGTACCGGCATTGAACAGCGACATATTGCGGTAGAGGGCGAAACCACCGTTGATCTCGCTGAAAAAGCGTCACGACTCGCGATCGAAGCTGCCGGACTGCAGCCTGATGACATCGACCTGATCGTTTTTGCCACCTCAACACCCGACAAGATTTTCCCCAGCTCCGCGTGCATCCTCCAGGCCCGCCTTGATATTCATGGCTGCCCTGCCTTCGACATCCAGGCGGTGTGCAGCGGGTTTGTCTACGCCCTTTCCGTGGCCGACAAGTTCATCAAGACCGGTAGCAGCAAAAAGGCCCTGGTGGTGGGAGCGGAGCTGTTCTCCCGAATTCTGGACTGGGAAGACCGAGGCACCTGCGTGCTCTTCGGTGATGGCGCTGGCGCGGTGGTCCTGGAGGCCAGTGAGGAAACCGGCATTCTGTCCACCCACATCCACGCCGACGGCCAGTATGAAGAACTGCTGCATGTACCCTACGGCATTGGCGACGGCTTTGACCAGGTCCGGGCCGGTAAAGGCCATGTGCATATGAAAGGCAATGAAGTCTTCAAGATCGCGGTTAATACTCTTGGCAAGATTGTCGATGAGACCCTGGAAGCGAACCAGATGCAGAAGTCGGATATTGACTGGCTTGTGCCCCATCAGGCAAACCTGCGCATCATCGCCGCCACGGCCAGGAAGCTGAATATGTCCATGGACCAGGTCGTGGTGACCGTGAACAAGCACGGTAACACGTCCGCTGCCTCTATCCCCCTCGCCCTGGACGTGGCCGTTCGTGATGGTCGCATCAAAAAGAACGAAGTCGTCTTACTGGAAGCCTTCGGTGGTGGTTTCACCTGGGGATCGGCCCTGCTCCGTTATTGATCGTTCTGACCACCCGGTTTGCACACATTAGCCATCCCTGAAGCCCTGTTGGCGCTATATACTCGTTATTAAAAGTGTAGTGCCAATAACAAACAGGATTCAGGCGATGACGAACAAGGCAAGTGCAAAGAAGCCCTCCGTAATAATCATCGGAACCGGCTTCGGTGGTCTGTGCATGGCCATCCAGTTAAAACAGGCAGGGTTTGAAAGCTTCACCATGCTGGAGAAAGCCGGCAACGTCGGCGGAACCTGGCGTGATAACACCTACCCGGGCGCCGCCTGTGACGTGCAGTCACACTTCTATTCCTATTCCTTTGAGCCAAAGCACGACTGGTCTCGCAAGTTCGGGCTCCAGAAGGAACTGCTGGGCTACATGGAA
Source organism: Marinobacter alkalisoli (assembly GCF_045449795.1). Classification (NCBI taxonomy): domain Bacteria; kingdom Pseudomonadati; phylum Pseudomonadota; class Gammaproteobacteria; order Pseudomonadales; family Marinobacteraceae; genus Marinobacter; species Marinobacter alkalisoli. Next base: position 536,296 of record NZ_JBJJLB010000016.1, read on the forward strand.
AGCTGCGTGGACAAGTACGGGCTTACCAGCCATATCCAGTTTCACCAGGAAGTCACGCGCGCCGACTTTGATGAAGCCAGTAACACCTGGACCGTAACCACCCAGGATGGCCAGCAGCGCATCGCTGACGTGGTCGTGTCGGCCACAGGACAGCTGAACCAGCCTGCCTATCCGAATATCGAGGGAATGGACCGCTTCAAGGGAACGCTTTTCCACTCCGCACGCTGGGATCATGACTATGATCTGACCGACAAACGGGTTGCCGTCATTGGCACCGGGGCAAGCGCCATCCAGTTTGTGCCGGAAATCATCAAGCAGGTGAAATCACTCAGCCTGTTCCAGCGTTCCGCTGCGTGGGTATTGCCCAAGGCCGACCGGCCGTTCAAAGCCTGGGAGCAGGCTTTGTTCAAATCCGTCCCCGCATGGGATCGCCTCTATCGCTACATGATCTACTGGAAAAACGAGAGCCGCGCGCTGGCCTTCACCCGCTTCAGCGGTCTGCTGGAACTCTTTGCCCGCCAGGCCAGAAAGGAAGCCAGAAAACACGTTACCGACCCGGACAAGCTCAAGCACATCATTCCCGATTACAAGATCGGCTGTAAGCGGATTCTGATCTCCAATGACTGGTATCCGGCCATTAACCAGCCCCATCTGGATCTGGTGACCACGTCGATAGACCACATTGACGAGTCGGGCGTGGTGACGTCTGACGGCAAACATCATGACGTCGATGCGATTATCCTGGGCACCGGCTTCGCAGCATCGGAATTCCTGGCGCCGATGACCATCACCGGTCGTGACAACACCACCCTTAATGAAGCCTGGGCAAACGGTGTCGAAGCCTACAAAGGTATTTCCGTCACCGGATTCCCGAACCTCTTTGTGCTCTACGGCCCCAATACGAACCTGGCCCATAACTCCATTGTGTATATGCTGGAGTCCCAGGTGCGCTACGTCATGAGCTGCCTCAACACTCTGGAGAAGTACCCGGGGTCGGCCATGGATGTATTGCCCGAGCGCCAGAAAGCATTTTCAGACTCCGTCCAGACCGGGCTGGAAGACAGCGTCTGGAATTCCGGCTGCACCTCCTGGTATCTGGATGAAAACGGCCGCAATACCATTAACTGGCCTGGCTTCACCTTCAACTACCGGCTGGCGACACGCCGGGTGGACACCACGGATTATCAGTTTCTGTATCCCGCCGAAGCCCATTAAGTAAGCCACCACACCCAACAGACTCCCGCCCTGGCCGGCGGGAGTTGACGTTTCTGCATATTCATAGGATGATTGGTTCATCACTTCAACGGATCATAGACATGCCTCTTGTACCCATCAAAAAAGGCTCCCTGGTCGAAACAGCCATCGAAAGCCTCCGGGCCGCCATTGAGCAGGGACAGTGGCCAATCGGAACCCGCCTTCCCGTGGAAGCGAGCCTGTCTGAAGCGCTCGGGGTAAGCCGCAACACAGTTCGGGAAGCGGTGCGCGTGCTGGTACACGTGGGCATGCTTGAAACTCGCCAGGGGGACGGTACCTACGTGCGGTCCACCAAGGACGCCGGAGAAACCCTGCGCCGTATCGCCCGGGCCCAGCTGGGGGATCAGTTGGAAGTGAGAATCATGCTGGAAACGGAAGCATCCCGGCTTGCGGCCCGGCGGCGCACGGAATCCGATCTGGTGGCAATGACCAAAGCACTGGATGCCCGGGCAAAGGCCGGGGAGAACCTGGCGGCTCGCATCCGTCACGACGAGGCGTTTCACCATGCCCTGGTAGCCGCGTCCCACAATCCCGCGCTGACAGAGCTGTACGACTACTTCGCCCACGCTGTCTCCCGCACCATTGAAAGCACGGAAACAGAGCCAGACCTGCCTGAACCCTCCCAGGAAGATCATGAGTTGCTATTGGCAGCCATCCGGCGCCAGGACGAGGAAAAGGCGGAAACCCTGGCAAAAGCGCTTCTTAAGCCCAGCCTGGATACCTTGCGGGAAAGTCGGTCATGAAGTTGAGGGTTGATCCTTTCACCCTGCTGTTGCTGGGCGCCATTGTTCTGGCTTCCTTCCTACCGGTTACAGGCGGCGCTGCGGACCTGCTCGCAACCGTTGGCACGCTGGCCGTCGCCTTACTGTTCTTCCTTCACGGGGCCGCCCTGTCTCGCGAACAGATCGTCGCAGGGGCGACTCACTGGCGGCTGCACATACTGATCACTTCCCTCACCTTCGTGTTCTTTCCACTGGCCGTGCTACCGATCAACTGCATCAGCGATTTTGCCCCGCAGTGGATGCCGGAAGACCTGGGCCTGGGTTTCCTTTATTTGGGTGTCCTGCCCTCGGCGGTGTCGTCTTCCATTGCATACACTGCCATGGCGAGGGGGAACGTGCCGGCGGCCATTTGCAGCGCGGCAGCATCCAATGTGTTCGGGATGATGCTGACGCCCTTCTTGCTGTTACTGCTGGTCAGCACGTCCGGAGGCGGAAACTTCTCGGTGGCCGAAGCCCTGAAAGACATTGTGTTTCAGCTGTTATTGCCGTTTGCAGCCGGCCACGCCCTGCGGCCGCTGCTGGGGGGATTCCTGGCCCGCAACGAAGGCCTGATGTCGCGGTACGATCAGTGCGTTATCTGGATAATCGTATACTCCGCATTCTCCCACTCAGTGGAAAGCGGTCTGTGGCAGAACCTGCCGGTATCGGCAATCGTACTGACCATCGTGTTGTGCTTTGCCCTGCTCGGGTTCTTTATGGTGATGGCGCGTTTGCTGGTAAGACGCTTCGGATTCAGCCTGGAAGATGAAGCGGCGGTGGTATTCTGCGGCTCGAAGAAGAGCCTGGCCTCCGGGCTACCCATGGCCAAGGTGCTTTTCTCGGGTCACCCCGGATTCGGCATGATCGTGCTGCCGATTATGTGCTACAACCAGATTCAGGTAATTATCGGGGCCATTCTGGCCCAGAAGTACCGGGAAAAAATCGAGGCAGCTTCAGCCGCCGCCTCCCATGCCACCGAAGAGCGTCGCCAGAACGGCTAAACCGACAATCCAGCCAATCACCGCCGGCCAGAAATTGACCATTTGGGGCGGCAAATCTTCCTCCGCTTCCTGCTCCTGCGCATCCCGGGCGGCCTCCTCGTCTTCCCGGTTTTCCCTGACCACCTCGGTCAGACTGTTCCAGTCGAACCACTCGCCCAGGAACCTGGCAACGGGAGCCGGAAAAGTGCCATTTTCAGCCATTGGCCGCACGTTCTGTTCCAGGGATCGGCCTATCTCGCGCCTTACCCGGGGATAATCCGCAGGAGGCTCGCCAAGGATCGCCTTCCAGATCTGTGGGTCCTTGCTGCGCCCCGAGTCGTTCAACAGCGCGTTCACCTGAATCACCACTTCGCGAACCACTTGCTGCTCATTGGCGTTCAACGGCTGCTCATCGGGAACGGCGGCAACCGGCTCAGCTGCTGGAGCGGATTCTTCAGGCTGTGACCGCTCAACTTGTGGCGCGGGCTCCCGGCCCATCGCTTCCTGATACGCCTGCTTCAGGCGCTCGGCTTCTTCGCCAGTGGCAAATTTGCTCTGCCTTTCAAAGGCGGCTTCAATTTGCCGAGGATCGCGGGTCGGCTCAATACCGAGGATTTCCCAACATGTCATAGACGCGTAACGCTCATATCAGAGATTCATTACAATTTTGAGAGACAAATGCAGTGCTGTCACCTACGATACACAAAAGGCATTCAAGCAAGACACCGTCCATCCCTTAATCACTCGATTATAAAACGACTGCCATGCCTGTTACGAACTCTGTTGCCAAAACGTCATCCGGCCTGCACAAATCCGTCGTTCCCCTATCCTGTCTGACCATGGTTTTGGCAAGCTCGCTGCTGGTTTCCACCCCGGCCCACGCGGATACCCCGGAGCCTACAACGGACTTCTCCGACCTGTCATCCATCGAACCTCCCCTGCCGGAGGTGCTGACGACTACCCGGCTCCGTCAGCCAAAATCCCGGGTTCCGGGCACAACCACGATTATCGAAGGAGATCTCATCAGAGATCTCGGAGTGATGAACCTCGTTGAGGTATTCCGGCTGGTACCCGGCATGACGGTTGCCGAAGTGGGCAGCAACAACCCGGTGACCAGCTACCACGGTACGGTGCACTACGAACAGCGCCGGCTTCAGGTTCAGGTGGATGGCCGCACCTCATACCGCGCCAGCCTCTCTGATACCGACTGGCATACCATGCCCGTGCCTCTGGAACTTATAGAACGGATTGAAGTCAGCCGCGGACCCAACGCGGCGGCTGATGGCATTAACGCTTTCCTGGGCACCATCAACATCATTACCCGCTCGCCTGACGATACGGCGGGTGTTCAGCTCGGGGCCGTTTCCGGCTCCCGCGGCCATCTCAGGACTTTCGGCTCCGTTGGCGGCGCCAGTGACCCCTACAGCTGGCGACTGGCCTATGAAAAACGCAAATCCGACGGTTTCGACAAACAGGAAGACGATGATCAGTTCTATCCGTTCAATGACGGGCACGATATAAACACCTTCAGCTACGATGGCGTCGTCCGTACCTCGGACAGTACCAACCTGGAGCTGCGCGGCGGAGTTGTTGATGGTATCAACGAAGAAGACCTGCGAAAGAATGGCAAACTGGGAGCCACGGATCACCCTGACATCATCGTTGACGATTACTACCTGCAGACACGCTTGAACGTACATACCTCGGAAAACCACTTCTTCCATTTTCAAACCAGTTACCAGAATTATCAGCGTCGTCAACGTTGGCCTGTGTGTATTTCCGGCCCGGTGATCGACGGTATCCTTGCCGGAGATGCGCCCGAATTTGATTTCGAACCCGGCGATTGCATGCCGGGAGACAACCCGGCGCCCTTCGTTGCTGACCTGAATGAAGATATCGAAGAGTCGCGGCTTGAGTTCGAGATTCAGGACACCCTGTATCTCAACCCCGATTTCAAGTTGGTATCAGGGCTGGGGTATCGTAAAGACACCTATCGCTCCGAGACTTTCTTCAATGGCCGGGGCAACAATTATCAGTCCCGGGTATTTGCCAACCTGGAATACACGCCAGCCAAGTGGGTCACCTTCAATGCTGGCGGCAACTGGGAGAGCACTACAACTACCGATGACGACTATTTATCGCCACGGGTCGCAGCCAATTTCCTTATTACCAATAACCAGGCACTGAGGTTCGTGTATTCGGAAGCCGTTCGCACCCCGGATGCCTTTGAGCAACATCCTGACTGGGGATACCAACCGAGAAACATACGCCCACCCTACGATTTTCTGGAAGGTACACGATTCGAGGTCGAAGATCTGGTTAATCCGCAAACCTCAACTTTTGGTGAAGAACTTGAAGAAGAGCGCATAATTTCCCGGGAAATAAGCTATTTTGGTCAGTTCTTTGTAAACCAGGCCTTGTTGTCCCTGGAGGTTCGCTATTTCAATGATCACCTGACGGACATGATCAGCGGCATCATCAATGAGGAGGAGTGGTTCATCGCCAACAATGTCGATCTGGACCAGGAAGGCTTCGAGGTCGAATCGTCGCTTGACTACGCCGGCACCAAACTTCGAGCCACTTATGCTTACCTTGATCAGGATGGCCGTTATACCGGCGCCCCCGACGCACTTGACTCCAGAGATCAGGAGTATGTCGTTGAGCTTCTCGGTCGACTGTCCGTTCGCCACTCAGGGAGCCTTGCCTGGATACAGCAGTTACCTTTCGATCTTACGTCGTCTGCCACATTCTACTGGGCGGACGAATTCCGGAGATCTCAATTCGAACGTGCGGATTTCAGGCTTGCGCGCAGAATATTCGCCTCTAACTACAGTTACGAACTGGCCTTTACCGTGCAACACTATCTGAACAGGGAAACGGACCTGAGTCCGGATAACATTATTCAGAACCACAACCAGTTTTTTGTCGAAGCTGGTATCCGATTCTGATAAAGACAATGGAATGCACTTAACCCGGGAAGGTATGAAACTCGACAACCAGTCAATCAACGCCCGCTACTCAGGCAGGATGCCTGTCAGGGTGACTATTTGCCTTGTGTTTCTTGTGCTGCTGGCATGGCGCCCCGCAGTGAGCGAGCCTGGACCGGCTACCGCTATTTACGTTGCCGGTGCGGATACCAACGCCGCGCTCACAAAACACCTGACCGGCCTGCTGAGCGACGCGCTGGGCGACCGCTTCAGCCTCAGGCCCTTCAAGCCCGGCCAAACCTCCCAGGACGACAACAGCATCGTTATTACCCTCGGCCCCGAGGCGTTCAGTTTCGTCCATCAGGAAAGCCGCAATGTTCCCATTCTGGCGCTGCTCGTGGATCAACACTTCGTACAGGGGTACTCTGTAGACACCGAAGCCCACCTGGGTGCGATTCTGTATGCGCCCCCGTTGATTCGCCAGGCGGTCACAGGCAAAGTCATCCTGCCCCATGCCACCCGGGTATCAATGCTGGCCACTCCTGACAGTGCGGCGCTGTATGAGCAGGTTGTCAGCCAGCTACCGGACTTTGGTATGGAAGGACAGATCTTCGTCGTCAACAATACAGACAACCTGATCCCCACCCTCATCCGTGCACTGGATTACGGCGATTTTCTTCTCGCCGCAACCGATAACACCATCTACAACCCGCGAACCATCAAGCATATTTTACTGACGACCTACCGGCGTAATCGCATTGTCATCGGCCCCAGCCAGGCTTACGTTAAGGCCGGCGCCCTGGCCTCCACCTATGCTCCGCTGACACGGGTGGCTGAACTGGCTGCGAAAATTGTCAGTGATTACCAGGAAACAGGCCACTTTCCGCCAGCGGTACACCCGGAATCGTTCAGACTGGAAGTTAACCAGCAGGTCGCACGCTCGCTGAACATCCCCCTTCCTCCCGGGCAGGAACTTGTCATGGCCATCAAGGCCAGACTCGCCTCATTGACGGAGGGCGACGATGAGTAAATCAACGGGCAAACCAGCTCCCCTGGTCAGAAAGCTGATGCTCCTTGGGGCGGCCCCCGCCATTGTCATGTTCGTCGTGCTCATGGCGTTCTTTACCTCTGCCCGCCTTGATGACGCGCGCCGGGATCTGGCGGACAGCAGTCAGATGCTCGCTGACAGCCTGGCGCCCGCGGTTGAGTACGCGGTGGTTTCCGGCAATACCGTGGCCTTGCAACAGATCCTGACACAGTCTCTGCGGCGTAGCCGTGCGCAATGGATACGCGTGTCCGATGTCATGGGTAACGAGGTCGGCTTTGTAACCAGCACCGACGATGACACCATTAACGCCAGTGACACATTCGACATATTCGAGGCCGAAATCCTTCAACAACCACTGGATCTGGGAGGTAGCCGGCAAACCGAGTGGTTTGAGCCCGATTACGGGTTTGGCAATGGCGCCCTGCGGGTGGGAACCGTCCAGGTGGGCGTCAGCAAGGAACAACTGGCGGCGCGGCGAAGCGACATTCTCTGGACGTCCGTTGCCGTTGGCATAGCGCTTTTGTTGTTCACCATGCTGATCGTGAACCAGACACTGTCTGGCATACTGGCACCGATTCGCGGACTCTCCAGCCGTGTTAAACGGCTTATTGAGCTGGATTACAGTCAGGCGCCGGTAAGCAAAAATCATAAAACGAGAGAAATCCTGGAGTTGGAAGAGAATCTTAATGCTCTGGCTAGGCACTTGAACTCCCTGCAGGAATCCAGGGCCCACACCCTGGCTGCCTCGGAAAGCGCCCGTACCAAGGCAGAGTCGGCCAATCAGGCGAAATCCGAATTCCTGGCGGCCATGAGCCATGAGCTGCGCACGCCACTAAACGGCGTGCTCGGCATGATTGAGCTGGTAGCCGAGGAGCCCCTCTCCCCGCGACAGAAGGACTATTTGCTGACCGCCCGGCAGTCAACAGAAGACCTGCTGACGGTGATTGGCGACATATTGGATTATTCACGAATCGACCGGGACATGCTGCAACTGGAAAACCGGGAGTTCGATCTTCGTCAGTTGCTCACCAACTGTGTCGCCAGCTACAAACTGCTGGCGGAACAGCAGGGGCTTGCGCTGACTCTTACTTACTATGGCGACTGGCCAGACAAGCCATTTGTTGTTGGTGACGCCCCCCGCATAAGACAGATCCTGGCCGGACTGATTGACAATGCCATCAAGTTCACCAACGCCGGCTACATTACCGTTCAGGCGGGCTGGCTCTCTCTGGAAGACAATTGCGTGGTGCTCAGTTGCGCCGTCAGCGATTCCGGATCGGGTATTCCCGCCGATCGCCTGAATGATATTTTCAACTCCTTTGAGCAACTCGACAGCGGCGACAATCGCGGGCACGGCGGCACCGGGATGGGGTTATCGCTGGTACAGAGGCTGGTCGAACTGATGGGCGGGCACGTGCAGGTGGAAACCGATCTGGGCAAAGGCTCCTCATTCCAGTTTGAAGTGCCCTTTGAGCTGGCGAACAAGGCTCCGCTACCCCGATCTCCCGAGCAGGACCTACCACCGGCACACGATCCTTCTTCGAGGGCTTTGGTAGTTGAAGACAACCCTGTAAACCAGAGGGTTGCCACGGCCCTGCTTTCCCGCCTTGGTTTCGAAACTGACGCCGCCAACAACGGCAGGGAAGCGCTGGAGCTGATCCAGACCAATCACCACGGTTATGACGTAATCCTGATGGATTGCCAGATGCCCATCATGGACGGCTATGAAACCACACGGTGCATCCGGGAATGGGAGCAGAGTAACGGTCAGGGCGGCACGCCTATCATTGCCCTGACCGCGGATGCCCTGCCCGGAACGGAAGCGAATTGCCAAAACGCGGGCATGAACGACTACCTGGCCAAACCCGTTCGAAAGGAAAGTCTGAGGAATGTACTCAGCCGCTGGATAAAGCTATAACCGGCGGCTGGACATCAGCATAATGCGCGTCTGGTCAGGCGACCGGTTCACGCATGGTGACAAATTCTTCCGCGGATGTGGGATGAATGCCGAGGGTACTGTCGAACTGGGCTTTGGTCGCCCCGGCTTTTATTGCCACGGCGAGCCCCTGGGTGATTTCACCGGCATCCGGCCCTACCATGTGAGCGCCCAGAACCTTGTCAGTCCCGGCGTCCACCACCAGTTTCATCAGGCAGCGCTCCTCGCGACCGCTGAGGGTGTGTTTCATCGGTCGGAACTCGGAGCGGTAAATTCGCACCGTGTGCCCTGCCTCCTTCGCTTCCTCTTCCGTAAGCCCCACCGTCCCGATATTCGGTTGGCAGAAGACTGCGGTCGGAATGCAGTTGTAATCCATCTCGCCCTGCCCGTCACCAAACAGGCGACGTGACAGCACCATACCCTGGGCAAGGGCAACCGGGGTTAGCTGAGGGGTACCTATGACATCGCCCAGTGCGGTAATGGACGGCACCGCCGTCTGGAAGTGATCATCCACCTCAACATGGCCAGATCCGCTCAGCCGGACGCCCAGCGCCTCCAGGCCCAGCCCCTCAACCAGCGCGCGACGACCGGTTGCCGCCATCACCAGGCCGGTGGTCATGTGGGTTCCGTCATTCAGGGTAACGTCATAATGGGTGCCGTCGCTTTCCACGGCTTCGATGGTCACCCCGAACCGCAGGTCTACACCTTTCCTGCGCATTTCGTTGGCAACAAACTCGCGCACATCGTGGTCAAATCCCCGCAGGAACAGTTCTCCCCGGTACAGCAGCGTGGTCTCTACGCCAAGCCCGGCCAGGATACCGGCAAATTCCACGGCGATGTAACCGCCGCCCCACACCACGGCTTGCCGTGGCAACTGGGGCAGGTAGAACATTTCATTGGAGGTCAGAATGCTCTCTTTGCCGGGAATATCCGGAATCACCGGCCAACTCCCGGTTGCTACCGTGATGTGCTTTGTGGTGTAACGCTGGTTGCCGACAACAACGGTGTTGGCGTCAGCCAGGGATGCCGTGCCCTCAATAATGGTGACACCGGCATTCTCCAGCATACGACCATAAATACCGTTCAACCGCTCAATCTCGGCGTTCTTGTTGGCCACCAGTGTTGGCCAGTCGAAGCTGACCTGGTCAAGGGGTACCTTCCAGCCATACCCGGCTGCGTCCTCAAGATCCTCGCTGACATGGGCACCGTAAACGAACAGCTTTTTGGGCACGCACCCGACGTTAACGCAGGTACCGCCAAGGTACCGGGACTCGACAATCGCGACCCGGGCGCCCCTCTGGGCAGACATTCTCGCGAGCCGTACGCCGCCGGAACCGGCGCCAATTACTATCAGATCGAAATCCTGGTTGTCAGACACAGCGTCTCCTGAACATCATTAGGTCAAAAACATCATCCGGGAACCGCCTGTTTTTCCTCAGGGCTCACTTCCCGGAACAGCACATGGTCCTCAAAATCCCCCAGTCGGATTTTTCCGAGGCTGTGAAAACCTTCGGACTCGTAAAATGGCAGATAGCGGCTATTGCCGGTATCCAGTACCAGACCGCTGCCCCGTGGATTATCCGCACACAAGCGCTCAACGGCGGATAGCAGAAGCCGGCCATAACCGCGATTCTGGTACTGGGGGTTAACGCCCATCAATGGCAGCTGGTGCGCCAGAGGCTGGGGCAGCATCGCCTTGATTTTCTCGTGGTAATCCAGGTAACGACGGGTACAGGCGAAGCCTGCGGTCAGTACCATGCGTATGCGCCAGCTGATCTGTTCGGCCAGGTTAAGACGCAACTCCGGTTCGCCGATGAAGGCCACGGCGACCAGGGTATCATCGACCATAACACCGACGGCCTCCTGATCGAGATCGAAATAGAGATCGATCAGTTCCCGAATGGTCGCCCTCACCCTTTGTTCATACCCCGGCCGACGGTGATCGAACAGGTACTGGAACGTCGGCTCACGAAGGTACGAATGGAAGAGAATGGACCTCGCCTCGTTTCGTGCGCCCTCATCAAGGCGGACAATCACTGGCTCTGGTTTGTTATTGTTGTCTTTGCCGTCACTCATCAGGTTTACTCCTGTTTACTCACCCGTTTATACGGTTAGCACTTCAGCACCATCTTCAGATCGTAAGGGTAAGCCGCACGGATACGATCCCCGGATCATTTTTCCGGTCCATGGCGGCCTGATCGATCACCACGCCATGATTGTTGTTAAGATCCTCCAGCCAGGCAGCCACTTCGGCAAACGGAACGTCTTCAAGCCATACACGAATGGCGCTATCGCCACTGGGCTCGAACCGTTGCAGTGATAAACCCGACTCTCCGGCACTGCGAGTGACCAGTGCCATGAGTGCACGGCCATTCTCCGGAGCGTTCGCTGCCGGCGCATCGCCGCCTTCACTCGCCGCCAGCCGTTCGATATCTTCCTGGTTTTCCTCCATCCAGGCCAGCAACTCTCCTGCGTTTTCCCGCGAACTCACGGCCTGATCATGAAAACCTGTCACCGGTCGCCAAATCAGGAAATACAGCACCCCGAGCAACACCGCAACAGCCAGAACCGCCAACGCCTGCTGATCACGGCGGGGGAGCTGGTCATACTGGGCAATCAGCTTGCCAACCGCTGGCTGGTCTTTCAGTTTCGTCAGCATACCTTCAGCCCCCCGAGACCGTCAGGCGCCCGCGGGCGCCACTGGATTCATTAACCACCGAGCCAATCTGCGCTTCCAGCCCCTGTTTCGCCAGCCCGCTGCGTAAGGCGCTCATCCGGTCATAACTGTCAGCGCGGATATCCACCACAAGCTCTCCCCTTGAGCGACTGTAGTTAATGGAATTGAAAGTCAGCGATTGATTCTGCGGCACTTTGGTGTACTGATCCCCGGTGTATTTCATCAGCGTTATGAAATCCGCGTCCGGCCCGCCTGAACCAATTGTGCGAAGCTGTCCCTCAATCACCCGGCGAACATTGCCTGCATGGGTACGGCGGTCTCCCGGAAAAGCATCGCGGTAGATCGCCATAGCCTGTTCCCGGGTCTCATCGGCCTCTTGCTGGTGGTAGAAGCCCAGGCCCAGCTCCACGCCCAGCTGAATGACGAACCAGACGCAGGCTACTGCAATCAGGGGCTTCCAGGCCCGCAACGGACTGGCCTGACCACCGTTGACGCCATAACCGCCCTGGCACAGGTTGATCGGGTGGGACAGGTGATGGTGATGGGCGTGAGCCAGGAGCTCCAGGGGCATGAGATCAATGGTTTCCAGCTTGATGGCAAGCCGGCCGGCGCCCCGCAGTTCACTGATCGCGGACTGCTGCTGTTCCAGCTCCTGCTCGGTGCCAAAGATGGTCACCGGCATCTCCGCGACAACGTCTTCCGATGGCGGAGCTGCCAGGGTATGACCAAACATCCCCAGGTTGCGTGACTGGATGCTCAGCCATTCACCGTGATCGCTGATCAGCATCGCATTCTCACCATCCAGGCAGATGGACCAGCCACCCCTGGTTTCTGGCAACAGTGCTGCGTCGGGGTAAACTGCATCCAGCCGGGCGTGTTCCCAGCCACTGAAAAGATCCACCCAGTCCGACATGCGGTTGCGGTCAATGGCCGCCACCCTGAAGCCACTGTCCGTTCGGCTGCCCAGGGCCAGGTGAACGGTATCTATGTCCTGGGCAATCTGCTCCTCCACGGCGTACGGCAATGCCTGCTGGATAAAACGCGTTTGTTTGGCCGGTATATCCGCCACGCAAAACAACGCCTCATCACCTGGCACCAGGCCAATCAAAAGGACATTGTCCAGAGCATTCTGACTAAGGGTTTGCTCGATATGGTCCCGGGTATCCCCTCGCCCATGAGCCTGGGTGTCGCCACTGGCATCATGAAGAACCCAGTTGTACAGCTGCGCATCCGGTGTCTGCTCAGGGTCGGCAATGGGTGGCAGGGGCCTGACATAAAGGCGGTAAGACATGTCTATCCTTCTGAAATAGTATAAGGCTCTTTGGTAATCCGGTTCTTTTGCCCGGTATCCCGGTGAACCGTCTGTACCTCACCTTCCGGACTGCGGAAAACGGTGCTCACCAGATTCGCAACGCGATCATCATAGGTAATTCGCGAAACGACCTCAAAAAAACGGGTTTGTAGCCCCAGGCCGTTGGCTTTCAGCCCAAGACCCGCAAATTCCGGCAAGGCCAGGAAATCCTGAATATTTTCAAACCGCTCTTCCTCCCGTTTTTCAAGAATAGACTCTGCCTGGGCCTGTGTCAGTTCCGCGTGCAGTGAACGCAGCACCGGAGCGGTTGCGGTGTTTACGTTAATCCCCAGGCCCGTCACCGGCAATGCCGTCACATGACGCCTTAAAGAACGGTAGATTTCTTCGGTCATCCCCTCAATGAGCCGGAGTTCGGTTACGCTGACGAATGGCTGGTTCGCCGAGCGGAAGGCGGGATCCGCCATCAGGTACTGTCCATCTTCCGCACCGTAGGCACTGACCGTCTGGTCATCCGGATCAATCCAGTCTATCAGGACATCAACCGAAATTTCCGATATACCCAGAGCTGCCAGCAGTCGGGCAAGACGATCGCGGGTAAGCGGATCCACCTGGCCGTTAGCGGATACCAGATCGTTCAGGTTGATACGACCGCCGAGACCATCAATCTGAACTTCGGCCACGCCATTGTCATCCAGAGGCAGAATGGCGGCATTGGCAGCCCAGAATTCGTCCAGGCTGTCGACCATCAGGTTTTCTTCCTTGTCCTCCTCAAAATCCCGGACCAGGATTTGCCGGGCAAAGGCTTCCGTGCCGAGGGCAACGCTTTGCCCCTGCTGTTGCGCCAGGTAATGACCGGCCCGAAAAACCCGAACGCTTTGTTGCTGGGTCATGCCCGTGGCGAGCATCACCACCAGAGCCATCGCCAACAACACCATGATCAGGGCGACACCACGCTCACGACGCAGGGAAAGACCTCTTTGCGCGGTCATTGGGGATTCCCCAGGGCGGATGGGCCATTCTGATCCTGGCTCTGATTTTCCTCATCTTCCTGCTCATCGGTACCCGAATCCGTTTGAGTGCCACCCGCGTTAACCGTATTCACCATGCCCTGGGCCTCGCTGGTGTCAAAATCCGGAAAAGCGAAGGTGCGAACCAGTTCGCCGAAGCGCTCGTGCTCCAGGGTGATTTCAAGGCCCAGCGGCAGCGGTATGTCGGGCCTTGCTCCCGGACTGAGGCTTGCCATGGCTTCTTCAGTGGGCCAGCCATCCGCCCAGTTGCGCTGATCATCCAGAAAGCGGACCTCAAACGAAGTCACATCGGACAGCAGCAACACATCCTGGCTGTTTTCTTCCTGGCCCTGATCCAGGGTGATCCAGTACCTGCGACGCAACTCCTCGCCGGTATATTCCCAGCCGACCCGCTGCAGGGAACTCCGCCGGGTTCCCAGTGGATTACGCCACCCCTGCCGGGTCAGGATCAGGGAAAAATCGTCTTCACGGCTGGTCAGCGCTGGCTGGTAATCGCCGTACATGTCACGCACTGGCCTATTAATGACCTGGGTCAGATCCCGTTCCAGAAGCAACATGGTGCGCTGCAACTGGTCAAACTCATCGGCTACATCGTTCACCCGGTCCCGGGATTGCACCACGCCACTGAGCACCTGCCACACGCCCAGACCGATCACCGCTGTAATCGTCACAGCGATCAACACCTCCATCAGGGTGAAGCCCTTCTGTGACATCAATTCTCTCCAATGAAGGCGGACAACGTGTGGACCGGCACCGGATCACTGCCGTCTTCCCTGATACGGGCAACAGTGACCTCGACACGCCGCATGGTGGGTTCTTCCGTACCAAGGACAGCGGTGGTTACCTGCCAGCGGAAAGGGCCATAATCCAGGTCATCGGAATTCTCGGCAATTCCGGGCATACCCTCTCTGAGCCGGAGTTCGCTGATACGGTTATCGGCAATCCAGCCCGCCATGGTTTTATCCCGGATACGCTCATAACTGGCAATGTACTGACTGCCCACCTCGGCGGCAGCAGTGGCTATCAACCCGAAGACCAGGAGCGCCACCAGCACTTCAATCAGTGTAAAGCCACGCTGGTTGCTCACTGCTCCTCCTCATCACCGCCCGGACGACGCCACTCCAGGGGAGAGATCCCATCGGAGGCGAGTACGTGCATGTAGGAGCTGTCACTGCCAATGGTGAATTCCACTTCAAACGGCGTGGTTTCTCCACTGGAGAAAAACACAATATCCGGCCTCAACTTGTCTTCCTCAGAGGCAAGTCTGGGGGTGTCACTTTCGATAAACTCAGTCACCAAAAGCCAGTCGGGAAAGCTACGTTGGCGGAACATCCGCTCACCCGGCTGCGTCCATTCGTTGGCTTGTTCGTTGAGGGTCACGAACCGGTAGCTGCCTTCCTCAAGAAGGAGCCCCAATTCCTTGTTATTCAGCACAGCCTGTTCCGAGGCGGTTTGCATCAGCAAAAACATCTCACGGACATGATTTTCCATCTCCCGCTGTTGAGACCCGCCGCCCAGGTTCAGCACTGCCAAGGCAGCAAGCAACCCGACAACAATCAGAACAACCAGAATCTCAATCAGCGTAAAGCCCGAGGCCGATGCCCGCTTTATCATTATTGCTTAATCCCCGGTTTTCCAGACACTGATGTCAGCGGCATCGCCATCACCACCTTCCTGGCCGTCGGAACCATAGGAATAAAGGTCATACGGGCCTTCGGTGCCCGGGCTCACATACTGGTACTCAGAACCCCAGGGATCTTCCGGCACATTCTTCAGGTACCCGTCCGGATTCCAGTTCCTCGGTTCCGGGCTGCCGCTGGGCTTGCTGACCAGCGCTTCCAGGCCCTGCTGGGTTGAGGGGTAATGGCTGTTGTCCAGGCGATACAGATCCAGCGCGTTCGCGATGTTGCTCAGCTGGGTTTCCGCGACAGTCACCTTGGCCTGGTCACTGCGCCCCATAATGTTGGGGGCCACAATCGCGACCAGCAGACCGAGGATGACCATAACCACCATGATCTCGATCAGGGTAAAGCCGCCATGTTTTCGGCGGATGTCGCACGGATTCCGGGTAACGTCAGGCTTCATAGTTTTACTCGTCATTTGCAAGGGCTCTCTTTCCATTTTCTGGGGATAACGATGTCGGGATCAGCCGACCAGATTGCTCATATTGAGAATCGGCAGCATGATGGCCAATACAATGATCAGCACCACCACGCCCATGAATAACAGCATCATTGGTTCAAACAGACCGACAATCGCTGCAATTTTTGATTGCAGGGTGTTTTCCTGCATTTTCGCGGTCCGTTCCAGCATGCTGTCCAGCTCACCACTCGCTTCACCGCTGGCGATCATGTGAAGCATCATTGGCGGGAAATACCCCGTCTGATCCAGCGAGCGGTGAAGGGAACCGCCTTCACTGACTTTGCGGGCCGCATCACGCAGCTCCTGGCGCAGGTAATCGTTGGACAACACCTCCCCGGCGATACGCATGGCATCCACCAGTGGCACGCCACTGGTGGTCAGGATACTGAGCGTACTGGCATAGCGAGCGGTATTCACCCCCCGCACCATGCCGGAAAACAGCGGCATGCTCAGCAACCAGCGGTGGAACTTCAGCCTGAACGCAGGCTTACGCAGCGATAGCCGGAACCCGACAATGCCAACGATGATAAGTATCAGAAGGTAGACACCGAAGTTTCCGAGAAATTCCGACACCGACAACATCGCCACCGTCAGGGCCGGCAAATCCTGGCCCTGCTTCACGAAAACTTCGATGATATCGGGAACCACATAGGTCAGCAGAAAAACAACAATGGCGATGGCAACCACGCTCAGGATAATCGGGTAGATCGCCGCCAGTTGGATTTTCTGGCGGGCCTCCTGCCGGGCTTCCGTGTAATCCGCCAACCGGTTCAGCACCAGGTCGAGGTGGCCCGCGTGTTCCCCGGCAGAAACCGTGGAACGGTACAACCGGGGAAAGGCCCGGGGAAACTCACCCAGACTGTCCGCCAGGCTATAGCCTTCCATCACCTTAGCGCGAATGGCGATCAGCATGCTGCGGATGCGGGGTTTGGAGGACTGCTGGGCAGCTGCGGACAGGGCCTGTTCCACCGGGATACCGGACTGGATCAGTGTTGACAGCTGTCGGGTCACCAGCGCCAGATCAGCAGCCGCGAGGCTGCCGCGGTTGCTCAGAGGGTTCTGGCCGTGGGCCTGTTTTTCGGTGGACGGCGCCACTTCCAGCGGTGTCAGCCCCCGTTCCCTGAGTTGTTGCCTGACCGCCCGCGGAGCATCCGCTTCCAGTACGCCCTGTTTCTGTTTACCGCGGGCGTCGAGGGCCTTGTAATCAAATGCGGGCATGGGGTTACTGGCTCCGGTGGGTCACGCGAAGGACCTCTTCAACGGTTGTGACGCCTTCAAGAATCTTGAGAACACCGTCTGCGTGGATACTGGGGCCGGACAAACGGGCCTCGTGCTCCAGATCCAGCTCCCCTGCCCGTTTGTGGATGAGAGCGCTGATTTCGTCGGTGATCTCAACCACTTCGTAAATACCGATTCGGCCGCGATAGCCCAATTGATTGCAGTGATCACACCCCTTTGCACGGTAGATGGTTGGAGGGTTAGCCGGATCCTGTTGCAGAAATTCGCAATGCTCTTCGCTCGGCGTATAGGGTTCACAACACTCTTTGCAAAGCACCCTGACCAGACGCTGGGCCACGATACCCACCAGGCTGGAGGAGATCAGGAACGGCTCGATGCCCATATCCATCAGGCGGGTAATGGCGCCCACAGCAGTATTGGTGTGCAGCGTGGAGAGCACCAGGTGGCCGGTGAGACTCGCCTGAACGGCAATCTCAGCGGTTTCCAGATCGCGGATCTCACCGATCATGACCACATCCGGGTCCTGGCGCAGAATCGCCCGCAGCCCCCGGGCGAAGGTCATATCGACCTTGGTGTTGACCTGGGTCTGGCCGATGCCCGGCAGGTTGTACTCAATGGGGTCCTCGACCGTCAGGATATTGCGGCTGCGGTCGTTGATCTCCTGTAGCGACGCATACAAGGTTGTGGATTTACCAGAACCGGTGGGACCGGTCACCAGCAAGATCCCGTAAGGGCGGTAAATCAGCCGGCGAAGGACCTTGAGATCCCGCCCGGCCATGCCGAGGGATTCCAGGCGGATATTGCCTGCCTGCTTGTCCAGCAGACGAAGCACCACGCGCTCACCGCTGGAGGACGGCATGGTGGATACCCGGATATCCACCTCTCGCCCGGCAACCCGCAACGCAATCCGGCCATCCTGGGGCACGCGCTTCTCGGCGATATCCAGCTTTGCCATGACCTTGATACGGGAAACCAGCAAAGGCGCCAGTGCGCGTTTCGGCTGAACCACTTCCCGCAGCACGCCATCCACACGGAAACGGACCACCAGGCGCTTTTCATAGGTTTCGATGTGCACGTCCGAGGCGTTGGTCTTGACCGCTTCGGTCAGGATGGCGTTAATCAGACGGATGATCGGTGCGTCGTCCTCCTGCTCCAGCAGGTCTTCCGTCTCCGGCACGGAGTCCGCCAGGGAAGCGAGATCCATATCATCGCCGATGCCTTCCACCATCTGCATGGCCTCGGCGGAGTCGTTCTGGTAGGCCGCATTCAGGGCTGCATCAAAGCGATCGGGATCAATGGTGGAGAACCGGGCGCGGCCACCACTGATACGGTTGGCCTCGGCCAGGGCGGAATGGCTGGCTCCGGGACGCACAAGAATGACTGGCTCACCATCTTCCTCTCGGGTCAGTATCACGCCGTTGCGTTTGGCGAACGCGAAAGGAAGACGGCCCACCGGAGCATCCTGCGGCTGAAGTTCGTGGTCTGTATTCAAGGTCGTCCTCGTTTTGTTGCCAGGCGCGGATAAATTATCCGGAAACCCTTTTTATTCAATTAATTCAGAAAGGCTACCATAGGATATGGACCCGCTGAATAACTCTATACACTATACTGCCATTTAACCTTTGCAGTCTGATAACCTGTGATCTTTTTCCAGGGTCGTAAATTCACTGTCGGGACATCCAATGCCTTTGAACAACACCCGGTTACCCATGCTTCTGGCCGCTGCCGTCGTCGTCGCGATGATCGCCCTGACGTCCTGGCAGGCCTACCGCTTCTGGCAACAGGAATCCCAGCGCGACAGCCAGCAACAGAGGGCGGCCGCCGACAGGAAAGCCGATTCCGGGAACCAGACCACCCCCGAGGTGGAACTGGCCTCTCTTGACCTGTTCGGCACCGCCGGGGAATCTGCGGGCGACCAGCAAATTGATACCGAAAACCTGCCTGAAACCAACCTGCGGCTATTTTTGCGCGGGGTGCTGGCAGCGGACGGAGAATTCCCCGGCAGCGCCCTGATCGAAGACGATAAAAGCCAGACGGAAGCTTACCTGGTCGGTGACGAGCTGCCCGGCAATGCCAAACTACGCGCGGTTCACGCCAACCGGGTCATTATTGAGCGTAGCGGAAAACTGGAGAACCTGTACTTTCCCGAATCTGAAGACCGCACCGGACTGGAGTTCGCCGCTGACGGGTCCGGCACTGCCGAACCACAGACGCAGGAAGCAGCCCCCAGCGCTTCACCGGCGAGCAACACATCCTCCCCCGCCGCCGATGAACAGCGCAGAGAGGAAATTCGTCGGCGACTCGAACAACTCCGCGAACGCCTGCGGAACAACAACAACTGAGTCCGACCATGGAAACGGCAGCCCGGACGTTTCGCCGCCGCAGTTTCCTGCTTCCCGTATTATTGCTGGTCACCGCAGTGGCTGCCTTTGAGCTTGGCGACCGCCTGCTAAGCTACGTTCAGGAAGAGTTCGGGCAGGAAGCCCGCGGCCGGCTGGAAAGCTGGCAGAACCTGCATCAAGTGGCTAAAAATGCCCCGAGGGAGCGGCAGCTGGCTCTGGTGAATTCATTCTTTAACCGGGCCCGCTTTATTACCGATATGGAGCATTGGGGGGAGGAAGACTACTGGGCAACTCCGGTGGAACTGCTGACCACCAATGGCGGTGACTGCGAGGATTTCTCGATCGCCAAATACCTGACTCTCAAATCCATGGGCGTTCCCGATGAGGAGCTCAGGATCGTCTATGTCAAGGCACTGGAACTGAACCAGGCTCATATGGTCCTCGCCTGGTATCCGGAACCGGACGCCGATCCCCTGATTCTGGATAACCTGATCAATGAGATCAGACCCGCCTCCCGCAGAAATGACCTGGAACCGGTCTACAGTTTCAACGGTGAGGGTTTGTGGCTTAACCGATCCGGAGGCAGACAAAAACGCATTGGCGAAGCCGGCAAGCTGGATCATTGGCAGGATGTGAACAAGCGGTTGATTGAAGCTCTCCGGTAACCTTTTGCTTGTGCATTTTTTCACTCATATCGACTATAATGTGAAAAACAGACATCATTAACGGAGACCGCACATGACCACCGTTTCCGACATCAAACAGCAAACCAGTGACCGCGCGCTGCTGGGCAAGGCTCTGGTTAATGCCGGCAAAGCCATGGGACTGACGCAGGCGGATCTGGCTGAAATCGTGGGGCGCAATCGCACCGGCCTGGCCCGGGACGGGGTCGACCCATCCAGCAAAGCCGGTGAACTCGCCTTGCTGTTCGTCCGCGTGTATCGCAGTGTTTACGCGCTGGTGGGCGGTGATGAGGCCGCCATGCAGCACTGGCTCAATACGGAGAACCGTTATTTCTCCGATGTTCCCAGGGACATGATTCGTAGCGCCGAAGGACTGGTACGTGTGCTTTACTATCTTGACGCCATGCGGGGCAAGATTTGAACCTTCGGGATCGCATCGAATCTGATGCCACGGTGGTTCAGGGCACCATCTACCGGGTCGTGGAATCCCAGGAGGAAATTGCCACCACCGAACTGGTGGATAACATCGAGGAGCAGATGCGGCTTGAAGCGCTGCTTGATCGCAGCAAGCCGCCTCGGCCCGAAGGCACTGAAAACCTTCACTACCTGCTGGCCACGCCCTTCCGCTATCCGCCCCTGAAATATGGCTCCCGCTTTGGCCGCCCCTTTGAAAAAAGCCTTTTCTACGGTGCCATGACGGTCAATACAGCACTGGCGGAAGCAGCGTTCTACCGCTTTGTTTTTATCAACGACATGGTGTCGCCCTACCCCAGGCCGCTGAAAACCCTGCACACCCTGTTCGCCACGAGAATGCGCACCAGTCGCGGAATTCGCTTGCAGGATAACGCCTGGGCAGATCTCCACGAAGATCTCACCCATCCCGCCCGTTATGACGCTTGCCAACAACTGGGGACGGCAATGAGGGAATCCGGAATTGAAGGGTTTCAGTTCCTTTCAGCACGAGCCCGGCAAGCTGATCTCTATCGATTACCCTATTCTCAATCAAATGGCATGGAAGGGGTAAACGCCGCCCTGTTTTCCCCGCGGGCGCTGAAAGACAGGAAGCCGAGAAGTCGCTATCGCCTGATCATGATGGCAGACCCGAGCACCGTGACCATGAGCCTGACCAACGAGGATGGAAAGAAAACGGCCTCAGCGTTCAGCCGGGAAACATTTCTGGTGGGTGGCAGGTTACCGTGCCCGGCGAGTTGAGAACCCGCCCCCCTCTCTTTGCAACAGTATCGGCTAGCCAAACGTGGTATATATGACGCCTTGTGCCAGATCAACTTACGGTTAAGCAGAAAGGCTTTATGAAAGTACCGAAGAGATTACAGCCCCTTGTCGACGACGGCATGGTGGACGAAGTGATGTACCAACTGATGAGCGGCAAGGAAGCACAGGTTTATGTGGTGCGCTGCGGTGACGATCTGCGCTGTGCCAAAGTGTTCAAGGAAGCTCAGAAGCGCAGCTTCAAGCAAGCCGTGGAATACCAGGAAGGCCGGAAAGTACGGAACAGCCGACGTGCCAGAGCCATGAGCAAGAAAACACGCTATGGCCAGAAAGAGCAGGAGGACGCCTGGCTCAATGCTGAGGTCGATGCCTTGTACCGGCTGGAAGCGGCCGGCGTGCGGGTGCCCCAGCCTCTGGGATTTGTGGATGGCGTGCTGTTGATGGAAATGATTGCCGATGAAGACGGCAAAGCCGCACCACGACTCGATGACGTTACGCTTACCCCCGATCTGGCACGACTTTACCACGGCCAGGTCCTGGCGGAGATCGTCCGTATGCTTGCCGCAGGCCTTATCCATGGTGACCTGTCCGAGTTCAATGTGCTTGTGGATGCCCAGGGCCCGGTGATCATTGACCTGCCCCAGGCCGTCAACGCCGCAGGCAATAACAGTGCCCAGCGCATGCTGCTGCGGGATGTCGACAACATGCGCCGCCACTTTGGCAAATACGCACCAGACCTGCTGGCAACGGATTACGGCCTGGAGATATGGGCGCTCTATGAGAGCGGCGAACTAAGCGCTGACAGCAAGCTCACCGGCTGCTTCGAGCACGATACCCACAGTGCGGATGTCGATGACCTGTTAGCGGTGATCGATGCCGCGAGACTGGAAGAGATGGAGCGGCAGGAAAGAACCTTAATAGAAGATGACGATTGAACCGCTCGGGCTGGTTCATAGCCGACAATAATTCTGAAAGGTTCTTGATACCTATCCCCCCTCACTGAAACTGAAAGTGTTTTCGGTATTCAGTTGGAGTCAGTCCGGTCCATCGCTTGAACATCCTTCGGAAATTGGCGTCATCGGAACAATTCAGGTAACTGGCCACGTCCTCCTGGCTCCACCCCTTGATATAAAACTGGTACAGGCTGAGATGAAGCCGTACCTCGTCATGTATGGCCTGGTAGGTGGCATCACATTCCTTTAGCCGGCGCTTGAGGGTCGCGGAACTCATTCCCAGGTATTCACTGATAGCATCCAGGCTGCCAAAGACGTCTGGGTGACGTCGCATCACGCGGTAAACCAGTTCCGGCAATCCGTGTCTTCGATCGGCCTTACCCAGCACTTGCTCTGATTCGGCAAGAGCAGAAGCCCGAACCATTTCTGATGTCCCGTCCCAGGGCTTGAACAGCCAGTGGCTCTCGATTCGCATCAAATCGATGCCTGCCTCAAATCGAACGGACTCCCCAAAGGCAACCAGATAGTCCGATGTGTCTACTGGTTTAGGCTGTTTGAGGCAAACCTGCCAGGGCAGCGTCTCGCCCGATAACCAGTTGGTCGCACTCCGCACACCTGAAATCAGGGCAGCCACGAGAAACGGCCTTGCCCTTCCTGCACCGCCAGCATCCGTCCAGTACAAATAGGACCATCGCTCATCTCTGACCAGATGAGGTGTCATAAAAGGGCACAGGTGAAACCGGAATCTGATCAGCGTCTGCAGAAACTCCATGAGGTTCCCGGAGTGGGCCAGGAGCGTACTCTGAGGGCCGTAATGACCGGGAAACAGCTGGCTGCCCCACAACAGATTCAACTCAGAACCATCGCCCTGACTTGCGACATTCAGGATCAGGCGCCGAAAGGTCGCCGCCGATAACTTGTGGTTCGCCTTGCGAATGTCGCTGGGGAACAATCCGGTGTGTTTGAGCAACCGGTCTTCCCGCATGTTGCGGGTTAAAGCCAGCTCAACCAGCAATGCCGCCTGATGATGCGCGGGCAACACCTGTTCCTCTGCGGTGTAAAACTCTGGACGGTCTGCTTTGTTGCTCATGCGGCATGTCCCCGGCGAGGTTCAGCCTTGGCCAAAGCAAGAGCATAGTTCGCACGCTCCAGTAATTCGGCGGCACTGGCCGACCTGGCGTGGGCAACCCCGACGCTCACCGATACATTGACGGTGTTGCCCTGCAATGCGGTTTTGTGTGCCAGGTGACGCACCGCATTGGAAATCTCCTCCGCCATAAGTCTGGCCAAAGGCAGGCCAGTCCCCGGAAGCAATACAGCGAAACGGTCACCGGCGAACCGGCAAACCAGATCGTTGCGGCGCACATTCATTATGAGTAGCTCACCGATAACCTTCAGCAAGCGGTCTCCCTCGCTCGTGCCGTACTCACGGTTCACGGCATCGAAGCCATCGACATCAACCATCAACAGAGACGGAGGAATGATTCTCTCGTCCAAACGCTGGAGTTCCATTTCAATCTGACCGTCCAGGTACTCTGATTTGGCTAACTGGGTAACGGAATCCACCTGCGTATGCTCTCTGATGGTGAGCTCACGCCCACGCAGCTGTTCTGTAATCACCAACTGTTCCCGATGCCAGTGGAACATCCCCCAGGTTACAAGGGCCATGCCGATAGGCAGAGTTACCGACTCCAGCCAGGTGTCCCACCATTGCGCATCAGGAAATTGTACGAACTCGTCCAGGTTGTCTTGCCAGAGTGCGATAAATACAAGTCCAAAACCTGCGGAAAGAATGTTACTGACCCGCCCTGCCGGCCTGCTGCGAAGAATAAGAATCAACCAGGTCAACACCATGGCGGCGCCACCGCCCTCGCCGAACACATCGAGCCAATCGATTTCCGACCGTGCTTTCACATCTCCGAGGATCAGACTTGCAACAAGTGATGCATTCGCAATAACCGCCAGCATCAGCAGTTTCCCACGGTGTGGTTTGAGGGTAGTCAGAGTCATTTTGCTATCCACTGGTTTCAAGTTCGGTGGCAGCTATAGCACAGCATGGTTGCACTTATGTGACGGGGAATGGGGGTCAAATTGGCTCAGGGTTTCAGATGTCATTGCTGGCGAAAAAGGTTGGGCTGAGGCCCTTTACCGGGCAAACCGCCGATGCACAGCCGTTCCAGGCTCGCAGACCACGTGGTCGTTTCGGCTCACCAAGTGCCTTAAACCGTTCGTAAGTGCCTGAATAAACGGGGCATTAAAAAAAGTGTAACCGCTTCGACACATTCGAATCCTAATGTCGCTGCCAGCTCCTGGAAACAAACATAAGGATTCGCTCGAATGACATCTGCACCGACTGGATTGAAACGTTCGCGACTGGCTGCGGCTATCGCCGTCGCATGCATGGGCACCGCGGCGGCCCCGGCCGCCTTTGGTCAAAGTGAGACGCCCGCAGACACATCGGCGGAAACCGTGACCGTCGTTGGCCAGGCCGCTCGCCTGCGCACTTCCCTGAATCAACAGCGAATGTCTGACAACCTCCAAACCATCGTGACGTCCGATGCTATCAACTCGCTTCCCGATGCCAACGTATCCGAATCCTTGCAAAGACTGCCGGGTATCTCGATAGAGCGGGATCAGGGGGAAGGCCGCTTTGTCCGCATTCGTGGCCTGGGCCCTGACCTCAATAGTGTCAGCATCAACGGTGCTCAGTTGCCGGCACCCGAAGGTGACCGCCGGGCCGTCGCACTGGATGTGCTGCCTTCCGGTCTTGTTTCTTCCCTGGTCGTCACCAAGGCGCCCACGCCAGACATGGACGCTAACGGTATCGGCGGAAACATTGACGCGAAGAGCATTTCCGCTTTGGACAAGAACGAACCGTTCGGCAAGGCAAAAGTCGAAATGAGCCATAACGAACTGGTGGATGAAACCAGCCCAGCCGGCGCTTTATCGGGTGGAACGACGCTGGATATCGGCTCTGATGGCGCCCGCCTGGGTGTTGCTGGCGCTGTAAGCTGGGAAGAACGGAAATTCGGCTCTGACAACGTTGAAACCGGCGGTGCCTGGGACTTTGATGAAGATCCGGCTGTGCTGGAGGAAATCGAACAAAGGGACTATCTGATCACCCGGGAACGCCTGGGCGCCGCGGTGAACCTGGATCTCGAACTGAACCCGGACAACCTGTTTTACCTGAGAACGATGTACAGCCGTTACTCGGATGATGAGCAGCGCGTGGCCAACATCTTTGAGTTTGAAGATCCCCTGGCAGCAGGCGCTTCGGGAGCAGCAGAAGTCGAACGTGAGTTGAAGGCCCGGGAGGAGGTCCAGGAAATCCTGTCGGCGTCCCTGGGGGGCGAACACAGGTTGCGGGACTGGCTCGTTGAGTACAGCGTCAGTGCCAGCGAAGCGTCTGAGAAAGAAGATGACGGTCTCGGCGGCGCCGTTTTCGTCGCCGCCGATCCATTCGAGGGCGTGGGCTTCCGTGGTACTCGAAAACCCGACGTCTTCGGCCCTGGATCGCTGTATCAGTCGTCTTCTTTCACCCTGGATGAAGTGGAAATGACAGACAGCGAAGCAACGGATGAAGAAAAAAACATTCGCTTCGATATCACCCGGGATTTGATGTTTGGGGCCCATCCGGGCCTGATCAAATTCGGCGCCAAGGCCAGCCAGCGCACAAAAGAAACCGACGAAGACGTGTGGGTTTATGAAGATTTTGAAGATGCAGGCATCAGCGGCGATCGCCTGGGAATGGGCAACTATGCAGGCGGCGAGCTGGACTACAATCCGGGGCGCATCGGAAGTGACCTGAACGCTGACGCCATCCGGGATCTTGTCTCCGACCTTGGCAGGGAGGACTACTTCGACGAGGAAGAGTCGCGCATCAACGATTACCAGATTGATGAAGACATCAACGCGGCCTATCTGATGGGCAGGATTGATATCCGTGGCCTGCGTCTTCTTGGTGGTTTCCGCTACGAGGACACGGATCTGGAAGCCCGGGGCTCCAAGCTCGAGGATGGCGCATTTCAGGCAAACAGAGTCGACAATGATTACAGCAACCTGCTGGGATCTCTTCATGCTCGTTATGAGCTTACTGACCGCACTCAGCTGCGCGCTTCGCTGACCCAGTCGCTGGCACGCCCCACTTTCGGGCAGTTGTCTCCCGCGTTCGTTATTGAGGATGATGAGGCAGAATTCGGGAACCCGGATCTCGACCCTCTGGAATCAGACAACTTCGATGTTGGCATCGAGCACTACATGGGCCCGACCAGCGCCATATCCGCCTATGCCTTCTACAAGCGTATCGACAATTTCATCTACTCCACCGATATCGCCGGAACGGGTGAATGGGCCGACTTCTCAGAGGCGAAAACCTTTGAGAATGGGGATACCGCCGAAGTTCGGGGCTTTGAACTGGCTTACTCCCATAAGTTCAGCACATTGCCCTCGCCATGGAACGGTCTGATCGTTGGCGCCAATGGCACCTGGACCCGTTCCGATGCCACGGTGACCTCCTTCGATGACGGTACCCCTGTACGCCGCGATGTTCGCTTGCCAGGCCAATCCGACACCACCGGCAACCTGACTCTTGGTTACGAGACAGACCGCGCCAGCATTCGCCTTGCCGGTAACTATAAGTCTGATTACCTCATAGAAATTCCCGATGTCGCCGACGAACGCCACGATCTTTACGAGGGTGACCATTTCCAGCTGGATCTGACGGCAAGCTATTACCTGATGGACAACCTCATGGTGCAGTTCGATGCAGTGAACCTCACTGACCGCCCCTATTACGCCTACACCGGCAAAGGGGGAGAACGGTTCAACGCGCAGTATGAGGAATACGGCCGCACCTATCGCCTCTCTCTCACCATGACCAGCTTCTGAAGCATCAAGGACTCTGCCCCGGTCATCCCGCCCGGGGCTGCAATCGAACCACACAGCTAAACCGGATAAACGTAATGTTTGTAACACGCAAAAATCTACTTTCAGCCGTTATTGCTGCAACCACCCTTGCAGGTTGCACTTCCTCCGTTAAATCCCCCGTGGAGACATCGGAACTTGCCACTTTGCCAATCGCTGGCGAATGGGCTCGCCCTGCCGGGGCCAATAGCCACTGGCTAAGCACCAGCGAACGGGATGGGATCGCCTTGTTCGCCAGTGATGGCAGCATGGTCGACCAGTGGCAGACCAAGGCGGAATTTCTGGATTCAAGGACCGTACGCCTCAACGGAAAAAAACTGGAACTGTTCGCCAGCTATAACCCGGAAACGGCGGAACCCCTGCTGTTTACCCTGTCCGAGGATGGTAACGCCATCGAGAGCCGCACCGCGTTAACGCCGCGCGGCTTTCCCCTTGAGGGCCTATGCCTTTTCCACGATGAAGACAACGAAGATCTCTATTTATTTGCCCTGAGCGAAAAATACTTTGCACACCAATACCTGATCACCCAATCCGGGGAAGGCGACTTCCAGGTCGCGTCGGTTCGGGACCTGCCCATACCCGCGGGCGGCGAAACCTGCGCAACCGATGACAGAACAGACACCCTCTTCATCGCAGAGGAAGGCGTGGGTATATGGGCCTATGACGCCAGCCCTGAAGCGGAACTGGCCCGCAGCCCGGTTGCGATGGCAGGGCCTTTTGGTGAGCTGGGCAATGGACCGAAAGGTTTGGCTACGGTACCGGGCGGATTGATTGCCTTTGAACTGGACCACCCTGCCCTTCATCTGATCCAGGCCACAGATGAAGGCTATGAGCACCAAAGCACCGTCAATCTTGGCGATAGCACAGCTGCGGACACAATGACCGCGATCCTCAGGAACCAACAGATTGACGCGGTTCTGTTTGATGAAAACAGCGAACAGCTCAAGCTGGCAAACCTGCCATTCGCCGTTACGCCGCCCCCGGTTGCTGCCAGCTATCCGAAGGTCAAGCCCGAAATGCAGACGGCACCGGTTGCGACGATTGGCGATGCGGCTGACGATCCAGAGATCTGGGTGAACCCTGAGCATCCGGAAAGGAGCCTGATCCTGGGTACTGATAAGCGCAATGGCTTGTTGGTCTACGGCCTGGATGGCGAAGAACGCCAGAGTCTTGAAGTCGGCCGTGTCAACAATGTCGACATTCGGTATGGCGTGCCTTACCAGGGCAAAACAGTGGACATTGCCGTTGCCACCAATCGCACCCGAAACAGCCTCAGCCTGTTTGCCATTGACCGTGACCGGGCTTCCGTCATTCCCGTCACAGAGGTGCCGACAGACCTGCCCGAAATCTACGGCCTGTGCATGTACCAGTCTGATACCGGCACCTACGCCATCGCCAATGATAAAGACGGTCGGTTTCATCAATTCCGGTTGGATCTGACCGATGAGCGCTGGGGCGGCGAGCTTGTGCGTGAATTCCGGGTGGACTCCCAGCCCGAGGGATGTGTGGCTGACGATCAGAGGCAGCAGCTGTTTGTTGGTGAAGAGGATAACGCAGTCTGGGCACTGGATGCCGAGCCGGACTCAGACAGCAAACTGTCGATGGTGGACAGCATCGGTGACCACCTGACGGACGACATCGAGGGCCTGACGTTCTATCGCGGCGAGACCCGGGACTACCTGGTGGTCTCCAGCCAGGGCGACAACACCTATGTGGTTTACAACGCTGAAGCGCCCTACGAGTTCCGTGGCAAATTCAGGATTGGCATCAACCACAGGAAGGCCATTGACGGCGCCTCCGAAACAGACGGCATCGCGGCAACTTCGGCGGATCTTGGAGGCATCTGGAGTGAGGGAATGCTGGTGGTCCAGGACGGTCGCAACGTTCTGCCCGCCCAGGCCCAGAACTTCAAATCCGTACCCTGGCGGTACATCCGCGAAGCCCTGAACCTGGAACGCTGAGCCTCACGGAAAGGGGCACCCGAAGGGTGTCCCTGAAGTGTCACAAAATAGCCATAGTCTGGCCACACTCTAAAAGTAACCGAGGAACGTTCTTGTGCATTATCCCCATCGCAAGCAACAGACCGGTATCGGTCTGGCAGCGAGCCTCGCTGCGTCACTCACACTGTTTACCGCTACCGTTGAATCTGCCGACCTGGACGATCTGAACCGACAGGCAGTTGATCGGGTTGAGCAAACCAGCAAAGCGGAGCGAACCGTTGCCGGACTGGACAAAGAGAGTCGGCAATTGGTTGCTGAATACCAGCAGTTGCTGATGGAAGCCAAGCAACTGTCGGCCTACAACAAACTCGTTTCAACACAGGTTGCCAACCAGGAAAAGGATATCAACACCCTGGAGCAGAACGTTGATAACTCACGCGGACTTGAGCAACGGCTGCTCCCCATAGTGACCGATATGATTTCAAGCCTGGAAGACTTTGTCTCCCTGGACAAACCGTTCCTGGTTGAAGATCGCAGACGCGCAGTGGCTGCACTGCAGGACAGTCTCGAAGACCCCGCCGACTCCCTGGCCGTCACCCTCCGACGAGTACTGGAGACCTACCAGACTGAGCTGGATTATGGCCGGAACATCGAATCCTGGCGGGAACAACTGGCTACCGGTGACAACAGCCGGGAAGTGGATATGTTGCGTATTGGCCGCCTCACGCTGCTTTACCGCTCACTGGACCGGAAGGAGCTGGGCATCTGGAATCCGGACGCCGGGGAATGGCAGCGGCTGGCGGCGAATGAATGGAATCGCGCCTTTGACCAGGCCAACAAAATTGCTCGTAAACAGGCAGCGCCCGATCTGCTCACCGTGCCGGTTTTTACCGCCAGTAGCGACTTTGACAACGGAGGTCTGAAACCATGAAGTCTTCCTTTCTGACCTGCATCCTTGTCGGAATCTCCTTCCTGGCTTGCAATACACAGGCGCAGGAGCGCCCCCTGTCTCTGGACCAGTTGTTACAGCAAGTCAGGGCTGCCGCCACCGAAGATCGCTCGGAACAGCAGGCGCGCATTGAACGGTTCGTCCAGCAAAGGGATGAACAGGCAGCTCGGCTTGCCGCCCTGAAGCAGAAAGTAGCGGATGCCCGTGAACAGAGCAAACACCTTGAACAACGGTTCGAGGACAATCAGGAAAGCCTGACTGAACTGAGGCAGACCCGGGATGAAGCGCTCGGTGACCTGCAGGAACTGTTCGGGGTGCTCGCCAATTCCGCCGGCCAGATCCGGGCCACCCTGAAAGATTCCCCAACCCATCTCCAGTTTCCGGAAAGGGATGCTTTTCTGGCGGGTTTTATCAGTTCACTGGAAACCAACTCTGGCCTTCCGGACGTGAAGGACATTCGCCGGTTCTGGCTTGAATTGCACCAGGAGCTGGCGGCATCCGGCCAGGCCCGGAGTTTCGATGCGGAGGTCACCTCACTTTCCGGGGCCACGGAAGCAAAACAGGTCACCCGGTTTGGCACTTTCAACGTCGTCAGCGAAGGCCAGTACCTGCAGTATCTTCCCGCCAGCACGACGTTGACCGAGCTGGCGCAACAGCCTGGCCGCCAATACCAGGTACCGGAGAACCCGGAAGATGCCTCTCAGCCAGTAACCGTCTCGCTGGACCCGACCCGCGGCCAATTGCTGGATATGCTCCTTCAGGTTCCGGACTTATCAGAGCGCATACGCCAGGGCGGCGTTGTTGGTTATGTCATTCTGGCGCTGGGTGCTATTGGCCTGTTACTGGCCCTGGAGCGCCTTGTCATTCTGGGACTCATGAGCGGCAGGGTGAACCGGCAGGCCCGTAATCCCGGAACACCGGGCAGCAATCCCCTGGGTCGAATTCTGAATGCCGCACGGGAGATGCGACGCACAGACCCGGAGTCCCTGGAAGTCGCGATGGGCGAGGCGCTTTTGCGTGAGCGGCCAGCCATTCACCGGGGCCTGGCGCTTATGAAGATTATTGCCACCGTTGCTCCCCTGCTGGGCCTGTTAGGCACCGTCGTCGGGATGATCCTTACCTTCCAGTCCATCACCCTGTTCGGAAATGGTGACCCGAAAATGATGGCCGGAGGTATTTCCCAGGCGCTGGTCACCACGGTTCTTGGCCTGGCAACGGCGATACCGGTTCTGCTGATGCACACCCTGGTCAGTGCTCGCGCCAGAAGTATCTGGCAAGTACTTGAAGAACAGGCGGCAGGGATTATTGCAGAAAACTTCCGGGCTGCTGATAAAGCGCCTCGAATCGATCGGGAGCCAGTTCCAGCGACTCAACCAGAGCTTGCCACATCATGAGTGCAACGCTGGAAACCCTGTTCATGGATATGGCCGCTTTTCTCGATCAGGGTGGCCCGGTCATGTGGCTGATTGCCCTGACCAGCGCCCTGCTCTGGGCGTTGCTGGCCGAACGCACTATCTATCTGTTCATTGCGTTTCCGCGCTTCCGGACGCAATTGGCGCAAGTGTGGCAACAGCTAACCCCGGCATCCGTCTGGGTAGAACAGAAACTGCGGGAGAGACTGGTTTCCATCACCCGCCAGCGACTTGAACGGAATCAGCCCGCGATCCGGGTATTGGTTGCCATATGCCCTCTGCTCGGCCTGCTGGGCACAGTCACCGGCATGCTCACGGTCTTTGATGTGCTGGCTTTCACGGGGACCGGCAATGCCAGAGCCATGGCTGACGGCGTGTCCCGCGCCACATTGCCCACATTGGCCGGCATGGTCGTCAGCCTCACCGGGCTGTTGGCCACCTTGCTTCTGACCAGACTGACCCAGCGCGCCGAACGGCAGGCGACGCACCTTCTCAGCGAATCTCCGGCAGTTCGCAGCCCCGACAACGCATATCAGGAGGTAGTAGCCCATGCGTAGATTTGCCTGGAATGATAACGAGCCGGCAGACGAGAGCACGATTGACGTCACACCCATGCTGGATGTGGTGTTCATTCTGCTGATTTTCTTTCTGGTAACCGCGTCATTCGTGCGTGAATCCGGCATTGAAGTGGAGCGGCCCGAGGCCACGACAGCCGAATCCCGGGACAATGCCGCCATTCTGATCGCCATTGATGACTCCGACGCGGTCTGGATAGACGGTCGACAAGTGGGCACGGACTCCATTACCGGCATCGTGGCCCGGTTGCATTCCGAAAACCCCAGGGGGGCGGTGGTCATACAAGCCGATGCGGAGGCCTCGACCCGGACACTTGTGGCCGCGATGGATGCCACCCGCCGGGCCGGCGTCGTGGATATAGCCCTGGCGACAAAGCGGTGATGGCTGCCATGAATACCCTGCACTCACCCATGATAGCGAAAGCCCTGAAACCCCGACGGCACCCGGCTTTCTGGTTGATGGCGTCGGCAATCGGTCTGTTGCTTGCCGCCACCCTCGTCACGGGCATAAGGCAGCTGGTCCTGATGGAAAACGTTGGTGACACCGGTACAAGCGAGCGGGTGTCACTGGATTTCGTGCGAATTCCGCCCGAGCCCCCGGTAAAGGAGCAACGGCAGAAACCGGAGCCGCCACCAAAGCCGAAGCCAACGCCCAAAACCCCGGACGTACCGGCGGTTGCCACGGATGCGCCCGCGCCCTCGCCGTTGCCCACGCCGGCCGTGCCCGCCATCGGTGGGCTGGCACTTGATGCCGGCGGCTTCAACCTCGGCGCACGGCAACAGGGCGAATTTCAGCCCCTGGCGAAAATTGCCCCCCGGTATCCGGAGCGAGCGCTGATGAGAGGCGTGGAAGGCAATTGCACGGTGGAATACACGGTCAGGAAAGATGGAACCGTGGCGGATATCCGGGTGATCGAATCCGCCTGCGATAGCTACCTGTTCGAAAAGCCTTCTCTGCAAGCCGCCGCCCGGTTTCGTTACCAGCCGCGGACGGCGGATGGTCAACCGGTGGCGGTTTCCGGAGTCCGCAACGTCTTCAAATTCCGTATAGAGGAACAGTAACGTGAAAACGCCCCTGTACTCCCTCGTATTTACCGTTGTTCTCGGGTTGTCACCGGCATCGTATGGCAATGCCATGCGGGAATCGGTCTACAACGCATTGGAGACCGTCAAAGCCCAGATTCAGGACGGCCAATACGCGCCCGCCAGCAAGCAATTGGGCGAAATGGGCCAGCAGAACAATCTGACTACCTATGAACGCTCCCAGGTACTCAACCTTCGCGGCTATCTGGCAATTCAACAACACGATTACCCGGCGGCCATTCGCCACTATCAAAGAATCATGGGCCTTGAAGAAGTACCGGAGGGACTACACCAGAGTGCCCGGCGCAACCTTGCCCAACTGCATTACCAGAATGGGGACTGGCAGCAGGCGCTGAATGTCCTGAGCGAAATGGCCCCGAGGGATGTGAGGAATGACTCCCAGCTCGCCATGTTGCAGGCCCACAGCCTTTACCAGCTTGAACGCTATCGGGAAGCGGCAACATCGCTTGAAGGCCTGGGTGACACCGACGCTTCCGAGCAGGTTCTTAATCTGCTACGCGCCTGCTATCAGCAACTGGATGACCATGGCAGCGCGATTGGCGTACTGGAAACCCTTGCCGAACGCTTCCCGAAAACGCAGTACCTCAAGGCCCTGGCAAGCCTGTACGGCCTTCAAGAGAACTACAAGCACCAGCTCGCCCTCATGGAAAGCCTGTACAGCGACCAACGCCTGGAATCCGAAGCGGAATGGCGCGCCCTGATCAGCCTGCACCTGCACCAGGGCCAGCCCCGTAAAGCGGCCCTACGGCTTCAGGAGGCCATCAATCTGCGTGTGATGCCCGCCTCTGACAAAAACAGATTCGAACTGGCCCAGGCCTGGATACAGGCCCATGAGCCTGATCAGGCGCTGGCGATTCTTGAGGATTTATCCAGCCAGACCCGCAATGGCGAAAGTGAATTGATGGCTGGTCGTCTGCTGTTGCAAAGCCAGAAATGGAACCGTGCAGCACGCTGGCTTCAGAAAGCCGTCGCCAAGAGCGGGTCGGATAATCCGGAAACCCTGCTCCTTCTGGGCATAGCCGAGATGCGCAGCGGCAATCACCCAAAAGCCAAAGATGCGTTGACCCGGGCCACCAGACACTCCAGCACTCAGGAACGAGCCGGTCAGTGGCTCGACTATATGAACCAGCTCACGGCAACCGATGCCACTGCCCTTGCCAGCCATTCATCCACCCGTTCTTTAAAAGAGGATAAGAGATGACCATTACCCGAAACGACCACGGCTTCCACCAAGACATGGAGCGTCTGGACGACACCCCGGACAACCGCTCCGGCAACCCGGATCTGGACAGCCGGGTTCGTCTGGACCGCCGCCGTTTTCTACGGGGCAGCCTGGCCACCGCAGTTGCGTCTGTCTTTCTGCCCCCGGCCCATGTAATGGCCGGAAATACCCCATCGAAGGGCTTTTCAGGTGTGGCCAGCGGCAATATTCGCTTTCGCCCGGTGCCTGCTCAGACCAGCCCCGATTTTGACTCGGTGGTGGTGCCGGAAGGCTATGATGCACGCGCCTTCTTTTCCTGGGGTGACCCCGTGGTCCGTGGTGCCAAGGCCTGGCAATCTGACGCGTCCGATAGCTGGCAGGAACAGGCGCTGCAGGCCGGCCAGAACCACGATGGCATGGCCTATTTTCCATTCCCGGACGCCCCCGACAGTCATGGACTGCTGGTTATCAACCATGAGTACGTGAACCCCACCCTGCACCCGAACGGATTCAGCAGCCGGGAATTGGAAGATGGCTCCATCCAGCGGCCGGAGGCAGAAGTCCGCAAGGAGCAGATGGCCCATGGCGTCAGTGTGATCGAGGTGAAAAAGCAGGAAAACGAATGGCAGCTCGTCAGGGACTCCCGCTATGGTCGGCGCATTACCGCTCAATCACCAATGGATCTGACGGGCCCGGTCGCCGGATCGAACCTCCTCAGAACCGTGGATGATGCCACCGGCCAGAAGGTACTGGGCACCATCAATAACTGTTCCATGGGGCAGACCCCGTGGGGTACCTACCTGATATGCGAGGAAAACTGGAAGAACTATTTCGTAAACCGAAACCCCGAAGATTTTACCAGCCGCCGCGAACATCACCGCTATGGTATTTCCCAGGCCCTCAACAGCAAGAACTACGCCTGGGATTCGGTCGATCCCCGGTTCAACGCCACCCCCGATGACAGCCAACCACACCATGGCCATGTCAACGAGCCGAACCGGTTCGGGTGGGTGGTCGAGTTCGATCCGTTCAACCCGGACTCTACCCCGAAGAAGCGCACCGCTCTCGGTCGATTGGTGCGGGAATGCGCGACAGTAACCCACGACGCGGATGGCCGTGTAGCCATCTACTCCGGCGACGACACCCGGGGCGAGTATATCTACAAATTCGTGCCCAAAGATCGCTACCGCCCTGTTAACGGCACCGCCAATGCAAACCTGTTGGATGAAGGCACCCTGTATGTGGCCGTTTTCCACCAGGACGGTAAAGGTGAGTGGCGCGCCCTGGAATTCGGTCATTTGGGGCTGACCCCACGTAACGGATTCCACAACCAGGCGGATGTTCTGGTCAATGCCAGGTCAGCCGCCGACATTGTCGGTGCAACGCCCATGGACAGGCCTGAGTGGGTAGCGGTTCACCCGGTTTCCCGCGACGTATACGTCACCCTGACCAACAACAAACACAGAGGCAACAAGCCCGACCAACCGGTGGATGCAGCCAACCCCCGCGAAACCAATCTCCACGGTCAGATTCTGCGATGGCGTGAAAACGATAACCGAGTGGATGCGACAGAGTTTACCTGGGAGATGTTCCTGCTGGCTGGCGATCAACCTTCAGCCGGATCGCCGGAGCACCTGACCGGAACCATCAAGGGCGACGTGTTCTCCTCCCCTGACGGCCTCTGGTTCGATCATCAGGGTCGCCTCTGGATTCAGACAGACTACGGTGACGACGAGCCCCGGAACGCCCACATGGGTACGAACCAGATGCTCTGCGCCGATCCGGAAACCAGACAGGTAAACCGCTTTCTCGTCGGTCCAAGGGGTTGCGAGGTGACGGGGGTAACCGCAACGCCCGACGGCAAGACCATGTGGGTCAATATCCAGCATCCGGAGCTGAGCTACCCCGCTTCGGACGGAAAAACCCGCGCCCGTTCAACCACAGTGTTGATAACCAAAACAGACGGGGGCGTTATTGGTACTTGATCTGTTGCGTTAAAGGTTGCGCCTGCCCAATTACTCCCGGGTCGTCCGCTCGGGAGCCCCCTCTCTTTGATGTTCCCCCCAGTCATCCGGAGAGAATACCGGGGCAGTCGACGGTGCCAGCGGCGGGCGTTCAAGAATGTGATCCGCCGCTTTCTCGCCGATCATGATGGTCGGTGCGTTGATGTTGCCGTTGGTCACCGTCGGCATGATCGACGAATCCACCACTCGCAGGGCTTCAATGCCATGAACCCGGCATTCGGAGTCGACCACCGCCATCGGATCCGAGCCCATCCGGCAACTGCCGCAGGGGTGATAGGCGGTTTCGGCGTTGTCCGCGACCCAGGCATCGATCTCGGAATCGGTCTGCACCTGGTCACCAGGCATCAGTTCCTCGCCTCGATACGGATCAAACGCCGGTTGCGCAAAGATTTCCCGGGTCAGCCGTATGCCAGCCCTGTACGCCTGCCTGTCTTCTTCCTCCTGCAGATAGTTGAAGCACATCCGCGGGGGCACCTGGGGGTCACTGGACGCCAACCTGACCCAACCACGGCTTTTCGGTTTGTTCGCCCCCAGGTGCGCCTGGAAACCATGCCCTTCGGCCGAACTGGAGCCGTCATAAGCAATGGCGCCAGCCAGAAAATGGAACTGCAGGTCGGGGTACTTGAGACCGGCCCGACTGCGGATGTAGCCGTTGGATTCAAAATGGTTAGTCGCGCCCAGACCGCTTTTGAAGAACAACCAGCGTGCGCCAATCAGGGCCTGCCCGAATGGATTCAGCCAGCTGTTAAGCGTGATCTTCTGTGTACAGGCCTGTTGAATCCAGACTTCCAGGTGGTCATGAAGGTTCTGGCCCACGCCCGGCAGATCGTGGACCGGCTCAATGCCCATTTCCCGCAAATGGTCGGCGGGCCCTATGCCCGACAACATCAGCAGTTTCGGTGAGTTGAAGGCACTGGCGCTGAGGATCACCTCACGACGCGCCTGCACAGTGATCAACTGGCCGCCGTGGCGGTATTCAACACCCGTCGCGCGCTTGCCCTCAAGTAATATCCTGGTGGTCAGCGCATGCATCCGGAGCTCAAGATTCTGCCGTGTCAGGGCGGGCTTGAGGTACGCATTGGCCGTGGAACAGCGCCTGCCATCGCGTACTGTCATGTCCATCCTGCAGAACCCCTCCTGGCGATATCCGTTGTAATCCTTGGTCTCGCCATACCCGGCCTGTCGTCCGGCCTGAATAAACGCGCGGTACAGCGGGTTTTTCATATTATTGCCGTTACAGACCCCGAGTGGCCCTCCGGTATCGCGGTAGTCATCGGAACCGTAAATGCAGTCTTCGGCGCGCCGGAAATACGGCAACACCTCTTCATAACTCCAGCCTTCCGCGCCTTGTTCAACCCACTCCTCGTAATCTCCGGCACACCCCCGCACATAGGCCATGCCGTTGATGGATGAGGATCCCCCAATGACCTTGCCCCGGGCCTGGTGAATTTTCCGGCCATTCAGCCCGGGTTCCGCCTCGGTATACAGCTCCCAGTCAAACTTGGGCTTGTTCAACGGAATCGAAAACGCCGTTGGCATCTGGATGAATACCGAGTTGTCTTTGCCGCCGTACTCCAGTACCAGTACCCGATACTGTCCATCTGCACTCAGACGATCCGCCAACACCGATCCCGCTGAGCCGGCCCCGACTATGACGTAGTCAAATACGTCCTCTGATTTCGAGTTATCCATGGCAACATTCCCCACCAATCAGTTTTCATCATTCCCCGCAGGCATGATGGTATCGCCGCCCGGCATTTCGCGTTGCGTGTGCAGGAAGTACAGGTGACGCTCATACTGATCAAGAATGTCCGCAATTACCTGCTCGCGGGAGTACCCGTAGAGGTCATAACCCTGACCGCCTTCTGTGAGGTGAACCTCCAGGCGGTAATAATGAGTATCGGATCGGGTTGCGCGGATCGAAAATGCTGGCATCTTGCATCTGGCGGGCCAGATGCCGTAGCTGAAATCCTGTTCGCCGCCCAGGTTAACGCGCAGGACGATGTGCTCATTGCCCTGCCCTCCTTCCTCAATATCCACAGCGAATCCTTGCTGTGAAAGGACCTGCTTGATCTCTTCCATCGCCGATTTTGCCACGTCTTCCAGGAAGCGACGGGATTGATTCAGAGTCGGGAAACTCACACTGCGAGTCAGGCGCTGCTGCCAGTTCAGGGCCGCGTTCTTTCCGGGGTCAGTCCGCCCCGACAGGTGCCCGGCCATGCTGCCGCGATGGCTGTCCTCCTTCAATCCCTCAAGCTGTAGCGCCTTGAACAGTCCGAGCATCATCAGAAACAGCACGAAGGCAAACGGCAAGCCCATGATCACCACCGTACTTTGCAGCGCGCTGAGCCCGCCAGCCATCAGCAACGCCACCGTCAACACCCCGATAATGGCGGCCCAAAGCACCCGCATCCAGCCCGGCGCATCGTGGTTGGGGTCACGGAGAATTGACGTAAGATTGGACAATACCAGCGAGCCGGAGTCGCCGGAGGTCACAAAGAACACAATCGCCAGAATGGTCACCACGATGGTGGTCAGACCCACCCAGGGAAAACTTTCCAGGAAAAGATAGATGGATGAACCGGGGTGTTCCATCGCCTCCTGGCCGAACCCCACCACGCCGCTGTCATTCATTACGAGGTCGATGGCGCTGTTTCCCATGATGGACATCCAGGCCATCATGAAGGCCAGTGGCAGGATCAGTGTGCCCGCCACAAACTGCCGGATGGTTCTGCCCCGTGAAATCCTCGCCAGAAAAAGACCGACGAATGGCCCCCAGGCAATCCACCAGGCCCAGAAAAACACCGTCCAGGCGTTCAACCAGTCTATAGGGGGATCAAAGGCATAGGTATTGAACGACATTGTGATGAAGCTGGAGAGATAGTCCCCCACATTCATGACCAGGGCGTTCAGGAGAAAAATCGTCTTGCCGCTGAACAAAATGAACAGCATCAGCAGCAGCGCCAGTGCCATGTTGAACTCGGAAAGACGGCGGATACCTTTGTCCACGCCGGTAAACGCCGAAATCGCCGAGAAAATAACAATCAAAATAGCCAATACAGTTTGGGTCAGCGTGCTCTCTGCTACGCCAAACATGTAGTTGAGACCGAAGTTCAGCTGAATGATCCCGATTCCGAGACTGGTGGCAACACCGAACACCGTACCCAGCACCGCGGCCGCATCAACGGTGTGGCCAATCGGGCCTTTGATGCGTTTGCCAAATATCGGATACAGGGTTGAGCGAATGGTAAGCGGCAGGCCGTGCCGGTAACTGAAAAAAGCGAGCGCCATGCCCACCAGGGTGTACACGCCCCAGCCAGACAGCCCCCAATGCAGGAAGGTGATTTCCATGGCGTGCCTGGCAGCCGCCACCGTCTCCGGATCTCCGGCCGGAGGCGCAAGGTACTGAGTAACCGGCTCCGCGATGCAGAAAAACAGCAAATCAATCCCGATACCGGCCGAGAACAGCATGGCCGCCCAGGTCAGCACGTTAAAATCCGGTTTGGAATGGGCCGGGCCCAGCCTTAACTTTCCGAACCGTGAGCAGCCAATGGCAATAACAAACACCAGATAGGCCACAACAGAGATAAAATAGAACCAGCCGAAGCTATCGGATATCCAGGCCAGCACACTATAGATAACGGTGCTCGACGACTCGGTAAACAGAATGGTCCACACCGCGAACACCACAATGGCCGCCGCTGAACCATAGAACACGATGGGATTCAGGCGATCTTGCCGATCAGCCCCGCTACTCTCTTCAGCCTCGTCCATCATACGTGCCTCCGTGGAGAAACGATTCAGGCAGGGTCACTGCCAGAATCGACGCCACTACCGCTCACGAAACTCTAAGGCCGGTACTGGCAGGAAATGGCGGTCATTGATATTACTTGGTATAGAAAGACAAACGGAGGGCGTCAAGGCAACGAGAGCATTGCACTCGTGCGATAACCAGAATTCACCGAGACCGGTGTGGTTTAAACAAGGAAAAAATTGGAGGCGCGGGTCGGAATCGAACCGGCGTACACGGAGTTGCAGTCCGCTGCATAACCACTCTGCCACCGCGCCGGGGAAAAGTCCGAGGAGTTTTAAGGACTTTCATGCTCTCAGGTGGGCTGTGAGAGACTGTGTTAAATTGGAGCGGGAAACGAGATTCGAACTCGCGACCCCAACCTTGGCAAGGTTGTGCTCTACCAACTGAGCTATTCCCGCTTGGTCAACGAGGGCGTATTCTACGGATTCGACCGATTGCGTCAACCACTTTTTTCAACTTTTTGTTTTACCTGGTTTTTATGAACAATAATTGAACAACATCGGGGAGCACTATGACGCCACCACCCTCATCCCGGACCGCCAGCCCTGTTCCCGGCGAGATCCTGACGGATGGTAGCCAACTGACGATTCAGGGGGACTGGGTACTTGGCCATTATCCTGAACTGAAGAATTTAGTTGCCCGACTCCAAACATCCGGGTCAGTTGAAGGTTGTAGCGGAAATCTCGCCAACCTTGGCCGGGTTGATACCGCCGGCGCCGCCCT
Source organism: Marinobacter alkalisoli (assembly GCF_045449795.1). Lineage (NCBI taxonomy): Bacteria > Pseudomonadati > Pseudomonadota > Gammaproteobacteria > Pseudomonadales > Marinobacteraceae > Marinobacter > Marinobacter alkalisoli. Next base: position 577,473 of record NZ_JBJJLB010000016.1, read on the forward strand.
GCTGGCGGAACTGCTGGGCGCAAAGGCACTCGCCGGCCTTGCGGACAGCACCCCCGGGCTTGCGGACGAAAGGCGCGCCCTGCTCCGGGCAGTCGCCAGGGCGATGGGCGACAGAAACGAGCCGCAACCTCCCGCCTACAACCCGGTGGTGGCTATGCTATCCACCCTCGGGCAGCGCGTTGAAGAGCTGTACGACCTGCTCCGGTTACTGCTCGCCTTTATTGGCGAGACTCTGGCGGCGCTTGCTTACAACCTTCCCCGCCCGCGACGCTGGCGGGTTACCGCGTTTGTGGCGGCAATTCAGGACACAGGGCTGAACGCACTCCCCATTGTTGCCCTGCTGACATTCCTGGTGGGGGCAGTGGTGGCGTTCCTGGGCGCCACGGTGCTGGAAGCGTTCGGTGCGACCATCTATACGGTTAACCTGGTGGCTTTCTCGTTCCTGCGGGAGTTCGGCGTACTGTTGGCCGCCATCCTCCTCGCCGGTAGAACCGCCAGTTCCTTTACCGCCCACCTCGGCGCCATGAAGGTCAACGAGGAACTGGATGCCATCCGCACCCTGGGACTCAGCCCCGTAGAATTGCTGGTGCTGCCCAGGGTCCTGGCCATGATGATCAGCCTGCCGTTGCTGACCTTCGTCGGTATGCTATCGGGGATGGCCGGCGGAGCAGCGGTGTGCGCCCTCGTGCTGGACATCTCCCCGACCCAGTTCCTCGCCATCGTCGAGCAGGACATTGCTCTCAAACACTTTCTTGTTGGCCTCGGCAAGGCGCCGGTCTTCGCCTTCCTGATCGCCGTTATTGGCTGCCTGGAAGGCTTCAAGGTCAGTGGCAGCGCACAATCGGTGGGCGAGCACACCACATCCAGCGTGGTGCAGTCCATTTTCATGGTGATTCTGCTGGATTCCATCGCTGCGCTATTCTTCATGGAAATGGGATGGTGAGCATGAGGCAGGAAAACTCAGCAATGGGCAACAGCCGCGAGAACACTCTGGTCGAAGTCCGGGGCCTGGAAAACCGGTTTGACTCCCATGTGGTCCACGATGGCCTCGATCTGGATATCCGGCGCGGGGAAATTCTTGGTGTCGTTGGCGGCTCAGGAACGGGTAAATCCGTACTGCTTCGCAGCATCGTTGGCCTGCATCGCCCCACCAGCGGTGAGATCCGGGTATTTGGCCAGGATCTGCACAGCTTACCGGACAGGGAGCGGGCCCGGATCGAACAGCGGTTTGGCATTCTGTTTCAGGGCGGAGCGTTGTTCACCTCACTCAATCTTCGGGAAAACATTGCCGTCCCGTTGATGGAACACGCCGGTCTCACCCGCCCCATGGCGGAACACCTGGCACAGATGAAGCTCGCCCTCGCGGGGTTGCCGCCAGAGGCGGCCCTGCAGTATCCGGCGGAATTGTCCGGCGGCATGGTCAAGCGCGCGGCCCTTGCCAGAGCCCTCGCGCTGGACCCGGAAATCCTGTTTCTGGATGAGCCCACCGCCGGGCTTGACCCCATTGGCGCCGCTGCGTTCGACGGGCTCATCAAAACCCTGAGGGATGCTCTGGGCCTGACGGTATTCATGGTTACCCACGACCTGGACACGCTATACAGCACCTGTGACCGGGTTGCCGTATTGTCACGGAAAAAAGTGCTGGTAGCCGATAGCCTTGAGGTGGTGGAAGCAACCGATGACGAATGGGTGCACGACTATTTCCACGGCCCCCGTGGCCGCGCCGCCGCACATTCAGCAACAGCCGGGATGCAGGAGCAGTAGAGTATGGAGCCAAAAGCTCACCATATTATTATCGGACTGTTTACGGTCATCATTGCCGCAGCAGCCCTGATATTTGCACTCTGGCTGGGAAAGTCCGCGACCGACCGGGAGTGGGCCTGGTACGAAATCGGCTTTGATCATCCCGTCAGTGGCCTGTCCAGGGGTAACCCGGTACAGTACAGCGGTGTCGAAGTTGGCGAAGTGGTGGACCTGTCCCTGGATTCTGAAAACCCCAGCCATGTGAGGGTGCTCATTCGTGTGGACGAGAACGTGAAAATCCGCGAAAACACCCGCGTCGGACTGGTGCTCGCCAATATCACCGGCAGCATGAGTGTGCGTTTCCAGGGCGGCACGACCGATAGCCCGGTACTGGAAGGCAGTCGCAGTGATCCGCCGCTGATCATGGCAGAACCCTCGGTGTTCACCTCCCTGCTGGATAACGGCGAGGCTCTGTTAAGTAAAGCCGAACGCCTCCTGACCAACGCCAATACTTTATTTTCGGAAGAGAACAGCGAGAACCTGACCCGTATCCTCCGCAACGCCCGGGTAGCCACGGACGGGCTGATGGACCGCCGGACAGAACTGGAACAATTGCTCGAACGGATGAACGACGCCAGCGTGCGGGCCGCCGAAGCTTCAGCGCGAGTATCCGCATTTGCCAACAACGCCGACCGGTTATTACAGAGCGAGGGCAAGAACACCCTCGAATCTCTCAACAGCGCCATTGCCTCGATCCAGACCACGGCAACCCGCATTGAACAGCTAACCGCCAGCAATGAAGGCGCACTGGATGAAGGCCTGCAGGGCCTGGGTGAGCTCTCGCCCGCTCTCCGCGAGCTGAGAAGCACGCTCCGCAACCTCAATCATTTCACCCGGCGCCTTGAAGATGATCCTTCCAGCACCATCTGGAACCGGGAAAACATTCAGGAGGCGCCGCAATGACTGTTCGCCATGCGCAAACCTTCACCGCCCTGGCAATGACAGCCATACTCGCCGGATGCACGGTATTCCCGGATTACGAAGCGCCGCGGGTCATGGATATCCCGACACCGGCTGCCGCCCAAAGCGATGGTAGCACCGAGTTCGATATAACCCTGAGAATTGACACGCCCCAGGCCACCGAACCCTTTGACAGTTCACGGATTCTGACCAAGCCCGCGCCCCACGAATACCAGATATACGGCGGTGTACGCTGGCGTGACACAGCGCCGGTTCTGTTACGGGAACTGATGATAGGAACATTCCGCCAGGAAGGACAACTTCAGGGCGTAGTGAATGAAACCAGCCCAACTGGCAGCGACGTCACCCTGGTCAGTGACCTGTATGGTTTTCACAGTGAAACAGGTGAAAACGGCGTTCAGGTGCTCGTTTCACTGTATGCCCAATTGATGAACAACCGCACAAGGCAGACCATCTGCACTGGCAACTTCAGGGTAACCGCGGACGCGACAGGTCCGGGGATAGATCAGGTAGTCGAGGCCTTTGGCCGTGGGGGCGAAAAACTGGGCCAGCAGCTACGCGACTGGCTCAGCGACTGCCTGGAAGCCTGATCAGGACTCCTGCCTGGGGAACAGATCCGGCCATGCCGCCTGCAGGTACAGGATCATTGACCAGAACGTCAGGCCAGCGGCTACGTAAAGCAGCCCTACCCCGATCCACGACCAGAGCTCGCCCGGAGGAAACGCCAGCAGCGTAATGATAGACACCATCTGTGCCGTGGTTTTTATCTTGCCGATGTAGGACACGGCGACACTGGCCCGGCTGCCTATCTCGGCCATCCACTCCCGCAGTGCGGATATGACGATTTCGCGGCCGATAATCACGGTAGCGGGAATCGTCAGGATCAGGCTGGCATGCTCCTCAATCAGCACCGTCAGGGCAACCGCCACCATCAGTTTGTCAGCCACCGGATCCAGGAACGCCCCGAAGGGGGTGCTTTGGTCGAGCTTTCTGGCCAGGTAACCATCGAGCCAGTCGGTGGCGCCAGCCAGGGCGAAAATAGCCGCGCTAACCAGATAGCTCCATTGCACCGGCAGGTAAAAAATCACCACAAAGACCGGGATCATCACAATGCGGGATAGCGTCAGTACGTTTGGTAAATTCATGCTGTCCTTACTCGTCGTGCAATGCTGCGTAGATGGTTTCCGCCAGTGATTTACTGATGCCCTGTACCTTGGCCATCTCATCGACGCTGGCTTTACGAAGTTCCTGTATGCCACCGAAGTAGCGAATGAGATCCCGCCGGCGCTTGGGTCCCACGCCCTCGATACCTTCCAGCGTCGATTGCCGGCGCTTCTTGTCCCGACGGGCACGGTGGCCGGTAATCGCAAAGCGATGGGACTCATCCCGGATGTGCTGAATCAGATGCAGCGCGGGTGAATCCGCCGGCACCCGAAAGACATCACCGGTCATGGCATCAATCAACTGCTCCATCCCGGCCCGGCGGGTGACACCCTTGGCCACACCAATCAGTGGAATATCGGAAATCCCCAGTTCATCAAAGACTTCCCGGGCAATATTCAACTGCCCCTTACCGCCATCAATAAACACCAGATCAGGGCGTTTGCCATCACCTGAAACCATTCGCCTGTAGCGGCGGGTCAGGACCTGGCGCATGGCGGCGTAGTCGTCCCCGGCGGTCACGCCTTCAATGTTATACAACCGGTAGTCACTCTTAAGCGGCCCATTTTCGTCGAAAACCACGCAAGATGCGACCGTGTTTTCGCCATGGCTGTGGCTGATGTCGAAACACTCCATTCGTGACGGCGTTTCAGCCAGTTCCAGCATGTCCCGCAATGCCAGTAATCGCCGATAGACGGTTTCCTTGCTGGCCAGATGGCTCAGCAGCGTCTGGCGGGCATTGGTCATGGCCAACTCCAGCCATTTACGCCGTTCGCCACGAACGTTGCGACGGATCCGGGTATCCCTGCCTGCAGTCTCGGTTAATGCCTGCGCCAGCAACGATTCCCCCTCGACCTCCACCGGCACCAGGATATCCTGGGGAATCTCCCTGCGGGTGCTGCCACCGAAATAGTACTGCCCCAGGAACGCGCTCAACAGTTCGCCTTCCGACTGTTCTATCGAGTAACGGGGGAAGTAGTCCTTGGTGCCGAGAACCCGGCCACCCCGGACAATAATCACCACAATGCAGACAACGCCTGCATCCTGGGAAATCGCAACCACGTCCGCATCGCCCCCCTCGCCGTCAACGGATTGCTGTTCCTGGACATGGCGAAGGTGGTTAATCTGATCACGATAGGCTGCTGCCTTCTCGAATTCCAGGTTCTGAGAGGCCTTCTCCATCGCTGCCATAAGATCATGGATGATGGCGGGATTTTTCCCTTCCAGAAACATGGTGGCGTGACGGATGTCCTCCCGGTAATCCTCCGGAGAGATATATTCCACACAGGGAGCTGTGCAGCGGTTGATCTGGTATTGAAGGCAGGGACGAGTTCGATTCCTGAAATAGCTTTCACTACAAGATCTTATGCGAAAAACCTTTTGCAGGATATTAAGGCTTTCCTTGACCGCGCCGGAACTGGGAAACGGCCCGAACCAGGTGCCGCCGCCTTTTTTCGTACGCCCCCGCCGAAACGTCAGTGACGGATAGTCGTCATGGGAAGACAGGTAAATGTACGGGTAAGACTTATCATCCCGAAGCAGAATATTGTAAGGCGGCCGAAGGGATTTGATGAGGTTCTGTTCCAGCAGCAGCGCTTCGGTCTCGCTACCGGTAATGGTGACCTCAATGGATGCAATTTTCGCCACCAGCGCTTCGGTTTTCGGCGCCAGGCCAGACTTGCGGAAGTAGCTCCCCACCCGCTTCCGGAGATTGCGCGCCTTGCCCACATACAGGACCGAGCCGCCCTCATCGTACATGCGATATACGCCAGGACGCTCAGTAAGCTGTTTCAGAAAATTTCTGGAGTCGAATTCAGACCTTGTCGGCATCGAGCAACCCGAGCCGTACCGCCATCAAAGCGAGCTCAACGTCACTGGAAATTTCCAGCTTCTCGAATATCCGGTAACGGTAACTGTTGACGGTTTTGGGGCTGAGGCAAAGCTTGTCGGAAATGTCCTGAACTTTCTGGCAATCCACCACCATCATGGCGATTTGCATTTCCCGTTCCGACAAGCGGTCAAACAATGACAGATCGCCATCTTCGCCGTTGGGGTCGCCCCCCAGCTGCTTGAGCGCCATTTTCTGGGCAATCTCGGGACTGATGTAGCGCTGGCCGGAATGGGCCATCCGGATCGCACGTACCATTTCCTTGATATCAGCGCCCTTGGTGATATAGGCCGATGCGCCACTCTGCATCACCCGGGTGGGATAGGGGTCGTCGGCGCAGGCCGTTACCACAATGACCCGAATGGTATCGTCAATGCGCAGAATCCGGCGAGTAGCCTCGAGGCCGCCAATACCGGGCATGCGAATGTCCATCAGGACAATGTCCGGCGTTTGCTTGCGCACACATTCAATGGCGTCCTCACCGGAGGAGGCCTGGCCGATGACGTCAATATCGGGGTTATCCGCCAGCATCCGGGTAATCCCGGAACGCACCAGCTCATGGTCATCAACAACCAATACCCTGATCAAAACTCACCTCGCACACGGCTTCTGGTAAAAACAGCGGGATTGTACCGTTTATAAGAACCCCGGGGTAGGTGTTCTCGCGGATCGACGAAACATGAATGAGCGTTCAAGCGGGAACACCCAATCCGGCAGTATTCTCAACCGGATCAAACCACACCACCAGATCCCCCCGCTTCACGGCCGCTTTTACCCGGTCTCGCTCAGCCATTGGGTTTTCGGTTTCATTCAGGCCGTGATAACGGGTGCAATATTCATCCACTAGCCCGTCTACCTGATCATCGGAGAGCAGCTCCGTATCAACCACGAACTTTTCCTGCCTGGGGTCGGCCTCAGGTTGCTGGCTGGCGTCGTCGATCATCATTCCTCCGTTTCAGTGACTTATCATAAGGCCTGGGGAGGTATCGGTGAAGTGGTGTTACTGTTAAGTTATGCGAAACCTTGCAATTAATTGTCGCATTGACAGCGACTCCTGACGGAGCGCCTCACTGATTTCCCGGGTAATGTCCACACTACTGCTCAGCGCACCAGCACTGTCGTCCAGTGCGGCAGAGCGCCTGCCAACCCGTTCGATTTCACCCCGCTGATGGCTGACTGCAGCGTTGATTTCCCCTGTCCGGGTTTGCAGCGCCTCAAAACGTGCGCCAAGCTCGATCAGGTGATCTTTCAGAGCGTTGAGGTTGTTGCGATTGCTCGCCCCGGCTTCGCTCATCTCCTCGAGTAGCCCATCGACATTGCCAACCCCCTGGACCAGATCATGGACCCATTGACGGATTTCCGCTGTCGAATCCGCTGTGCGCCGGGACAGTGTCCGGACTTCATCAGCCACCACCGCAAAGCCCCGGCCGTGCTCTCCCGCCCTGGCAGCCTCAATGGCTGCATTGAGTGCCAGCAGGTTGGTCTGTTCGGCGATATCGGCAATCACCCCGATAACCTGTTCGATCCTGGAGGTAGAGCCGCCAAGGGCCTGAATGGCAGCCGAGACACGACCAATGACTTCGTTGGCGTGTTCGGCGCCCCGCTCGCTGTTGCGTAGACCGCTGTGCACTTCATCGTTGGCGGATGAAGCCTCGCGCACAGTATCAGCGGCATTGGCCGAGGCCGCCTCTATGGCGGTCGCCTGATCGGCGATGACTGCCATGGACTGGCTGACGTCCCTTATCTGGGTGCGGGTGCGGTCGGAAGACTTCTGGACCTCCTCCGCCTGGGTATCCAGGGATGCCGAGCGATGGTCCAGGGTACGGGAAGCCTCCCGGATGTCGCCGATAAAACCGTTGAAGCGACTGACCAGACCACCCAGCGCGACACTTTTATTGCAGAGGAACAGAGCGCCATTGCCCTCCATTGCGGCGGGCAAAGTGACCTGCATTATGATTCAGCAGTCAGAGTGGCTGATGGAACTAGCCCGCACTCCCTTCGAGATTGGCCACCAGCCGTGAATCTTCCAGTGCGGCTGTCCGATGCTTTACGACACCCTTGTACTCAGGGCTCTCGATCATCGCCATGAATGCATCCACGGATGGGTACCGAACCAGCAGAACCTGATCCCAGGACTCGTCGGGGGGCGCAATCAGGGAACCGACGCTCCGCCCGGACCAGATCACCTCCGCACCGACGGCCCGCACACAGGCTGCCGCTTCCTGCATGTAGAGTGAGTAGGCTTCACGCCCGGACCGGTCCGAAGCCTCATCCTTATACTGGGCGCGATCACGAAACCGTAACAGGTTAAGCATAACGACCGGATGATCTTTGGGGGTATTCGCCAGAACTTTCTGAAGCTGTTCGGGAGTCGGATTAACGGTTTCCATGGGTTTCCTTGGTCTATCAGGCTCTGAACGTTCGTTATATTTTGGATATGTGCCCGTAACTATAGCGCAGCATGCCCCCAGGTCACCAAGACCTTTCAATTACATTTCATTCAACCTGGACCAACCTCCCATGCTTCAGCCCGAGCCCTGGCGTCAAGACAAGTCCCTGACCAAAACTTGGTCGATACCGACCCTGAGCGTATTATACAAGCCAACCTGCTCCCCTAAGCCCTTTGTGCAATTCCCTTTTTCGGCTCGAAACAGGATCCTGTGCCAGTGATTACCCTCTTCATCCCCACCCACATCCGTCCACAGTAACGCTATGACACTTCTCGATATTTTCTATCAAACCCTGGAAACCACCCTGCCGGTATTCGCCATGGTCTTTATCGGCCTGGGCCTGAAGCGCATTGGATGGATCAACGATGATTTCGTTAATACCGCTTCCGCGCTGGTGTTCAAGGCGACCCTGCCAACCCTGGTGTTCCTCAGCATTGTCCGGGCGGATCTGGAAACGGCGCTGAATGTCCACCTGCTGATATTCTTCCTGGCAGCAACCCTGGCGAGTTTCGCCCTGGCATGGGGCTGGGCTGTCTGGCGGGTGCCCGGGGAAGACCGCGGCGTGTATGTGCAGGGAGCGTTTCGCGGCAACTGCGGCATTGTGGGCCTTGCGCTGGCAGCAAGCCTCTACGGCGACTACGGGCTGTCCGCCGGAGGTATATTGCTCGGGCTGGTGATTATCTCCTACAACGCCTTATCGGTAATCGTCCTGCTGGCCTATCAACCGGGCAAGTCCGCCAGCTGGCGTCGAATTCTCAGCGATATTGTCCGCAATCCATTGATTATCTCGGTCTTCCTGGCCATCCCGTTCGCCTGGTGGAAGGTGTCTTTCCCGACCTGGGTCATGACCAGCGGCGACTACTTCGCATCTCTCACTTTACCGCTTGCCCTGCTTTGCATAGGCGCAACCGTCTCCCTCAGCGCTATTCGCAGTGACAGCCGCACTGCCATCAGTTCCAGTGTTATGAAGATGGTGGCCCTTCCTGCCCTGTGCACCGGCGCCGCCTGGCTGTCGGGTTTTCGGGATGCCGAACTCGGACTGATGTTTCTGTTCTTCGCCAGTCCCACCGCAGCCGCCAGTTTTGTTATGGTCAAGGCGCTGGGCGGCAATGACCGACTGGCCGCCAATATCATTGCGCTAACCACCCTGATGGCGAGCGTAACCGTAACGGTCGGAGTTTTCCTGTTGCGAAGCCAGGGCGTCATATGACGCGACAACGTGAACCAGTGCCATTCTCACCACACAACCCAGAGGCGATTTATGCAGCAGGAAAAGCCCTATTCACAGGCGTGTGAAAACAACAAACCCTTTATTCTGGAGAAGCTGACCCTGATCTTCCACACGCCCGCCACTATCCTTGAGGTGGGCACGGGAACCGGGCAGCATGCGGTGCACTTTGCCGGTCATTTACCGCACCTGACCTGGCAGCCCAGTGACCATCCGGACAACTACCAGCTTTGCCAGCCCTGGCTTGAGGACTGCCGGCTCGGCAACATCCTGGCGCCGGTGGCGCTGGACGTTGGTGAAGTGGACTGGCCAGTACCTGAGATCCATGGCGCGTTTTCCGCCAATACCGCCCACATCATGGCCTGGGAGGAAGTCCAGGCCATGTTCTCAGGCCTGGGCCAACGGTTGCCGGAAAACGGCGCTTTCTGCCTGTACGGCCCGTTCAACTATAACGGGACCTACACCAGTGACAGCAACCGACAATTCGACCAGTATCTCAGGGCCCGCAATGCCCGTATGGGGATTCGTCACATTGAAGACATGGAAGCAATGGCTGGCGACAATGACCTGTTTCTGGAAAGCGATTTCGAGATGCCCGCCAACAACCGTTTGCTGGTCTGGCGCAAACGCTGATTAGCGCATGTCAGTCAGGAGGTCAAAGCCCCGACGGCACCCATCCAGGTAACTGCCACCCAAAAGGTTGTAGTGGTTCAGGTAATGATAGAGATTGTAGATCTCCTTCTTCAGCGGGTAATCCGTGCTACGGAGCCATACGGAGTCGTATGCGGCGTAGAATGCCGCGCCAAACCCGCCAAACATTTCTGTCATCGCCACATCTGCTTCCCGGTCCCCAAAGTACACCGCCGGGTCGATCAGCCAGGGTGTGTGGCCTTCAAACAGCGCATTACCACCCCACAGGTCACCGTGTAACAGACTGGGCTGTTCGCAACGGGCGTCCAGCCAGCTCTCCAGCGCACTCGCGCTTCTGTCCAGAATAGCCTGGAATTCACGACGCACTCCCGCATTGCGGATCAGCGCCACCTGGCAGCCAAGCCGGTTGTTTACAAAGAAATACCCCCAATTCCTGAACCTGCCATTCACCTGTGGAGACAGGCCAATGTAGTTGTCAGCCTCAAGACCATAGAACGGCTGCACCACCCGATGCAGGGTCGCAAGCCCCTCCCCCAGTTTTGCCAGAGCATCATCCGAGGAAGATCCTGCAGCGATGGCTTCCATCTCCAGCACCGATTCGTCGACGTAATACACCTCTGGCACGCAAATCGTCTCAGCCTGGTTGGCATTCAGCAGTTCCGACCGCAGCAATGCCAGCCCCTCTGCTTCACGGATCAGCGCATTCGGATACCCGGAGTGATTGTGTTTACGGTAAGTCGCCATTTCCCTCATTTCCGCGCTTGAGCTTTCCTGGCCAGGGCTTGTACATTGATAATTAGCGTACCATGCCACATAACACGGGAAAGACCATGATGCGAACACGCTGGGTAATACTGGTTTCGGGTAAGGTGCAAGGGGTGTGTTACCGCGCTTCCACGGAGGATGTTGCCAGGCGACTGAACCTCACGGGTTACGCAAAAAACCTCCCCGACGGTCGGGTGGAAATTGTGGCGGAGGGCTTGCAGGAGGACCTTCAGGCGCTGAAGGATTGGTGCGAGGAAGGGCCGCCAGCTGCCAGAGTCGCGGGAGTGGAGGTTCGCGAAGTGCCTGTATCCGATGAATTTCGGGAGTTCAGGATAAAAGACTGAAGTTCTGCAATAAAAAAACCCCAGCATTTCTGCTGGGGTTTTGTATTGGCGGAGAGGGAGGGATTATTCGGGCCTTCGGCCCTCACCCCTTCGGGGCCGTCGTCGCTTTGCTCCGACGTTCCTCAGCCTGCTTTGCAGGCTTCGGTCGAACCCGCGAGGGCTCTTCTTACCCTGCCAATCGGCCAATAAAAAACCCCAGCGATGCTGGGGTTTTGTATTGGCGGAGAGGGAGGGATTCGAACCCTCGAAACGCTATTAACGTTTACACACTTTCCAGGCGTGCGCCTTCAGCCACTCGGCCACCTCTCCAATAAACTGTTCCAAATCAGTAATGTCGTCACTGATTTGAGGGCGCAAACTCTAATGAATTTTCAGGCGTTTGGCAACTCTCTTTGGGAAAATCGTGGAAAAAATTACACTGCCAAGCGACATCGGTTAACGATTGAGCGTTTTCGGGGCTATCGTTACTGTATGGAAATAGCCAGATGGGCGTCAGAATAACCAGCCAATATAAGGAGAACAACAATGCTGATGAAAGCCGACCAATCCATCCTGATCCTGATTGATCTGCAGGAGAAGCTGATGCCGGCCATCGCCGATGGCGGGGCTGTCATTGACCAATGCCTCAAACTGGCAACCATGGCCGGACTGCTGGAGGTTCCGGTAGTGGCAACCGAGCAGCTGCCGGAAAAGCTCGGTCATAACATGCCAGACATCCGTGAGCTGTGCGATCAGGTCATCGGGAAGTACCATTTCGATGCCTGCCCCGATGGATTGATTGATGAATTGCCTGAAGGACGCCAACAAATCGTCATCGGTGGCTGTGAAACCCACGTCTGCATGATGCAGACCGCGCTGAGCCTGGTGGATGCCGGTTACAAGGTCTGGGTGGTGGCGGATGCCACCGGGTCACGCAATGAGCTTGACCGGGACGTGGCCCTGGATCGCCTGCACCAGAGCGGCGCCAGGATTGTCACAGTCGAGATGGTGGCTTTTGAATGGCTACGGCACTGCAAGCACCCGCGTTTTCGCGACATTCAGGGACTGATCAAATAGCACCTGACCCATCGCGCATGCAATATTGTCGAAGAAGCCATTCGCTGGCCCCGGAGAAGTGTGCTTAAATGAACCTGTCGCAATTGCATGCACTGGTATCAGGAGTCGCAGGTTTTGGGCAGTATCAAAACAGCTGCACCGGCAATGCTGAACGATCTTTACGGCGGCGCCATGAATCCGGACGGCTGGCCGGTCTTCCTCGGAAAGCTCGCCAGACTGTTCCATACCGGGACTGCGTCATTACGGGTAACGGACATTCATGACCCCGTGGTTCACCGCTCTTATACCGTGGGTTTCGATGACACGGCTAACGCAACCTATCATGAAGGGGCGTTCTTTCATGACCCGTTCCGCATTCCGCTGTCTGAAGGCCCCCTTGGCAAGATTCAGGTGAGCCACCAGATTATTGCGGATCGGGAGTTCGAGCAAAGCTCCCACTACCAGACGATTTTCCGGCCCAACGGCAATTTCTACGCCATGGGCGCGCAATTCGACCGGGGGCAGCAATGCGCCATGCACATCGGCGTTCATCGCTGCCGGCGGGCCGGCGCTTTCAGCCCGGACGAACAGCAAACCCTTGAGTTTTTCTCACCACACCTGAAAAGAGCGGCGGACCTGACGCGTCTGATTGGCCAGTTTGAATCAGCTCTCCAGCAGGCACACGCCGCGCTCGACCGCTTGCCCTTTGGCGTCTGGATCCTGGATCACCACTTGCGTTGTCAGTGGCTTAATAACGTTGCAGAAGAATGCGCGAGAACCCGGGCCTTTGGGCTGGGACTTCATGGTGGCAAACTCGCATTCAGCAACGAGAGTATGCATAACCAGTTACGCGCCGCTGTCCGCCTGCTCCAGGATGGGACCTGCAACACCCACAGCATTTCAGTTTCCCCCAGGGGGGCGTCACTGGTGCTGGTTAACTACCGCCAAGGACCATCGAGTTTTGGCACCACTGCATACGGTGGAGAGACAGTACTGGCCTTCCTCCTGAACCCGGATCGTCCCGTGACACTGAACACCAACCACCTGATGTCAATCTACCGCCTGACGCCCGCGGAAATCCGACTGGCCGGGGAGCTGGTCAGAGGGCATGACATCAAGGAAGCCAGCGCCTGCCTGGGCATTTCGGTACATACTGCGAGAACACAGCTCAAGTCCGTCATGCAGAAAATGCAGGTGACCCGCCAGGCCGACATGGTTCGCTGCCTGCTTCTGGGAGCGGCTTCCCTGGCGCCGGAACACCACCATGCTTGAAAGAGACAGCGGTCGATGGCTGTCATGGTCTGACCACGGCCCCCGTGACGGCAAACCGGTATTCTTTCTCCACGGCATTCCCGGATCACGCGTGGCGCCCGCCGGGCTGGCAACAGAGGCCAGCGCTTTGGGGCTTCGCCTGATCAGCCCTGACAGACCAGGATACGGTGACTCCACCCCCATCGGGCACTATGGCTTGGCCGACCACACCAGCGACCTACTGGCTCTGGCGGACCATCTGAAACTGGAGCGCTTCTCGGTACTGGGATTTTCCGGAGGTGGGATATTCGCTCTCGCCTGTGCCCTGAGTGCGGCTTCCCGAATAGATAACCTGGTGGTTGTCGGGATGCCGGCCATCCCGCTGATGGAGGATCCCTTTGCCCACGGCGGGGAGCTGTCGGCAGGCACGTGGCGCCTCGGGCGGGATAACCCGGAAACGCTTCCAGCCCAGCTCGAGCCGCTTCTGACGAGCGCCGAATCCCTGTGTAACGCCATGCACCAGGCCATGTCGGCCAACGACACCGCCCTGCTCTCACAGGAGCCTTTGCGGTCCGCCTATCTGGATGAAATCAAAGCGGCAACGGCTCAGGGGCCCCGGATCGCAGCGCTGTCATTTGCACGGGACATAGCCCTGATGGCCGGAGACTGGCCATTCAAGGCCGGACAAATCAACCAGAAGGTCCATGTGGTTCATGGACTACACGACAACCTGGTGTTTCCCGAGCATGCCCGCTGCCTGGCAAGCCACCTTCCCAACTGCGAACTCAGCCTGCTCGACACAGCTGGCCACTATACCGCGCTGACAGCGCCGGAAACCTTGCGGCTACTTACCCAATAATGCATCAAAGCCAGCTGTTATCAGTCCGCTGACGATTCAGAGACCGCTGGTGTCCGGGAATGGAGAAGCCAGGAAGTCATCAATACCGCGTGCAGTATCAGCAATGGAATCGACGCCAGCAGCAAGCCGGTCCAGCCTAGCGCCGTCAGCACAGCCCCGGCGCTGAGTGCCGCGACAGCCTGGGAGCTGAACACCATCATATCGTTCAGCCCCTGAACCCGGAAACGCTCCTCATCCCTGTACCCCTTGGGCAACAGGGTGGTGCCACCAACGAACAGGAAATTCCAGCCCACACCCAACAGAATCAGCGCAAACAGGTAATGATGGAAAGTGATGCCACTGAACGCCAGCAGTATACAGGCCAGGTAGGCTATCAACCCGCCGGCCATCATCAGGGGAATGCCGACCACCCGGGTCAGCCAGCCGCTGATCAGCGACGGCAGGTACATGGCAACAATATGAATCTGGATCACCCGTTTGGCGTCCGGAAGTTCGTGGCCGGCCATCTCGGTCATGCTTAGCGGAGTAGCTGTCATGATAAAGCTCATCACGGCATAACCAATGGCTGCTCCGCTGATGGCGGTCCACACCACGGGGGCACGCAGGATGTCTTTCAGGGGTCGACCGCCCCCGGCCGGAGCTTCCCTGACCAGTTCACTTTTTGCGCGATAGCCCAGCGCCAACACCCCCATCGCCAGTAACTGGACGACGCCCAGCCCCAGCCAGCCTTCGAGGAACGGGTGATCCCCCTGGCCCGCACTGCCGAGGAGAGCAATTTCAGGTCCCAGCCACGCGGCAATCAGGCCACCAAGCAACACCCGCGCCGCGGCGGAGCCTGCCAACTCCGGCTTGACGGATTCCATCGCGGCGAAGCGGTACTGATGAACTACCGCCAGCCCTGTCCCGCCGACAATGGCTGCCAGACACAGCAGCGGAAAACTGGAAAGCCAGGCCGAGGCCCCGCCCGTCAGACCGGACAGCACCCCCATCAATGCACCAAGAAGCATGACCGGCTTTCGACCCAGGCGCTCCATCAACCAGGTTGCAGGCTTGATCGCCAGCACAGTGCCGACTACCACCAGCCCTACCGGCAGAGTGGCCCACTCGGGGGACGGCGCCAGGATCCGGCCATGGATGCTGCCGATGAAGACAATGAAGGGGGCCGTACACATGGCCAGTGCCTGGGCGGCAACCAGTATCCAGACGTTGAGAGGCATGGGCGGGTTATTTCTTCCTGTAAATAATCCCCGGGTGGCACTGCACCATTTCGTACAGGTGGGGCAATCCATTGAGTGATTCCGACGCGCCCAGAATAAGGTAACCACCGGGGTTCAGGGTGGCGTGAATGCGCGTCAGGATGTCCTTTTTGAGTTCCGCAGAAAAATATATCAACACATTGCGGCACATGACAATATCAAACTTGCCCAGCATATACCGCTCCAGCAGGTTCAGTTCCTTGAACTCCACCATGCTCTTGATCTGGGGACGTATCTGCCAGCCGCCGTTCAACGATGGCGCGAAGAACTGCTTCTGGCGCTCCGGGGACAGCCCGCGCCCAATCGCGATCATTTCGTACTCACCTTTGCGGGCGACTTCCAGAACGCTTTTGGATATATCCGTTGCAGTCAGCTTCACATCCCGGAGTTTACCCGGGCGCTGACGCCGGAACTCCTCGATGATCATGGCCACCGAGTATGGTTCCTGCCCCGTGGAACAGGCAGCCGACCAGATCCTCAAAGGCTGCATGGATTTGCGTTCAGCAAACTCAGGCAGCAGCTTTTCCTGAAGAATCCGGAACGGGTGGTTGTCGCGGAACCACAGGGTTTCATTGGTGGTCATCGCGTCAATGACCAACTCCCTGAGATTGCTGCGGCCCGGACGCTTCAGCTGCCCCAGCAGATCCCCGAGGGTAGTAAGCTGGTTTTCTTCGAGAATGCGGCGCAGACGGCTTTTTACGAGGTATTGTTTGTTCTCACCCAGCAGAATGCCACAGGCATCCTGCAGGAACGTCTTAAAAGCTTCGTATTCCTGTGGCGTAATGTCCGCTTTCATTGAATCTCTGCGTCAGGTGAATCTGCAAGGATCGCCGGCCCTAGGCACGATCAATTATTTCCATAACCTTCTCGGCCAGCTCATCTGCACTGAACTTTGCCATAAACTCGTCAGCGCCAACCTTCTGCACCATTGCGGTATTGAACACACCGCTCAGTGAGGTATGGAGCATAATAAACATATCCCGTAACGCCGGATCGTTTTTGCATCGGGTCACCAGAGTGTAACCATCCATCTCTGGCATTTCGACGTCGGAAATCACGAGGGACAAATGATCGCTGGCCCTGGAACCATCTTCAGTGATTTTTTTCAGGTAATCAAAAGCCTGCTTTCCATCGTCCCGTGTAACAACCTCCATGCCGATGGCGGTCAGGCATCGCTCTATCTGCCGTCTCGCGACACTGGAGTCATCAACGACCAGCACAGGCAGGTGTGCCTGAACACGCCCGGCGCTGCGGGCCACCAAATCCTGGTTAACATCGTCCCTGAGCGGAGAAACTTCTGCAAGAATCTTTTCTACATCGATGATTTCAACCAGTTTGTCGTCCATTTTTGTGACCGACGTCAGGTACACATCGTTGCCGGCACCCTTGGGCGGCGGCAGGATATCTTCCCAGTTCATGTTCACGATCTGGTCAACACCGGTAACCATAAACCCCTGGGTCTTGCGGTTGTACTCGGTGATGATGACGAAGCTGTTCGCCAGCTCCTCGCGGGGAACTCCGGGATGGCCGATGGCCATGGCCAGATCAATGACGGGGATGGTTTCACCGCGGATATGGGCGACCCCCCGAACCACGCTACGACTTTTGGGAATCGACGACAGCTTGGGGCACTGCAGGACTTCCTTTACCTTGAAAACGTTGATGCCATACATCTGCCTGCCGCGAAGACGGAACAACAGGAGCTCCAGGCGGTTCTGCCCCACCAGCTGCGTACGCTGATTTACACTGTCGAGTACCCCTGCCATTACTTTTCCCCCAGGTCTGCCCGCGGACATGCCGGCATGCATTTTGCTTTTTCTGCTCTCAAGAGCGGATGAAACCAGCTTTTCGCCGGAATTTTGACTCACTATGTGAAGTTAACGGCCGATTCCCCGAACCCTTAAGCTTTTCGGGATCTTCCACTGACAATTGACAGCATAGGACAAACCGCAGCGTATGCGCATCACCATTTTTGTCGTCACACTGTTAACGTCTGTCCCGGTGCTGGTGCAGGCCGCAAACACCACCGCCGAGCAGATCAGGAGCGCTGCGGCTTCGTTCCTTGACGAGTTTTCGAAACAACAGGCGGACAACGGTTTCGAGGTCATACACAAAACCGGCCGACTGGACAGCCGACTGGCCCTGGCCACCTGTAACGCCCCCCTGAACGTCAGTTTCAGCGGTGATCCCTGGAAAACCACGCAACCGACGTTACAGATCTCGTGTCGCGGCGAACGGCCGTGGCGCATGTTTCTCAACGCGTCCGTGTCCATTACCGGAGAAGGCCTTGTGGCCGCGCGCCCACTGGCCAGGGGAGAGCGGGTCATGGCGAACATGATCGAAACGGACTCAGTCGTGGTTAATGCCACCCGCAAGGGTGTGATTACCAACGTTGACCAGCTGGTGGGCATGGAGATGCGACGCGGCGTCAACGCCGGCACACTGATGACGCCAGACCTGCTCTCAGCTCCGGCAGCGGTGACCAGAGGCGATCATGTTATCATCACCGCCAGAAGTGGAAATTTCTCGGTCAATTCTCGCGGCAAGGCCATGGCCGACGCGGGCGTGGGCGACCAGGTACTGGTAGAGAATCTGTCATCGTCCCGCACCGTGAAAGCATTGGTGACCGCCCCGGGCCAGGTTGAAATTCCTATGTAGGTGCGGCGCGCTTTTTCCGCAGGCGGCAGAGTCTTGCCGCTCCACGCTCTGCGAATGACAGAAGTGTAATCTTCTGGAGCTAAAAATTCGCTAAAGCTTCCGGCCTGACGGCCGATACGCAGGTATAAAATTCGCGAATGCTGTCCCCCGTACAGTCAATAAGGTAAGCAGGTACCGATATGTCAGTTGACTTTAATGGAATTGGTCCCGGCCAGGTCAACACCCAGAGAACCACGGCCGACAAGTCTGGCTCCACCCAGAATGCCCAGCCCCAGGCACCCGAGCAGGCCAAGAGCCAGGGTGCCCGCGGTGAGAACGTAAATCTGAGCAATCAGGCCAAGAACCTGAAACAGCTGGAACAGAAGCTGGGTGATTATCCGGAAATGGATGATGACCGCATTGAGCAGATCCGTGCGGCGCTGGCCGATGGTTCATACAAGGTTGACGCCGAGAAACTGGCCCAGAAAATGCTTGAGATGGATAAAAGCATATTCGGGTGAGTAAATCATGGCCGCAATCGATGAACTGAAAGACCTTCTCTCTCAGGATATCCGTCAACTGGATGCACTGGCGGATATTCTGGAGCAGGAAAAGTCCTGCCTCTCTTCCTCGGACATGCAGGCACTGCAAGCAATAACGACCGAGAAAAACACCCTGCTCGACCAGATCCGCGGCCGTGCCAGGCAAAAAATTCATACCCTCGTTGCCATGGGCTATCGCCCGGAAAGCGGAGCGCCATCCCGTTTTATCCGCAGCGCCGGATTATCCGATCTTGCGTCGCTGTGGTCGCAGGCCAATGAGCGCCTGACGTTCTGCCAGGAGATCAACCAGAACAACGGTCGCGTCATCAGCCACATGCAGAAGCGCCTGTCGCGCCTGACAGACATCTTCCGTGGCGCCAGCAGCCAGCAAAAGCTTTACGGCGCCCATGGCGAACAGACCGGCGCTTCCCAGAGAACCATCCTGGCCAGCGCCTGATCCCGGCCAACGCACTCTCCGGAATGCCTGCAGAGTGCCTGCAGGCCTTACCGGGTATAGATGGTCATCCGCGAAGCCGGATCGAAACGGATATCGTGGATGCTGACATTGCCCAGCGCCGGCGTTCGCCCGCCACTGACCCGGATGTTATCCATGCGGATCTCCTCTATCCGCTCCGGGAAAGCCAGGGTGAGCGATCCATCAGTCCCGAGCTGATGTCGGGGTTCGTCGTCGCGATAGTGAACCCCTTTAATGGTCAGGTCGGAGTCCAGGAAGTTCAGGATTGGAACAAAAATATGGGCCGTCAGCTTGATACCTTCCACCACATCCGGCTCCTGGCTGCCTTCACCGCCCCCCGGCACCATGGCGGTGGCGGCAGCAATACGTTGCGCCAACGCGCTATCCCCCTGCCCGACCACCCTCGCCAGATCGTCATCACTCAACGGTGACAACCCCTTGCTCCGATACATCTCTCCGGAATCCGGCGAAGCTGCCTGCGGAGAGTCTGCGCCACTACTGGCCGCAAAACTGACCAGCGGCTGCAGCGGCAATGCCACCATGGTGATTAACGCTGCAGCGTTGCGGTACCGTGATTGGTGTTTAAGAACCCTGTAGAGCTCCCGCTCGGTGATCCACCCGGCCTGTACCAGCACCTCCCCAAGGCGTTGACCGGTTTCCTCCTGAAGGCGCAATCCCTCTTCCAGCTGTACCGGAGATAAATACCCCCGGTTGATGAGCAATCGCCCCAGCCTTGATCTCTCTTCAAATCCCTGACGGATCTTCACTTGGCCCCTCCCTTGATTGCACTCACCGTACATCCCGGCCCGGCGCTATTTTGTTGTTTAACAATCTTAAGACAGGTTAGACGATCACCACGCATCGTGCATGGAGATTATCCGTTCCCGAAGGAATATCTGCTAACATCCGACTACTCAAAGCTACCGCTGCCCGATGGCCAGCACTTTCCACGGAGTGAACAAGGTGACCCAGAACCAATCGCAATCCAAGGCCGCTTCCCCGCTTTTTGTGACCCGTTTCTTGCTGATCCTGATGGCGTCACTTTCGTTCAGCACTCAGCTCTTGGCGGAAGAACCCCGCTCCGCGGATAACCCGTTGCCCCAGGTCCGCATGGAGACCAGCGAAGGCGTTATCGAGATCATGCTTCGTCCGGATGTGGCTCCGGAAACCGTGGCAAACTTCCTTGAATATGTGGAAAGCGGCTATTACCGGGACACGATCTTTCACCGGGTGATTCCCGGATTCATGATTCAGGGCGGTGGTTTTGATCGCGACCTTGTTCGCAAGGACACCCGCAGCCCGATCCCCAACGAAGGCAGCCCCACCCTGAAAAACCTGAGGGGAACCATTGCCATGGCGCGTACCGGCCAGCCCCACTCAGCGACCTCCCAGTTCTTTATCAATGTTGTAGACAACCCATACCTGAACGCATCGGACAACCCCAAAAAATGGGGATATGCAGTCTTTGGAAAAGTAACCGAAGGCATGGGTGTCGTGGATGCGATCGCCAGCACGCCAACCGGTCACTCCGGCGGCATGGCGGATGTCCCCCGGGAACCGGTGACCATCAACAACATCACCATTATCAATAGCGGCAACGCTTCCGGGAACTGATGGCAGAAGTAACAGCGCCGGCCATGGAGCCGGCCGATATCCTGTGGCATGACGGCGTTCCGGAATCCCGGCTGTTCGGTGATCTCTATTTCAACCGGGACAACGGGCTGGATGAGACCCGATATATTTTTATCGGGCACAATCGATTACCGGAACGCTTTGCCCGGGTCGGGAAACACGCCTCGTTTGTTGTCGCGGAATCCGGCTTTGGTACCGGCCTGAACTTCCTGGCGACCTGGCAGGCCTGGCGGAACAGTCCCGCCAGCCAGCACGCCACCCTCCACTTTGTGTCTGCGGAACGTTATCCTCTGACCCGGGACGACCTGGTCCGGGCAATGAAGTTATGGCCGGAACTGACTGACCTCAGTAACCAGTTGGTCGATCAATACCCACCACTGGTGGCGGGAGTCCACCGAATATTGCTGGATGGGGGGCGGGTTCGTCTGACGCTGTATTTCGGGGATGTTCTGGATGCCTGGCGGGAACTGGAATTCACCGCCGATGCATGGTTCCTGGACGGCTTCGCCCCCTCTCTGAATCCGGGTATGTGGCTGGACGATGCCATCAGTCAGGTCCGCCAACACAGCAAACCGGGTACCACTCTGGCCACCTTCACCGCCGTTGGCCGAATCCGGCGTGCGCTCACGGACACCGGCTTTGCGATGATCAAAACCGCCGGGTTCGGCGGTAAACGGGATATGATTGCGGGTGAAATCCCGCTTCCTGCGTCTGCCACCCCGAATCCAGAAGCCGGCAAACCGGGCTCCGTCGCGGTTATCGGCGCCGGTATCGCAGGCAGCCTGTTAGCCAGAAACCTCGCCGAGAGAGGGGTTGAAGTCACCCTGATAGACAAAGCCGGTGATGCTGGCGCAGCCGCATCCGGCAACCTGCAGGGCGCTCTTTACGTCAAGCTGGGCGTGGAATTCAACGCCCAGACCCAACTGGCATTGACCTCCCTGCTGTTCAGCCAACGCTATTACACACCGTTAACGGGCAACGGCTGGCACCCTACCGGGCTGCTGCAAACAGCCTGGAGTGATCAGGAGCAACAGCGCCAGGAGCGATTCCTGAATCGTAACCACTACCCGTCGGACATAGTGACACCGGTGGATTCGGCAACCGCCGGCAAGCTGACCGGTATACCCGTTGGCACAGGCGGGCTGTGGTTTCCCCACAGTGGCTGGCTGGAACCAGCATCCCTCTGCCGGACACTGACGGATCATCCCAACATCCGCCGCCATTATTCCATGGATGTCCGCCGCCTTACGCAGTTGGAAGATCGGTGGCTGATCCCGGGTGCTGGAACCGACATCAGCGCCGACAAGGTCGTCCTCTGCGCCGGTCACCAGACACCGGAACTGATCCCCATGGCGGGTGGCACGGGCGCATTCCGGTTTAAAGCAATACGCGGCCAGGTCAGCCACTTGCCCGAAGACAGCGTCCGCGCACCAAGTGCTGTGATTTGCGGCCCCAGGTACATCAACCCTGCCCGCAACGGACTCTGCGTGACCGGCGCCACCTTTGACCTTCATGACCTGTCACCACAGCAAAGCCTGGACAGCCATCAGGAAAATCTCAACGAACTGACGGCCATGCTTCCCGACCTTTGGCCAGACAAGCCGCCGGCAGAGTCAAAGATAGCCCGGCTTCAGGGACGGGTCGGGTTCCGGTGCACGACCCATGACTATCAACCGGCTGCGGGCGAGCTGGCCAATCTGGAAGGCAGTACCCTTGATGGCCTGTTCGTATTCACCGGGCTCGGCAGCAAGGGCCTCACCTATGCCCCGTTGCTCGCGGAATTCCTTGCGGATAAGCTCACGGGGCAACCGCCATGCCTGCCCCGTTCGCTATCAAAACGGGTGGACCCGCACAGGTGTTATAGGATGAAAATTTCCAGATCCAGTGGGTGATCGGACTGAAGGTTTCCGCAACACGGCCGATAACCAATGAAAGGGCACTCAAACCCCGGAGATACCCATGGCCATATTTGTCAGTGAACCCGGCAGACCTGTCGGAACTCGCCTACCGGAAATCTTTCGGGGACGCCGCGTGGGTGACGTGACGGAAATGACGGAATCCCACGCCATTAACACTGGCCACAGCGAAGTGACGGATGCGGAATTTCAGCGGGCCAGCCATTCTCCTGCCCATCACCGGGCGATGGAAGAATATGGCTCCGCGGCCTATGACGAGCCCAGGGAACAACGCAGTTACCTTCCAGTATCGACCATCTGTACACCGGTTATCCACTCACTGCCGGCCACCGCAACCTTGTCGGAAGCCCTGACCACCATGGATGACCATGGCGTACACCACCTGGTGGTCACCGCAGGGGACAATGTCGCCGGGCTGATCGACCTGCGCTGGCTTCTCGCCTGGTTGCACGAGAACCAGGCTAACGCCATGAGTTATAGCCTGGCACATATCGAGTTGCCGGCATTCCTGACGGCATCGCCGGAAACCGACGCCCACCAGTTGGCAAGGCTGATGCTGGCCCATCAACTGAATGCCGCGCTGGTCATCGACAAACAGGGAGCGCCCGCCGGCATCGTCACCAGTACCGATTATCTGAAGCTGTACGCCGCCGCAGGTCGTCAGCAGGGTAACGTTTAGTTCAGCCGCTTGCCCTCCGCTGAGAACAGTACGATCTTCCATTCAATGCTCCCTCCGACGCTCTCACGCAGCAGGGTAACAATCTCGTCATCACGGTAATTGGCCAGCGCTTCGATGCGGGCACCATCAATTTTCGGCTGCACTCTCCAGAGATCCCAGGCATCCGGATTATCCTCTTCGCTGGTCACCGTCTCGCCCGGTGAAATACGCGCAATAACCGGTTGCTGAATGCCGCCGTCCACCGCGTCTTCGGCAAAGGCCCCCGTTGTCGCCCCGGCAACAACAAGGTCATTATCGAACGCCTGCAGCGTCAACAGGTTGTCCTTACCGGTCCGCGAAGGATCTGCATAGGAGAATGCATAATTCACATGGCCCGATACGGAATACCCAAGAACGAAACCGTTATTTCCGGCCACGGGCTCACCGAGCAGGACATTGTCATCATCGCCCGATTCATCGATGGAGTAGCGCCGGTTGCTGTTTCCCAACAACCATATATTGCTGAGACCATAGAGCCCATCCGTCAACACTTCCCCACCATCGGTTCCACGCTGGTATACCGTGATATTGCTGTCCGCGGCGGACGCGTTATAAAAGAACGCATCTGTGGCGCCGGCGCTGCTCTGGCCCGCGACAGCGCCACTCGAAGCCCCGAACAGGTATGGACTGGCACTAACCGCACTGCCGGCCACCACGGTCTCATCCTGGCCAGAGCCCACCTGCCGCGTCCAGGCCAACTTGGGTACCAGATCGTCACCATCCGTGTCGGTGTCTATTCGCTGCAGAAAGCTGTCGATTCCGCCGGCCCGGGATTCGCCAGCCCAGCGACCGTTGGTTTCCCCGGCAACCGCCACAAACCCGCTGTCGTCGTTGATACCAACCCAGCGAGGGATGTCGTCCGCCGATGTGCCGGTACGAAGTGTCCAGACCGGTGAATACTCGCTGCCCTCTGCGGCAGCCGAATCAAACCAGTACAGACTGGTGACCACATCCAGTCCACCGTGGGCAGGCTGCCCGGGCATATCGGCTTCGGCGGCGTAGGCAACAACAATTTCAAAACGATCCACCCGGGTACTGCCCTGGGTCACCTGGCGCCGGGTATAGTGGATCACCGGTTGCGGCTCGTTCAGCTCTGTCGCGCCATCGCTAACTGTCACCTCCTGCAGCAGTTCCCCCTTCTGATCAAATATGCGGACCAGAACCTGATCATTAGCAGCGTCGTTGTACCCGGTTACGTACAACCTGCCCTCGTGCCCAAGGGCAATATCGGTTGGCACAAAGTCATCCGTCTCGTTGAGGACCAGCGGGGCCGATAACTCGTTGATGTTGATGCGCAACTCCCCGTCTTCCGCGAACCCCGCAAACCCCTCGCGGCCCGCCTGGTACGTCTGATCAACTCCGAGTAACAGGAAACGGTCGTCCATCCCGATATTGCTGTACTCATCGGCATCGGGAATTCTCACGCGGAAGCGAACCCGGTCTGTCTCCGCTGGGAATTCGATTATGTCGTTATCTTCCCACTCACCCGCATCGTTAAGGACCTGGATGTAATAGTCACCGGCCTTGGCAACGGAATCCTCACTCTCTCCCAGCCGGGCGCGAATGCTCCCTTCCCTTTCGCCACTGAGGACGGCCTCGAACTGCCGTTTCGTCCCCACCGTGAGCGCATCGCGCTGACGACCACTGACCGTTTCAAGGCGTACCCGGGGTTCGTTGTCATCAACCACCAGGGTGGTCCGTACGCCGCTGTCAGATGGCCCAAGGGCCGCCAGGCCGTTTCGTACTTCCGTGAGGGCAATCTGCAGGGACTCCGAGGGCTCAGGCACCGTATCGTCAACCACCTCCAGGCGGATATAGCATTCGGTAATTCCCGGCTCCAGGGTCACCACGCCCTTCGAATAGACACCGTTTTCATCCTGCTGATAATCCAGGTAGTCCGGAACCGGTAATTCGCCCTCGCTGTCACTGCCCAGGGCCACGATATCCTTGCCGATAATGGCATCATCGCGGTTGGCGTCGCCCTCCTCGCAGCGCTGGTGCTCCGGATCAAAACCCTCGTCGCAGGAATTCGGGTCGAAATCCGAAGACAATTCGAAGGCTACCGCTACCCGCGTCACCGATGGCTGTTCCAGTAACACCCGGACCAGCACCGGGTTGGTATCGGTTGTACGGAGCTCGGTACCGGTCACCGCACCCTCATCGTCGTACAGGTTGATGTGGTAACGGTGTGAGCCCGTCTCATCGAGCTCCGGCGCCTCGCAGCGGGTTTCTCCGGCTTCAGGCGTTTGCGCTGACTGACCTTCGGTAAAGGTATCGGCGTCGAGTGATAGCGGGTTGCGCTTGACCTCGATATCGAACGGCTGGACACCCGCGCGCTCACCATCGGTGGTAATCAGGTTGATATTCTCGATCTTGCCCAGATCGGCGTCACCCCGGTTACCGCCACTGAGCCCCGGAACCCCCCGTACAATAATACCCGGGCGCGCCTTGTTGCTGGTGTCTTCCAACGCCAGCCAGGACGGTGCGTTGGTCAGGGAAAAATCCAGTAACCGCTCGCCGCCATAGGCCCCGAAATTGTAGTAATACTCCACGCCAAGGTAGGCTTCCCCCGGCGGTACGCCGAGAACGGTCGGATCATCGGAACCTTTGTCGGTCTTGCATCCGGTGGAAATCAGGGCCAGAACAATCAGCAGGCCATGGCATCTGGCCAGAAAGGCAATGCGTGGTAGCAAGTCGGCGCGCATGGAAAATCCATTTTGAAGCGTTGTTATTATGGGCGCGCACGCAGGACAGCGGCCTGCGTTACACACCGTTACAGAACAACACCATGGTAATCAATTTATATCCGGGGGGATCTGCGCGAGTTCTCAGATTCGCAGGCCGGGATCCCTGCCGTGAAACCCCGGCCTGATTGGCTATACGCCGTGGGACTCCAGGAGAGAGCGGAAACCGTCTTCATCCAGTACCTTGACCCCAAGGGACTCGGCTTTGGTCAGCTTGGAACCGGCGGCCTCTCCGGCGACGACACACGATGTTTTTTTGGAAACACTGCCGGCAACCTTGGCACCCAGCTTTTCCAGGCGTTCTTTTGCCTCGTCCCGAGTCATTTCCGTCAGCGTTCCCGTCAATACCCAGGTTTCTCCAAGCAACGGCTTTGGCTCAGCAGTGATTTCTTCCGTCTGCCACTGAACGCCTGCGTTTCTCAGGGCAGCAATGGTTTCCTGATTGTGGGGCTGGTCGAAGAAACTGCGGATATGGCCGGCCACGATGGGCCCAACATCCTGCACCTGCTGAAGCGCGTCTTCATCCGCTTCGCCAATCGCCTCCAGGGACCCAAAGTGACTGGCCAGGGACTTGGCAGTTGCCTCACCTACCTCGCGGATTCCCAGGGCGTAGACAAACCGCCAAAGCACCGGATTCCGGGACTTATCAATTGCCGCCAGAAGGTTCGTTGCGGACTTGTCGCCCATGCGCTCCAGACCGGTTAGATTGTCTTTGGTCAAACCGTAAATATCCGCCACGGTCTCCACCAGGCCCTTGTCCACCAGGATATCGATCCATTTATCCCCCAGCCCCTCGATGTCGAGCGCCTTGCGGGAGGCATAGTGCCGGATCGCTTCCTTTCGCTGCGCCGGGCAGTACAGGCCACCGGAGCACCGCGCCACCGCCTCGCCTTCAATCTGGATAACGTCCGAATCGCAAACCGGACAGGTGTCGGGCAGCTCAACCTCGCGGGCATCACCAGGCCGCTTTTCCAGCACCACTTTGACCACCTGGGGGATCACATCACCGGCACGGCGGATAAACACGGTATCGCCGATACGGACATCCAGACGACGAATCTCATCCATGTTGTGCAGGGTGGCGTTACTGACCGTCACACCGCCCACAAACACCGGCTTGAGCCGCGCCACCGGTGTGACCGCGCCGGTGCGGCCGACCTGGAATTCCACGTCCTCGATGACGGTGAGCTCTTCCTGGGCCGGAAACTTGTGGGCGATCGCCCAGCGCGGCGCGCGCGATACAAAACCCAGGGCCTGCTGCTGTTCCAGGCTGTTAACCTTGAATACGATCCCGTCGATTTCGTACGGAAGCTCAGCGCGCTTCTCCATCAGCGTCTCGTAGGCGGCGAGACATTCGTCCGCGCCGGTCGCCTTACGCATTTCCGGGTTGATCCGGAACCCCCATTCACGAACCTGCTGCAGGCAGTCCCAGTGGGTACCGGGCAGAATGGAATCATCGGCAACGGCAACACTGTAGGCGCAGAGCTCCAGTGGCCGACGTGCGGTGACTGACGGTTTTTTCTGCCTGAGACTGCCGGCTGCCGCGTTGCGAGGATTCACAAATGTCTTCTCACCCTGATTCGCCAGGGTCTGGTTCAGCTTCTCGAAACCGGCTTTGGGCATATACACCTCGCCCCTCACCTCCACCATCTCCGGCACGTCTCTACCCCGGAGCCTCAGGGGAACGGAAGGGATGGTGCGGATATTGGCGGTGATATCCTCGCCGGCGTAGCCATCGCCCCGGGTGGCTGCCCGGGTAAGCCCCCCCTGTTCGTAATGCAGGCTGACCGCCAGACCATCCAGCTTGGGTTCACAAACGTATTCGATGTTTTCATCGGTTTTCAGGCGGTCTTTCACCCGGCGGTCAAAGTCCCGCAGTTCCTCATCGTTGAACGCATTGTCGAGCGACAGCATGGGGACCCGATGCACCACCTCTTCAAAGCTGGTTTCCGCATTGGCGCCGACACGCCGCGTGGGAGAGTCATCCGTAACCAGCTCGGGGTGGTTCGCCTCCAGATCCTGCAGCTCTCGGAACAGGCGATCATACTCGGCATCCGGTACCTGCGGATCGTCAAGCACGTAATAGCGATAATTGTGCTCGTCTATGGTTTGCCGCAGTTCCTGTACCCGGTTTGCCGTCTCGGGTGTCGCTGTACTCATACCTGTTATCCCTTGGCGCTACAAAAAAATACCCGGATTTTACCGGGTATTTTACTCTTGACGATCGCTGCAACGCTCAGTGGCGTGGCGACCGCTGTTTACGTTCAAACTCTCGTATCCGCTGGCGACAGTGTTCGATGGTCTGTGGTGTCATTACGCTGCGCCGCTCATCTTTCAGCTCCCCGCCCATGTTGCGGACCACGCACTGGGCAGTTTCGAGCATAAATTCAAAGGCCTGCAACGCGTTGGACGGGCCAGGCATGCTCATAAAAAAGCTGATACCGGGGGTCGACATGGCAGGCATGTCCTGAGGGCGGAAGGTGCCCGGCTCCACCGCGCTTGCCACACTGAACTGCACCGGGCTGGTAGTATCCGATTCCTCGTGGCGATGGTAGATGTCCATGTCACCGTATTCCAGGCCACAGGCTTCAAACAGCTCCTTCAGGACGCTGCCTTTGAAATCCTCGCCCTTGCGCGCCAGAACGTTAATCACCACAACCTCCCGCGCCTCCGGGCGGTTTGCGCCGGCCAGCGGCTGCCCGGACCGTTTTGGCGTCTGGTCACGCCGGGCGGTGTCCTCCTGCACTTCGCTGGTCACCACCGGGGGTGGTGTCGTTGCGGTGTCCGGCTTACGGGCCGCAGGTTCACTTTTCGGCTCGGGAACCGTTTCCGGACGCGCTTCCTGCCAGGGCTCGTCGACAATGTCTTCATCCGGTTCCGGGTCATCGTCTCTTGCGCCCCAACCGGTATCAGCGGTTTCGTAATCGTCACGATCATCAGCCTGGAAGGCCTCGTCGCTTACTCCTGCGTCCGGTTGTGCAACATCGGGTTGTTGCTCTTCAGCCAAGGCCTTTTTCTCTGCATCGCTGACTATCGGGCGCGTCGGCTTTTGCACCGGATTGCCGAAGCGACTGGAGCGCTCGCGCTTCAGATAGCCTCGCTCTTCCAGGGTATCCCTGGATATCGTGCGGGCGCCACCATTGGGCAACTCCGGGTTGTATTCGTCGTCCAGTGGTGACTCATCCAGGTCATTGGCGCCCATACCGGATGAAATCGCGATGGATTCCTTGCGAGCCCGGCGCATTCGACGGAGGCCGTCGATGACAATGCCGATGATAACCAGGGTACCTATGGCAATTAACCATTCCCTTAGTGACATAGTGATGCTGTCCTGTTTGCAGATCGGATATCGTTGCTACTCTAAGAAAAGCCTGTAATGAATACAACGCACAGGTGGGCCAGATGGCCGTTTTGTCATCTTTGGCGGTATTCCAGGCCCCTTGACCCCGGGGCCCTACGCTTCCGCCAGGGCGGCCGCCTCATCCACATCCACCGATACCAGTCGTGAACACCCGGGCTCATGCATGGTAACCCCCATCAACTGGTCCGCCATTTCCATGGCGATCTTGTTATGGGTAATGTAGATGAACTGAACCTGCTTTGACATCTCCTTCACCATGTTGGCATAACGGCCAACGTTGGCGTCGTCCAGCGGCGCGTCGACCTCGTCCAGCATACAGAACGGAGCCGGATTGAGCTGGAAAATGGAAAATACCAGCGCAATGGCTGTCAGTGCCTTTTCACCACCGGATAACAGGTGAATGGTACTGTTCTTCTTACCCGGCGGGCGCGCCATGATGGTCACCCCGGTTTCCAGCAGGTCTTCCCCGGTCAGCTCGAGGTAGGCGTTACCGCCACCGAACACTTTGGGGAACAACGCCTGCAGTCCGCCATTGACCTGGTCAAAGGTTTCCTTGAAACGCTGGCGGGTCTCCCGGTCAATCCGCCGGATCGCATTGTCCAGGGTTTCAAGCGCTTCCATCAGATCTTCATGCTGACTGTCCAGGTAGGTTTTGCGCTCGCTCTGGACCTGGTATTCCTCAATCGCCGCCAGGTTAATGGCGCCCAGCCGCTGGATCCGGTTGCCGATTTTTTCCAGCTCATCGGCCCACGCCTGTTCCGTGGCCTCTTCCGGAAGTTGTTCGAGAATGTCCTGCAACTTCACATCGAGCTCCTGGAGCTGTTCAATGTGGTTGCCGGAACGAATCTCCAGTGCCTGGGATTCCATTTTCAGCTTCTCAAGCCGGGCGCGAATATCCTGCACTTCATGTTCGGTGCGACTTCTGCCCTGCTCTTTCTCCCGGACTTCCCGGTCAATTTCCTCCAGGGCATCCCTGGCGACACCGAGTTTCTCTTCCTCGGCGAGGCGCCTGTCCAGCAGCCCCTCGAGCTGCATCTGGAGATCTTCAATCGGCTCTTCGGCACTTTCGCGGGACTCTCGAAGGATTTCCAGGCGCTCTTCCAACCGCTCCTTCTGCATCTGCATCCGGTCAATGGTCTGGCGCAACCCGTCCCGCTGGCTGTTCAGGGACTGTAACTGCAATTGCAGTTGGTGGGCGTGATCGCGGTCGTGCCGGGCTTCCTGGCGCAGATGATCCAGGTTCTCCCGAAGCGAATCCCGCCGTTCGAGCAGCTGCTCTTTTTCCTCGTCACTGTCTTCCGTGGACGCCAGCGCCTCCTGCCACTCTTCCCGCGCTTCCTGCAACTGCTCCTGTTGTTCCTCAAGGCTGAGCGCCACGTCTTCAGCATCATCCCGGATACGCTGAAGACGGTCATCGATCTGTTCCGCCCGGGCTTTCAGGCCGCTGATTTTCGAGGACAACCCGCCAAGCTCGCGCTCGGCGTCACTGAGGCGCCCCTGGGCCTCATCCCGGTTGGCTTCCGCCCGTTCGGATTTCTCCTGCAGATCGTCCAGTTGTTCGTTGGCCTCCTGCAGCAATGCCTCAGCTTCGTCGAGCTCTTCCGCCAACTGACTGACTTTTTTCTGGCGCTCGATAACCCCGACCTGCCCGGCGTCGGAGTCCGGCATCAGAATCCAGTCCCGGGACACCCAGACACCTTCCCGGGTGATCACACTGTCACCATTGTTCAGGGCATCCTGACGGGCTAGCGCGTCGTCCAGGGACTCGGCGGTGTCTATGCCCGCCAGCAATCCGCCAATTCCCGATGCGCCGGAAACCCTCGAAGCCAAGCCGCCCACACCAGCTACATCCTGAGCACCGTCAGTAACCAGAGCCAACCCCCTGGGAGCGCCAGACAGTGCGTGATGAAGCGATTCCATGCCGGCAACGCTCACCCCCTGGCTGAAGCGGCTGATCACCTGCTCTACGGCAAACTCCCAGCCATTATCGATCGTCAGCTGCTGGGCAATCCGGGGGGCTGACTCCAGGCCAAACTCCCGTAACCAGGATTGCAGTGCATCGTCCTGAGCACCCATCTGCTCATCCAGCAGTGCCTGCTGGGATTCCAGGGACGCCCGGAGACTTTGCACCTTCTGGCGATAATCGGACGCCTTCTGTTCGGCGTCCTTCTGTTGCTGGCGAGCCTCGTACAATTCGTCCTGAACCGCTGTGATTCGTTCTGCCGCTTCTTCACGCTGAAGCTCCAGCGTTTCCTGCTGCTCCAGCAAATCCTCCAGCTCTGCGCGATCCAACTGGCCTTCAAGCAGCTCCTGTTCGTCTGCCAGCCTCTGCTGGCGGGTCTTCAACTGGGTAATCGCATCTTCCAGGGACCGTATTCTGGACTGGGCCAGCTCAGCCTGGCGTCGGGCATCCGCGGAACGGGAACTGAACTCTTCCCAGCTCTGCTGCCATTCGCTCATGGCGTCTTCCGCCTGCTGCAGTTTTTCCCCGGACTCCTCGGCGCGGATCGACAGCGCTTCCTGTTCCGGCTCGATCATGTCCAGCTCTTCCTGGATACCGGACAGCTTCTCTTCGTCCTGTTCCAGCTCCCTGGCCAGCTCTCGCTGGTTTGCCATGGCCTGATCCAGTTCGGTGGCAATCTGACGGCCCCGTTCCCGCTGGTGCTCAAGGCTTTGCTCAATCCGGGCAATATCGGCACCCGCTTCATAGAACCGCGCCTGCGCCCGGTTAAAGTGCTCGGTACGCTCCTGATGGCTGTCCCGCAGGGACTCCAGGGATGTTTCCAGGCTCACCCGATCGGTCAGGTATTTCTCAAGCTCCAGTTCAGTATCACGGATTTTCGAACGCCAGGTCTGCAGGTCATTGTCCAGGGACTTCCAGCGCAGGACCGTCAGTTCAGCCTTCTTCTGGCGTTCTTCCTGCTTGTAGGCCTTGTACTTTTCCGCAGCAGCAGCCTGACGCTCCAGGTGTTGCAGCTGGCGACCGAGTTCTTCCCGCAAATCGGTCAGGCGCTCAAGGTTTTCCTGGGTGCGACGAATGCGATTCTCGGTTTCACGGCGCCGTTCCTTGTACTTGGAAATGCCTGCCGCTTCTTCGATATAGATCCGCAGCTCTTCGGGTTTTGCCTCAATCAGGCGGGAGATCATGCCCTGCTCGATGATGGCATAGCTTCGCGGACCCAGGCCGGTGCCCAGGAACAGATCGGTGATATCGCGACGACGGCACTTCGAGCCGTTG
Source organism: Marinobacter alkalisoli (assembly GCF_045449795.1). NCBI lineage: Bacteria > Pseudomonadati > Pseudomonadota > Gammaproteobacteria > Pseudomonadales > Marinobacteraceae > Marinobacter > Marinobacter alkalisoli. Next base: position 610,348 of record NZ_JBJJLB010000016.1, read on the forward strand.
AGGAAGTATTCAGATTGGCCTTCGCGGGACACCCGCCGGCGAACGGAAATCTCATTGAATTTGACAAACTCTCCGGGCGCAGAGCCGTCGCTGTTATCAAACACCAGCTCAATCGACGCCTGCCCAACCGGTTTGCGGGCGCTGGACCCATTGAAGATAACGTCGGTCATGGACTCGCCACGCAGATATTTGGCGGAACTTTCCCCCATAACCCAGCGCACCGCATCAATTATATTGGACTTCCCGCATCCGTTAGGACCGACCACCGCCGTCATATTGGAGGGAAAGGGCACCGTGGTCGGATCAACGAAGGATTTGAAACCGGACAGTTTGATGGACTTCAGGCGCATATCAGGCGCTTGCCTCCTCCCTGAGTATTCTTAACACCTGTTTACGCTGATGCTCACCAAACCTGATGATCGCCGCCTCAACCCTGGCAGCATCGCCGCTGGCAGAAGCATCGGCAACTTCGGTAAAGAAGCGACCGGTTTCCGTCAGTTCCTCACGAAAGTTCTCCAGGGCAACAAAGTAGGTACGGCTGATGGCAGGCCGGAAGTTTTCCAGGGTTTCCTCGAGAAACGGATTATCCACCAGGGTGTAGGCATAGCGCATGACGCCGAAGCCGGCCTCGATTACCTGCTCGGCGGCATCGCTTCCGGACGAATTCAAAGCATCGGTAACCGCCTGAAGCTCCCGGGCCTGGCCGACAATACCCGCCAGCTCCTGGGACGACCAGCGCTCCATGACTTTACGACCCAGCATACACAGGAGATCGATATAGATATCGTAAAGGCTGTTCACAAGCTCCGGCGTCAGTCTTGATACCATCGCCCCCCGGCGGGGGAAAATCTCGATCAGGTGGCGGCGCTGGAGAATCAGCAGCGCCTCGCGGACGGAGCCGCGACTGACGTTCAAATCACCCGCGACCTTGAGCTCCTGGATTCGCTCGCCAGGTTTGAGCTCACCGGTCATGATGCGCTGTCCCAGATGCTGGGCGATTTGCTCGGATAGACTTTCGGGGGCCTGAAACCTCATAAAGTTAGTCGCTCACTTGCTGCAGACGGCACGATAATAAGCGCAAAAGTTTACCACAGGGATTGGCTGACCCCATCCCCTTGTCTGACATTTCGACCATACCCTTTAGCGGCAAGGAACTGCCGACATTCTGACGCTTTGTCATCATTCTGTAGCGTGGTCGACAATTACGATAGCATATGCCCGATATCCGACTGTTTAATATATTAATTATTCACTCGGCACGCTTTGTGCTTATAGAGTAAAGAATTCTGACACATGGCGACTCTTCCGTGAAACACATCCCTTCTATTGCCAAGAATGGACCGCAGCCCCAAAAACTCGCAGCCCTGCGACAGGCCCATCAGGAATGGAACGAATCACCCGACATCCTGACGCGTCTGACCAGAAGGCTGTCCACCACTCTCTCCCTCGACAACCAGATGGCAATCCTGGCAGAGGAGATTGGCGCGGTTATACCTTTTGATGCGCTGCAGTATCGGCATCAGATCGGCGGAACGGATTTTGTCTACGCATCCGGAGTGGGCGGCCCCCACCGTTGCGACTATCGCCTCAACCTGGAAGGCGAGTTCTATGGCACGCTCTCTCTACGGCGCCGACAGAAGTTCACGGAACAGGAACTTGAAGGGATTGAGTTGGTATTGGGTGCAGCCATCTGCCCGATCAGGAATGCCTGCCAATTTATCGCCATCGAGCAGGCCGCGCTAACGGATTCACTGACCGGCGTCCCCAACAAACGCGCCATGGATGAGGCTATGCAGCGGGCACGTCAGCTTTCGGACCGCCACGGCGACATATACTCACTGATTCTTTGCGACCTGGATCATTTCAAGGCGGTGAATGACAACCATGGCCATGTGGTGGGAGACCACCTTCTGAAACTGGCCGCTCGTGAGCTGGAAAAAGCGGTGCGGAGTTCCGATTCGGTGTACCGGTTCGGTGGTGAAGAGTTCGCAATCCTGCTACCCCACACCACTGACCAGGAAGCGCGCGATGTGGCAGACCGGATCCGTGAGAATATTACGACCATCGTCGTCAACTGTGGTGACATTAACGTTTCGGTCACCGCAAGCTGTGGCGTCGCCATGCACCTGGTGGGCGAAGTGGCGGACCAGTGGCTGGCCCGCGCCGATGAAGCGCTGTATCGGGCGAAAGACCAGGGTCGCAATTGCACCCGGGTCTTCGCCTGTATCGGCTAACTCTTCTTGATGCTGCGCACCGACTTACGGGGCGGTTTCCTGCCCTGAGCTGCCGGGTTTTTCGAGCTGACATCCCATTTCCGGCTGCCGGCTTTGCGGGCGGCGGGGCGGCCCGGCTGCTTGTTACGCTTGCGCTCAAGCGCCGCCTGTTCGTTGGGCGTCTTGGCAGGAATGGCCACCGAATCCAGCCCGACTGAGCGGCTCAGCGTATCAACGGCCTTTTGGTCGAGCTCTTCCCACTTTCCAACGCTCAACCGGCTCGGCAGGAATATCGGGCCGTAGCGAACACGCTTCAACCGGCTCACCCGGACACCCTGGGATTCCCACAGGCGACGGACTTCCCGGTTACGCCCCTCCAGCAGGGTGACATGGAACCACCGGTTGATACCGCTGCCGCCGGCCGGGGAGATATCCGAGAACTTCGCCATGCCGTCTTCCAGCAACACGCCGTCCATCAGCCGCTGCAACATCGCGTCATCCACTTCGCCAAATACCCGGACGGCATACTCCCGGTCGATTTCGCTGGACGGATGCATGAGCCGGTTTGCCAGCTCGCCATCCGTGGTGAACAGCACCAGCCCCGTGGTGTTGATGTCCAGGCGACCAATGGAAATCCATCGGTGATCTTTCAGCCGCGGCAGACTGTCAAATACCGTGGGCCGGCCTTCCGGATCACGGCGGGTGGTGACTTCGCCCTCCGGCTTGTTATAAATCAGCACTCGGCGCACCACTTCAGACCCCGATGCCAGATCAAGACGCTTGCCATCCAGCTCGATACGGTCACTGAGGGTCACCTTCTGTCCGGGCTCAGGAAGCTCGCCATTCACCGTTAAACGGCCAGCCTCCACCCAGCTCTCAACCTCACGCCGGGAACCAACCCCCGCACGGGACAGCAATTTCTGGATTCTCTCCGGACCACCGGCAGTGGTCGGCGATGTTTTACTGGTAGCGGAGGACTTTCCTCCTGGCTTACCCGGGCGCTCTGACGCCATGAATTCATCCTTTCATATGGGCTGATGCCCCGGTATCCCGACGGGCATCAGTGAAGTGTCTGACTTGACGGGGCGTCCTGGTCCGGCTGATCGGAGCCATCTTCCCCTTCATCGGCCGAAGATTCGAACTTGATCTCCGCCTGTATGTTTTTTTCAATTTCCCGTCCGATCTCTTCCAGGTCCCGCACTTCCGACAAGGGCGGCAACTGGTCCAGCCCCTGCAGGTTGAAGTAGTCCAGGAATTGGCGCGTCGTCGCGTACATGGCGGGCCTGCCGGGCACATCCCGATGACCGACCACCCTGACCCACTCGCGCTCCAGCAGGGTTCGCACGATATTACTGCTGACGGTCACCCCGCGAATATCTTCGATTTCACCCCGGGTAATCGGCTGGCGATACGCAATCAACGCCAGAGTTTCCAACAAGGCCCGCGAGTAACGCTGCGGCTTTTCTTCAAACAACCGCCCGACCCAGGGAGCAAATTCTTCGCGCACCTGAAACCGATAGCCGCTGGCCACCTTTTTCAACTCAAACCCACGACCTTCGCAGGCGCTCTCCAGCAACACCAGAACATGCTCCATAACCTGCCGGGCAGGCCGCTCATCCTCCGGGAACAGTTCCCTCAACTGGTCAAATGACAGCGGTCTTCCCGCTGCCAACAGCGCGGCCTCGATAATCGCCTGGATTTTCTTCAGGTTCTCTTCGCTCATGACACCCGTGCTTTTACTTAACTGGCCGCTCTGGCCCTGACATGAATGGGACCAAGGACTTCCCCCTGGACAACCTCTATCAGCTGTTCCTTCACTAACTCCAGGGTCGCGAGGAATGACACCACCACCCCCAATCGTCCCTCTTCGGGCGTAAACAGGCTTTCAAAGTTCACAAAACGATCATCCTGCAGCACCGAGAGGATCGCAGACATACGCTCTCGCGTGGACAGTTTTTCACGCTCAACATGGTGACTGGTGAACAGATCCGCCCGCTTGAGGACGCCCTGCAGGGCAAACAACAGCTCCTTCAGGTCCACATCAGGATGTGGCTGGCTGGAAGGCAGCTTCGGCAAGGCTGCGGAACCGGCAAAGGTATCCCGCTCCATCCGTGGCAGTTCATCAATGTCTTCCGCAGCCTGCTTGAAACGCTCGTATTGCTGCAGTCGCCGGATCAGTTCAGCACGGGGGTCAACCTCTTCCTCGTCGTCACTTTCCTGCCTGGGCAGCAACATGCGGGATTTGATCTCCGCCAGAGTCGCTGCCATCACCAGATATTCCGCAGCCAGCTCAAACCGCATGGCCTCGACGGCGCCAATGTAGTCCATGTACTGGCGGGTGATTTCGCTGACATCGATATTCAGGATATCCATGTTCTGGCGGCGGATCAGGTACAGCAACAGATCCAGGGGACCCTCGAAGGCCTCCAGGAACACCGCCAGCGCATCGGGAGGAATGTAAAGATCCCGCGGCAGGTCCACCACCGGCTTTCCGGACACCAGAGCCAGAGGCGCCTGCTCGGGAGCGGGTGATGCAGTGTCATCTCCCGCCTCGGGCTGCGATGTGCTCACAGTGTCATCGGTCATACTTTCTCCGGTATCCGGCAGATGATGGCGTGCACTCCGTCGTTAACGGTAGTTCAGGCCCATGGCGCTGCGAACCTCTTCCAGGGTGCCCCTGGCAGCATCCCGGGCCTGCTCGCACCCTTCCTCGATAATCGAGTGTACAAGGTCGGGATTCCCTTCATACTCACGGGCACGCTCATGAAGCGGACGCTGCTCCTCAATGATGGCGTCGATCAGGGGCTTCTTGCAGTCCAGGCAGCCAATCCCGGCGCTGCGGCAACCGGTCTGCACCCATTCCTGGGTTTCCGCATCGGAATAGATCTTATGCATCCCCCACACCGGGCACTTCTCCGGTTCGCCCGGATCGGTCCGGCGTACGCGCTGGGGATCGGTTTGCATGGTGCGAATCTTCTGGGCGACCGAGTCCTGATCTTCCCGCAAACCGATGTAGTTGTTGTACGACTTGGACATCTTCTGTCCGTCCAGCCCCGGCATTTTCGATTCCGGAGTCAACAGTGGCTGGGGCTCCGGCAGAATCACCTTGCCGCCGCCCTCGATGTAACCGTACAGACGCTCACGGTCGCCGAGGGATATATTCTGCTGCTCTTTCAGCAACGCCCTGGCGGTCTCCAGGGCTTCCAGATCGCCCTCTTCCTGATACCGCTTCTTCAGATTGCGATACAGTTTGGCGTTTTTCTTGCCCATCTTCACGATGGCGCCCTCGGCCTGTTCTTCAAAACCGGGCTCACGACCATAGATGTGATTGAAGCGACGGGCGATTTCCCGGGTAATCTCCACATGGGATACCTGATCGGCTCCGACCGGAACCTTGCCGGCACGGTACATCAGGATATCCGCACTTTGCAGCAGCGGGTAACCCAGGAAACCGTAGGTGGCCAGGTCCTTCTCCCGCAGCTTTTCCTGCTGGTCCTTATAGGTGGGGATGCGCTCCAGCCACCCCAGCGGAGTAATCATGGACAGCAGCAGATGCAGCTCAGCGTGCTCCGGCACCCGGGACTGAATAAACATGGTGGAAGAGCCGGGGTTCACACCCGCTGCCAGCCAGTCGATGACCATGTCCCAGACGCTCTGCTCGACGCCCGAGGTGTCTTCGTAGTCGGTGGTTAACGCATGCCAGTCAGCGACAAAGAAGAAGCACTCATACTCATGCTGGAGTTTCACCCAGTTTTTCAGAACACCATGGTAGTGGCCAAGGTGAAGTTTGCCGGTCGGACGCATCCCGGACAAAACCCGTTGCTGGGAATCTACAGAACTCAAAGCATGAACTCCTTCTGGTGGTTTTAGACCAGCCCATCTTAGTGCAGGCTGACCGGGCATTATAGTCTTATGTGACGCCGGCGTTAAGAAGCCTTTGAAAAACCGGCGCCAGGCCATCATCACAGAACGAAAAAGCCCCCGGCGCCTTGCGGCAGACCCGGGGGCTTTTATAACTGGCGGTAAAGATTTACCAGCCAGTTGCTTCCTTCAGTGCCTTGCCGATTTCGGCCAGGCTGCGCACGGTTTTGACACCGGCGTCATTCAGGGCGGCAAACTTCTCGTCTGCGGTGCCCTTGCCGCCGGAGATAATCGCACCGGCATGGCCCATACGCTTACCAGGAGGCGCAGTCACACCGGCGATGTAGGAAACCACCGGCTTGGTGACGTTTTCCTTGATGAACGCCGCCGCTTCTTCTTCAGCGGTACCGCCGATTTCACCAATCATAACGATGGCTTCGGTCTGCGGATCTTCCTGCAGCAACTTCAGGATATCGATGAAGTTGGAGCCCGGAATCGGGTCACCACCGATACCGATACAGGTGGACTGACCGTAGCCGAAGTCAGTGGTCTGCTTGACCGCTTCGTAAGTCAGGGTACCTGAACGGGATACAATACCCACCTTGCCCGGCTTGTGGATATGACCTGGCATGATGCCGATCTTGCACTCGCCCGGCGTAATCACGCCCGGACAGTTCGGACCGATCATGCGTACACCCTTGCGATCCACGTACTCTTTGGCGTAGAGCATGTCGATGGTCGGGATACCCTCGGTGATGCACACAATCAGCTGAATACCAGCATCTGCGGCTTCAATGATGGCGTCCTTACAGAACGGAGCGGGTACGTAGATCACCGTCGCTTCCGCACCGGTTTTCTCGACCGCTTCACGTACAGTGTTGAACACCGGCAGGCCAAGGTGTTCCGTGCCGCCCTTACCCGGGCTTACGCCACCAACCATCTTGGTGCCGTACTCAATCGCCTGCTCAGAGTGGAAGGTACCCTGTGCGCCGGTAAAGCCCTGGCAGATAACCTTGGTGTCTTTGTTGATCAGGATGCTCATTATTTACCCCCTGCGGCTTTAACGACTTGCTCTGCGGCATCCGCCAGACTGGTGGCGGCAATGATGTTCAGGCCACTCTCAGCGAGTACCTTGGTGCCGACTTCGGCGTTGTTGCCTTCAAGACGAACGACCACGGGAACCTTAACGCCCACTTCCTTAACCGCACCGATGATGCCCTCTGCGATCATGTCGCAGCGAACGATACCACCGAAGATGTTAACCAGAACCGCCTGTACATTGTCATCGGACAGGATGATCTTGAACGCCTCGGAAACGCGCTCTTTGGTCGCGCCGCCGCCTACGTCCAGGAAGTTGGCAGGCTGGCCACCGGACAGCTTGATGATGTCCATGGTACCCATGGCCAGACCAGCGCCGTTAACCATGCAGCCGATGTTGCCTTCCAGCGCGACGTAGTTGAGTTCCCACTTGGCCGCTTCCGCTTCCCGGGAATCTTCCTGGGAGGGATCGTGCATCTCATGGATTTTCTTCTGACGGTACAGCGCGTTGCCATCAACGCCGATCTTGGCGTCCAGGCAGTGCAGGTCACCAGCCGGAGTGATCACCAGCGGGTTGATTTCCAGCAGCGCCAGGTCACGGTCTTCAAACAGTTTGGCCAGGCCCAGGAAAATCTTGGTGAACTGACCGATCTGCTTGCCTTCCAGGCCCAGTTTGAAAGCCAGCTCGCGGCCCTGGTAAGGCTGTGCACCGACCAGCGGATCAACTTCCGCTTTCAGGATTTTTTCCGGAGTTTCTTCGGCAACCTGCTCGATCTCAACACCACCTTCGGTGGAGGCCATGAACACGATCCGACGGGTACCACGGTCTACCACGGCGCCCAGATACAGTTCCTGATCGATATCAGTGAGGGATTCAACCAGAATCTTGCTGACCGGCTGACCGTTTTCGTCGGTCTGGTAGGTCACCAGGTTCTTGCCCAGCCAATGCTCAGCGAACTCGCGAATCTCGTCTTTGCTCTTGACCAGCTTTACACCGCCGGCCTTACCACGGCCACCAGCGTGAACCTGTGCCTTGACGACCCATGCGTCTCCGCCGATTTCACCGGCTGCGTCCACTGCTTCTTTCGGAGTATCGCAGGCAATGCCCTTGGATACTGGCAGGCCATATTCAGCGAACAGCTGCTTGCCCTGATATTCATGCAAATTCATAGTTAATGTCCCGCTTTTTGATGGAGGATAACCACGTACGGAGTTGAACCCGCCGGATCCTGTCGGATTTAGGCCATAAATCCGACAACAATCTGGTGCGAATTCGGTTAGGCGTGCCGGGGATCACCTCAGCACACCACTGACGCAGTCGGAAACCTGCCGTTTTATGGCAGCGGGGCGCCCTCTTTGGCGCCCCTGTTCCCTGCTCTGCGTTACTTCTTTTTGCGACGGTTGGCGATGTGAATCGCGCCGCCATCGACAGCCAGGGCTGCCTCATGCACTGACTCGGACAGAGTCGGGTGCGCAAAACAGGTCAGGGCCAGATCTTCTGCACTGGAGCCGAACTCCATGGCAATCACGCCCTGCGCCACGATCTCGGATGCCTGCGGTCCAACCACGTGGAAACCGAGGATGCGGTCGGTCTTTTCATCGGCAATGATCTTCACCAGACCGGACGCTGCGTTGGCTGCCATGGCTCGACCGTTGGCCGCAAATGGGAAAGTACCCACCTTATAAGCCTCGCCTTCTGCCTTCAGCTCTTCCTCGGACTTGCCAACCCAGGCCACTTCCGGCGCTGTATAGATGACGTTTGGAATGCACTCGTAGTTGACCTGCGGTTTATGGCCAGCAATTCGCTCGGCAACCATGACACCCTCTTCGGATGCTTTGTGTGCCAGCATCGGACCGCGAACCACATCACCAATCGCCCAGACACCCGGCGCTTCGGTCTTGCAGTTATCGTCCACAAAGATGAAACCGCGCTCATCCATCTGTACGCCGGAATCCTCGGCCAGAAGATTGTCGGTGTAAGGACGACGGCCTACAGCCACGATCAGCTTGTCGAATTTCTTCTCTTGCTTGCCGTTCGAATCTTCATAGGTCACGTTAACCAGCTTGCGCTTGACTTCAGCACCGGTCATACGCGCGCCCATGACAATATCCAGTCCCTGTTTCTTGAACTGCTTCTGCGCGTCCTTGGCAACCTGCTGATCAACCACCGGCAGGAACGTATCCTGGGCTTCGATCACCGTCACTTCCGATCCCAGACGGGACCACACACTGCCCAGCTCAAGGCCGATAACGCCGGCACCAATAACGCCAAGACGCTTGGGCACTTCGGTAAACTCCAGTGCACCTTCGGAATCCACAATGTAATCACCGTCAAACGGTGCCGGTGGAATCTCAATCGGCTTGGAACCGGTCGCCAGGATGACGTTGTCCGCCTCGTAAGTGGTGGCCTTGCCATCCTTGTCGGTAACTTCAACCTGACGATTGGCCAGCAACTTGCCGTGACCATGAATAGAGGTTACGCCGTTAGCCTTGAACAGACCGGCGATCCCGCCGGTCAGCTGCTTCACGATACCGCTCTTGCGCTCCATCATCTTCGCGATGTCGATTTTGACATCCTTGGCGATGATGCCCTGGGTTTCGTAATCGTGGCTGGCTTCCTCAAACTTGTGGGAAATCTCCAGCAGGGCCTTGGAAGGAATACAGCCCACGTTCAGGCAGGTGCCACCAAGCACTTGCGCTTTGCCGTCTTCAGAGGTCCAGGATTCCACACACGCAGTCTTCAGACCGAGCTGGGCGGCTTTGATAGCAGCTACGTAACCACCAGGGCCTGCACCAATGACAATGACGTCGTACTTATCAGACATATTTGATCCCGTTTTCCAATTCGTTAAGTGTCAGCTCAGACGTCCAGCAGAATACGCGCCGGATCCTCAAGCATTTCCTTGATAGCCACCAGGAACTGCACCGCTTCCTTGCCATCAATCATGCGATGGTCATAGGACAGCGCCAGGTACATCATGGGCTGGATTTCAACTTTGCCATTGACCGCCATCGGGCGTTCCTGGATTTTGTGCATGCCCAGAATCGCAGTTTGCGGCGGATTCAGGATCGGCGTGGAAATCAGCGAGCCGAAAATGCCGCCGTTGGTGATGGTGAAGGTACCGCCGGTCATTTCTTCAATACCCAGCTTACCGTCCTTGGCCTTGGTGCCGTACTCGACGATTTTCTTTTCGATATCCGCCAGGCCCAGGGCGTCAACGTCACGAACCACCGGCACCACCAGACCACGGTCGGTGGAAACAGCCACACCGATGTCCTGGTAACCGTGATACACCATGTCATTGCCATCAATGGAGGCATTCACGGCCGGGAAACGCTTCAAAGCCTCAGTAGCAGCCTTGGTAAAGAAAGACATGAAGCCAAGCTTGATGCCATGACGCTTCACGAAGCTGTCCTGATACTGCTTGCGCAGCTCCATGATCGGCGCCATGTTCACTTCGTTGAACGTGGTGAGCATGGCGGCATTCTGCTGCGCACTGACCAGGCGCTTGGCGATGCTGGCCCGGAGGCGCGTCATCGGTACGCGTTTCTCCGCGCGCTCGCCGCTTGCCAGTTCAACCTTGGGCATGTCGCCCGCCGGCTTGGCGGTTGAAGCAGGCGCTGAAGACTTGCCGCTATCTACATGATTCTGGACATCTTCTTTGGTTACGCGGCCGTCTTTACCGGTGCCCTTGACGGCATTCGGATCGACGTCGTTCTCTTCGGCCAGCTTACGGGCTGCCGGGCTGAGAATGGCATCGCCGGATGCAGCCTGGCTCTTGGACTCTTCCTTGGGAGCCTCTTCCTTCTTGCTTTCCGCCGGCTTGGATTCACCAGCGGCGCCTTCCTTGAACTTACCGATGACTTCGCCGCTTTCCACGGTGTCGCCTTCGCCTTTGACAATCTCTTCAATCGCGCCGTCAGCCGGTGCAACCACTTCCAGAACGACCTTGTCGGTTTCGATATCGACAATCAGTTCATCGCGGGAACAGGCTTCACCCGGCTGCTTGTGCCAGGTCGCGACGGTGCCCTCTGCGACCGACTCTGGGAAAACGGGGGCTTTAATCTCAGTTGACATCTCGGATCCTTAGTTCGGTAGCTCGTCAGATTTCAAACGCGTCGTTAACCAGTTTCTTCTGCTCTTCAATGTGCACGGACATGTGTCCACACGCAGGAGCAGCAGAAGCATCACGACCGGCATACTCCAGATACAGCTTCGGGTTCTTGCGGTGCAGTGCATTACGCATATGGTGCTGACTGCAGTACCAGGCGCCCTGGTTCATCGGCTCTTCCTGACACCAAACCACGTTTTTGAGCTTGGGATACAGGGCCAGAACCTCGTCCAGGTCATCACCCGGGAAGGGATACAGCTGCTCGATACGAACAATCGCAACATCTTCCCGCTCGTCCGCCTTCTTGCGCTCCAGCAGGTCAAAATAAACCTTGCCGCTGCACAGAATCAGGCGGGTGATCTTCTTCGGATCAGACGGCTCTTTCTCTTGCAGCACGGTCTGGAACGTTCCGGAGGTCAGGTCGTCCAGATCGGAAGTGGCCTCCTTGTGACGCAACAGACTCTTCGGAGTAATCGCTACCAGCGGCTTGCGTAGCGGACGCTTCACCTGACGGCGAAGCATATGGAAAACCTGGGAAGGTGTGGTCGGCACGCATACCTGAATGTTGTGCTCTGCACACAGCTGCAGGAAGCGCTCCAGACGCGCGGAACTGTGCTCCGGCCCCTGCCCTTCATAACCGTGCGGCAACAGCAGCGTCAGACCGCAGAGCCGCCCCCACTTGTGCTCCCCACTGGTGAGGAACTGGTCGATAACCACCTGGGCGCCGTTGGCAAAATCACCAAACTGGGCTTCCCAGACGACCAGACCACTGGGAGCCGTCGTGGAATAGCCGTATTCGAACGCCATCACGGCTTCTTCAGACAGCAGTGAGTCGTAGATTTCAAATTGCGGCTGATTTTCCGACAGGTGCTCCAGAGCAGTATAGGTAGACCCATCTTTCTGGTTATGCAGGACCGCATGGCGGTGGGAGAAAGTGCCACGACCCACGTCCTGACCGGTGATCCGGATCGGATGGCCTTCCTCCAGCAATGTGGCATAGGCCATGACTTCGCCGTAGCCCCAGTTAATGGGCAACGCACCGGCAGTCATCTTCTCACGGTCGGAAACAATCTTGGAAACCTGACGCTGAATACTGAACCCTTCCGGCACCTGGGTCAGCTTCTTGCCCAGCGACTGGATAGCCTTGAGCGAAACGCTGGACTTACACTTGGCTGTCCACTCGTGGCCAAGGTAGGGCGTCCAGTCAACGTAGAGCTCTTTGTTCGGTTCCTTGACCAGAGACTTGACCACATGGTCGCCCTTATCCAGAGCGTCCCGGTAGTCGAGATCTATTTCCTTGGCTTCGTCCTCAGAAATCACGCCATCGGCAATCAGCAAATCGGCATAAAGCCCACGGGTGGTCTTCAGCTTGCGAATCTTTTCATACATGAGCGGTTGGGTAGCGGCCGGCTCATCCGCCTCGTTGTGCCCACGGCGACGGTAGCAGACCAGATCGATGACCACATCACGCTTGAACTCGTTGCGGTAATCCATCGCCATCTGGGTAACGAACATGACCGCTTCCGGATCATCCGCGTTTACGTGCAGAATCGGCGCCTGGACCATCTTGGCCACGTCGGTACAGTACTCGGTCGAGCGGGCGTCTTCCTGTTTGCTGGTGGTGAAGCCGACCTGGTTGTTGATGACGATGTGAATCGTACCGCCAATACCATAGCCCCGGGTCTGGGACATCTGGAAGGTTTCCATCACCACGCCCTGGCCGGCAAAGGCCGCATCACCGTGCATGATGATCGGCACAACCTGGGTGCCGTCATTGTCATCACGACGGGTCTGGCGTGCGCGAACCGACCCCTCAACAACCGGAGCAACGATCTCCAGGTGGGACGGGTTGAATGCCATCGCCAGGTGAACTTCGCCACCGGGCGTCATCACGTTGGACGAGAAGCCCTGGTGGTATTTCACGTCACCCGAGCCGGAATCAGCCAGTTTCTTGCCTTCGAACTCGTCGAAAAGTTCTTTCGGGTTCTTGCCGAGGGTATTCACCAGGACATTCAGACGGCCACGGTGAGCCATCCCGAGAACAATCTCTTTGGCGCCATAGGAACCGGCACGCTGGATCAACTCGTCAAGACAGGGAATCAGGCTTTCAGCGCCTTCGAGGCCGAAACGCTTGACGCCGGGGTAACGGGATCCCAGATATTTTTCCAGGCCTTCCGCGGCTGACAAGCGCTCAAGAATATGTTTACGGGTTTTCGCTTCGTACTGTGGCCGTGAACGCACCGGCTCCATGCGCTGTTGAAACCAACGCTTGATGCGGGTGTCGACTACGTGCATGTACTCGGCACCGATGCTTTCGCAATAAGTCTGGCGAAGGCCGCTGATAATATCGCCGAGCTTCATGGTTTCGGAACCAAAGCTCAGTGACCCGGTCTGGAATTCCAGGTCATTATCCGCTTCCGACAGTTCGTGGAAGGATGGATCAAGATCTTCTACCGTGGGACGCTGCCATACGCCAAGCGGATCCAGCTTCGATTCCTGGTGACCACGGAATCGAAAGGCATTGATCAACTGCAGAACACGGATCTGTTTCCTGTCAGCGTCAGAAGTTGCACTGGCAGGAACGCCGTTGCTGGCAAGGAAACGCTGATTACGGGAGATGTGTTCAAACTGTTCGCGAATGGAAGAGTGGACAATATCACGGCCTTTGTAGCCGTCGACGCTGGGTAGCTTGTCGAAGTAGTTACGCCACTCTTCGGGAACGGCATTGGGGTCTGTCAGGTAGGTTTCAAAAAGCTGTTCAACATAGGCCAGATTTCCACCCTGCAAGTGGGAAGTCTGCCATAACTGCTCCATTATGCTTTCGTGCATTTTGAATAGCTCACCTTGGGCTGGTGCGGGGGAGCTCAGTATGGTCGGCCAGGGGTAAATCTCAGTCAATACGGGTTTTTACGGGATCGACTTTGGCCACCACACCCAGCAAGGATGTTTTCCGTTCCCCGGTGGTTTTGTACTCAGCGAAACCGCGAGACAACCTTATAAGTTCCCGTCACGGCTCGCCGTAGTGTGCATCCTGTTAAGACTTTTGACTATAAGCCTTTGGTTGAAGGCCCCGCGCCGTTGCAGGGCCTTCCGGATGCTAACTGATCAGAACAGTATAGCGTTTGTTTTATTTTCTGCTTTTAAGTCGCCCGTTGAAGCAGAAGATTCCGGATATGGCCGATTGCCCTTGTGGGGTTCAGACCTTTCGGACAAACGCTGACACAGTTCATGATGCCCCGGCAGCGGAAAACGCTGAACGGATCATCCAGATTGGCAAGACGCTCTGCCTGGGCAGTATCACGACTGTCCGCCAGGAAGCGGTAGGCCTGCAGCAGACCAGCCGGACCAACAAACTTGTCCGGGTTCCACCAGAACGACGGGCAGGCAGTGGAGCAGCAGGCACAGAGAATGCACTCGTACAGGCCGTCCAGCTTCTCCCGATCCTCGGGAGACTGCAGACGCTCAATGGCAGGTGCCGGCTGGTCGTTCACAAGGTACGGCATGACTTTTTCGTACTGCTTGTAGAACAGACTCATGTCCACCACCAGATCCCGGATAACCGGAAGCCCCGGCAGCGGGCGAAGAACAAGCTTGTTGTTCTTCAGCACCTGGGACATGGGCGTGATGCACGCCAGACCATTCTTGCCATTCATGTTCATGCCGTCAGAGCCGCAAACACCCTCGCGACAGGAACGACGATAAGCGACAGACGGATCCTTTTCCTTCAGCAGGTTCAGGACATCCAGAACCATCAGGTCCTTGCCTTCCGGAAGCTCCAGCTCCACGTCCTGCATGTAGGGCGCGTTGTCCGTTTCCGGGTTATAACGGTAAAGGCTTACCAACATTTTGTGCGTCCCCCTTAGTAAGTCCGGATCTTCGGCTGGAAGGTGTCGACGGTCTTCGGTGCGAAGTTCACGTCACGCTTGCCAACACGCTTCTCGAGCGGGAAGTACACAGAGTGCTTCAGCCAGTTCTCGTCATCACGCTCGGTGAAGTCGTTGCGGGCATGGGCACCTCGGCTCTCCTTACGCTCAAAGGCAGAGATGGCCGTCGCCAGGGCAACTTCGTACAGGTTGTCCAGCTCCAGCGCTTCAATCCGCGCAGTGTTAAACGCGTTGCTGGTATCAGCCAGCTTGGTCTTGCGAACACGCTCACCAATGGCCTCGAGCTTCTTCAGGCCCTCTTCCATACTGCTACCGTCACGGAATACACCGAAATACAGCTGCATGCAGTTCTGCAGGTCCTTGCGAACCTCGGCAACACTCTCACCCTCGGAGGCACCGTTCAGGCGGTCAAGGCGAGCCATGGCGCGCTTGATGTCATCCTCGCTGGCGCCATCAACTTCAAAGCCACCACGCAGCTGCTCTTCAATGTGCAGACCCGCCGCACGACCAAAGACCACCAGATCCAGCAGGGAGTTACCACCCAGACGGTTGGCGCCATGCACGGATACACAGGCCGCCTCACCGCAGGCAAACAGACCGGGAATCGGCTTGTCTTTGCCATTCTCGTCCTGGGTCAGGGCCTGACCGCCGACGTTGGTCGGAATACCACCCATCATGTAGTGACAGGTCGGAACAACCGGAATCGGCTCTTTAACCGGATCCACGTGGGCGAAGGTGCGGGACAACTCACAGATACCTGGCAGACGCAGGTTCAGGGTCTCTTCACCCAGGTGATCCAGCTTCAGCAGCACGTGATCCTTGTCGGGACCACAACCACGGCCTTCGAGGATTTCGATAACCATGGAGCGGGCGACAACATCACGGCCGGCCAGGTCCTTCGCGTTCGGGGCGTAACGCTCCATGAAACGCTCACCCTCGGCATTGATCAGGTAACCGCCCTCACCCCGGCAACCTTCCGTCACCAGCGTACCGGCACCGTGGATGCCCGTTGGGTGGAACTGCCACATTTCCATGTCCTGCACCGGGTAGCCAGCGCGCAACGCCATGCCAATACCGTCGCCGGTGTTGATCAGGGCGTTGGTGGTGGATGCATAGATACGACCGGCACCGCCAGTGGCAAGAACCGTTGCCTTACACTTGATGTAGGCCACTTCACCGGTTTCGATTTCAATGGCAACAACACCAACGACTTCGTCTTTGCTGTTCTTGACCAGATCAACCGCGTACCACTCGTTAAGGAACGTGGTGCCGCCTTTCAGGTTGGCCTGATAAAGGGTGTGCAGCAGAGCATGACCGGTACGGTCGGCAGCGGCACAGGTACGGGCAGCCTGACCACCCTTGCCATAATCCTTGGACTGACCACCGAACGGACGCTGGTAGATACGCCCCTGCTCGGTCCGGGAGAAAGGCAGGCCCATGTGCTCAAGCTCGAACACTGCCTGGGGGCCGACAGAACACATATACTCGATGGCATCCTGGTCACCGATGTAATCAGACCCCTTAACGGTGTCGTACATATGCCAGCGCCAGTCATCATTGGGATCCGCGCTTGCGATGGCACAGGTGATCCCGCCCTGGGCGGATACCGTGTGGGAACGGGTCGGAAATACTTTTGTGATACACGCAGTGTTGACGCCTGACTCAGTCAGCTGCAGGGCGGCTCGCATACCGGCACCGCCACCACCGATAACAATCGCGTCGTAAGACATGGTCTTGATATTAGCCATTGATTAAAGCCCCCAAAGAATCTGAATGCCCCAGACCACATAGACGAACATGACCAGACCACACGCAGCCTGAACCAGGAAACGCGGTGCCATGGCCTTGATGTAATCCGTAGTGACCGTCCAGAGCCCTACCCAGGCGTGAGCGCCAAGAGACAGAAGCGCCAGCAGGGTGAAGATGCGGAACCAGGTCTGCCCGAACAATGCCGACCAGGTCTCGTAGTTCACGTCGCTGAACACCATGAAGCCCAGCAGGAACAGTGTGTAGAGTGCCAGAACATAGGCAGTGACACGCTGAATCAGCCAATCAAAAACACCGCTACGACCAAGATTCGTTACGCTATTTACGCTGCCCATACCCAAACTCCAGCCAGAACAATGAGAATAACGGAAACCACAATGGTGATTTTCGCGGCGAGGCGGCCACTTTCGAGTTCTTCACCAATACCCATATCCATCAACAGGTGTTTGATACCTGCCACCAGGTGGTAAAGCAGAGCAGACAAAATGCCCCAGATGATCAGCTTTGCAAGGAAGCTGTTCAGCAATTCACTAACGCGACTGAAGCCCTCTTCCCCGGACAGGGAAAGCTGAAGCCCGTAAAGCAGGAACGCAACACCAACAAAAATGATGATGCCGCTGATACGATGCAATATGGACGTAATGGCTGGCAGCGGAAAATGAAACTTGCCGAGATCGAGATTAACTGGTCGTTTGCTATTCACAGCGCTCTCACACTCTCTCTTGGTTCCACAATCGGTCGAAGCGACCGGTGCGGATAGTTGGTATGTAAGGATCGGTGTGCTGATACGAAACCGGCACACGATTGGCTCAGGAGGGAGAATACACCATGCCCGCCCGACGCTACCGACATTGGAAGGCGCCCAGACAAAGTCTATCCCCGATTCCGGGCTACGGATTATAAGGAGTACCCCTATTAATTACAAACGCGCAACTCGCCCAAGCGCCTGTAATCAGCGGCCTTGCACCGGCCACAAGAATTATTGACAAAATTAATTTTGCTCTGAAAACAGCCTTATTCGTGAATTCCCTCATTTACACGGAATGTCAAATAATGGTTTTTCCAGCCTCTTCCATTGACAAAAAAAGCCAACGCCCTATATTTTGCCGCCAGTTTTGCGATAATACGCGCCTTCTAGCGCATCCAAATACTGAAAAGCTGTCAAAGCTGATATATAGGAGAGCACCATGACCGACAGGAAAGCCACGCTCTCGGTGGGTGACAAGTCCATTGAGCTACCGGTTTACTCAGGCACCGTCGGCCCCGACGTTATCGACGTACGGAGTCTGGTCCAGGAAGGCGTATTTACCTACGATCCGGGTTTTGTATCCACAGCAGCCTGCGAATCCAAGATTACCTACATTGATGGCGCAAACGGCGTTCTGCTTCACCGCGGCTACCCCATCGAACAACTGGCGGAAAATTCCGACTACCTGGAAGTCTGCTACCTCCTGCTGAACGGCGAACTGCCGACCGCAGAAGAAAACAGGAAATTCCACGACACCATCAAAAACCACACCATGCTGCACGACCAGATGCGCAATTTCTTCCAGGGCTTCCGCCGGGATGCGCATCCGATGGCGATCATGTGTGGCGTCGTGGGTGCCCTGTCTGCGTTCTATCACGACCAGATGGATGTCACTGACGTCCACCAGCGTGAGATCACTGCGCACCGCCTGATCGCCAAAATGCCGACGATCGCCGCCTGGTGCTACAAGTACAGCATCGGCCAGCCGTTCATGTACCCGCGCAACGACCTCTCCTATTCCGAGAACTTCCTGCAGATGATGTTTGGCGTGCCCTGCGAAGAGTACAAGCCGAACCCGATCCTGGCGAAAGCCATGGACAAGATCTTCATCCTGCACGCCGATCACGAGCAGAACGCGTCAACCTCTACCGTGCGTCTGGCCGGCTCCACCGGTGCCAACCCGTACGCCTGTATCGCTTCCGGCATTGCGGCCCTCTGGGGCCCGGCTCACGGCGGCGCCAACGAGGCTGTTCTGGATATGCTCGCCGAAATCGGTGACGAGAAAAACATCGAGAAGTTCATCGCCAAGGCCAAGGATAAGGACGACCCGTTCCGCCTGATGGGCTTCGGCCACCGGGTCTACAAAAACTTCGACCCGCGCGCCAAGGTGATGGCAGAAACAGCTCACGAAGTACTGACCGAGCTCGGCCTGGAAAACGATCCGCTGCTGAAAATCGCCCAGCGCCTGGAAAAGATCGCACTGGAAGACGAGTACTTCGTCAAGCGCAAGCTGTACCCGAACGTGGACTTCTACTCCGGCCTGATCCTGAAGGCTATCGGTATCCCGACCTCCATGTTCACGGTGATCTTTGCCATGTCACGCACCATCGGCTGGTTCTCCCACTGGAACGAAATGGTGTCCGGCGATTACCGCATTGGTCGCCCTCGCCAGCTGTATACCGGCCCCGAAAGCCGCGATTACGACAAAAAGTAATCACCCGGGAAACCGGAACCCCGAAAAGGCCGCTGACTCAGCGGCCTTTTTTTGTGTGTGGGTATGGGGCCTGTGATAAGTTAACCGGAACAGAACAACGTTCAGGAGAGGATGAATGACCACCACAGCCGTCTTTATCGGACTGGGCGTCATGGGCTACCCCATGGCAGGCCATCTGGCAAACGCCGGATATAACGTCAGGGTCTGGAACCGGACCTTTTCCAAGGCTGAAGCCTGGGCAAGGGACTATTCAGGAACCGCCTGCCAGTCCATTGCCGAAGCCGTCCAGAATGCCGACATCGTGCTGACATGCGTGGGGGCGGATAAGGATCTGGACGCAATCTATGAGGGCAACGAGGGCATTATTTCAAATGCCCCCGAAGGCGCCATCCTAGTGGACCACACCACCGCATCCGCGGGCATCGCAGAACAGCTCGCACAATCAGCGAAAGCAAAGCATCAGGGTTTTATCGATGCGCCGGTGTCCGGCGGTCAGCAAGGTGCGGAGAACGGTCAGCTAACCATCATGTGTGGTGGCGAACCGGAGATCTTCGAACGGGCAAAGCCCGTTCTGGAACAGTATTCCAAGGCCCTTAACCTGATGGGGCCGGCTGGCAGCGGACAGAAAACAAAGATGGTCAACCAGATTGCCATTGCGGGACTAGTACAAGGCCTTTCTGAGGCCCTGCATTTCGCTGAGCAGGCCGAGCTTGATGTACGCAAGGTAGTGGATGTGATTTCCAAGGGGGCGGCCCAATCCTGGCAGATGGACAACCGCTCCGGCACCATGATCGACGGCAAGTTCGACTACGGCTTTGCCGTTGACTGGATGCGCAAGGATCTGGGGATGTGTCTTGAAGAGGCCCGCCAGAACGGTGCCAAGCTGCCTGTAACGGCCTTGGTGGACCAGTTCTATGGGGATGTCCAGGATATGGGAGGGCGCCGCTGGGATACCTCCTCGCTGATTCAGCGTTTACGGAAGTTGCGGTAGGGGCGACCCCCTCTCTCCAAGCGGGAGAGGGGGTAAACCTCTCCCCTACTTCTTCTCCTTCGGCTGCCACTTCCCGTTGACATACCACGCCGACCAGCCTGTCGCCTTGCCCTCTTTCTCGGACATGACGTACTGCTCCTTGCTCTTGCGGCTGTAGCGGATCACCGTCGGATTGCCTTCCGGATCACGCTCGGGCGCATCCATCAGGAAATCGTACTTAGGGTCGATTTCCTTCCGGTGCGGCTTGATCTCCATCACCAGGGGTGGCCGGGTTTCCCGGTTCTTCGGGAACTTGCTGGCCGCCAGGAACAGACCGGAAGCGCCGTCCCGCAGTACGTAGGTATCGTCCACCTTCTGGCACTGCAGTTCCGGCATCGGCACCGGATCCATCTTGGGCGGGGCCGGCTCGCCACTTTTGAGCAGTTTGCGGGTGTTCTTGCACTCGGTGTTGGTACAGCCAAAATACTTGCCGAAACGGCCGGTTTTCAGCTGCATCTCGGAGCCGCACTTGTCACAGTCCAGCGTCGGACCTTCATAGCCCTTGATGCGGAAGGTGCCCTTCTCCACTTCGAAACCGGAACAGTCAGGGTTGTTACCACACACATGCAGTTTGCGACCTTCATCCACCAGGTAGCTGTCCATGGCGGTTCCGCACTTGGAACAACGGCGCTTTTTGCGCAGCAGGCGGGTTTCGCCCTCGCCTTCCACGTCATCATCGGCACTGACCACCTCATCCCCTGACACCAGGTTGATAGTGGTCTTGCAGCGTTCCTTCGGCGGCAGGGAGTAACCGGAGCACCCCAGGAACACACCGGTGCTGGCAACGCGAATCTGCATCGGACGGCTACAGGTCGGGCACGGGATATCTGTCTCTGTGGGGGTATTGGCGCGCATCCCCCCTTCTTCGCTACCTTCAGCGGTCTCCAGTTGTTTGCGGAAACGGCCGTAGAAGTCGTTCAATACCTTTTTCCAGTCCACCTCACCTTCGGCGATGTCATCCAGCTCGTCTTCCATCTTCGCGGTGAAATCAAAGTCCATCAGGTTCGGGAAGGACTCGGACAGACGCTCGGTGACAATCTCGCCCATTTTCTCGGCGTAAAAGCGACGATTCTGCAGCCTGACGTAACCGCGATCCTGAATGGTGGAAATAATGGAAGCGTAGGTGGATGGACGACCAATCCCCTGCTTCTCCAGCTCCTTGACCAGGCTCGCCTCCGTATAGCGGGGCGCAGGCTTGGTAAAGTGCTGGCTCGGGTCGAGTTTGGCCAGATCCAGGGACTCATCAACCTTGATATCCGGCAGCGCCACGTCCTCGTCTTTCTTCGCAGACTGGGGCGCCGCCTTGAGGAAGCCGTCAAACTTGATGATGCGGCCACGGGTACGCAGCTCGTAATCCCCGTTGGCCACCACGATTGAGGTACTCAGGAACTCGGCGTCCGCCATCTGACACGCAAGGAACTGTCGCCAGATCAGGTCATAGAGCTTCTCAGCGTCCTTCTCCAGGCCGCTGATGTCAGCCGCCCTGCGGCTCACTTCCGTCGGGCGAATCGCCTCGTGGGCTTCCTGAGCGCCCTCCTTGCTGCCATAGACCCTGGGGTTCTCCGGCAGGTAGCGATCGCCGAACTGCTTCTTGATAAAGTCCCGACAGCTGCCAACGGCGTCCTGGCTCAGGTTGGTGGAATCCGTCCGCATGTAGGTGATATAGCCGGCTTCATAGAGCCGCTGCGCCAGCATCATGGTTTTCTTGACGCTGAAGCCCATGCGGTTACTGGCGGCCTGCTGCAGCGTGGACGTGATAAAAGGTGCCGACGGCCGTGATTTTGTCGGCTTGTCTTCCCGCTTGGCTACGCGGAACGAGCCCCCTTTCAGGCGATCGACATGCTCTTTGCTTTGCTGCTCGTTCTCAGGACGGTAAGGCTTGTCCTGGTAACGGGTCACCTCGAAGCGCACTGGCTCTTTCGCCTGCCTGGCACCAAGATCCGCGTGCAGTTGCCAGAATTCCTCAGGAATGAACTTGCGGATCTCGCGCTCACGCTCAACGATCAGGCGCACCGCCACAGACTGGACACGACCTGCCGACAGACCCCGGGCAATCTTGGCCCACAGCAGCGGCGACACCATGTAACCCACCACCCGGTCGAGGAAGCGCCGCGCCTGCTGGGCATTCACACGGTTATTATCCAGATTGCCCGGATCTTCAAAGGCCGCCTGAATAGCGCGTTTGGTAATCTCGTTGAAGACAACACGGCGGTACTTGTCGGACTCGCCGCCAATGGTTTGCTGAAGGTGCCAGGCGATCGCCTCCCCTTCACGGTCCAAATCCGTAGCCAGATAGATGTGATCAGCGGATTTCGCCAGGCGCTTGAGCTCACTGACGACCTTTTCCTTACCGGGCAGGATCTCGTACCGCGCGCTCCAGTCATGATCCGGATCCACGCCCATACGGGCAACCAGCTGCTCGCGGGCCTTGCGTTTCTTGTGCGCGGCTTTCTCTTCCGGATTCATCTTCCGAGTCGCTGCCGCCTGTTTCGCACGTTCTTTGGGATCTGACTGAGAGCCACTGCCGCTGACCGGAAGATCACGAATATGCCCGACGCTCGACTTCACGATGAAGTCGGAGCCCAGATATTTGTTGATGGTCTTCGCTTTCGCTGGCGACTCGACAATAACGAGACTTTTACCCATATCGGAGATCTGTATCCTTGGCGATAATCGGTTAAAAAATCAGCAAACCGTAAACTCGCTGTAAAATCAGTCGGCTAGAAAACACTCAATAGCCGCCACATTGTATAGGTGCATTGTTTTACAGGGTCAAGAAAAGCAAGACAACCCATTCTTTAGTTTCCGCCCTGCTTTTTTAAAGGAAGCACAAACAGGAAGGCCCGGCAATTGCCGGGCCTTCAGGACAGCGCTACCAATTCGGCCTATCGAATCAGAGACGCTCCCATACTGTCGCAATGCCCTGACCCAGGCCGATACACATGGTGGATACACCAAGCTTACCGCCCTTGGCCTGCATAACGTTCAGCAGGGTTGTGGAGATACGTGCACCGGAGCAGCCCAGCGGATGGCCCAGGGCAATCGCGCCGCCGTTCAGGTTCACTTTCTCTTCCATCACGCCTAGCAGCTTCAGGTCTTTCAGAACCGGCAGGGACTGACCCGCAAAGGCTTCGTTCAGTTCCCAGAAGTCGATATCCTCGACTTTCAGGCCTGCACGCTTCAGAGCCTTCTTGGTGGCCGGAACCGGTCCGTAACCCATAATTGCGGGATCACAGCCGGCAACCGCCATGCCGCGAACCCTGGCAATTGGCTTCAGGCCCAGAGCTTCAGCACGCTCCGCTGACATCATCACCATGGCTGCCGCGCCGTCGGTCAGCTGTGAAGAGGTACCCGCAGTCACAGTACCGTTCTTCGGATCGAACGCCGGCTTCAGCTGGCCCAGCGACTCAGCAGTGGTCTCGGGACGAATGGTTTCGTCGTTCTCGATCAGTACCTTGAAGCCGTTCTCATCGTGACCTTCAATGGGCACGATTTCGTTCTTGAAGCGGCCTTCCAGAGTCGCTTCGTGGGCCAGGCGGTGAGAACGCGCGCCAAACTCATCCTGTTGCTCACGGGTAATGCCGTGCATCTTCGCCAGCATTTCCGCGGTCAGGCCCATCATGTTGGACGCCTTGGCGGAATACTTGGAAGCAGCCGGGTTATGATCAAAACCGGCGGTCATGGGTACGTGCCCCATGTGCTCAACACCACCAACCACGAATACATCACCGTTGCCGGTCTGGATCGCCTGGGCGGCGGTGTGGATCGCGCTCATGGCGGACCCGCACAGACGGTTGACGGTCTGTGCCGCGGATTCGTGCGGGATGCGGGTCAGCAGTGAAATCTGACGCGCCACGTTGAAGCCCTGTTCTTTGGTCTGGTTAACACAGCCCCAAATCACGTCTTCAACTTCTTTTGCGTCGAGCTTCGGGTTGCGCTCAAACAGTGCTTCGATCAGCGCGGCAGACAAGGTCTCGGCACGCACGTTACGGAAGCAGCCGTTTTTGGCACGCCCCATCGGAGTCCGCACGCAATCGACGACGACAACGTCTCTCGGATTAAGGCTCATAGATCTTTCTCCGTTCGGAAATCTCGTTCAGGGTTAGCCAAAGAACTTTTCGCCAGTCTTGGCCATTTCACGCAGCTTCTCGGTCGGATGGTACAGGGGACCAAGATCTGCAAACTTGTCTGCCAGTTCGACGAACTTGTCTACACCCATGTCGTCGATATAGCGCAGGGCGCCACCGCGGAACGGCGGGAAGCCGATACCGAAGATAAGACCCATATCAGCATCTGCCGGATCCTCGACAATGCCATCTTCCAGGCAGCGAACGGTTTCAAGGCACAGAGGAATCATCATACGGGCGATGATGTCTTCGTCGCTGAACTCGTTCTTACCCTGAACAACCGGCTCAAGCAGTTTGTAGACGTCTTCGTCGACAATCTTCTTCTGCTTGCCCTTGCGGTCCAGTTCGTACTTGTAGAAGCCCTTGTCGTTCTTCTGTCCGTAACGGTTGTTCTCGAACATCACTTCCACGCCGGACTTGAAGTCAGACTTCATGCGATCCGGGAAGCCTTCCGCCATCACCTCGTCGGCGTGCTTGGCAGTGTCCATGCCAACAACGTCCAGCAGGTATGCGGGGCCCATCGGCCAGCCGAACTTTTCCATCACTTTGTCGACTTTCTGGAAGTCCGCGCCGTCACGCAGCAGACCAGCGAAGCCGCCGAAATACGGGAACAGTACACGGTTAACCAGGAAGCCCGGGCAATCGTTGACCACAATCGGGGTCTTGCCCATCGCCTTGGCGTAAGCAACGGTGGTCGCGATAGCGCGGTCGCTGGTCTTCGAGCCACGGATAACCTCAACCAGCGGCATCATATGCACCGGGTTGAAGAAGTGCATGCCACAGAAGTTCTCCGGACGCTTCAGGTTCTTGGCCAGAAGGTCGATGGAAATCGTAGAGGTGTTGGAGGTCAGGATGGCGTCGTCACGAACCATCTCCTCGGTCTCACGCAGCACTGCGTCTTTCACCTTCGGGTTTTCAACAACGGCTTCAACAACCAGGTCTACGTTCTTGAAATCACCGTAGTTCAGGGTCGGAGTAATGCTGTTGAGCACGTCGGCCATTTTGCCGGCGTCCATCTTGCCCTTATCAACACGCTTGGACAGAAGCTTCTTGGCTTCCTTCAGCCCCAGGGAGATACCCTCCTGAGCAATGTCCTTCATGATGATCGGTGTGCCCTTCAGTGCAGACTGGTAAGCCACACCACCACCCATGATACCGGCGCCAAGCACAGCCGCCAGCTTCACATCGTTGGCTTCTTTCTCCCAGGCACTGGATTTCTTCTTGAGCGCCTGATCGTTCAGGAACAGCCCAACCAGACAAGCCGCAACGTTGGTCTTGGCCATCTTGGCGAAGCCTTTGGCTTCCACTTCGATGGCCTTATCGCGGGTCATACCAGCGTGCTTCTGCATCACCTTGATGGCTTCAACCGGCGCCGGGTAGTTCTTGCCAGCCTTGCCAGCCACGAACGCCTTGGAAATCTCGAACGCCATCATGCTTTCCATGGCGTTGAGCTTGATCTTGCCCTTCTTCTCTTCGCGACGCGCTTCGTTGTCCAGCTTGCCTTCGTTGCACTGCTCGATAATGGCAACAGCCGCGTCTACCAGCTTGTCGGCTTCAACAACCGCATCAACAGCGCCTACTTTCATAGCGGCATCAGCGCGATTTTCGGTGCCACCGCTGATCCATTCGATGGCGTTATCCACGCCCACCAGACGGGACAGGCGTACGGTGCCGCCAAAGCCCGGGAAGATGCCCAGCTTGACCTCTGGCAGACCTACCTTGGCCTTCGGAGCCATAACACGGTAGTCGGTCGCCAGACACATCTCGAAACCACCGCCCAGTGCAATACCGTTGATGGCGGTAACCGTCGGGAACGGCAGGTCTTCAATAGCGTTGAAAACTTCATTAGCCTTCAGGTTGTTGGCGATGAGGTCTTCTTCTGTACCGGCAAACAGCTCGGTAAATTCGGTGATATCAGCACCGACAATAAAACTGTCCTTGGAGCTGGTTACGACCAGACCCTTCAGGTTCTTCTGGGATTTGAGTGCTTCAGTTGCGGCGCCCAGTTCTTCGATGGTGAGACGGTTGAACTTGTTGACAGACTCGCCCTGCAAGTCAAAGTTCAACTGAGCGATCCCGCCTTCGATCTCTTTAACCGTGATGGCTTTACCTTCGTAAATCATCAACTGATCTCCAGTCTGTGTTTGGAACTGCTTGCAGGCGTCGGGCCAAGTCATCAGAAGCTGGCAAGCGCCTGCGGATGCAGCGAGATTTCGGTCACTGCCCGATAAACCGATCCAAAATTCATACAGTCGTTTGAATCGTGAGGGCACACGATGAAAAAAAACAGCTCGTTTGTCAATTTGTTTCTGGAAGAATCGGTGCAAAAGTCTTCAAAATCGGCGAAGGCACCGGGAAATTGATAATGCGGATTTATTGTTTTCTGTGCGGTACATCCAGGCCTGAACAAGAAACCGGAACTTCGTCACACAAATTTGGCAGTTCTTTACATTTACCCGCGTTACAGGCTGCAAAACCGCTTGATCGGCTGGCTGAGTTACTTTACCTTCGGACCGAGACTTTAGTCCACAATAATAAAACACACGTACGGAGAACTATCCGATGACCGACGCTCGCCTTCGGGTACGCTCACTCGTTGCAGCTCTTATCCTGCTTGCCCTTACCTCTTTCACCGCACGGGCGGAAACCGCAGACGGGTTTCTTTCCGACCTGCACACATTCCGGGTAAGCAACTACCTCGCCCTGGATGCTTACTACCGCTTCAGCACCGACGGCAATACCGACACCCTCAACGAGATTGTCGGCAGTATCAACAGCGCCAATTCTTCCATGAACAATCTCGCTGAAAGTAACGCGGGCGTGCTAAGCAGTGAGGAAGTCGAGAACCTCAACCAGGAATTCGATACGTTCAAGAGCCTTATGCGCGACAACATTAACGACGTGCGCAACACCGGCTACCCCGATCTGCGACTGGTGTCTGACATGGCCAACCAGGCCCTGACCATGAGCAAGATGGCCACCGAGCTCTATAAGGTCTCCAGCGAAAGCAGCCAGACGTCCACCGATAACCGCGTCGAAGCCGCACGATCCGCAGCCATCACTCTCGCGCAGATGATGGCCAAGTACTCAGCCAGGACCCATTCCACGGTGGCGCAGACATTCCAGGGGTCATCGACTGAATTGACCCTTGATGAGCAAGCCCGCAGATTCGATACCCTGCTGGAGAAAATCAATCAGGGAAACAGTCAGGGCGAACTGAAAGCCGCCCTGGACGATGTGTCCTCGAAATGGCAGTTCATTCGCGGCTCCTACATCAACTACAACGACAACAACGTCTCATTCGTAATTGATCGTTACTCCAAGGGCATTCTTCGCGGCCTGGATACCACCATCGAACTGCTTCAGCAAAACGCCTGACGCCACATCGGGCCCTGTGCTTGCCGCTATCCGGGTCCGCCATTCCCTGCTTTTTTTGATGCCTGTCAGTTCCGGAAAGGACTTTTTCGACTATCCTCAATGCATGACAAGGCTTTAAGAGTCTCGGTTCGTCAAGGAGTAATATAATGTCAACCTATCAGAAAATGCTGGTCGCCATCGATCTCACCGAGGAAGCTCCCCAGGTCCTCAATAAGGCCCAGGAAATCAGCAAGGCACATGGCGCCGAACTGTTATTGGTACATGTGGTGGAACCCGTGGGCTACGCCTATGGGGGCGATATCCCGATGGATTTGACGGAATTGCAGGATCAACTGGACAAGGCAGCCAGGGAGCAACTGGCAGCCTATGGCAATCAATACGGCGTAACGACCGACAACCAGGTGATTACTGTAGGCAGACCGGAGTCGGAAATACACCGACTGGCCAAGGAGCAGGATGTGGACCTCGTCATTGTTGGCAGCCACGGTCGCAAGGGTTTTCAGCTGTTACTGGGCTCAACCGCCAATGGTGTGCTTCATGGCACGGAGTGTGACGTCCTGGCTGTCAGGATTCGCTGATCCCCTTCCTTACCTTTACCGGGCAGGCGCTGGCTCCCGCCAGGCCGCCCGGCACATCCGCCGGACTCAGGCCCCGCCTTCCATTTTGCTCTCCAGCTTACGCAACTGGCTCTCGAGGGAGAAGCTGACACTTGAGGCCATAGAGAAGAAATTCAACAGCGCTTTCAGGTTGCTGTCACCCTCACACACTGAATGAATCCTTTGCCACAACGCCTGGTTAACCAGTTGTAGCCGCTGGTTCCGCTCCACCAGACCTTTCAGCTCCCAATCGGGCTCCTGATGGTTGCGCTTGGCAAAGTATTGCTGAAGCAGGTAATGGGACACGCTTCTCATGATGAATTCATCGGTGTTGGCGAACGGCAGGTGGTGGACCGCCATGGTTTTGAGCTCTCCCAGTACCGGGCAACCGCTGGTCGCCATCTTCAGTCCGAGCAGGGAGCGCAGGGCCTCCTCCAGGGAGGTGGACTTGGAGTAGGTACGACGCTCATCGGTGACCGTCACCTCGACCTTCTGGTACGCCTCTTCTGCCTGGAAGGCGTTGACGACCGGAAGGATCTCCGTCGCTGCGGGACAATGGGGGGACTCCGCCGGTTTCAGCGGACAGTTTGAGCATTGGCAATGCTCAAGGCGAGCCCAGGATGGCAAAGGTGAAACGACCTCCGCAGGCTGGCTGGTCACCTTGAACTCAACCTGCCGCCCATCCTGAAACCTGAAATTATAATTAACGTTCATTGACTGGCCTGTTCTTCCAACTCCATCCACCGCTCGATTACCTGTTCCAGCCGGGCTTCCTTGTCCGACAACTCCGCCAGCGTAGCCGAGACTTCGGTCGGTGGGCCTGAATAAAATTCCGGATCCGAGATTTGCTTTCGGAGTGCTGCAACATCTGCCTCCAATGATTCAATTTTGCCCGGTAATTCCTCAAGCTCAAGCTTAAGCTTGTAACTTAATTTAGCGGGTTTTGATTTTGTGGATTCCGCCACATCTGTGACATTTTGTCGGGACGGCTCCGTTGGCTTAACCGGCTTTTCCGGAGCGCTCTTGCGCTCTGCCGGGAAAAAACCACCCTGCCGGCGCCAGTCACTGTAACCACCCACGTATTCCCGTACAGCGCCAGAGCCATCCAGGAAAATGGTATCCGTGACCACGTTGTCCAGAAACTCCCGGTCGTGGCTGATAACCAGCACAGTACCCTTGAACTCCACCAACTGGGCCTCGAGCAGCTCCAGGGTTTCTACATCCAGGTCGTTGGTGGGCTCATCGAGCACCAGGATGTTGGCCGGCTTACTAAACAGCTTGGCGAGTAACAGACGGGCCCGCTCTCCGCCGGAAAATACGCTGACTGGTGATCGGGCCCGCTGAGGACTGAACAGGAACTCCTGCAGGTAGCCCAGAACGTGCTTGCTCTGACCATTGATCTCAATGAATTCCCGCCCTTCCGAAAGATTGTCGAGGGCGTTGCGCTCCAGATCCAGCTCCCCCCGGAGCTGGTCAAAGTACGCCACTTCCAGATTCGTCCCCAGCCGGATTGAGCCCTCCGTCGGCTTCAGGTCTCCAAGCATGAGCCTCACCAGGGTGGTTTTGCCGGTACCGTTTTCGCCCACCAGACCAATCTTGTCGCCACGGAGCACTGTCAGATCCATGCCGTTGATCACCGGGCTGCCGTCCGGGTAATGGAATCCGGCCTCCTTCGCTTCCACAACCAGCTTGCCTGATCGGGCCGCGTCTTCCACCACAAAGCTGGCCGTGCCGCCACGAACGCGACGCTGACGGTGCTCCTCACGCATGGCCTTCAGAGCCCTGACCCGCCCCATGTTGCGGGTTCGCCGGGCTTTGATCCCCTGCCTGATCCAGGCTTCTTCCTGCTTCAGGCGCTTGTCGAACAGAGCATTTTGCCGCTCCTCATCTTCCAGCGCTTTCTCTTTCAGCTCCAGGTACTTGTCATACGTCGCCGCGAAACTGATCAGTTTCCCTCGATCCAGCTCGACGATCCGGGTCGCCATCTTGCGAATGAATGCCCGGTCGTGGCTGACGAACAGGATGGCGCCCCGAAACTGCGTCAGAGCATCCTCAAGCCAGGCGATGGCCGGCACATCCAGATGGTTGGTCGGCTCATCCAGCAACAGGATATCCGGTTCGGCCACCAGCGCTTTCGCCAACAGCACCCGCCGCTGCCAGCCCCCGGAGAGGGTGTTCAGAGTCTGCTCAGGGTCAATGCTGTACTGCTCAAGAATCGCGTTGACCTTCTGATCCAGGCGCCACCCGTCCAGGGCTTCCAGTCGCTCCTGAACCTTCATCATCTGATCCAGGCTCGCCTCATCCGCCAACTGCGAAAGGGTATGGAAACGAGCCAGCAGCTCACCGGTCTCCGGAAACGCGCTGGCAACCACTTCGTAGGCTGTGCGGCTATCCTCGGCGGGCAGATTCTGGGGCAGCACTGCCAGTGTCGCCCCTTCATCCAGTCGCACGACGCCGTTTTCGGGGGTTATCTCACCGCTGACGATCCTCAGCAGCGTGGATTTGCCTTCACCGTTGCGGCCAAGCAGACACACCCGCTCCCCCGCTTCGATGTTCAGCGAGGCGTGATCCAGCAGCGGCTGCATACCAAAAGCCAGGGAAATGGCGTCCAGCGTTAACAATGGCACCGTGTTATTACTCCGTAATTCTGTTGATGACCGGGTCGCCGACACGGATGGTGCCAGGCGACTCGTGAATTGCATTCATGCCGAAAATGACGCCGTCGGCGGTGCGGCGATATCGCCCGAGGGTTCGCAAAGGCTGAAGGTCCGCTGCTTTCGTGCCGGCATCCGGGTCGACGGTCGTCATGACACACCGGGAACAGGGCTTGACCACACTGAATGCCTGCTCGCCGATCAGCAACTGACGCCAAGCATCCTCGCTCCAGGGCTCTCCTCCCTCAACCACGATATTAGGGCGGAACCGACGCATCTCCACCGGTCTGTCGAGCCGGCCGTTCAGCTCACCCAGCGAAGCGAGATTGGTGATCAGGAACGGAAAGCCATCGGCGAAGCTTACTCTTCGCTCCTCGGTTACCCGCCCGGCATCAACCCTGCGAAAAGAGGCATCCGGCATGTAGACAAAACGGAAATCCTCGCCACAGAAACGGCTTAACGCATCTGAGACTTCTGGCGCCCCGTAAACCGCCTTCACCCAGTCGCGCCACACCAGCACCCGGGCCTCGTCCTCACCAGCCTGCAGCAGGTACTCGCCCTCACCCGGGATGCTCACCCTAACACAATCCCCTTCAAGCGATGTATGTATCCGCGCCAGCATCGGGTAGTCACGCTGTGTCACGAATCGCCGTTCGGAATCAACAATCATCCAGCGACGATCGTTCGCTGGGCCGAAGTCGTCCATATCAAAAGAACTGACCGGAATACCGGCAAGGGACTTGACCGGATAGATATACAGGGAATGGATTCGCACAATGCCTCCCGCAGCCATAAATACTGAAAGATTGGGCGAAGAGTATAACCGAGTTAAGCCGGGAAACGTTGAAACGCAGTGCCTGAAAACGAAGAAACCCGGCCGTTTTAAGGGCCGGGTTTCCGGAATCTGGAGCGGGAAACGAGATTCGAACTCGCGACCCCAACCTTGGCAAGGTTGTGCTCTACCAACTGAGCTATTCCCGCTTGTGGTTGCTGGCTTGATGCCGACAACGGAGGCGTATTCTACGGATTCGTTCGCGGGCGTCAACCACTTTTTGGCAAGTTTTTTGGCCCTGCCCGCGCGGACTGATCAGGTATTATCCTGCCCCTGCCCTGAAGTGCTCGCAATCTGGCCGCTTTCGCAATTCAGATACCCCGACGACTGCAGCCAGTTCTGATCCGGGTAATACTTGAATACCAGTTGCCCGCCCTTCAGGTTATCCACTACCTTCTGAATCACCTGCTGATCCACGGCGGGACAGCCATGGCTACGCCCGATCCGGCCGTAATCACGGACCCAGCTGTCATTCACATAGTCCGCGCCATGGATCACGATGGCGCGCTGTCGCGCCAGATCATTGATGCCGGGCTCCAGCCCGTCCAGCCGCAAGGAGTATCCATGCTTTCCGCGATAGGATTCACTGGCCCTGAACAGGCCAATACTGGACTGGTGACTCCCTTCAATATTGGAGAAAGCCGTGGACTCCAGACTTCCCGAATTCTTGCCATGGGCAACCAGATCCTTGAGCAGGAGTTCTCCGCTGTCCAGATCAAAAATCCAGAGGCGCTCTTCACTCGACGGCAGTGAGAAATCGATCACCGCAAGCCGCTCCGGCATTTCAACACCGTTCGACACCGCGCATGAAGAAGCCTGCAATGCCCGCTGCAAAACCTCCGCACTCAGTTTCGGAGCAACACTGGAAAGTCGTGTCAGGAGGGAATTGTCAAAAGATGCCGCAGCACCCTGCGCGGGGAGAAACAGCACCGTAGCCAGCACCAGACCGAAACGGCCCGCCCTTCGATTTTTCAGCATTCGATAACCCTGTCAGATCAGCTCAACAAATAGCAAAGCGGGTAAAAACCCGCGCCTGAGCCCAAGTGTCGGGCATTCTAACAGGGAAAATCGGGATGTCCGTCATAATGTACAATATTTATACAAAACACCACAGAGAAGCACTATCAGCTAATGGACCGCCAATATCAGGCACACGACCCTATGCACCGACGCCTCAAGCACTTCCTGTTCAGCCACTCTCCGGTTCAACAGGGTATCGTAGCCAAGGCCAAGCACCACATTAACCAGTAGCGATGCGTCCCTTGCCGGAGTCGGTGAATCCAGCCTTTGAAGAATCTGCTCCAGGCCCGCCACCCAGGCGCTGCGGTAACTGCGCGCCAGATCCGCAAGCCGCTCATCCCGCAACGATTCCATCAGGAACACCTGCTCGGCCAGCACCTGCTCACGACGATCGGAAAACTGTTCGGTAAGGTAAGCTGCGGTAATAGCGGTCAACCTTGACGCCAATTCACGACGCCCGCTACCTCCGCGATGGAGACTGTCTGGCGGAACATTGTCCAGCACCAGGTTAATGGTGTCATAGAATCTGCCGAGGTCTTCCCGGGCTTTTTCCGCAAACAGCATGAACGAATCGCTGATCAGCTCATTGATGTCGCGGAAGTAGTAGGTTGTTGCGGCCAGGGGCACTTTCGCTTCGCGTGCAACAGCGCGATGCTTGATTCCCCGCAGGCCGTCCCTGGCGGCGATACGCAACGTGGCCTCGAGAATCTGTACACGTCGATTTTCGCTTTTGGCCCTGACGGTTTTGCGGCCGCTGTAGTGAATGGATTCCCGGAAGGAGCGATCCTCGGGAAGCTCCTTTGAATGCCATAGATTCAATGCCTGCACGCGTCCCATGGTTGCCATCCTGCTTCGTCATCCTGACGGCCGGCGCGGAACCGGTCGCATGGCCGGGCATCACCCGGAGTCATTGTTACTTTTTGTAAATCATGACGAAAACAGGCGGGACAAACGTTGACGGAATCGGCACTTTTACACTCCGCCCCCATTGACGACAGTATCTGCGGTTACTGACCGAAGCGGCGCCCCTGCTCCAGGTAGGTTACTTCTTCGGGCGTGGATGAGCGTTTCAGTACCGCGTTGCGGTGGGGAAAGCGGCCGAATTTACAGATAATATCGCGATGATCATGGGCTGCCTCAACAAAGCTCCCCATGAAATCCCCCAGAATGCCATCGGCGGAGGCCGCCAGCTGCTCATAGCATTCCACCGACAGGTTCTGGTCTTCCAGGCGCTCGGAATGCTGCAGGGGCATGTACAGGAAAGCCCGCTGCACGGCGGGCAGCATCATGTCCTGACCATGATCCATGGCCTGACGGGTCAGTGCTCTGGCCACCTTGTCATGCTCGAATGCCAGGGCGTTTCCCCGGTAGATGTTCCGCGAAAACTGGTCCAGCAACACAATCTCCGCCAACGCACCGCCCGCCTGCTTACGCCAGTGGACAAGGCCACTCTCGGATGCGAACAGCACAAGGGATAAAAAGCGGTAACGAATTTCCTGGTCAAACCTGCGGTCCGAGCGAAACCAGCGGTTGCGATGAAAGCTGTCCGGCAGCCCGTCTTCATCAAGTTCACCAAACCAGAAATCCAGAATGTCTTTCCAATCGAACATAAAGGGCTACACCGTCAGTTATGGTCAGGCCAAAGGGTCGGAACATCACCTATCCTGCTACAATTCATAAGATGCAGGCCAGCATTCTTAACAGGAGAGATCATGCCCGAAGGACACCGTATTATTCTTCTCGCCCACGGCAGCAGCGACAAGCGTTGGTGCGAGACATTCGAACAACTGGCCGCGCCCACCGTCAACTCGGTAGCGGGCTCGCGGATCGCCTATATGGAACTGGCCACGCCATCCCTGGAGCTTATCGTCGAGCAAGGTGTCGAAGAGGGCGTCCGAACCTTTACCGTGGTGCCGCTGTTCCTGGCTGCCGGAAGACATCTTCGCAAGGATGTACCAGCCATGATCCGCTCGCTTGAGGAAGCTCATGGCATCTCCATCGACCTTGCACCGCCCATCGGGGAGAATCCCCTGCTTGGCGCAGCCATTCGCGACGTTGTTGAGCAGGAACTGGCACAATAGCATCACCCGGAAAGCACGGACTGGCCAGAGGGGACGTTCAAATGAACCATCGGATTCTAATAACCGGAGGCACCGGATTCATCGGCCAGGTGCTATGCCCGAAACTGATTGCCAAAGGCTACAGCCTGACAGTGCTCAGCCGCCAGAGTGAAGCGGACGTCCTTGCAGCCTGTGGCCGGGTCGAGGCGGTGTCGGATCTTGACCTGCTGGTGGACCACCCGGGATTCGACGGCGTGATTAATCTCGCCGGGGAAGGCATTGCCGACAAACGCTGGAACAACCAGCGCAAACAGCAGCTCAGGGACAGCCGTATTGCCCTCACCCGCCAACTGGTGTCGGTGATCAGAACCTGGAGTGCCCGGCCAAAGGTGCTGGTATCGGGATCTGCAGTTGGGTTCTACGGTAATCAGGACTCCGCCCGGGTCACTGAAGACACAGCCCCCAACGACGAATTCACCCATCGACTCTGCAGGGACTGGGAAGCGGAAGCAAACCAGCTCAAGAGTGATGGGATTCGGGTGTGCCTGTCACGAACCGGCGTTGTCGCCGGCCCGGATGGCGGGTTCCTCCAGCGCATGCTGTTACCCTTCCGCCTTGGCCTTGGCGGACGCCTGGGCAGTGGCAACCAGTACATGCCCTGGGTTCACCGCGACGATGTCGTTTCAGCGCTGATCTTCATGCTGGAATCCGAGAATGCCACTGGTCCCTACAATGTGGTCAGTCCAAACCCGGTCACTAACCGTGAGTTCACACGCTGCCTGGCCAGCGTTCTCAACAGGCCTGCGATCTTTCCGGCGCCGGCGCCAGTGTTAAAGATCGCACTCGGCGAAATGTCACGACTTTTACTGACAGGCCAGCAGGCCGTTCCGCAACGCCTGTTACAGCAGGATTTCCGGTTTACCTACCCAGACCTGACATCGGCACTGGAAAGCTGCGTTCGCTAACAATCGAATTTTTTTCAAAAAACTGTTTGACAGCGAATAAAGCCTTACTTAATATACGCGCCACCTCGACGAGGCAAGTCAGTAAGAACGATGCGTCCCCTTCGTCTAGTGGCCTAGGACTCCGCCCTTTCACGGCGGCAACAGGGGTTCGAACCCCCTAGGGGACGCCATTTTTTCTGACACTACACCACCTTCCCAGGCTGGTGAGATTCTTCCCCGTGCCTCCTTTCCTTATGGTCCCTGGAATCCTTCATCACGAAGATCCCAACACCGACAAAAAACAGCACCATCAGAAAGACGGTCACAATTCCAGCCATCACTACCGCGTCCACATACATAATCCGACCTCCATCGGCGATTTCATTTAACCAGTCCCAGATTACGCCGAACGCCCGGCAGCGGTATTGACCTGCATCAAACAGCGAACTCCCTTTATTCATTCCGAAAGCCGGAACCCAACCACAATTCTTCCGTTTTTTCTTTATTTGCGAAGCACTTGAAAGAAACTGCTGCTATAGTCCTGAAGGTAACGAACTGTCCATTTCACGAATAACTGGTCAGGGTGGCTGAAGTAACGACATGCAAAAACTGTCGACGCGTGTGCGACGCTTCCGAACGGGATCTCCCCTGTCTTTCCGGTTACTTGCCTGGATACTGCTGTTCAGTTCCGTTTTCACCCTTATCGCATCCGCCATACAGCTTTATTCCGATTACCACAAAGACCTTCGCCAGATTGACAACCGCATGCGTGTGGTGGAAACCGGTTACGCCTCCAGCCTTGCCCGAAGCCTGTGGGCGCTGGACCAGAAGCTACTCCAGACCCAGATGGAAGGAATACTCAGCCTTCCCGACATCGCGCACCTGCGGCTTCGCATCGAGCCCGACTCGGAACTGGTAATGGGCCAGGTCGCCCGTGACGCACAGACCAAATCCCACAGCTTCGATCTCATTCACCATGGCGACGAGATATTCAAGCTCGGCGAACTGACCGTTACGGCAGACCTGGACCGGGTTTACGAGGAAATGAAGCGAAAAGCGGGCATGATCCTGGTCACCGAGTTTTTCAAGACATTCCTGGTATCCATTCTGATCATTTTGATTTTTCAGCACTTCGTGGCCCGCCACTTATCCACCATGGCCAACTATGCCCGGCAGATCTCCCTGACCAACCTGGCCAAACCGCTGAAGCTGGACCGACCAGACTCCCCATTGAACCGACAGGATGAGCTGGCCCAGGTCACCGATGCCATCAATCAGATGCGGGACCGGCTGAATGACGATGTCGCCCGCCAGGAACGGGATGCGGCGGAAATTCGGAAATTTTCCAAAGCCATTGAACAGAGCCCGTCTTCGGTCCTGATCTGCGACCGCCAATGGCGGATAGAATTCGCCAACCAGAAGTTCACCCAACTAACCGGCTACAGCGCCAACGCGATTATTGGCAAACACCCGGGCGCACTGTCCGAAAACGCCATGGAGCACCGTGAAACCAAGCACCTGTGGCAATCCATTCGCCTGCAAGTCCAGCGGGTGGGTGTCTGGCAGGGCGAGGTCAACAGCGTACGCCGTAACGGGGAGCGATTCTGGGAGCAATTGATTGTCACCCCCATCAAGAATTCCGACGGCCAGGCAACCGGTTACCTGATCCTCGGCGAAGATATCAGCATTCGCAAACGGTACGAGCAACAACTGCTCCGGCAGGCCAACTATGACATTCTCACCGGACTGCCAAACCGGATGCTGGCGCTGGATCGCCTGAAACTCGCCCTGGCACAAGCCAGGCGGGAAAACTCCCTGGTCGGCGTGATGTTCCTCGACCTGGACAACTTCAAGCACATCAATGACACCCTGGGGCACGATGCCGGTGATAACCTGCTGATCGAAGCGGCACGCAGGGTATCAAGCTGTCTTCGTGGCACCAGCACCGTTGCACGCCTTGGTGGTGATGAATTCCTGGTGATCCTGCCGGGGCTGACCGGCGCCAAGGCAACCTCCCAGGTCGCCGAACGAATCCTGAAAACTTTCAAGCCGCCGTACTTGCTCAACAATCAGGAAGTGTTCGTCACCACCAGCATCGGCATCGCCATCTTCCCGACCGACTCCGACAACAGCGGAACCCTGCTGCAGCATGCCGATGCCGCCATGTACCAGGCCAAACACATGGGCAAGAGCTCCTATGCCCACTTTGCACCGGAAATGAAGGAAGTCTCCCATGAACGGCTGCAAATGGAATCGAGAATGCGCCGGGCGCTGGAGCAG
Source organism: Marinobacter alkalisoli (assembly GCF_045449795.1). Classification (NCBI taxonomy): domain Bacteria; kingdom Pseudomonadati; phylum Pseudomonadota; class Gammaproteobacteria; order Pseudomonadales; family Marinobacteraceae; genus Marinobacter; species Marinobacter alkalisoli. Next base: position 648,606 of record NZ_JBJJLB010000016.1, read on the forward strand.
AACGAATTCGAACTCTATTTCCAGCCTATTGTCCGTACCGACACCGGCGCACTGTGCTCCGCCGAGGCGCTGATTCGCTGGAACAATCCCAGTATGGGCATGGTCATGCCGGACCGCTTCATCCCCCTGGCGGAAGAGACTGGCTTGATCACCCCCATCGGTGAGTGGGTGCTTCAGGAGGCTTGCCAACAGGCAATGAAATGGCGTGAAATCACTGGCACCAAAGTGGGTGTCTCGGTGAACGTGTCCCCCCGCCAGTTCCGGGACCAGGGCTTCACCGCCGCCGTCATGAAGGCGTTGGAGACCAGCGGCCTGGAAGCCAGTACACTGGAACTTGAAATCACCGAGCGACTGATTCTCGATAACACCATCGAAACCGCGGATATCCTGAGACAGCTCGACACCGCAGGCATACGGCTTTCCGTGGACGATTTTGGCACCGGCTATTCGGCGTTGAGTTACCTGAAGAGTTACCCGTTCGATACCCTTAAAATCGACAAGTCGTTCGTTCAGGATGTCATGACCGAACAGGACGACGCCTCGCTGGTCAAAGCCATTATCAACATGGCCCACAGCCTGGGCCTGACAGTCATTGCCGAAGGCGTTGAAGACGAAGCACAGACCCACTTCCTGCAACAGGAAGGATGCGACTACTCCCAGGGGTACTTCTACAGCCGGCCGATGCCAGAGGAAGAATTTGAAAAGTGGTTACGTACCAATCATCGTGTCCAGCCCTGACATTCAACTGAACGGATTCATCCATGGAAGACACCCTACTCGTTATCAATTGTGGCAGCTCGTCCCTGAAAGCGGCCCTGTTTGACACCAGCTTCAACAAGCTCGCCTCCGCGCTCGCCGAGAGGCTCGGGAAAGAAGATGCTTTCGCCAGCATGCCTTCGCCGTCAATGGACATCCCGCTACAAAGCGGCTGCAACCACCGTGACGCCCTACGTGCGGTGGTAACGGCATTCAGAGATCAGGGCCTGCTCACCGCCGCGCCGGTGGCCATTGGCCATCGGGTGGTCCACGGGGGAGAAACCTTTCGCCAGGCGGCGCTGATAACCGACGATGTCCTTCAGGCCATTGAGGACTGCGCCAGCCTCGCACCGCTGCACAATCCGGTCAATCTCACCGGCATAGAAGCGACCAGGGATCTGTTCCCGGAGGTACCTCAGGTAGCGGTCTTTGACACCGCCTTCCATCAGACGCTACCGAAGCACGCCTATCTCTATGCGCTACCCTATCGGTTTTACCAGGATTGGGGCGTTCGCCGCTATGGTTTCCATGGCACCAGCCACCAGTTCATGGCGAACGAGGCGGCCCGCCTGTTGGAGAAGGCTCCTGACCAGATATCTGTCATCTCCGCCCACCTCGGCAACGGCTGCAGCATAACGGCCATCCGTGACGGGGTCAGCGTGGATACCAGCATGGGCCTTACGCCCCTGGAAGGCCTGGTGATGGGCACCCGCAGCGGCGATATTGATCCCGGGCTGTTCGATTTCCTCAAGGGCAAGGGAATCAACGCGGAAGAAGTACACCGGATTCTCAACAACGACAGCGGGTTGCTCGGACTGTCCGGGAAAACCAACGACATGAGATCCCTCAGCGAGCAGGCCGAAGACGGTCACGAGCCTTCAGCCCTTGCCATTGAGGTATTCTGTTTCCGTCTGGCCCGCTATATCGGCGCCATGATGGCATCCCTGACTCAGCTTGATGCCCTGGTGTTCACTGGCGGCATTGGCGAAAACAGCGCGCTTGTCCGGGAAAAGACCCTCGGTCACCTCCGGTTGACCGGCTTCTCCCTTGACCTGTCATCCAACCGGCAGCACGGAAAGCACACCGGCGGCCGAATTGACCAGGCCGACAGTCGATTCAGGGTGATGGTCATCCCCACCAACGAAGAGCTGGTCATTGCCCGGGAAGCCCTGGACGCCAGTCACCCTTAACGCCAAAGCTGAACATGCAACACCTGTAAGGATACTTCTATGGCCAAAAACCTGTTTATCGCACCAACGTCTATGGATTCCGGCCTGACGTCCGTCTGCCTGGGGCTGCTCAGGGCTCTGGAGCGGGTCGGAGTCAGTGTCGGATTCTACAAGCCTTTCAGCCAGTCGGTTCACCAGGGCGAGTCCCAGCATAATGATGGCAAGGACGCCTCCGTCGCTTTCGTTCGCGCCCGCAGCGCACTCGAGCCACCGCCCCCGATGAGCCTGAAGGAAGCGCAGCAATTGCTGAACAAGGGCAAATCCGACCTGCTGATGGAAACCATCGTTGGCGAGTACCAGAAAGTGGCGAAAACCGTTGATGTGGTCATCATTGAAGGTCTGGTGCCGGACCGCAGCGAAGCCTACATCGCCCGCCTCAACGTGGAGTTGGCGCGAAACCTCGGATCGGAAGTCGTACTGGTCAGCACACCGAAGAATGCCACGGCCAAAGAACTGGACGAAGAGCTGGATTTCTCATCACGGTTGTTTGCCAGCCCTTCCGATCCCGACGTGATTGGCATCGTACTGAACAAGGTGGGCGAACCCGAAAAGTCGGAGTTTACGCCACGGGTCAACTCCGCGGCATCCAATGCCCACATCAATTTCCAGACCGACTGCAAGGTATTCGCCGAGGGCCGTTTCCGGCTGCTGGCAAGTATTCCCTGGCAACCGGAACTGCTGGCCGTTCGGGTGTCGGATATCGCCAGGGAAATGCAGGTAACCGTGCTGCACGAGGGTCACATGCACGCCCGCAGGGTTCAGAAGGTCTCGGTTTGTGCACGCACCATCAGAAACATGGTGGACACCCTGAGGCCCGGCACCCTGATGGTCACCCCCGGGGACCGGGAGGACATCATTGTAGCCACAGCGGTGGCGGCGCTTAACGGTGTTCCCCTGGCCGGCCTGATGCTGACCGGTGACCTGATGCCCGACGAGCGGGTGGTCGACCTGTGCCGGAGAGCGCTGGACACGGGGCTACCAGTGCTGCGCGCAGAAACCAACACCTATGAAACCGCCCATCGCCTGGCCAACCTGTCGGGAGCCATTCCGATTGACGACCCCGAGCGGGTCGAAAACGCCATGGAAGCCGTCGCGACCCAGGTGGATACCGACTGGCTTCAGCAACACCTGAAAGTCCAGCGCCAAAGCCGACTCTCACCGCCGGCCTTCCGCTACCTGCTGTCCGAGCGAGCAAGAGCCGCGGCAAAACGCATTGTCCTGCCGGAAGGCAATGAACCCCGTACGGTCCAGGCTGCCATCATCTGTCACCAGCGGGGCCTGGCGCACTGCGCCCTGATTGGCGACCCTGCCGAAATCGGGAACGTCGCGAAATCCCAGGGGCTGGACCTGCCGGACGACATGGAGATCATCGATCCCGCCAAAGTGCGGGGCGACTACATTCAACCCATGGTAAGCCTGCGGAAACACAAGGGCCTGGCGCCCGATATGGCCGAAGCCATGCTGGAAGACAACGTGGTGCTCGGCACCATGATGGTGGCCATGGACGAAGCCGACGGACTGGTGTCAGGCGCGGTTCATACCACCGCCAACACCGTGCGCCCTGCCCTTCAGCTGATCAAGACCCACGACGCAGCCAAGGTCGTGTCGTCCGTCTTCTTCATGCTGCTGCCCCAGCAGGTGGTGGTCTACGGAGACTGTGCCATCAACCCCGATCCGAACGCCGAGGAACTTGCGGATATCGCCATCCAGAGCGCCCAGTCGGCGGAAGCGTTCGGCATAGAGCCGGTAGTAGCGATGATCAGTTACAGCACCGGCGAGTCCGGCAGCGGTCAGGATGTGGAGAAGGTGCGGGAAGCCACGCGTATCGCCCGGGAACGTCGCCCGGACCTGCTGATCGACGGCCCTCTGCAATATGATGCCGCCGCCATTGAAAGCGTGGGTAAAAGCAAGGCGCCGGACAGCGAAGTGGCAGGACGTGCCACGGTCTTTATTTTTCCGGATCTCAATACTGGCAATACCACCTACAAGGCGGTGCAGCGCAGTGCAAATGTGGTAAGTATCGGGCCCATGCTCCAGGGCCTGAGAAAGCCGGTCAACGACCTGTCGCGGGGCGCGCTGGTGGAGGATATCGTCTTTACCATCGCCATCACCGCGGTTCAGGCGAAGCAGGTCGAAAACGCGGGGCTGGTCTGACCGCCCCGCAAGCGTTTATCGCTTCTTGCTCTTCATCCGCTGTTTCTTCGGACGCCGGCCAGCCTTGAGGTCATTATCTTTCTTGACCCGCTGGCGCGGCGTCAGCCGATCGACCTTGCCGGCGAACGGGTTCTCACTGGAGCGGAACTCAAAGCGGATCGGAGAGCCGGTGACATTCAGAACCTTGCGGAAGGTATTTTCCAGGTACCGCTTGTAGGAGCCAGGAAGCGCATCCGTCTGGTTACCGTGTACCACGATGACCGGCGGGTTTGAGCCGCCCTGGTGTGCGTATCGCAATTTGATGCGCCGGCCCTGCACCATCGGCGGCTGATGCTGTGCAACGGCATCCTGAAGGATGGCGGTAAGCCGGTTGGTGGGCCACTTGGCCATCGCCGATTCGTAGCAGGCCTGCACGGACTCGTACATCACGCCAACACCGGAACCGTGCAGCGCCGAGATATAATGCTTATCCGCGTAATCCAGGAAATCCAGACGGCGACGAACCTGTTCCTTCACGCGGGCGCGCTCTTCCGGGTCCATGCCATCCCATTTGTTGACTGCGATCACCAGTGATCGCCCCGCATCCAGCACAAAGCCGATCAGATGAAGGTCCTGATCCACCAGACCTTCCCGGGCATCAATCACCAGAATCACCACATGGGCGTCATCAATGGCCTGCAGGGTCTTGATGATGGAAAACTTCTCGACCACTTCACGGACATTCTTGCGACGGCGAACCCCCGCCGTGTCGATCAGCGTGTACTGACTACCCTGACGCTCATAGGGTACATAGACACTGTCCCGCGTGGTGCCCGGCATGTCGAACACCACGACACGGTCCTCCCCCAGCATGCGGTTGACCAGGGTCGACTTCCCTACGTTCGGACGACCGACCACACCAATACGAATGCCGGGATAACGCTCGGCACGATCCTGCTCTTCGCGCTCATCTTCCGACGGAAGCAGGCATTCCAGCAAGGATCGAATACCACGATTGTGGGACGCGGCGATCAGAAACGTGGACTCGAACCCGAGACTGTAGAAATCAGCGGTGGCGATGTCCGGATCCTGACCGTCGGTTTTATTGACGACCAGATGAGCCTGTTTCCCGGACTTTCGAAGCTGATTGGCAATCAGTTCATCGCCACTGGTCAGGCCGGAACGGCCATCCACCAGGAACAGTACAATGTCCGCCTCTTCGACCGCCTGAAGGGACTGGCGCGCCATTTCCGCATCAAGGCCTTCCTCATCACCCGTCAGACCACCCGTATCGATAACGATGAAGCGCTGGTCTTCATAAGTGCCCTCACCGTATTTCCGATCACGGGTCAGCCCGGGGAAATCCGCAACCAGTGCATCCCGAGACCGCGTCATCTGGTTGAATAGAGTCGATTTTCCGACGTTGGGGCGGCCGACAAGGGCAATTACAGGGATCATATAGTTTCGCTACAAAAGATTGACCGGGCCCTTATGGGCCCGGGGAAGGACGCGCTTAATCACGTTCCTTGAGTTCAAAAACGGTCATCTTGCCGCTGTTTCCAAACACCAGCAGGTTACCGTTACGAAGCCGTTGTGCCGGTACACGCAGTCCGTCACTGTCGAATTCCAGCTGGCCCTGCAGGGAACCGTCTTCCAGGGACATCATATGGATGTACCCCTCAAAGTCGCCAACAAGCAGGTAATCGTCGTACACAACCGGCTGCGTGGTCTGGCGCCAGGACAACCGGTCCTGGGTCCACAGTTCGCGACGGTCTGACCCGCGATAGGCAATGATATCCCCGTTTGCCGAAGACACGTAGATATTGCCGGCACCGACCATGGGAGAATGCAGGCTTGATGCCTCCCGACTCCAGATTTCGTCACCGTTGCGCAGGTTCACCAGCGCCAGTTTACCCTGATAGCCAACAACCAGAGCAGCATTTTCCAGGATCAGCGGTTGGCTGGTTACATCCACCAGACGCTCCAGTTCGGTACGGCCCTGGGGTTGGCCAACCTCGTATTGCCAGATTGGCTGCCCGTTATCCGCAGACAGCGCCATCAGTTTGCCATTGGCAAAGCCGGCCAGCACCAGTTCGCCCCCCACAAGCGGCGGAGCAGCCGCCCGCATGGACAATACCGGAACCACGCTGTCGTACTGCCAGCGCTTCTCCCCGGAAGAGGCATCAAACGCAAGCACCTTGCCATCCGTGGTCTGCACAACCACGATATTACCATTGGACTGCGGCGTGGCCAGGATCTCATTCGGAAGCGCGGATTCCCAGAGCACCTCTCCGTCTTCCCGGGAGAGAGCCATCAGACTGGCATCGCGAGTCACCAGGTAAAGCTGTTCGCGGTCACCACCAACGCCGGCAAACACCTGTTCTTGCAGATCCTTGTACCAGGCAACCTTGCCGTTTTCGGCCTCAACGGCGTACATCTCGCCATCCGCAGAAGCGGCGTACAGAAGATCACCGGTATTCAGCGGCGTCAGGTAGAGGAACTGGTCATCATGACCATCACCCACCTGCATGGTCCACACACGGTCCAACTCCACAGTGCCTTCAATGTCGGGCACCGGCGCGGGTTCCTCAAAGGGCTCTTTGGTGCTGCACCCAACAAACAGCGCTGCTATCAGAGCAATAGCGCTAAAACGAACGAATGATGGCCCGTCAGACAACCAGGGCATCAGGCACCCTCCTGTACGCCAAGATCCGACAGCTTCAGTTCCAGAATGCCACTGCGGCCCTGCCGGGATTGCTCCCTGGCCGCCAGGTAGGCTTCACGGGCACCTTCACGGTCGCCCTGGGCCAGCAGGATATCGCCACGGAGCTCGGAAAAAATCGCGGCAAAGGTCTCGTTGTCGCCGGCGCCGTCAAGTGTGCTCAACGCTTCGTCATACTGCTCTGCTGAAAACTGAGCCCGCGCCAGACGGTTGCGAATAACGAATGACAGCGCGCTGTCTTCTTCCACCTGCCCCTTGGCCCATTCCAGGGACTCAATCGCAGCGGCGACATCCCCTTCGTCCATCAACTGCTGACGAGCGAGAATGAGCATGCCGTAAATAGCGTAGGCGCTGTCGGAAAACTCTTCCTGAAGATTATTGGCAACAAAGGCTACCGTTTCATCACTTTGCTCATCAGACTGGTCGCTGTATGCATTCAGCAGGTTGGCAAACTGGTTAGCTGCTTCGGTTCGCTGCTGCATCTGATGGTTCTGCCAGGTCTGCCAGCCGAATACGATCGCCAGCGCTGCACCGATACCGATCAGAAGCGAACTGCCGTTCTTCTTCCACCAGTCCTTGATCGCCTGAACCTGTTCTTCCTCGGTACGCATTTCGGCCATGATGACTCCTGTAGTCAGCTTTTTATCAGTTTGTCCGGGTGCGCCAATCAGGCACCCAGCAATTTATCCAGTGTATCGGCAAGTTCGCTTTGCCCCAGCGTCTGTTGCTCCTCATCGGAGCGAAGAGGCTTCAGGCCAACGGTACCGCTTTCAATTTCATTGTCACCGAGAATAACCGCGTAACGTGCGCCGCTACGGTCGGCTTTCTTCATCTGGCTTTTGAAGCTGCCGCCGCCGCAGTGGGTCACGACAACCCTGCCGGGCAGAGCCGCCCTCAGGGTTTCAGACAACCCCAGCGCTGCGGGGACAGTCTGATCCCCCATCGCGGTCACATAGACATCGGCATTGGCATTCACGTAATCCGGGATCAGCTCCAGGGTTTCCAGCAGCAGGATCAGACGCTCCAGCCCCATCGCAAAACCGACGGCAACCGTTGGCTTGCCGCCCAGTTGCTCAACCAGGCCATCGTAGCGGCCACCGGCACACACCGTACCCTGGGCGCCCAGGCTATCGGTAATCCATTCGAAGACCGTCTTGCCGTAGTAATCCAGGCCACGAACCAGGCGCGGGTTTACGGTGTAATCGATGCCCGCGGCGTCAAGCAGTTCACGCAGGCGACGGAAGTGCTCCAGGGAATCCTCATCGAGATAGTCATCAAGCTTCGGGGCATCCTGCAGGATCTGTTGGGTCTCCTGGCTCTTACTGTCCAGAATCCGCAACGGATTGCTTTCAAGACGACGCTGGCTGTCAGCATCGAGCCGGTCATGGTATCCCGAGAGATAGCCGACCAGTGCCTCACGATACGCCCGGCGGGCTTCGGAGGTGCCAATGGAATTGATCTCCAGGCGGGTGTGGGCATCCAGTCCCAGCTCCTTCCACAGGCGTGCCGTCAGTATCAGCAGCTCGGCATCAATATCCGGCCCGCTCATGCCGAAGCATTCCACGCCAATCTGGTGGAACTGGCGGTAACGGCCTTTCTGGGGGCGCTCATGGCGGAACATCGGACCGGTGTACCAGAGCCGGCGGGTCTGGTTGAATAGCAGGCCGTGCTCTTCCGCCGCCCGCACGCAACCCGCCGTGCCCTCGGGGCGAAGGGTCAGGCTGTCGCCATTGCGATCATCGAAGGTGTACATTTCCTTTTCAACGATGTCGGTCACTTCTCCGATGGACCGTTTGAAAAGGTCCGTCTGCTCAACAATGGGCATACGGATTTCCTGGTAGCCATACCCGGAAAGAACCTCACGAACCTTGCCTTCAACAAACTGCCAAACGGGGGTCTGATCCGGCAGGATATCGTTCATCCCGCGAATTGCCTGAATCTTAGCCAAGTTAAACCCTTAATCCTGAATCATTTAATGGGGCGATCGCCGGTTACTCACCGGACCGGGCAATAATTGCGTCTTCCTGTTCCTTGCGACGAGCCACCTCTTCACGGATCAGCCGCTCAAGGTCTTCCGTCAGGGTCGAGTTATCCAGCTTCTGGTTTGGCTTGCCATCCATGTAGAACAGGTTCTTGGGGCTGCCGCCCGTCAATCCGATGTCCGCCACTTTTGCTTCACCGGGTCCATTCACGATGCAACCGATGATGGCCACGTCCATGGAAGTGTTCACATCCTCCAGCCGCACTTCCAGATCATTCATGGTCTGGATGACGTCGAAATTCTGGCGGGAACAGCTCGGGCACGCAATGAAGTTAATACCACGGCTGCGCAGTCGCAGGCTTTTGAGAATATCAAAGCCCACCTTGATTTCCTGAACCGGATCCGCTGCCAGGGATACACGAATGGTATCGCCAATGCCGTCCATCAACAGCATGCCCAGGCCGATGGATGATTTTACCGTGCCGGAGCGGAAGCCGCCGGCTTCCGTAATACCCAGGTGCAATGGCTGCTCAATCTGGGAAGCGATCTTGCGATACGCCGCCACCGTCATGAACACTTCGGATGCCTTGAGGCTTACCTTGAAATCCTGAAAATCGTGGCGGTCCAGGATGTCGATATGACGCATGGCGGATTCCACCAGCGCATCCGGCGTCGGTTCGCCGTACTTGCGCTGCAGTTCCTTTTCCAGGGAACCGGCATTGACGCCGATACGAATCGGGATATTCCGGTCCTTTGCCGCACTGATAACCGCACTCACACGGTCCTCACGACCGATATTGCCGGGATTTATCCGTAGGCAATCAACCCCGAGTTCGGCCACCCGGAGGGCAATTTTGTGATCAAAGTGAATATCCGCCACCAGCGGCAGGGACACCCGCGAGCGAATCTGACCGAACGCTTCAGCCGCCTCCATGCTGGGCACGGAAACCCGGACAATATCCGCGCCGGCATCCTGTAATGCCCGGATCTGCCCGACGGTGGCATCCACGTCACAAGTGTTGGTGTTAGTCATGCTCTGAACCGCAATGGGAGCATCACCGCCAACCGGCACATTACCCACCATGATCTGGCGGGATTGCCGTCTTTTAATCGGAGATTCCTGTTTCATCTCATGCTAACCAAAATAAGTGTGTTCAGAATGATCAGATTTCCAGGGTGAACTGGGCACGGTTGTTCACAACCCGGTATTCAGACATATCCACCGGTTCGCCCTGAAAGCTGATGTCAGCCACTGCGTCCACTGCACCGATGACCACATTCAGCGGCATCTGACCGGTGACGTCGACACGATCGCCTTCCCGCTGAAGGGAGCTGACCAGCCTTGCCCCGGCGGAATCGGTCACTTCAATCCAGCAATCGCTGGAAAACGAAATCTGCAGACGCCCCGCATCAGAGGCATCCTCTGTCCGCGCACTTTCGGTCAATGCAGGCGCCGCAACCGGAATTTCCGTGTCGGCGGCTTCTGGCTCATCGGCGGTAACGAACGCTTCGTCGGTGGTTTCTCCAACCGTCGACGCCGGTGCTGCCGCTGTATCCTCTGCAGGCAATTCGTCGTCAGTCCTGACCCGGGCTTCACTGTCATCGACAGCGGGTTCCGGTTCAGGTTCCTGAAGCGAACCCGCGTCTTGCTCCGAATCCTGTTGCTGTTCCTGCTCTGGGGGCGCTTCGGTCTCGCTGGTGCCATCATCAATAAAGCGCAGTACCAGATAGGCGGCCACCAGAACAGCCACCAAAAGAATAAGTATCTTTCCAAATCGCCGCTTCTGCCGCCTGCGGCGCTCAATATCCACCAGGGGATTGGCTTCCAGGGCTTCTGCCTTTTTCAGGCGCAGAGGTTCCAGTTCCCTGTCAAGAACGGCAACCACTGAGTCTGCTTCAAGGCCGACCTGTTTCGCATAGGCCCTGACATAGCCCTTGAGAAACAATTCGCTGTCAATCTGCTGGTAATCGCCATCCTCTATGGCCTGGATAACGGCGGGGCGTAGATGTTGCGCGTCGGCAACGTCCGATACACTCAGCCCTTTCTTTTCCCTGCCCCGTCTTAGCAGGCTGCCTGCGGATTCACCGACAGGCTGTTGAGCGCTTTCTTCATTACTCATTAGAAATCAGCACCTTGTATTGTTGGTATTCGACTGACTCCGGAAAATTATTTTTCAACTGAAGAGCAAGACTGGATGCCCGGTTCCGCTCATTAAAATGGCGGGCAATCCGGATACCGGTAATCAGACTCTCCGGAGAATGCCGATACCTGGGGTTCTGCTGCATAAGCCTGCTCAAGCGGTCGTAATAACGGGACGCAGCCGGGTAGTTCCCGTCCTTGACCAGGGTCCGAGACAATGCCAGCAGGGATTTCGCATCGCCCCTGGACAGCTCCACGGAGCGGTTGTAAGCATTGATCGCAGCATCGTTGTTATCCAGACGCTCCTCACTCATACCCAGATTAAAGAAAACTGAGGCGCGATCATCGTACTTGGTATCCTTTGACGCAGTGAGGAACTGGTCCCGAGCTTCCTCGAAACGCCGCTCACCGTAAAGAAACGCACCATAATAAACGCGCCCACGGGTGTAGTCGCTGTCACTCGACAGCGCCTTGCGGAAGGATTCCTCAGCCAGCCTGGACTCACCATTGGTATTGTGCAGCAGCCCCATGGCAGACAGTGCGCCGGCATTATCGGGAGAAAGCTCGAGGGCTCGCTCAAGATGTTTCTGTGAACGGTCCAGATTGCCCTGGCTAATATACGCAGTGGCAAGCTGAACATAGTTGCGAACCGCTTTCTCGCGATCTTCCTCCCGGGCAAAGCGGCTATCGGAAACGGTGACGCAACCTGAGACAAAAAACATCACCAGCATAACGGTCAACAGGGTTCGGACACGGTTCACTGGACTAAATGCCACGGTTATCAATTCCTCACATTGTTAATTGGTTTCAGTGCCGGCAGGACTCAGGGATTGACCTGTTGAACCGCAATGTACCGCTGACTGCGTTTGGTGCGGTCTTCAACCTGCCCCACAAGCTGCCCGCACGCAGCGTCAATATCATCTCCCCGGGTGGTACGCACGGTCGAGATATAGCCCGCCTCGTTCAGGATGTTCTGAAAGCGTCGGGTCGCCGAGATTTTCGGGCGACGGAAGTCACTCTCCGGAAACGGATTGAAAGGAATGAGGTTAATCTTGCAGGGCAGACCGCGAAGAATCTTCGCAAGTTCACGGGCGTGCTCAGGCTGATCATTCACTCCTTCGATCACCGTGTACTCGATGGTGGCTTTGCGCTTGTCAGGTAACCGGGCCAAGTACCGCTTTGTCGCTGCCAGCAATTCCGCGATCGGGTACTTTTTATTCAATGGCACCAATTGGTTACGCAGCTCATCATTAGGGGCATGGAGCGAAATGGCCAGTGAAACATCTGTAACTTCGCCAAGACGATCAAGGGCAGGCACCACACCGGAGGTGCTGACGGTCACCCGACGCTTTGATATGCCGTAAGCCAGGTCTTCCATCATCAGGTTCATGGCGTCAACAACGTTGTCGAAGTTCAGCAGAGGCTCCCCCATGCCCATCATCACCACGTTGGTGATGGGGCGATCCGGACCCGGCTCGAACGGCATGAATGCTTTCCGGGCCACCCATACCTGGCCGATGATTTCGGCAGCCGTCAGATTGCGGTTGAAGCCACGCTTGCCAGTCGAGCAAAAGGTACAGTCCAGGCTGCAACCAATCTGGGAAGAGACGCACAGAGTGCCACGCTCGCCATCGGGAATCAGCACCGTTTCAACGCTGTTGCCGTTGTCCATGCGCATGACCCATTTGCGGGTACCGTCTTTGGAGGTTTCGTCGTAAACCACCTCAGGCCCGCGAATTTCGGCGACTTCCTTGAGCTTTTCCCGCAGGACCTTGCTCATATTGGTCATTTGATCGAAGTCATCAGCGCCACGCTGGTGAATCCACTGCAACACCTGGGTGGCGCGGAAACGCTTCTCTCCCAGGGTCTCAAAGAAAGCCTCCATCTTGGCTTTCGGCATCCCCAGCAGGTTGGTTTTCTCAGCGGCCGCTGTCATTTCATAACCTCGATCAAATAACCAATCCGAAGCGGGAGAACGTCTCCCGCTTCGGCAGCAAAATCAACCGCGCGGGCAGATTTCACTGTCATTGAAAAAGTACGCGATCTCACGCTCTGCGGAAGCGGCAGAGTCGGAACCGTGTACGGCATTAGCGTCGATAGAAGACGCGAAATCGGCGCGGATAGTGCCGGCTTCAGCTTCTTTCGGGTTGGTCGCGCCCATCAGGTCACGATTCTTCAGGATGGAGCCTTCGCCTTCCAGAACCTGAACCACAACCGGACCGGAAGTCATGAAAGCAACCAGATCGTTGAAGAAAGGACGTTCTTTGTGCTCGGCGTAGAAGCCTTCCGCCTGCTCCTGGGTCAGGTGCATCATTTTGGCGGCAACGATGTTGAGACCGGCTTTCTCAAAACGGGTGTAGATTTCACCGATCACATTCTTTGCAACTGCGTCGGGCTTGATAATCGAGAGCGTGCGCTCGTTTGCCATGTCATTTCTCCAGTATGGTTCAGGTTAAAAATTCAGGGTTGGGATTATACGCAGTCCGGAGGCTACTGCCTACCGCACGGAGCGGAGACGCCCAACAACTTCAATGATTTGTGACGTCGCAAAGTCCACCTCCTCTTCGGAGGTAAACCGTCCGAGTGAGAATCGCAGGGCCCGGTGGGCCTCCTCATCGCCAAGACCGATACCACGGAGCACAAACGACGGCTCGATGGTCGCCGATGCACAGGCCGAGCCGGACGAAACCGCCAGTTCCCGCAAGCCCAGCATCAGGGATTCTGCGTCAACGCCGGCGAACGATAGATTGATAATGCCCGGCACCCTTGCCTCAGCGCTGCCGTTAAATGACACCCCATCCAGCGAAGACAGGCCATCCAGAAACCGGGTACGCAACGCTTCCAGCTGGGCCATATCGTCATCAAGCAACTCTTGCGCCCGGGCAAACGCGCTGCCCATCCCAACAATCTGATGGGTCGGCAAGGTACCGGAACGCATCCCCCTTTCATGGCCGCCGCCATGAATCTGAGCCTCGATTTTCACATCCGGCGAACGGCGGACGTACAGGGCACCCACACCTTTCGGACCGTAGACCTTATGACCGGACAGCGACAAAAGATCCACCGGCGTCGCCGTTACATCCACCGGCATCTTTCCGGCCGCCTGAGCAGCATCCACGTGAAACAAAACGCCCCGCTCACGCAAAAGGCCACCGATGGCGCCGATATCGGTGATGCAGCCAAGTTCATTGTTCACCATCATCAGACTGACCAGCACCGTCTCGGGCCTGAGGGCTTCCTCCACCTGGTCCGGCGCAATGCGACCATCCGGTTGCGGCTTCAGCCACGTCACATCCACCCCCTGACTCTCAAGCCATTTGCAGGTGTCGAGGACGGCCTTGTGCTCAATCATCGAGGTGATCACATGGGCGCCGGATTTCCCGGCCACCGCCCCCTTGATAGCCAAATTGTCGGATTCGGTCGCCCCGGAAGTCCACACAATCTCCCTCGGGTCGGCGTGGATCAGGCCCGCCACATTCTTGCGCGCGCTCTCGACTGCCGCTTCTGCCTGCCAGCCATAGGCGTGTGAGCGTGACGCCGGATTTCCGAAGACGCCATCCAGGGTCAGGTACCTGACCATTTCTTCAGCAACAAGGGGATCAACGGGCGTCGTCGCCGCGTAATCCAGATAGACGGGCTTTTTCATAATGGTATCGAGAGTTACTTGGTTCAGGCCGGCGTCTGTTCAGTCAGGCGCTCGGTGTTGATCGTCTGGGAGTCAGCATCCGACTGGCGGCGATCCTGTCGGTCCGCCACCATCTGGATTTCCCGCTTTTTCATCAGATCGGCAAGACTGATCTCACTGAGAAACTGATGGATCTGATCACTCAGATCCGACCACAGGTGGTGAGTCAGGCATTTTTCGCCATTCTGGCAGTCACCCTTGTTACCACAGCGCGTGGTATCCAGGGATTCATTGACCGCATCCACCACTTCGGCGATGAATACAGAAGCGGCATCACGGCTCAGGCGGTAGCCGCCACCCGGACCACGGATGCTGACCACCAACTGGTGCCTGCGCAGACGGGAAAACAGCTGCTCCAGATAGGAGAGGGAGATTTCCTGCCGGGCTGAAATGTCCGCAAGACTGACCGGCCCCTGACCCCCATGAAGAGCCAGATCCAGCATCGCCGTAACGGCATAGCGGCCTTTGGTGGTCAGTTTCATAGTCTCAGCCCCGACAAGGGAATGAATCAGAATTCACAGCGCCGAGTATGAATTGACCTACCAAAACAGTCAAGTATTCACTTATCCTGGGGCTGGTCGTCCCGGACACAGTCAAAATCCTCGTCCTGCAGTGGCGGCAACTCACCATTCTGGTACTCGCTGTTCACCTTCTTAAGCGCCTTGCACATGTTCTCAATACGGTCATCCACGACATGCATGTGATCCAGCAGACTGCGCACTGCCCGCGCCACGGGGTCCGGCATTTCTTCAGTCACGCCATAGGCATCGAAGCCCATGCGCTCTTCCATCTCCTTGCGGCGCACATCGTTATCTTCTTCGGCAGGCTTACGCTTCACAATAACCCGGCCAGGAATGCCGACCACGGTCGCTCCGGCCGGAACGGCCTTGGTAACCACGGAATTGGAACCTACCTTGGCCCCTTCCCCGACTTCGAATGGCCCCAGAATCTTGGCGCCAGCGCCCACCACCACGCCGTTACCAATGGTGGGGTGACGCTTGCCCTTATTCCAGCTGGTTCCGCCCAGGGTCACACCCTGATACAGGGTGACGTCGTCACCGATAATGGTCGTTTCGCCGATTACCACGCCCATGCCGTGATCGATAAAAAAGCGGCGGCCAATGGTCGCTCCCGGGTGTATTTCAATACCGGTCAGCCAGCGAGCAATGGTAGAGATGGTGCGAGCCAGCCATTTCAGACCCAAATTCCATAACCAATGGCAAAACCGGTGCAACAGCAAAGCATGCAAGCCCGGATAATTGGTCAGCACCTCGAAAGTATTTCTGGCAGCGGGATCGCGGTGGAACACGCTGGCAATATCTTCCCTTAATCGTTCAAACATGATCTTCTTCCTGCCCAGTGGCGGCTTTATCGCCCCCAGAAGTCATCTCAGGGGACTCTTTGGCTGCCGAAGATTTCTGCACCGCTGTCAGAACCCCCCTGAGGATATTGATTTCCATCTGATCCATTCTTGCTCTCTGGAACAGGCGGCGCAAACGGGTCATCAACTGACGCGGATTTTCCCGGCGATGGAAATCAATATCCACAAGCACCTGCTCCAGATGCCCGAAAAAGCCCTCTACATCATTCACCGGTGCGGGAGGGACATCCCAGCCCGCGTCACCGGGAGCGGTCATGGGTTTAAGGTATGGGCTGCCCTCGCCTCCTTCAAGTCCACGCAGGTAATGCATGCGCATTTCATAGCAGACAACCTGAACGGCCATGGCCAGGTTCAGAGAGCTGTATTCCGGATTGGAGGGAATATGAATATGGTAGTGACAACGCTGCAACTCATCGTTGCTGAGCCCGTGATTCTCGCGACCAAATACCAGGGCCACCGGCCCGGCGGACGTATGCTCCGCAGCCTTGACCGCCGCGTCAGGCGGAGCAATGACCGGCCAGGGCACCTTGCGTCCCCTGGCACTGGTGCCCATCACCAGCACACAATCGGATATCGCCTCGTCCAGTGAAGACACCACCATGGCATTATCCAGCACATCCGATGCGCCGGATGATCGGGCGTAAGATGTCTCGTCGGGAAACGATGCCGGATTAACCAGACACAGATTACCCAGCCCCATATTTTTCATGGCACGCGCCACTGCCCCGATATTCCCCGAATGGGAAGTTTCCACCAGGACAATGCGGATCTGGTCCTGAAACGTATCAGTGCCTTCCAGGGGAAGCGCCGGTTTATGCATGGGCCATAGTCTCTGTCAATGATTTAGGGGCGATAATCATAGCAGATTCCTACCCGACCTTGCCTCTCCGAACATCCCGAAACAGAGCGTGATCCGTGACATTGCTGAGGCAAAAAACATACAAGCAGCCCTTTCTTTTGCTATCATACGCGACCTTCACACACCCGGATAATGAACACTCAGATGCAACCAGCAATTAAAATGGCCCTGCGCGTAGCGCGTCAGGGGTCTGACTATCTGAAAGCACATTTCGAGCGCCAGGAACCCAACGGCAAGGACGAATCCGACCGCCTGGGCCAACTGGACCGTGTTGAAACGTCCATCTACGACAATTTCACGGAACAGCTCGAAAAAGCCTATAAAGACCACACCATTGCACCCATGGGCGAATCCGACGCCAATGGCAGCGACAAGAGCTGGCACATTTTCCCGCTCCTTGGCCGTGACAATTTCCTGCGCGGCATTCCGGACTTCGCCCTGGCGCTGATCCAGAAGAAGAACAACCGGGCGGAAAACCTGCTGCTGGTCAACCCGATCACCGGCGAAGAGTACTCTGCCAGCCGGGGCCACGGCGCCGCACTGAACAGCCGTCGCGTCCGCACGAGCGAGATCAAACATACCCAGCAGTCTGCCATTAGCAGCAACCTGCTGGACCAGGCGCGCGCAGGTGATGACCCCCTGCTCTGGGGTGAAATGGCCTCCGTCATCGCCAGGGAATCCGGCATATTCCGCACTTCCGGGTGCGTGGCCCTGGACATTGCACGCGTGTCCGCCGGTTACCTGGATGCAGCCATTATCTTCAAGCCTGAAGCGGCGGATCTCGACATCGGCGTCACCCTCGCCATGGAGTCCGGCGCCCTCACCGGCGACTTCTCCGGCAACCCGTCCACCGGCAACGCCCGCCAACTGGTTGTCGCCAACCCCAAGCTGTTCCGGGAAGTGCTGAAAGTTCTCCACCCATTTCGTGGACGCCTGCCCCGCTAATCTCCGGCAGAGCTTCAGTTTCAACGAAAAAGCCGCAACCCGTAAGGGCTGCGGCTTTTTTGTGGGAGGTGCCTTTGGCGTTGGCTGGCTGCCTCTTGTTGGATTACGGCCCTTCGGGCCTAATCCAACCTACCAGATCCTGCCACCCCCATCGTAGGTCGGATTAGGCAAAGCCGTAATCCGACAGGCCGTTACATACGGTTGAGCCACTCCGGCGGCTGCTCTTCCTCTTCTTCACTGACAAGACCTTCCTTCGCCGGCACCATCAGATCCTCGCGGGATACGTTCAACGCCATCAGCATGTTGGCAGACACGTAAATCGAGGAATAGGTACCGACCACAACGCCAATCATCAGCGCGATGGCAAAGTTATTGATGGCTTCGCCACCAAAAAAGTACAGGGCCAGCAACACCACCAACGTGGTACCGGACGTATTGATGGTACGGCTGATGGTCTGGTGAATGGACTCGTTAATAATAAACCAGGAATCCCCTTCCCTCAGTTTGCGGAAGTTTTCCCGGATACGGTCCGCTACCACAATGGTATCGTTCAGCGAGTAACCAATCACCGCCAGCAACGCAGCCAGCACCGACAGGTCAAACGTCCACTGGAACAGGGCAAATACCCCCAGCACTATGATCACATCGTGTGCCAGAGGCAGCACGGAGGCGATCCCAAACTTGAATTGGAAGCGCATGCCGACGTAGATCAGCACCACAGCCAAGGCAATCAACAGCCCCAGGCCGCTGTCTTCCTTCAGTTCCTCACCAACCTGGGAGCCCACGAACTCGGAACTCACCAGCTCCAGCTCGGCGCCACCGCTGGTCAGCGCTTCCATTACTTGCCGTGCCAGCTCATCGTTGCCGGATTCCCGCATGCGGATCAGCACCGTGGTGTCGGAGCCAAAGTTCTGCACCACAAAGTTGCTGTACCCGGCCTGCTCCAACTCACCCCGGATATCGGACAACACCGGCGCTTGCTGATATTCCAGCTCCACCGACGTGCCACCGGTGAAGTCCATCCCCAGGTTCAGTCCGCGGGCGGCCAGCAAAGCGACGGAGATAATAATCAGTGCAATGGAGAATACGGAGGCAAGCTTCCGTATCCCCATGAAATCAATTGGCTGCTTCTGTGTATCAGACATTAGCCAGCTTCCCCCCGATCGACAGCTTCTGAATCTTGCGACCACCGTATACGAAATTCACGATGCTGCGGCTAACCATAAGCCCCGAGAACATCGACGTGAGAATGCCCAGGGACAGAGTCACCGCGAACCCTTTCACCGGGCCGGAACCCATGGCGAACAGGATAACGGCCACCAGCAACGTGGTGATGTTGGCATCGACAATCGAGACAAACGCCCGCGAGTAGCCGGCATTGATCGCGGATTGCGGCGGCACACCGGTTTTCAGCTCTTCCCGTATTCGTTCGAAGATCAGCACATTGGCGTCAACCGCCATGCCAACCGTCAGCACGATACCGGCGATACCCGGCAGGGTCAGTGTGGCCGAGAGGATGGACATGCAGGCAATCAGCATCATCAGGTTCAGCGTCAGCGCCACATTGGCGATCAGGCCAAATCCGCGGTAATAGATCGCCATGTAGATCAGCACCAGGGCAAAGCCCAGAGCGACCGACATCATGCCGGCATCGATATTCTTCTGACCAAGGCTGGGGCCGATGGTCCGTTCCTGGACAAAATACATCGGCGCGGCAAGGGAGCCCGCACGCAGTAATAGGGCCAGCTCCGATGCCTCGGGAATGGAATCCAGACCGGTGATCCGGAAACTGCTGCCCAGGGCGGACTGGATCGTCGCCAGACTGATGATGCCCCTTTCAACAACGCGGTTTTCTTCGGTCTGGATTTCACCGTCGACCACCTTCTGTTCGGTCTCGGTGCGGTATTCAATGAACAGTACCGCCATGCGACGCTGGATTGCATTGCGGGTGGCGCGGTTCATCAGGTCACCGCCCACCGAATCCATGGTGATGTTGACCTGGGGCTGACCATTCTCATCGAAGGCCTGCTGTGCATTGGAAACGTTTTCGCCAGTGACGATGATGTCCCGTTCCAGCCGGGCGCTGCGTTGCGGTTCATCCCGGAACCCGAAGGTTTCGGTTTCTGAGCGCGGCGCATCCGGCCTTGCTTCCAGGCGGAATTCGAGGTTGGCGGTTGCCCCGAGAACACGCTTGGCCTGTGCCGTATCCTGAACCCCGGGCAGCTCAACAATGATGCGATCAGCGCCCTGGCGCTGCACCAGAGGCTCGGCCACACCTAACTCGTTCACACGGTTACGGATGGTCGTCAGGTTCTGCTCCAGTGCATAGTCCTGAATCGACTTCACTTCCTGCTCGGACAGGGACAGAACGATCCGGAATTCACCGCCTTCCGTCTGTTCGTCCAGCAGGAACTGGTTGTACTGATCACGAATCAGCGCAAATGCTTCAGTGCGGGACGATTCGTCACGGAAGCTCAGGACGATTTCCCGATCATCAAGGTCGCCACCACGGTAACGAATACGCTCTTCCCGGAGATCACCCTTGATCTGTCCAGACAAGGCTTCAAGGCGCTGCTCAACCGCGGTTTCCATATCCACTTCCAGCAGGAAGTGAACGCCACCGCGAAGGTCCAGGCCGAGCTTCATCGGGCCAGCCCCCAGGCTGCGCAACCAGTCCGGGGTGGACGGCGCCATGTTCAGCGCAACCAGGTAATCATCGCCAAGGGCATTCTGTACCACCGGACGCGCCTTGAGCTGGTCATCCCCGTTGAGTACCCGGATTAACCCGTTGCGATCCTGAAGATCGCTGCCTTTGATCTCAATGCCTTCGGATTCCAGTGCATCAACAGCACGGTCAAGCGTGCTCTGATTGACTTCGGTACTGCTCCTTGCACCGGTAATCTGAACGGCGTGATCATCAGGAAACAGGTTGGGTAATGCGTAGATAAAACCGATCACCAGGGCGATCAGGATAATCAGGTTTTTCCAGAGCGGGTACTTGTTAAGCATGGGTTCCCTTTTAGCCGGCCCAGGGGCCGGCTCTGAAATGTCAGCTTGGCTTAGGAGTGCTCAGAGGCTCCCTAATTCAGTCTGGCGAAGCGCCGGTTCAGATGTCTTTCAGGGTACCTTTGGGCAAAGCAGCGGCAACCGCGACTTTCTGAACCTTGATTTCAACGTTGTCAGCTACTTCAACGACGAGGAAATCATCAGTTACCTTGGTGATACGGCCAGCAACGCCGCCGGAGGTAACCACTTCATCACCCTTGTTCAGGCCTGACATCAGCGCCTTGTGCTCTTTCGCACGCTTGGACTGCGGACGCCAGATCAGGAAGTAGAAAATCAGGATGAAGCCGGCAAAAAAGATAACCTGCCCCATAACTCCCATACCCTGGGCGCCGGGATCCTGTGCCAACGCCAGTGAAGGCATAACGGCAATGAGTGCGGCGATAAGCAGCTTGATCGATTTCATTCAATGTCTCCGTTGTTTCAGATAATTGTTCAAAGTAAATTCGGCCTGCTTTAATGAGGGTCGTCAGTCCGCCAGCGGCGGAACAGTCTCACCCCGGCGGGCGTAGAAGTCGCTGATAAAGTCCGACAATGTACCTGCTTCAATTGCGCCACGCAATCCAGCCATCAGGTTCTGGTAGAACCGCAGGTTGTGGATTGTGTTCAGCTGGGATCCGAGCATTTCTCCACACTTATCGAGATGATGCAGATAACTTCTCGAAAAATTCTGGCAGGTGTAACAGTCACACCGCTCGTCCAGAGGACCGGTATCGTGACGGTTTTTCGCGTTACGGATTTTCACGATCCCGGTGGAGGTAAACAGGTAGCCATTACGGGCGTTCCGGGTCGGCATGACACAGTCAAACATGTCCACACCGCGACGAACAGCCTCAACAATGTCTTCCGGGCGCCCCACCCCCATCAGATAGCGGGGTTTGTCCTCCGGCATACGCGGCGGCAAGTAATCCAGGATGCGAATCATATCCTCTTTGGGCTCGCCTACCGACAGGCCGCCGATGGCATAGCCGTCAAAACCAATGCCCGTCAGCCCGTCCAGGGAACGATCCCGCAGGGATTCGTACATACCGCCCTGAACAATGCCAAACAGCGCCGCCGGATTGCCCTCGTGGGCCTGTTTGCTCCGCTCAGCCCAGCGCAGTGACATTTCCATGGACTCCCTCGCCTCTTTTTCCGTGGCGGGGTAAGGCGTGCACTCGTCGAAGATCATGACGATATCCGAGCCCAGGTCACGCTGAACCTGCATGGCAATCTCGGGGCTGAGCTTGACCGGTGAACCATCCACCGGCGAGCGGAAGGTCACGCCCTCTTCGGTAATCTTGCGCATTTCACCCAGACTGAAGACCTGGAACCCGCCGGAATCGGTCAGGATCGGGCCGTGCCACTGGGTGAAATCATGGAGATCTCCATGGGCTTTAACCACCTCGGTACCTGGCCTGTGCATCAGGTGAAAGGTATTACCCAGAATAATCTCGGCTCCGATCTCCTTGATATCCCGTGGCAACATTCCCTTGACGGTACCGTAGGTTCCCACCGGCATGAACGCCGGCGTCTCCACGGTTCCGCGCGGGAATGTCAGTCGGCCCCGGCGGGCACGGCCGTCTTCACCGAGTTTTTCAAACGACATGAAGCAGGACTGGCTCACGATTTCACTCCGCTTTCCTGACTGGTTTCCCCGGCATGCCCTTTCAACATACCCAGGCTGGGCTCCTGGCCCGTTATAAACATGGCATCGCCATAGCTGAAGAAGCGGTACTTCTCCCGTACCGCGTCGGCGTAGGCAGACATCACATTGTTATACCCGGCAAACGCGCTGACCAGCATAATCAGCGTGGACTCCGGCAAATGGAAGTTGGTAACCATGGCATCAACCGCCTGGAAACGATAACCAGGATGAATGAAGATATCGGTTTCACCACGGAAAGGCCGCAGTACACCGCCACGGGTGGCGGATTCCAGCGAGCGCACGGACGTGGTCCCCACAGCAACCACCCGGCCACCGCGGGCGCGGGTACGTTTCACCGCATCGACAGTTGCCTCCGGAACATGGGCCACTTCGCTGTGCATGATATGGTCTTCGATTCGCTCCACCCGTACGGGCTGGAAGGTACCTGCCCCTACATGAAGGGTCACCCAGGCCACATCCACGCCCCGCTCTTTCAGTGTTGCCAGCAACGGCTCATCGAAATGCAGGCCGGCCGTTGGCGCCGCCACAGCTCCCGCTTCCCGTGCGTACACGGTCTGGTAACGCTCACGGTCCGAGGACTCATCGGGGCGATCCACATAGGGAGGCAATGGCATGTGCCCAATGCGGTCGAGCACGTCCAGAATGGCTTCGTCGCTGTCACAGAACAGATGAAACAGAGCCTCATCCCGACCGGTCATCCGTAACGCCGTACCGTCTTCCAGCAGTACTTTCTGGCCTTCCTTCAGCGCCTTGGAGGCCCTTACGTGAGCCAGGATCTCGCGCTCCCCGAGCACACGCTCAACCAACACTTCCACCTGACCGCCAGTTTCTTTCTGGCCAAACAGGCGTGCGGGAATCACTCGCGTATCGTTGAACACCAGCAGGTCACCCGGCTGGAGCAAGTCTGGCAAATCGGTGAAACGAAGATGCCTGGTTTCGCCGGACAAGCCATCAAGGCTGAGCAACCGGGACGCACTTCGCTCTTTGAGCGGATACCGGGCGATAAGTTCATCCGGCAGATCAAAGTGAAAATCGGAGACGTTCATTGGATGGACTGTTCACGACACCGCATAGTGCGGCTTGTAAGTGGTAGCGGCGGGCGGACTCGAACCGCCACGGGTTTTACCCCAACGGATTTTGAATCCGTCGTGTCTACCAATTTCACCACGCCGCCATCGGAGAGTGCTGGGGATTATACTGAGGTTGAATCTGAAAGCAATAACAAGTGCCGGACTTTGGGATTATCTGAGTAACTCCCTGGTTCCGGCGGGCTTTTTTACAGACGATCGAACAGTGACAATTGTGAAACCTGGGCAAACGACTGCTGGGCGGCCTGCAGTACGAAGCTCTGGAAACTCAGGTTACTGATCGCTTCCGCGTAATCCACGTCCTGGAGCTGGGAGCGGATTTCATTGCTGTATACAGAAGAATCCTCAAGGAACGACTGGGTGGATTCCACCGCATTCATTCGCCCACCCAGCTCGGTCTGCTTCTTGATGATGCTTTCCTGGGCATTGTCCAGATTGATCAGGGAATTGGCGATCAGGTCATCATAGGTGTCCTGGCCACCAGGAGCCGACTTGTCGACGTTTTCCAGGCCGTAGATCAACTTTTCAACGGAAGTGAACACGGACTGTTTCTGGGCTGTTTTCAGGGTGAACTCGTCGCCATCGGCGGCATCGTAGATCTCTACCCGGGCCCCGGCAACCTCAAAGCTTCCGCCATTGTCGTACGCCGGAGGCGTAACGGCCAGTGGAGCGTCGGTACGCCGGTTGAAGGCTTGTACTTCCAGTCCACCCGCACCGTCATCAACAACCGAGACGGAAATATCATCCGGATACACCAGGTCAAACGCATCGCGATCCGCCACCATGCCGGAGCTGATCCGCGCCCCGGATTCGTTGGTGGACGAAGCCTCAGCAAAGAAGGTGGGTTCTGCCGCCGCCACATCGACAAAGATCCCCTTGCCGTGGTCGCTGATCGGGACGGTCACCCCGTCATCAATTTCCAGCACACGCTGGCCTTCATCACCACGATAGACCCAGTCACCGGACACGTTCTTTGTGAACGCCTCCTGATCCCCCTGAAAGCCACTGAAAATATACTCGCCAGAGGCATCCTTGGTGTTTGTGATGTTGGCCAGCTGCCCCAGACGCTCCTTCAACTCCGACGCTATGGACTGACGGTCGTTCTGGCTCAACGAGCCGTTACCGGCCTGCACCGTCAGCTCCCTCACTCGCTGGATGACATCGATGGAGCTCTCGAGGGCGTTTTCTTCCTGCTTAAGGCGATTGTCCGCCAGCGTGGCATTGCGCTGATAGGTTTCCACACGAGCCAGCTCCTGATTGAGCTTGAGAATGCGCGCAGCGGCCACGGGGTCATCAGAAGGACGGTTAACACGCTTGCCGGTGGACACCTGCTCAGAGGTTTTGTTCAGGCCAACGTTGAGCTCCTGGAGGCGATTGATGCCCCCCGAAAATACCTGTTGCGATGAAATTCTGATCATGTCACCTCCCCCCTGTTACCGGAAACTCTGCAACAGTGTCGTAAACAAATCCTGAGCCACACTCATGACCTGGGCCGAGGCGTTATAGGCTGCCTGATACTGGATGAGCTTTCCGGCTTCCTCATCAAGGTTGACGCCCGATACCGATTCCCGCTGATTGGTGGACTGTTCCAGCAAAGTCTGGCTGGCATCCTTGTCCAACTGGCTCTGACGGGTTTTTACGCCAACCGCCTCCACTACTCCGGCATAGCCTTCGGTAAAGTTCTGGGTGCCATTGTTCATGGTATTGGCCGTTCCCAGTGCCGCCAGGAACTCGGCATTGCGGTTATCGGACACGCCGTTCTCGTTGAAACCGATGGTGAAAACGTCACCCACCTCCGGATTCCCTGAAATCTCAAACTGAAAGCCCTGGTACTCCGCGCCGTCACTGGGGTCTTCACTGAACAGCTTGTTGGAAATCCCGTCCTGATAGGGCTTATCGGCAATGATCGCATCGCCGTTGTTGTCGAACACGCTGAACACCAGGTTCCCGGCGCCATCGTCATCAAACTGGACTTCCAACGGGCCGTTTGTCAGCTCGCCCTCGGTCCGGAAGCCCGGCAACAGGGCATTGGTAAACGGGTTGCGGACATCCAGCATTTTGCCCTGGTTGATCTGGGCAGTCCCGCTGTTGCCCAGGTCCGACTCTGCACGGACCGGGCTGGCAAACGCCAGATCCTCTTCCCGCTCCACTTCCAGGCCGATATTGGCTGCAGCGTTCCGGGTCGGCTGAATCAGGTACTTATCCCCGGCATTAAAGGTGCCGCCCTCAATACGGATATTGAATCCGGGCATGGAAATCTCGGAATTAGCCGGGTCCGGCAACCGGCCCTGGTTCACCGTTTTACCGGTCGCACTGTCAATCAGTTCATAGCTGCGGCCATCGCCACTGAACTGAAGAGACCAGCTACCCGATTCCAGTACTGAGCTATCAGTAATCTCCACCGCCAGTTGGGCATCGTTGGGGGCCTGGTTGTTGGCATTGGCAACCACCCGGCCGCGCTGGGCCGCAATGTTGTTAATGTCGGTAAAGAACTGCCCTCCCAGCTCGCCTTCCAGATCCAGCCCGATTTCATGCTGATGATTCATGGTATCGGAGAGCGCAATGGCAACGCGCCCGAGTTCGTCGAAGGCAGGCTTCAGCGCCTCCGCTTCGAACCGTCGTAAACCACCAAGCTTACCGCCATTGATCTGTTCATCCACTGCCAGGGTTCTTCCGCCGTTCCTGAGGGTAAACTCCAGCGATGTCGGATCCTCAACACTCTCACGGGTGCCGAACTCGGCAGCGTTGCTGCCCACAACCAGAGCGAGGCCGTTGTTCAGGGATACGTTCACCTGACTGCCCTCAGCCTGCGTCACCTTGATGCCCACAAGATCCGATAATTCCCTGAGCGCTTCATCCCGCTTGTCCAGGAGTTCATTGGGCATCTTGCCCTCGGCCAGCCCGGGAGATTCAGAAATGGCCAGATTCAGCTCGGCAATGCTTTGCAACAGGGTGTTGGCGTCTTTCACCCCTTGCTGCATCTGCGTCTTTACCGACTCCCGCTGCTGGATGAACTCCTGGTTCAGGGCCTGGAAGCGGTTAACCAACTGTTGCGCCTCACTCAGCACCAGCTGGCGTTGCGGCAGTGAGGCGGGATCTTCCGCCGCATTTTGCAGGCTCGCGAAGAAGTTGTTCAGGGTATCGCTGAGCCCGGTTGTCTCTCCGCCGAGGAGGTTATCGAGACGCGACAACTCGGCGTTCAACGCTTGCTGCTCACCGTTGAGGGTGGTGTCTTCGCGAACCTGCTGAACCAGGTACTCATTGGCGAGCCGCCGGATATTCGAGATGCTGACGCCACTGCCAATGGTTCCAGCGCCCGTGCGCTGCCCCGGCTGGGTCTCGAACTGCACTTCCTGGCGACTGTAACCGGGCGTGTTGGCGTTGGTAATGTTATTGCCCGTGGTGTTCAGCGCCGCCTGATGGCCAAGGATGCCCGTCAGACCAATATTGATCAGTCCCGCCATAACCGTTACTCCTCAGCCTCTGTGTTGCCCATGGAATCCGCGTTATCCATGGACAGTGTCATCAGGGAATCACCGTTCATAATCCGGCGGATCTTGGCGCCGTATTCCGGATCGGTGGCGTAACCGGCATCCTGCAGCTTCTGGGCGAATAACTCTGGCTGATCAGCGGAAGCAAGAACATCCCGGTAACGGGGGTTGGATTCCAGAAACTCGACATAGTCCCGGAAGCTCGCTTCATAATCCGGATATGCACGGAACGACGCCCGCTCGCTCATGGGTACGCCCTCACGGAATTCCGTGGTGGCAATGTTGACGGAATCTCCCTGCCAGCGATGGTCCGCCTTGATACCAAACAGGTTGTGACTGGGCGATGCGCCCTCACCTTCAATCATGTGTTTGCCCCACCCGGTTTCCAGCGCCGCCTGCGCAATCATGACGCGCGGGTCAATACCGCTTTCCCTGGCAACGCGCTCTGCAAGCGGCAGCAACTCACGGACAAACTCCTCCGGGCTGCCGAAGTTCCGTGGCAAGGGCGCCAGATCGTCGGTTGCCGGGGCGGCGGCTTGTTCCGCTGGCTCCGCCGGTGCGATCCGGTTCACTTCCCTCACCTGCTCCGGCAATGCCCTGGAGGGAACCGGAACGCTGCGATCGTAATCCGCAAGCGTGGCCTTATGGCCGGAGAGCTTTTGCCCCTCCTCGCTCATGCCCGGAATCTGACGACTGAGCTGGCGAACCAGCGCCTCGGCCAGGCCGGTGCCGCCCCGCTGCCCCGCGAGGGTCAGGCTGAGCTGGTTATCAAACATGTCACGATAATGCTCGGACTCGTTGCTGTTCAGGTAATTGCCTTCGGAGAACACGTCCCCGGCCTTGCGCATGGACTTCATCATCTCGCCAATAAACAGGCTCTCGAACTGACGAGCAACCTCTTCCAGGGCGGCTTTCTTGTCCGTCCTGGCCTGGGATTTCAATTCATTGAGGCCGCTGAAATCGGTGTAGATCCGGGCCTGTTGAATGCTGGAGTCCTGCATCACGCCACCTAAATCACAATCAGCTCGGCGCGCAGCGCGCCAGCCTGTTTGAGTGCTTCAAGAACCGCCATTACATCACCGGGCGCCGCACCGACCTGGTTCACCGCCTGGACGATCTCGTTCAGGGTCACCGCCGGGCCGAACTGGAACATCCGGGCCGGGTCCTCGGTGACAGCAATCTGAGTGTTGGGCTCGACGGCGGTTTCGCCACCGGCAAAGGGATTTGGCTGCACCACCTCTGGGTTCTCTTCAATGGTCACCGTGAGATTGCCATGGGTGACCGCTGCCGGACTGACCTTGACGTTCTGGCCCACCACGATGGTGCCGGTGCGGCTGTTGATGACCACCTTGGCGGCAGCCTCAGCCGGATCCACTTCGATGTTCTCCAGAATCGACAGGAAGCTCACCCGCTGATCCGCATCCCTCGGTGCCTTCACTGACACTGACGTGGCGTCGTGGGCGTAAGCCATGTCCGGGCCGAGCGTGTTGTTAATGGCCTCTACCACACGGCGCGCTGTTGTGAAGTCAGCGCGCAGCAGGTTAAAAGTAATCGTGTCACCCTTGCTGAAGGGGGAAAGCACTTCCCGCTCAATGGTGGCGCCATTGGGAATCCGCCCAACCGACGGAACGTTCACCGTAATCCGGGAACCATCCTGCCCCTGAGCGCCAAAACCACCTACCACGAGACTGCCCTGGGCCATGGCGTAGATCTGGCCATCCGCGCCTTTCAGTGGCGCCATCAACAGGGTTCCGCCCCGGAGGCTGTCCGCATTACCGATAGAGGAAACTGTAATATCCAGCTCCTGCCCAGGCTTGGAGAAAGGCGGCAAAGTGGCACTGACGGTCACCGCTGCCACATTGGCCAGGTTCGGGTTAACCCCTTCCGGCAAGGTAATGCCAAACTGGTTCATCATGTTGCGGAACGTCTGGTTGGTGAATGGCGCTTTGTCACCGGTGCCATCCAGACCAACCACCAGCCCGTACCCGACCAGCTGGTTGTTACGTACACCCTTGATCCTGGCCAGATCCTTCAGGCGGTCCGCCAGCACAGGTGACGCCACCACAGACAATGCCAGAACAACAATCCAGAAGCGGATCATCCTCATAATGGCCACCACTCACTGTTAAAGAAGCGGGACAGCCAGCCCATTTGATTCGCCTGGTCAAAATCCCCCGTGCCACCATAGGCAAAGCGGGCATCGGCAATACGGTTGGAGGCAACGGTGTTGTCCGGCGCGATATCCTGGGGGCGAACCAGACCGGTAAGGCGGATGTACTCATCGCCATTGGTCAGGGACAGCCATTTCTCACCACGGATATGCAACACGCCGTTGGGCAGCACTTCCGTGACCGTCACGGTGATACTACCCGCCAGGCTATTGCTCTGGTCCGCTTCGGCCTGGCCTTCAAAGTCCCGCTCCTGATTGATATTGGTCGCCACATTCAGGTTGTTCAGCCCCAGGATTCCAGGTTCCGGCAAGGAAATATCCTGGTCCTTGGTAATGCTGGTTTCCGCGTTTTTGCTGGCGCGGGTGGACTCCTCAAGCTTCACCGTCAGGACATCCCCCACGTTCAGCGCCACCGTATCACCGTAAAGGTTGTGGTTACGCTGGGTCTGGAAAATGGCTCCGGATTCCGGATCGCGCTGCATCATTGCCTCGGCCCGCACCGGCGCGTACGCCGGATCATCCGGAACTGCCCTGGGCCGGCTCATGGCGGTACATCCCTGCAACACGATCAACACGCCCACCAGCGCCAGAGTGCTGATGGAGGTTGTGCTACTTGTTATCGCGATGCGTTTCATTGTCTGTCCCCTCTACGAACCACGATCGGATCAGCCGATGTTGTTCGTAATAAACTGCAGCATCTGGTCGGTGGCCGACACCACCTTGGAATTCATTTCATAGGCACGCTGAGTGGTGATCATGCTGACCAGCTCTTCCACCACCTCGACGTTGGAGGACTCAATCATGCCCTGCTCAACCGTACCGAGCCCGCCAATGCCAGGCTCGCCTTCAGCGGGGTCACCGCTGGCGTTGGTGGCCTTGTAGAGGTTGTTACCAATAGCCTGCAACCCCTGGGGGTTAATGAAGTCCACCAGGGTGATTTCCCCCAGGTTGATCGGCGCTGCCTGGTCATCCACTACGGCAGTGACGGTGCCGTCCTTGCCAATGGTGATGTTGGTCGCGTTCTCCGGCACGTTGATGTTGGGCTCCAACGTATAGCCATCCGGATTCACGATATCCCCGTCCGAGTTGAGCTGGAACTGGCCGTCCCGAGTGTAGGCGAGCTGCCCGTCCGGGAGCAGAATCTGCATGAAACCGCGACCGTTAACCGCCATGTCCAGCGGCTGTTCGGTCACCTCAAGGTTGCCCTGGGAAAACTGTTTGGTCGTGCCGACAACACGCACACCGGTGCCCAGCTGAAGGCCGGATGGAAGCTCGGAATTTTCGGTACTCATACCGCCGGGCTGCCGGTTCACCTGATACAGAAGGTCCTGGAACACCGCGCGGTCCCGCTTGAAACCGGTGGTGTTAACGTTAGCCAGGTTGTTGGAAATGGTGGACATCTTGGTGTCCATCGCGCTTAACCCGGTTTTACTGACCCAAAGTGCTGGATGCATGTTTATTCTCCTTGCCGGTGGACTCTGTCAGGCGGCCATGTTTTGCCGCTTTCCTGTCCATCCGACGACTGTGCCCAAGGTTTATCAGAGGTTCTGCAACAGGCGTGCCGAAGCCTCGGAATTTTCATTCGCGGTGGTCATAACCTTCACCTGCATCTCGTACTGCCGCGACAGCTGCAGGTTGGCAATCATTTCCTCAACGGCATTCACGTTGGAGCTTTCCAGAAATCCGGAGGCCACGCGCATATTTCCATCCGGCGGCTCAGGACCATCCAAAGCCTGGTCCGGCTTGCGACGCATATACCCGTCATCACCCTTCTCCAGCGCGCCGGGCGGTGGGTTTACCAGCTTCAGGCGATCCACTTCCACCAGCTGATCCGGCGGACCGCCGACAGGAACGATGGAAACGGTGCCGTCGGCGCCAATCTGAACGTTATCGAAAGGCGGCAAAGCGACAGGGCCACCGTTGCCCATAACCATGTCACCGCTGGCATTGCGAACCAGTCCGTTCACATCAATCTGCAGACTGCCGGACCGGGTAAAGACTTCCTCACCGCGCTGG
The DNA here is from genome assembly GCF_045449795.1 of Marinobacter alkalisoli. NCBI lineage: Bacteria > Pseudomonadati > Pseudomonadota > Gammaproteobacteria > Pseudomonadales > Marinobacteraceae > Marinobacter > Marinobacter alkalisoli. The sequence goes on from NZ_JBJJLB010000016.1 coordinate 679,913, forward strand.
TTCTGAACCGCTAGCCAGCCGTCGCCTTCAACGGCAACATCCAGCTTGCGGCCGGTTTCCATCAGCGCCCCGGCGGACAGATCCGTCCCCGGCCGCTCGGTCATGGCGTAGGCGCGGGTCGGGTGATGCTCACCGAACACCGGCATGCTACGAGCCTGGGCGAAGTCTTTCTTGAACCCTGTGGTACTGACGTTAGCCAGGTTATTGGCGTGGGCACGCTGGGCCAGCATGTTCTGCTTGGCGCCAGACATCCCGATATAGAGGGCTTTATCCATGGGAAAACTCCTGCCGGAATTTTGACTGTCACCAGTCTTCCTGCAGGAGTTATGCCAGAATTGCGTTTTGCGGATTATCTCAGGTTGATGATGGTCTGGGTGACCGCATCGGAGGTTTCAATGGTCTTCGCGTTCGCCTGGTAATTGCGCTGGGCAATGATCAGGTTCACCAGTTCCGCAGACAGGTCCACGTTGGAATCCTCTACCGAACTGGCCTTGATGGAGCCCAGGGTTCCGGTATCCGGGGCGCCGATGATCGGCTGACCGGACTCGAAGGTTTCCACCCAGGTTGTCTCCCCTACCGGCGAGAGTCCATCGGTGTTATTGAACGCCGCCAGGGCTACCTGCCCCAACGCCTGAGACTGGCCATTGGTGTATCGGGCAAACAGCACACCCTGATCGGACACATCCAGACCGGATAAACGACCCGTGGTATAACCGTTCTGATTCTGATCATTTACCCCAAAGGCACTGCCATACTGGGTGGTATTGCTCAGGTCCACCACAAACGCAGAAGTGGTGGGCGGATCAGGAATCGGTGTGACCACTTCCTCCCCGGGAGCAGGAGGACCATCCGCACCATTGGGCAGGCCATTTGCGTCTTTCGGCACCCAGTCATCAATAACCACTTCACCATTCGGGTCGCCATTGATCGATTGCAGATCACCATCCTGGTTGAACCTGGCTGTATAGGGTGTCTCATCGGTACCCGCAACCATTTCACCGTCAATCTGCATGTAGATCGACCATTCACTTTGACCAACTCCATCACCCGGCGAAGGCTCCTTCACGAAGAACTGGGTCAATTCGTGGGAGTTGCCCAGGCTGTCGTAGATCGTGGTGGATGTAGCGTGGTTGTATGTGCGCTGGTCCAGCGGATTGAACTCATTGGTGATCCGGGTCTCGCCTGCTGTATACGCGGCCTCAAACGTGCCGGTTCCGGCGGGATCAGTCAGTATGCCGGCCACCTCGCGTTCAGTGGTCACAAACAGATTGCCACGCTCGGGAGCGGCAAATGACTGATTGCCTGCTGCGCCGGTCGTGTAGGACATATCGACAGTGAACCCGCGACTGTCGGTAATGGAAATATCATCACCGCTGTCGGAAACCTGCGCTTGCAGAGTGTTCAACTCCGAGTCATTGATGGCGGCAGCCAGCGAATCCAGATCGGTAATGCCATCACTGCCACGGAAAGTCACGTTGTCGCTTCCGTTCAGGGATATGGTCAGCTCAAAGTCCGGATCAGACAAATCACTGGCTAGCTGAGTCATATCAAACTGTTCGGACAGGTCAAACTTTGTCCTGGCGGAAGCGTTAACGCCTTTCTGAGAACCCAGAAGTTCAGCCACCTCATTTGCGGGCTGATCCGTACCAATGGAGATGAGCTGCGACGTGGTACCGTCGGAATACTCGACCTGGAAAGCATCACCGTCCAGGTCTGCCACGTTCAGATCTTCGCCCAGATCACGTATGCGGTTTTCCAGCACACTTTCCCTGGAATCCAGATTGAGATCAGTGCTCAGATTGGTGGTCCGCCTTGGCGCCAGGTTGTCGGTCTCCACCTGCAGATCCCCACGAATGCCGGACAGATTACCGTCGTCATCAGCGGTGAAGCCCTGCACACGCATGTTCTGGTTATTGGTAATAAATCCGTCTTTGTCGATGCCAAACTGACCGGCACGGGAATAGCGAACTTCTCCACCGTTATTCAGGACAAAGAAGCCATCACCGTTGATCGCCATATCCAGTCCGTTATCGGTAAAGCTGATGTTGCCCTGACCGAAAGACTGCTTCACGTCCTGCACCCGCACACCATCGCCCACCGGGTTGTTGCCGGAACTCAGGAAACCGCTGGCATAAAGGTCGCCAAACTGTGCGCTGCTGCTTTTGAAGCCAACGGTACTGGCATTGGCAATGTTATTACCGGTGACGTCCAGATCAACGGACGCTGCCCTCAAACCGCTAAGCCCTGTATTAAAAGCCATAATTCACCTCGTGGTTTCGCACCGGTATCAATTGATTTGTTCTACGTCCGACAGGGCAATGGAGCCCATGCCGGCCAGATTCAGTGTGACTTTACCGCCCTGACCGAGAGAAACGCTGTCCACATTGGCGCTGACCATGGTGGCCAGCTGCTCGGTTCCGCTGGGGTAGGAACCCTCAGCCACAATGCGGTAGGGGCCGGGTGGCAAGGCATTGCCGTTGCCGTCCGTGCCATCCCACTGGAAGGAAGCAACGCCGGCCTCACTGGCGCCCAGGTCAATCTGCCGTACCCGTTCACCGTTCTGACTTTCAATGGACAGACGCAACCCGCCGGTGGATGCCGGAACCTGAATGGTGCCGGTGATCTCGCCTTCGCTACCAAGTATGCCAATTTGCGATGGCGCCAGAACGGTCCGCCCCACCATCGCCGACGCCTGCAGCGCCTGGGTGGAGCGGAACTGGCTGCCCAGTTCATCCACACTCCGGGACACGCCCTGCATTTCTTCAAGGGAACTGAACTGGGCAAGCTGGGAAATAAATTCGCCATTATCCTGGGGTTCAAGCGGATTCTGGTTCTTCAGCTGGGCAATCATCAGCTCCATGAACTCGTTCTTGCCGAGTTCGTTCGTACCGTTGCCGGCACCGCCCTGCTGATGACGAAAATCGCCCAGTACATCAGAGACATTCGTCGGGTTAATTGCGCTCATCGGTCGGTCCTCGCCCGGTTACTGCTGCCCAAGTGTAAGAATGCGCTGCATCATGGATTTGGCCGTGTTCATAATGTCCACGTTCATCTGGAAGCTGCGGGATGAGGACATCATGTCGGCCATCTCCTCAACCACATTGACGTTGGGATAGAACACGTAACCGTCTTCGTTGGCAGCGGGATGGTTTGGTTCATAACGCATCTGCAGTTCCGCATCACTCTCGACAATGCCGTCCACACGAACCCCGGCGCCGGGGCCTTCGTCGCTCCCGAACGCCAGATCTTTCTGGTCCGGGTTCAGCATGGACTGCTGGATCGCGGCAAACACGGGCTTGCGTGCCCTATACGTGCCTTCGGTGCTGGAACTGGCGGTTTCCGCGTTGGCAATATTGGATGCCGTGGTGTTCAACCGCAGTGACTGCGCAGTCATGCCGGAACCGGCGATATCAAATATGTTACCCAGGGACATGTTGATGCTCCTCAGCTAGTGGCTGCGCCCGATTACTGACCTGAAAGGGCTTTCTTCAGCCCCGAGAATTTGCCGTCCAGAAACTGGAAGCTCGCCTGGTAGTCCATGGCATTTCTCATGAACCGGCTCTGCTCCTGCTGGGTGTCCACCGTGTTGCCATCCACGGAAGGCTGGTGCGGCACGCGGTAGAGCAGCTCGTTGTCCTGGCCACCGGGCGTCGTATCCATGTGGGCGTCGTGAGTCCGCTCCATGTTGAATCCGCTGACACTCTGCTGTGCCTTTTCCATCATCGCGCGGAAATCGACGTCCCTGGCTTTGTAGCCTGGGGTATCGGCATTCGCGAGGTTGTTCGCCAATACCTCACCACGCTGAACCCTGGCTTCCAGGGCGTGCTGGTGAATACCCAGTGCTTTATCAAAGGAAATTGCCATATTGCCTCCAGAACCTTGTGCCCGGCCCTGCATTGGTTTGCCGGTTCACCTCTTTGCAGTAGACAAAGCAACGTCGATGCCAGTTTTCGGGAGGCTATGAATACAGCGGGCTGGAGAGGGTCAGGCGGCAAATTCGGAGGTCTTGCCGGAAGAGATGGCAGGAGAAGCGGCAATGACTTTCCCCTGTGGACAGATTCGGAAAGGCCCGAACTGAATTGTGGCTTTTCTGTATAACTGTTAACCTTTCGTCGTAGTCCGACTTTCGAAAAACTATAAATGAGCCGGTAGCGAAACCATGAGTGAGCAAAGCGCTTTTCGCAATTTTTCTGAGTTCTATCCGTACTATCTGGAAGAGCACAGCGACTTGACCTGTCGCCGGCTCCATTTTGTCGGCAGCCTTCTTGTTATCATCGTTGCCCTTTACGCCATTGTAACCGCCAAACTGGTCTGGCTGCTGTTGCTGCCCGTGATCGGTTACGGATTTGCCTGGGTCGGACATTTCTTCTTCGAGAAAAACCGCCCGGCGACCTTCAAATACCCATTGTACAGCCTGATGGGGGACTGGGTGATGTTCCGCGACATCCTCATCGGACGGATACGCTTCTGATATGATGAGCGCCCCCGTGGATCTGCGCAATGCCAGCGCCAGCAAGTCCACTGCCGTGGACGCGCAGATTGATCCCATCGCCATTCCGCCGATGCCGGATTACAACGGGCGCATCCTTGGGTTCACCGCCGCGGCCGCCATTATCGCCGCGGGTGTTTTCCAGGGCGCATTTCCCGACTGGATGCTCTGGATGATCGCCGGGGCGCTGATCTGGCCTCACCTGGCGCACCTTCTGACCCGCCGCACCTTCCTCAGACATTCCTCTCGTATCCGCCAGAAAATGCTGATGGTCGATTGCGTGATTGGCGGCGGCTTTGTGGGTGCTATCGGAGCAACGGCCATACCATCCGTGTCGGTCATGATGATGCTGATGTTCAGCTGCCTGATTGTCGGCGGCTTCCGCCAGTGGGTGTTCGGCTCCGTGTTCATGGCGGCATCCCTGTCGGTGGGGCTCGCCATTTTCGGGCCGGCGAAGAGTCTTCAGGCGCCCCTGCTGACCAGCATTCTGTCGCTGCTCGCAACCGGCCTGTATATCTGCGTTACGGCTTTCTATTCCCACCAGCAGGCCCGGGCGCTGATGATGGCCAAGAGCCAGATCCAGAACCAGCGGGAACAGTCCATCGCCCTCTCCCACAAGTTGTCCAAGTACCTGTCTCCCCAGGTCTGGCAGTCAATTTTCACTGGTGAGCGGGACGTGCGCCTGGAAACCCAGCGCAAGAAACTCGCCGTGTTCTTCTCTGACATCAAGGGCTTTACCGAGCTGTCCGAGGAAATGGAACCGGAAGCGCTGACCGAACTGCTCAACCACTACTTCAACGGCATGTCCGAAGTGGCGCTGAAATACGGCGGCACCATCGACAAGTTCGTTGGTGACTCCATTATGGTGTTCTTCGGAGACCCCACCAGCCGGGGTCAGAGGGAAGACGCCTTTGCTTGTGTGTCCATGGCAATCGAGATGCGCAAGCACATGAAGATCATGCGCCAGAAGTGGCGTAGCCAGGGTATCAAGACTCCGCTGGAAATCCGCATGGGCATCAGCACCGGCTATACCACGGTCGGGAACTTCGGCGCGGAAAACCGCATGGATTACACCATCATCGGCAAGGAAGTGAACCTGGCCAGCCGGCTGGAATCCCTGGCCGATCCCGGTGAAATACTGGTGTCCTATGAAACCTTCTCACTGATCAAGGACCGCATCATGTGCCGGGACAAGGGTGAGATTACGGTGAAAGGCTTTGGCAAGCCGGTACCCATTTATGAAGTGGTGGACTTCCGCCGTGACATGGGCCCGAACCGCAGCTTCCTGGAACACGAACACAGCGGGTTTGCCATGTACCTGGATTCCGACAAGATCACCGAAAGGGAACGTCAGGCCATTCTGAACGCCCTGGAAGATGCCGCCGACCGCTTGCGGCAGGAAGAGGAAATTCGCTGACCCCCTCCCCCTTCTGAGTTTTACTGGCGAATCAGCCGGGCCCCGGGACCGTCGTCCGGATCGGTGCTGCGCCAGGGATTGATATCCAACCCGCCCCTGCGGGTATAACGGGCACACACCATCAACGCTTCCGGTTTGCACCTCGCCATAATGTCGGTAAACAGGGTTTCCACGCAGTGCTCATGGAAATCCTGCTTCTGGCGAAAGCTGACGATGTAGCGAAGCAATCCCCTGCGATCCAGTTTCGGCCCGGTGTAACGGATCATCACCGTGCCCCAGTCCGGCTGGCCAGTCACCGGGCAGTTGCTTTTCAGCAGATGCGAGCACAGGCTTTCCGATACCACCTCGCCAGACGCCGACAGGGATTCCGGCGCGTATTCGTAGGTCACATCGTCAACCGTGCCGCCGTCAATCAGTTCATAGCCTTGCGGGCGGCCTTCCGCCATGGCGCCCTCATCCACGCTGCGTATGGTCACCTGCACCGCCGCGCCACTGCCGCTGGACAGATCCCGGGTGATCACATCCGCGACCTGCTCAGGCGACGAAAACACCGCCTGGTTCAGGGAGTTCAGGTACAGCTTCAGAGACTTGGATTCGATAATGTTGGGCGAAGCAGCCGGAAAACGGATTTCCGCCCAGGCCACGGCCGGCACACCATCGGCACGCAACCAGGACACCTCCCAGGCCTGCCAGAGATCCTCCCCGAACCACGGCCAGCGGCCATCCGACAGACCAATGCGGCGACGGTTTTCCTCCCGCGGCACAGGGAAAAGCAGATCCGGATTGTAGCGGTCCGGGTATTCACTGAATTTGCCCAGGGGGGCATCGTTAAGGGCCATGGTGTGTCCTGTTAAAACGGTCCTGAAACTTAGTGGCGAATGCCTTTGCCACGCTTGAGCATCCGCAGCGAGATAGCCGTCAGCAGTGCTATAAACACCAGAATCATACCCAGTGCCACAAAGGGATTCACATCCGATACGCCCAGAATACCAAACCGGAAAGCATTCACCATGTACAGAATCGGATTCACCATGGACACAGCCTGCCAGAAATCCGGCAGCATACTGATGCTATAGAACACCCCGCCCAGATAGGTCAGCGGCGTGAGCACGAACGTGGGCACGATGGAAATATCATCAAACTTGGTGGCCAGCATGGCATTGATAAACCCACCCAGGGCAAACAGCGCCGAAGTCAGGAACACCGTAATCACCACCATCGGCAGGCTATGGATCTCCAGCCGCGTGAACGCCAGCGACAGCAGCGTCACGATCAGCCCGATCCCCAGCCCCCGGGCCATGCCGCCGCAGACATAGCCGGCGAGGATGATCCAGTTGGGCACCGGCGAAACCAGCAGTTCCTCGATGCTGCGCTGGAACTTCATCGAAAAGAACGACGACACCACATTGGCGTAGGAACTGGTGATCACCGCCATCATGATCAGCCCCGGCACAATGAAGGACATATAATCAAAGCCACCCATATCACCGATCCGGGAACCAATCAGGTTACCGAAAATGATGAAGTACAGCGTCATGGTGACTGCGGGTGGCAGCAAGGTCTGGGGCCAGATCCTGGTGAAACGGCGAATCTCCCGGATCACGATGGTGTTGAATGCCGTAACCATTGCCTGGATTTTCATGCGTCACCTCCCTCGACTTCCCGGGCGTTCTCTTCCACCATCCGGATGAACAGCTCCTCCAGGCGGTTGGCCTTGGTCCGCATGCTGACCACCTTGATCCCCCGCTGCTCCAGTTGCACAAAGACCTGGTTCAGGCCCTGGCCCTTCTGGACCTCCACTTCCAGCGCGCCCTCATCACTCAGGCGGCACGGAAAGCCGTCCAGCGCTGGCGCGCCCTCAAATGCGGTTTCGGTATCCAGCACGAAGGTTTCCACATGCAACTGCTGCAGCAGCTCACGCTTGCTGGTGTGCTTCAGAATCCGCCCATGATCGATGATCGCAATGTTGCGGCACAGCGCCTCGGCCTCTTCCAGGTAATGGGTGGTCAGGATAATCGTGGTGCCCTGGCGGTTCATTTCCTCCAGGAAGGTCCACATGGACCGGCGCAGTTCGATATCAACGCCCGCTGTCGGCTCGTCCAGAATCAGTAACTTGGGCTCGTGCACCAGCGCACGGGCAATCATCAGCCGGCGTTTCATGCCCCCGGACAGCATCCGCGCCGGGGTATCCTTCTTGTCCCAGAGCCCCAGTTGGCGCAGGTACTTCTCCGCCGACACCCTGGCCTGCTTCAGCGGGATGCCGTAATAGCCCGCCTGGGTAGTGACGATGTCGAACACCTTTTCGAACTGATTGAAGTTGAACTCCTGGGGCACCACCCCAAGGTTCAGCTTGGCATCGGACAGGTGGGTATCGATGTCGTAACCAAACACCCTCACCTTGCCCCCGGTCTTGTTCACCAGGGAGCACACGATACCCAGCGTGGTCGATTTCCCGGCCCCGTTCGGGCCCAGCAGGGCGAAGAAATCCCCCTGCCTGACGTTCATGTCGATCCCCTTGAGAGCATGAAAACCATCACCGTAGGTTTTGGTCAGCCCCTCGATCTCCAGTGCGTTGGTCATAAACTACCCAGAATAGTGGCGTGTCGGGTCAGCGTGCCCGGCCAAGAGTGTGATGCGTAAAACCAGAAGTCTTTTAAGTTGTGGCGCCAACGGAATTTTCAAGTCGCCGCCATGGAAACCCACCGCCCGGGTAAAACACCAAACTGCGACAGGATTCCCGATATCCCCACGCGCCCGTCCCTATAATGCCGGTTACAACAATTTACAAAAGGCCCGGCAAAACCCGTCGCGTTTGCACCGCAGGCCCCAGGACCAGGGAATGTACGCAAGACCATGAGATCCGTTCAGCTTCTTCGATTATCCCTGCCACTGATGGCAGTGCTCTCATTGTCCGGCTGCCTCGGCGGCGACAGCGGAGGCGGCGGTGATGACACCCGGACCGGCTCACTCACCTACAACGGCATCAGCGGCCTGCACTACACCAGCGCCAGCCGCAGCGAGACAACCGATGACAACGGCCAGTTCCGCTACTACCCCGGGGAACGCCTGACCTTTGCCGTTGGCGACCTCACCCTGGCCAAAGAAGTGCCCGCCGCCGAATTCACGACCCCGCTGGAATTCCTCGCTGACATCCGCGAGAGACTCAGCAGCCCGGGCATTGACGATGAAGGCCTGCGCTCTCACCAGATCACCGAGCAACAGTTGCTGACCGACACCACACTGCTCAACCTCACCCGTTTCCTGCTGGCACTGAACTGGGATGAAACCATTGGGGAAGGCGAAGGCATTGAAATACGCGACCGGGTCGTCAGGCAACTGAACCGGGCACTGCCCGACCTGACCGCGCCCATTGATTTCACCGTCAGCGAAAGCGAGTTCACCGAACGGGGCACCACCCCGTCACCAGCCAACCAGTTACTGGCCGCCATCTGCTTCTACCCGGCGGATGACGAACACTGTCAGACCCCGCCCACCCAGGCCGACATTGATAACGCCATGCCCCGCCCCGAGGATGAAGACCTGCGGGACCCCGACCAGGAGTACCAGGAAGACCTGAAAAGCAGGCGTGACCGCATTCTTGAATCCGTCCGCAGCCTGGAGGACTTTGACGCCGAGGCCGCACAGGACTACCTGACCCGCGAACTGGATGCCATCACCACCGTCATCGGTAACCGCTACTACCTGGGCAGAGAAACCGCCAACCACCCCGCCAGTGAGACCGACATCAAGGAAGCGGGAATCCGCCGCATCAACGGGGAACCGGATCTGGCAGCCATCGAAGCCATGAGCACCCGTGACCAGGATGTGGTGGTTCACTCATTCAGCTGGCAATCGGCAACGGTGGATTACTTTATCGCGGGAGACAGCGGAGGCGAATCGGAAATCATCATCAATTTCCGCCCCGCAAACAGCTATCGCTGGATCAGGAAAAGCCTCAGGGTGATCATCGACTGACTCACCCGGGGGCTTCAGATCGGATCAGGAACCGACCAGTCGCGACAGGTTCCAGCGGGATTCCGTACCGGTGACATCAAAGTGCTCCGGATTGAGCCCTTCCGTGCCATGGGGCAGGCACTCGGCAATGGAAAGGGTCTCGCCGGGGCCCTTGTCCTCGTTGAAACTCGCCAGATCGATGATCTTCGCGGACTGCAACGGTTGCTGGTTCCGGTCCGTCATCACCATGACACGAGGCCACAGGCGACGTTCCGCGGAATGGGACACCACAATCCCACGCTGGCCATTATTAAGCTGAACCAGGCTTCCGGTGGGATAGATTCCGACCGCCTGGATAAATTTCTCAACCAGATCTTCCTGAAACTCGATGTTGCGCATGTCATACAGCAGGTTCACCGCCTTGGCCGGCGTCATCGGTTCGGAGGTTTCCCGGGGGCCAATCAGGGTTTCAAAAAACTCGGCAAGGCCACCGATCTTCGCCAGTAACGGGATGCGATCCCCGCGGACACCTTCCGGGAAGCCCGAGCCGTTGTGGCGCTCCCGATGCCCCTGCACTACGCTGACCACCGCACGGGACACGCCGGTCCCATCCAGCATCGCGACGCCGCGCCCGACATAACTCCGGTAGCGGGCAAATTCATCGGCATCCAGCCGGCCCTCTTTCTTCAGCAGCTCCACAGGCAGTTCGGTCTTGCCCACCTGGGACAACAGGCAACCCAGGCCCAGATGGTTAAGCAGCCCTTCATTCAGGCCAAGATGGCGACCACACACCAGCGCCCATACCGCTGTGTTCATGGCATGCCGGTAGATATAGTCATCGTGTTCACGGGTACGGCTGAGCCACAGCAGAGCATCCGGATTACGAACCACACTGGAGACCATCTTGCGGGTGACGCCTGCCACCTCCCTCAAGTCCAGCGTTTCCTCCCGCTGAACCGAGCCAAACACCCGGCTCAGTGCGGTCTCGACATCGGCGAGCACCCTCCCTGAAACCTTGAGCTCTTTCTTCAGGGTAGCGGTGGTCTCGTACTCGACCGGCTCCTTGATCTGCAACGGCGGCAGCTGAATCACTTCACGGTTGCCACCAAGATTTCTTGCACGCTTTCCAAACACCGGCCCCGCCGGTTTTCCAAGATTCACCTTTTCGCGCAGTTCAGCGATGTCGATAACAACCCACTTGCAGTGGGATCCTACCGACCGGATGTCATCCTGGGAGCGGATAGGAAAGCCCTGGATCGGAAACGGTGTCTGGTGCCACGGCCGGTCCAGCTCGGACACAAACATGCCGACTTCCAAGTCTTGTACGGCGATTTTCCTTTGACGAACGCCCACGACGCGCACCCCTTGAATCAAAATAATCGATACTCACCATTCTGACGCCACCAACGCCAGATTCCATTACATTTTTGTAGTCCAAAGTAACCCAAAAGCAACAGGAGGTAACGCTTGCTATCACGGAGAAACAAAATGTAGCAGCGTGACGGGGCTCACACTTCTGGTACAAAAGTGTCAATCTGCGTCACAAACCGAATCATCCATGACCGGCGGGCGCCCATTCAGCGCGCCCCGTGGCGATGTGCGGATGTGGACCATATACGGCACCGGTGACGCTCGCAGGTAATCAACGCCTTCCTGATCGTCGCCTTCACCGCGGCGGGTGACAGCCGGCCGGCAGGACACCAGCAGCTCCAGGGAAGCACCAATATCCACCACCTTCGCCTCCGCCTCACCGGCGTTCACCGACAGGCACAGGGTTTCGTCGTCCGCCGGCTCGCCACTTGCCGCCACCCGATCAAGACCGGCCCGACCGCAGGCACGGATACCATCGGCGCATTCACCGGCCTCTGCGTGGGAGTCATCCGCCAATCGCCAACTGCGGGTGCTGCACTGGGTCGTCACGGTGATAGGCGTGGACTTGTCCGCCACGAACCACCAGTCCGGATAGTCGGCCGTCTGCCAGTTCAGCATGATCTGGCGCGGATCACCTTCGGAGTTTTCGGCGGGAAACAGGCCATAATGGCTGTAGTAGGAAGCACAACCGCTGAGCACGAACGGCAAACACAGCAGGCACGAAAGCAGCAGACAAAAGCGATGGTTTTTCATGGCGTCGGAATCACGGCTGGAAATGGGTGTTCAGAAACCGCCATTATCCACAGCCAGGCAGGGGAAACCGTTTATTGATCCGCAAATTGCAAACCGAAACCGTCGTTGCTCCGGCGAACCACTTCCATTTCCAGCACCGGCGCGGGAACCGGCAGGCCTTGTACCTGCACTTCCACCTTGTCGCCGATGGCAGCATCAAATGACTCACCCTCAACCACGATGAAAATGCCGCCGTCGGAGATATCCCGGGTGGAGAACACAAATTCCCCCAACAACTCATGGCGCACTTTCACCTTTGCACTCATCGCGGTGCGCCCGAACTCTCTCCGATCCTTGTCAACCATAGACTGCGTATCCACCGATTTTACATGGTTTTTTCTATTCCTCCGAAGCATATCACCATTCATCATAAAAATTGCAATAGTCAACTTGACACAACCACTAACACAAATGAGAATGGTTGTTGTTTTTAATGTCGTCATCATAACAAGACAACGACGGCTCCAACCTGCTGGACAAAGGACATCACACCATGCGAATGAAACTGGCTGCTGCTGCAACCATGGCCCTCTCGGTCATGCCCCTGAGCGCTTCCGCGGAAGGCGAAGTGAACATCTATTCCTACCGTCAGGCTTACCTTCTGGAGCCCCTGCTCAACGCATTCGAGGAAGAAACCGGCATCAAGTCCAACGTGATCTTCGCCAAGAAAGGCCTGGCCGAACGCCTGGAGCGTGAAGGCCGCAACAGCCCGGCCGACGTGGTGATGACCGTTGATATCTCACGCATCAACGACCTGGTCGAGCGTGACTTGGTCGCCAGCCTGGAAAACGACACCCTGGCCAACAACATCCCGGAAAACCTGCGTCATCCGGATGGCAAGTGGTTTGCCCTGACCACCCGCGGCCGCCTGATCTTTGCCTCAAAGGACCGGGTTGAAGAAGGTGAAATCACCACCTACGAAGAACTGGCGGATGACAAGTGGGACAACCGCATCTGCACCCGCAGCGGCAAGCACCCGTACAACATCGCCCTGATCTCCTCCATGATCGCCCACCACGGTGAAGAAGAAACCGAGAAGTGGCTGGAAGGCGTGAAAGACAACCTGGCCCGCAAGCCCCAGGGCGGCGACCGTGACCAGATCAAGGCCATCGCCGAAGGCGTATGCGACCTGGCCATTGGTAACAGCTACTACTACGGCAACATGCTGAACGACGAGAACCAGCGCCCGGCTGCCGAAGCCGTTCGCCTGGTATTCCCCAATGCCGACGGCCGTGGTACCCACGTCAACATCAGCGGTATCCAGCTCACCAAGAGCGCGCCCAACCGCGACAACGCCGTTCGGTTGATGGAATTCCTCTCCACCGAGGAAGCCCAGCGCATCTACGCGGAAGCGAACACCGAATACCCGGCAAACCCGGACGTCAGCCCTTCCGGCCAGGTGGCAGAATGGGGTGAAATCAATCCTGACCAGCTGTCGCTGCAGGAAATTGCCAACAACCGCAATGCAGCCGTCAAACTGGTTGATCGGGTTGATTACGACAACCTGTAAACCGATGTCTGTCTGAAAAGGGTGGGCCTGGCCCACCCTTTTTTGTCTGCGAGGGCCAAAAACCCCGTGGTCGGGTCACACCAGTCATTGCAGGCACAGCCGCAGGTGACTAGAATCGTGGCTCTTTTCAGGAGCACTAAAGGAACGACATGACCGAGGCAGGTACCAGCGGTGAAACCGGGCTAGGTCAACCCCTGCTGGCGAAACGTACCTCCAAGCGGTGGCTCATATCCGCTGCCCTTACCACGGCGATCGTCGCACTCCCGGTTGTATCGGTTCTTTTCCTGGCCCTGTTTCCTGATGAGAACATCTGGCCCCACCTGCTGGACACCACCCTGCCCCGTTACCTGGTCACCACCTTCAAACTGATGGCCGGAGTGGCGATTATTACACTGGTGATCGGACTGGCAACCGCCTGGGCTGTCACCATGTGCGAATTTCCCGGCCGCCGTTTCTTCGAGTGGGCCATGCTGCTGCCCTTCGCGGTTCCCGCCTACGTCATTGCCTATGTGTACACCAGCCTGCTTGACTACGCCGGGCCGGTCCAGAAAGCATTACGGGAGATCTTTGGCTGGGAGAGCGCCAGGGATTACTGGTTCCCGGAAATCCGCAGCCTGGAGGGCGCCACCCTGATGATCGGGCTGGTGCTGTACCCTTATGTGTATCTGCTGGCCCGCGCCGCCTTCCTGGAGCAGTCACCTTCACTGTTTGCCGTCAGCCGCAGCCTGGGGCATTCGGCCATCAGTACGTTTTTCCGGGTGGTTCTGCCCATCGCCCGCCCCGCCATCGCCGTGGGCCTGTCCCTGGTGCTGATGGAAACCCTCAACGATTTCGGCACCGTTGATTTCTTCGCCGTGCAGACCCTGACCGCCGGCCTGTTCGACACCTGGATGAACCTGGGCAACCTCGGCGGCGCCGCGCAGATTGCCACCACCATGCTGATCTTCATGGTGATCCTGGTCACCCTCGAACGCTACTCCCGCCGCCGGCAACAACAGTTCGCGGCGCGCGACAACCGGGATCCGATCCGCCGCTTTACCCTGTCCCGGCCCCGGCAACTGATCTGCATCGCTGTGTGCGCCGCGCCGGTTATTCTGGGCTTTGCGATTCCGGCCATTACCCTGGGCCAGTACGCCTGGGAATACTTTGACGAAAGCTGGAACTCCGAATTTATCCGCAACACCCTGAACAGCCTGTTCCTGTCCGGAACCGCAGCGCTGACCACCCTGCTGATCGGCGTTACCCTGGCCTACAGCCGGCGACTGCACGACACCCGGGGCATGCAGATCATGATGCGCCTCTCCAGCCTCGGCTATGCCATGCCCGGCGCGGTACTGGCGGTCGGCGTGATCATCCCCCTGGCGGGCTTCGACAACTGGCTGGACAGCGTGATGCGGGACACCTTCAACATCAGCACCGGCCTGCTGCTGAGCGGCTCGGCCTTTGCCCTGGTGTTCGCCTATACGGTGCGCTTCCTGGCAGTGTCAGCCGGCAGCGTGGAAAGCGCCCTGCAGAAAATCACCCCAAGTATGGACATGGCGTCCCGCTCCATGGGGCACACGCCCGGCAGCACCCTGGTGCGGGTTCACCTGCCCATGCTTCGGGGCACGCTGATTACCGCCGCGCTGGTGGTGTTCGTGGACTGCATGAAGGAGTTGCCCGCAACGCTGATCCTGCGACCGTTCAACTTCGACACCCTGGCCACCTACGTGTACCAGTTTGCCTCCGATGAACGGCTCGCCCACAGCGCGTTACCGGCGTTGATAATTGTTCTGGCGGGTATTATTCCGATCATCCTGATGAGTCGATCCATCTCGGCCAGCCGCAGCATCGCCTGATGCGCCGCCGGCCCGGGATCAGAGAAGGTCAGAGGATAGGCCTGGAACTGGCGTCCTGAACGACGAAACGGCCCTGAAAGGTGGCTACCGGTGCGCCCTTTGGATCGTTCGTCGGCTCACCGCAGTACACATCCGCGTGCAACGCCAGGCGCCCCTTGCCATGGCGGGCAAGGCTCTTCCTGAAGCGATCTGGTATCTCTCCGGCGGGAAGCCGGCACAGGGCGTAGAAATCTCCCTCCACCGGGGTCAGATAATCCATGCTGCCGCTCTGGACCATCACATTGCCCCGCAGCCCCATATCGGCAATGGCCAGCTCGATCAGCCCCCAGGCGGCCGTGACCGCTACCGAGTAAACGCTGCCACCAAAACCGGTGCCCTGGTGATTGTGATTGGGTTCCAGCGGCGCACTCACCAACAAGGCATGGCCGTCATAGGAAAGCACTTCCAGGCCAAGCGCACGGGTCAGCGGAATGGATTCATGAATGCGTTTCTGGAAACGCTCTAACTGAGTCATAGCCCCTCCTTGATTACCCTCAGTTTATTCCCTTGTCCACGCCAGCCCTATGCGACTTATGTAGGCTTTTTGTCACCAGAATGAAAGAAGCCCGGACGAATCCGGGCTTCCCTGTGGCCATCGGCGGGTTGCCCCGCACGTTAACGGCAGCTATTACTGCCAGATAACCGGCTGGCGCTGAGCGTACCAGCTGTCCACCTTCTCCTCGTAGGCATCTTCCACCACGTTGCGCTTCAGTTTCAGCGTTGGCGTCAGGAAGCTGTTCTCGATAGACCACTCATCACTGACCACGGTAATGAACGCCAGTTGCTCATGGGGGTCAACGGTCTTGTTCACTTCCTGAATCAGGTCCTTGAAGCTGGCTTCCAGCTCCTTGCGGAAAGCCTCATCCGCCAGTTTCGGGCGGGTTTCCTCGCCCAGCATCACCAGCGCGTGGGGCTGGGTCTGGTTGGCGCCGGAGACACACACCATCTCAATGGCATCGTGGGACATCAGGCGGTTCTCAATCGGCGCCGGAGCAATGTACTTGCCCTTGCTGGTCTTGAAGATTTCCTTGATGCGGCCAGTCAGCTTGAGGCGGCCCATCTCGTCGATCTCGCCCTTGTCACCGGTCTTGAGGAAACCGTCTTCGGTGAAGGTTTCGCGGGTTTTCTCTTCGTCCTTATAGTAACCCATCATAGTGGCCGGGCTCTTCACCAGTACCTCACCCTGGTCACTGATCTTCACTTCCACCCCGGGCAGCGCCTCGCCCACATAACCGGTGCGGGAACGGCCCGGCTTGTTCATGTGGGAATAGGCAAAGTTCTCGGACATGCCATAGCCTTCCAGCAACTCAAGACCCAGGTTGCGGTACCAGTCCAGCACATCGTGGGACAGCGGCGCGGAGCCACTGCCGGCCAGCTTCACCTTGTCCAGACCAAGCCCCTTAAGAACTTTCTTTTTAATCAAGCCGCTTACAAGAGGAATCTTAAGCAGTTTATCAAGCTTCTGCTTGGGCAGCTTCTGCAACACGCCGTGCTGGAACTTCACCCACAGGCGCGGCACGGACAGGAACAGGGTCGGCTGCGCACGCTGCAGATCCTGCACAAACGTGTCCAGGGATTCTGCGAAGAACAGCTGGAAACCGGAATACAGCGACCCCAGCTCCACAAACGTGCGCTCGAATACGTGAGCCAGCGGCAGGTAAGACAGCATGCGCTCGTCCGGGCCCACGCCCAACACTTCGGTACCGCCTGCAGCCGCATAGGCCATGTTGCGGAAACTCAGCATAACGCCCTTCGGACGACCGGTGCTGCCGGAGGTGTAAACAATGGTGGCCAGCTCGTCCGCGTCGCGGGTGGTGTTTTCTTCCATCGGCGGGAACTTGGCGACCAGGTCATCCCAGGTTTCGAAATCGTTGGGCGGGCTCAGCGGGTAAGACACGCAACGGACGCTTTCGGGCACGCCCGGCTTCATCATGTCCCAGTCATCCAGCTTGCCAATGAACACCACCTCGCATTCACTGTGATCCAGGATGTAACTGACGGTGTCGGCATTCAGGGTCGGGTACAGCGGTACGGAAATGTGGCCCGCCATCCAGATCGCCCAATCGGACATGATCCAGTGCGCGCAGTTCTTGGAAATAATGCCCACCCTGCTCTTCTCAGGCAGGTTGAGGGACTTCAGGTAAGACGCCATGCGGCGGGCTTCATCAACGGCACGTTTCCAGGTGTATTCAACCACCTGTCCATCGCCCATTGGCTGTGTCATGTACAGGGAATCGGCCTTGGCCTTTTCCCAGTAATACACCATATCCAGGGGGAGTTTGTTTGTTGTGTCCATGGACCTTTCCTTGCTTACAGTTATTTGAGTTATTGGGAACTGCGTGTGTCGCGTGAGAGCCGGCCTCTTTGCGGGCTTATAAGACTTTCGTAGCGTATTGCAACACACCTCCTCTCGTCAAAACGTGATGGCGATAAAGTTATTGCATTTATCATGTTTTTACCGATTTTCTGCAACGCTTTGATACGAATCAGGTAACTTCCCCTACCCCGCTATCTGTTTCCGTGTGGTAAACTTCCGCACCTTTAAAACCATGAATCACCGCTCAACACTCTCGGGAGAAAGGGCTTATGGCCAAGAAGACTCTGCGAACCCTGATTGGTGCAACCCTGCTGGCCGCAGCGGGACTGGCACAAGGCGACGAACCACGGGTGGTTGCCGTCACCCAGATTGTGGAACATCCGGCCCTGGATGCGGTTTACCAGGGGGTCAGGGATGAACTGGCCGAAGAGGGATTCACCGAAGGCGATAACCTTGAGGTCATGCATGAGAGCGCCCAGGGCAACGCCGCCATCGCCTCTCAGATTGCCCGCAAATTCGTGGGCAACGGCCCCGATGTCATCGTTGCCATCGCCACGCCTTCAGCGCAAACCATGGCCGCTGCCGCCCGCAACATCCCCATGGTGTTCGCCGCCGTCACCGATCCGGTAGGCGCCAAACTGGTGAAGAGCCTGGAAGCCCCGGGCGCCAACATCACCGGCGTTACCGACATGCTGCCGATCGAGCACCACATTGACCTGCTGGAGCGCCTGGTACCGGATGCCAAGACCATCGGCACCGTTTATAACCCCGGTGAAGCCAACGCCGTCGCCCTGGTGGAATTGCTGGAAGAGCGCCTGGAAGCCCGCGGGCTGACACTGGCCAAGGCCGCCGCCACCAAAACCTCCGAAGTGCTGGGCGCGGCCCGCTCCCTGGTGGGCAAGGCCGATGCCATCTACCTGACAACTGACAACACCGTGATCAGCGCCGCCGAAGCCGTGGTTTCCGTGGGTGAGCGCGCCAAGATCCCGGTATTCGCAGCGGACACCGCCACCGTCAGCCGTGGCGCCGTTGCAGCCCTCGGCTTCGACTACTACGACCACGGCCGCCAGGCCGGCAGCATGGTGGCGCGGGTACTGAACGGCGCCAACCCGGGAGAGATGCCGGTTGAATCCGTTGACACGCTGAACCTGTTCGTGAATCCCGCAGCAGCCGAGCGCATGGGCATTACCCTGTCCGAAGATGTGCTGAACGATGCCCAGGAAATCGTCAAAAGCGATAAGTAACACCTGACTCACTACGGGCGGGCCTCACAAGGGCCCGCCCGTATTCTTTTACAGCGAATATTACCCATGCTCAGTGACATTGCTCTATACGGCGCTATCGAGACCGGTCTGATCTACGGTCTGGTCGCCTTCGGTATCTACCTCTCTTTCCGGGTCCTGGATTTTCCAGACCTGACCGTCGACGGCAGCTTCCCCCTCGGGGCGGCCGTCGCAGCCATGCTGATTCTTGCCGGCTGGAATCCCTGGATTGCCACCGGCGGCGCCATACTGGCCGGCATGGCCGCCGGTGCGGTCA
This sequence comes from Marinobacter alkalisoli, assembly GCF_045449795.1. NCBI lineage: Bacteria > Pseudomonadati > Pseudomonadota > Gammaproteobacteria > Pseudomonadales > Marinobacteraceae > Marinobacter > Marinobacter alkalisoli. The sequence goes on from NZ_JBJJLB010000016.1 coordinate 699,179, forward strand.
CCGCCCTGCTCAACGTCAAGCTGAATATTCTTAACCTGCTGGCGTCCATCCTCACCATGATTGCGCTCTATTCCGTGAACCTGCGCATCATGGGCCGCCCCAACGTGGCGCTGTTGACCGAGGAAACCGTGCTCACGCCCTGGTACGACCTGGGGCTGGCCTACCACCAGGTGCCGGTGCTGCTGTTCGTGATCGTGGTATTCGTATCCCTGATCCTGCTGTGGCGATTCATGAAATCCGAAACCGGCCTGGCCATGCGTGCCACCGGCGCTAACGCCCGCATGGCCCGGGCCCAGGGCATTGCCACCGGCGGCATGATCATTCTCGGTGTTGCCCTGTCCAACGGCCTCGTTGGCCTGGCGGGCGCGCTCTTCGCCCAGAGCCAGGGCGCAGCGGACGTCACCATGGGTGTGGGCGTGATTGTGATCGGCCTGGCGTCGCTGATTGGCGGCGAAGCGGTGATTACCCCCAACACGGTGATCAAGGCTCTGATTGCCTGCGTGGTGGGCGCCATCATCTACCGGCTGGCCATCGCCTTCGCCCTGAACGCGGAATTCCTCGGCTTGCAGTCCCAGGATCTCAACCTGATCACGGCGGTACTGGTCACCCTGGCCATCGTATTGCCCGGTGTGCGCACCTCGGTTGCCGCCCGCTTCACCCGCAAAAAAGCCTGAGAGGTACAGCATGATTAGCGCAACGGATCTCAGACTGACGTTTGGCAAGGGCACGCCCCTGGAAAACCCCGCACTGCGGGGCATGAGCCTGACCGTCAACCAGGGTGAGTTTGTCACCGTGATCGGCAGCAACGGCGCCGGAAAATCCACCTTCCTCAACGCCCTCGCCGGCGAAGTGATGGTGGACAGCGGCAAGATCATTGTCGACAACCAGGACGTCACCAAACTGCCCACCCACAAACGCGCGGGCAGCGTTGCCCGAGTATTCCAGGACCCGCTGGCCGGCACCTGCGAAGGGCTGAGCATTGAGGAAAACCTGGCCCTGGCCATCAAGCGCGGCCAGCGCCGTGGGCTGACAGCCGCGGTGAAGAAAGAGTACATGGAGCAGTTCCGCAACAGCCTGTCTTCCCTCAAGCTCGGGCTGGAAAACCGCCTGGGCGACAAGATGGGCCTGCTTTCCGGTGGTCAGCGCCAGGCCGTCAGCCTGCTGATGGCCAGCCTGACGCCCTCCGCCATCCTGCTGCTGGACGAGCACACCGCCGCCCTGGACCCGAAAACCGCCGCCTTTGTCCTTGAACTTACCACCCAGATCATCGAGGAGCAGAAACTCACCGCCCTGATGGTCACCCACAGCATGAAGCAGGCGCTGGAAGTCGGTGACCGCACCGTGATGCTTCACCAGGGCGAAGTGGTGTTTGATATCGAAGGTGAGAAGCGCAAAGGTCTGGAGGTCAAAGACCTGCTGGGACTGTTCGAAAAGCAACGGGGGCTGGAAATCGACGACGACAGCCTGTTGCTGGACTGACAGACTCAACCCCGGAACCACAAAAAGGCGGGACAGGGTCCCGCCTTTTTTTCGGCCATTTTTTAACCACAACATGTTGTGCTTTGTAGGCCAAACGTCCAACCTGGCGATTTTCCGGGCAATTCCCCGGATTCAAGCCCTTTTCCATTGATTTTCTTTGCCTGAGACCCACAAGCGATAGTTGTCTTCTTATTCACAGACCACTATATCCTGTTATACTCATCCGAAAGACGCCCATATATAGGGTCGCATGGATATTTTCTGACCATCGCCCAAATAAGCCGCCAGGGTCGCCACGGCCGCCAGCTACAGGCATGGCCCTTCCCCGGAAAACGGCAAAAAGACCGGCGAGGTCAACACCACATATAGTGGTTTTGTTCAAAAAGAGCGCAATCCGGCCAGGACACACACCCTGGCCCGTAAAAATCAGCACGTTCCAACTGGGGTATGGTTGTATTCGGGGTCACCGACAGCCATTTATTAAGACATACTGGAAGATTGAGGGTGGCAATGAACGCTAAAGCACAGGCAGTGATAACAACAATTCCAATGCAGGAAGCTTCGCTCGACATCTGGAGCAGCAAGTATCAGCTCAAGACCAAAACCGGCGAACCCGTCGATAAGGACATCAACGCTACCTACGAACGCGTAGCGACTGCCCTTTCCCAGGTGGAAGCCAAGGCCAACCGCGCCAAACACATGAAGGACTTCATCTGGGCCCTTCAGCACGGCGCAATCCCGGCAGGACGTATTACCTCCAACGCCGGCGCCGAGGCCCACAAACCGGCCACCTCCACCATTAACTGTACCGTGTCTGGCTCTGTTCAGGATTCCATGAACGACATCCTGGAAAAGAACCACGAAGCCGGCCTGACCCTCAAAGCAGGCTGCGGCATCGGCTACGAATTCTCCACCCTGCGTCCCCGTGGCGCCTACGTGGCCGGCGCCGGCGCAACGACGTCTGGCCCGCTGTCGTTCATGGATATCTTCGACCGCATGTGCTTCACCGTGTCTTCCGCCGGTGGCCGCCGTGGCGCACAGATGGCCACCTTCGACGTTCACCACCCGGACATCATCGACTTCATCCAGGCCAAGCGTGAAGACGGCCGCCTGCGCCAGTTCAACCTGTCGCTGCTGATCACCGAAGACTTCATCGAAGCCGTCCGCAACGGTGACGACTGGCACCTGTCCTTCCCGGTCACCGAGAAGGAAGTGGAAGAAGAAGGCCTGGACCTGAACGACCCGGAACAGTTTGTGTACCGCGACTTCCCGATTCTGGAAGGCTACGTGGTCAACGATGAAGGCAAGGTTGCGTGCCGCATCTACCGCACCCTGAAAGCCCAGTTCATCTGGGACACCATCATGACCAGCACCTACGACTACGCAGAGCCCGGCTTCATCCTGATCGACAAGGTCAACCAGATGAACAACAACTGGTTCTGCGAAGACATCCGCGCCACCAATCCCTGTGGCGAGCAGCCCCTGCCCCCGTACGGCAGCTGCCTGCTGGGCTCGGTGAACCTGACCAAGTTCGTGGACTACCCGTTCACCGACAAGGCCAGCTTCAACTATGAGAAGTACCGCAAGGTGGTGGGCATCTTCACCCGCATGCTGGACAACGTGGTGGAGATCAACGGCCTGCCGCTGGAAGAACAGCGCCACGAAATCACCTACAAGCGCCGCCACGGCATGGGCATCCTCGGTTTGGGTTCCACCCTCGCCATGCTGCGCATGCCCTACGGTTCTGAAGAATCCGTACAGTTCACCGAAGAAGTGGTGCGCGAGATGGCCGTGGAAGGCTGGCGCCAGTCCCTGGCCCTGGCCGAAGAGAAAGGCCCGGCGCCGATCATGGACGACGAGTTCGAAATTACCCCCAAGATGCTGTCCAAGTGCCCGCAGCTGAGCGAAGACGGCTACAAGCTGGGCGACAAGCTCAAGGGCAAGCTGCTGCACGCCAAGTACAGCCGCTACATGCAGCAGATTGCCGGCGTGGAACCGGAGCTGATCGAGAAACTGGCCGAGAAAGGTGGCCGCTTCACCCACCACACCTCCATCGCGCCGACCGGCACCATCAGCCTGTCACTGGCCAACAACGCCAGTAACGGCATTGAGCCGAGCTTCTCGCACCACTACGCCCGGAACATCATCCGCGAAGGCCGCAAGACCAAGGAAAAAGTCGACGTGTTCTCCTTCGAACTGCTGGCCTACCGCCACCTGGTGAACCAGGGCGCGATGCCGTTCTCCGAGGACGAAGACAAGAAGCTGCCAAGCTACTTCACCACCTCCGACGACGTCACGCCGACGCAGCACGTGGACATCCAGGCCGCGGCCCAGAAGTGGGTGGATTCCTCCATCTCCAAGACCGCCAACGTGCCTACGGACTTCGCCTACCCGGACTTCAAGGGCATCTACATGTACGCCTACGACAAGGGCCTGAAGGGTTGCACCACCTTCCGCTTCAACCCCGAAGCGTTCCAGGGTGTACTGGTGAAAGAGAAAGACCTGGAAAACACTCTGTATGAATTCACACTGGACGACGGCAGCAAGGTGACCCTGAAGGGCAACGAACAGGTGGAGTACGACGGCGAGATCCACAACGCCGCCAACCTCTTCGACGCCCTCAAAGAAGGCACCTACGGTAAATATTGATCCGGGAACCCGACACAGGACAACGAACATGACAGTTAAAATCAGCAACAAAATCGTCGGCTACCGCGTAAAGAAAGCCGACCCCGAAGCCACCGAACACCAGGCGCCGGTGCACGCGGAAACCAAGCCCGTTGAGATGAACGAATACATCGAACGGCCGGACTTCCTGCTGGGCACCACCTACAAGATCAAGCCGCCGATCGCCGAGCACGCGATGTACATCACCATCAACGACATCCTGCTCAACGAAGACACCGACCACGAAAGCCGGCAGCCGTACGAAGTGTTCATCAACTCCAAGTCGATGGAACACTTCCAGTGGGTAATCGCCCTCACCCGTGTTATCTCTGCGGTCTTCCGCAAGGGTGGCGACGTGACCTTCCTGGTGGAAGAGCTGCGCAGCGTGTACGACCCCAACGGCGGCTACTTCAAGAAAGGCGGCGTATTCATGCCGTCCCTGGTGGCTGAAATCGGCGCCGTGATCGAGAAGCACCTTAAGGCCATCGGCCTGCTGGAAAACGAGGAAATGAGCGAAACCACCAAGCGCATCCTCGCCGAAAAGCGCGCCGAATTCGAAGCCGGCCACTCCACGGCCACCAACGACGAAAAAGCCAGCGACTACCCCGCCAACGCCACCATGTGTGGCAAGTGCAGCACCAAGGCGGTGATCGTGATGGACGGGTGTGCGACTTGCCTGTCTTGTGGTGATAGTAAGTGTGGTTGAGGTGATTGACCGGTGATTGATGAGAGGGCCTGGAGTGAAAACTTCGGGCCTTTTTTGTTTGGGGCATTTATCAGCGATCGCGTTACTTTTATTGGTTGCTATTCACAGCCTTTCAGTATGTCGCTGATGACTCGCATGGAGCCACGCCACATGCCCAATAACCCGGAGTGGCCTGAGAAGAAGGTGGATCCTGATACCCTTGCAGGACTGGGCTGCCAAACAAGGTCATTGCATGAGGCGCGCGCTTCGCCCAGGCTCATGAATTCCACACGTTAGATGCTAAGGAATCGACACTCGTGGCTAAGATTAAGCGTTCGCCGCTAAAGAATCCAAAGAAATGGACAGATCTTAATCGAGATACAAATGAGATTGGTAATATTATTTTGCCAGTAGCGATAGGCGCTTTTTTTGGAAACTTAATTCTTCCTGGAATTGGGGGGGTAGCTCTGGGTAGCCTAGCTGGGGGAGCATATAAAGCCACATCTGATAAGGGGAAGAAAATGGCAAAGATACCTGTCTTTTATAGCTTTCACTTTAATAACGATGTAATGAGAGTTCAGCAAATTAGAAATATTGGTAGTATTGAAGGAAACTCGCCAACCACTCCTAATGAATGGGAAAAGCTTAAGCGGACGGGCAAGCGGGCGGTTGAGAATTGGATTGATCAAAACATGAAGTATAAGCGATGTATTATCGTTTTGATCGGGAGTGAAACTGCAGACAGGCCTTGGGTTGAGCACGAAATCATCAAGGCATGGAATGACGGAAAAGCGCTGATAGGCATTCACATTCATAATGTAAAATGCCCCCGAAATGGAGCTGATAGAAAAGGTAGAAATCCATTCGATTTAATAAAATTCGACGATGGACGGAAGCTGTCGAGTGTAGTTCCTTGCTACGACCCAGATCCGGTCAGTGCTTATAGAGATATATCAAACAACATCTCTAGATGGATAGTGCATGCAATTCAGAACAAGGCCAATTGATATGAAAAACGCTCAAGTTGATGTTAATCCCGAATCAGCATCGATTCAAACTCACTTAGGTATATTGCAAAATGTTATACAAAGAATGGCATCTAATAGTGCTTCATGCAAAGCATGGTGCGTCACTTTGGTTTCAGCTGTATTGGTAATCGTCGCAGATAAAGGAAGGCCAGATTATGCATATGTAGCTTTTTTGCCTACGATTGTTTTTTCCGCTCTCGATGCATACTACCTTGCACTGGAAAAAGCATTTAGGTGCGCATATAATGACTTCATATCTAAGTTACACAAGAAGTCATTATCAGAAATAGACCTTTATTCCGTCTCTCCCAAAGGGAATATGTCGAATTTGCAGTGGGAGTCATTTAAGTCCTTTTCCGTTTGGGGTTTCTACGCTTCGTTAGGAGCTTTAATCTTTATCATCAAAATAATCGCTATCGGTTGAGTTGTAAATTGGAGAATGGTAGTGGTAGATTTCGTAACATTTAGCGATCTAAAACGTTTTACTAGCGAACTAAACCTCAATGAGCAGAGAATAATAAAGTCTACTGCATCAACAAAAAGTTCGAAGGACACGTTTTTGTCTCATTCTTCGAAAGACGCAGAATATCTTCCTGGGGTTATAAAACTTTTAAAAAATCACGGAGCATCCGTATATTGTGACCTTGGTGATGAACGAATGCCGGAGGATCCCAGTCCAGAAACAGCGCAAATAATAAAAAGTCAGATCGTCGCCAGTAGAAGGCTTGTTGTTTTTGTAACCACCAATAGTAAAGATTCAAAGTGGGTTCCTTGGGAACTTGGTGTTGGTGATATTAGCTTGTCGTCTGACAATGTCGCATTGCTTCCGGCAGCCCAAAATAGTTCTGAACAGTCTTGGGCGAAGCAAGAATATATGGGTCTGTATAGACATATAGTGCATGGGATGATGAAGGGAGAACCAAATCCTCTCTGGATGGTTTATGACTACAGGAATAATGTTGCAACAAAACTTAGCGATTGGTGTAGAAAATAAAGCTAAAATCATCTAACAATCGTATCTTGTCGGACTTGGACATAATCAGATTTCAGGTAAATCACAATCAGGAAATTATTAAATGCTCGAAGCAGTAATCGCTGGGTTGGCCGCTGTGGCTCTTGGTATTGCCGCCAACATTCTCACACCGCACGTTCAAGAAAAACTCAGCCTACAGAGACCCACAAATCCGTCACCACCTGTACCAAGAGTGGCCCCTAGTCCAGATTCTTCCGATGAGGATCTCGCAGCATGGCGTGCGAAAAATAGAAGCAAACTCAACCTTTTTTCATGGCAGGTTTATGTCTACGGGGTGTCGTTTTTTGCCATGTTTGCGGCGATCAATATCCCGCTTACCTGGGTTGCTGGAATTGGTACCAAAGCTCTGGATTTAGAAACGACGCGATTGTCATTAAACTTAGTTTTGCAAAGTGAACAGTTTTCCACCGTTTCTGCAATCGGGGCGATGGCTCTATACATACCTTGCTGGTATCTGTCACAAAAAGTTGCCAACCTCATCACGGCAATAACTCTGCGATATTCCGACGTAAACGAAACGCGTTATGCGGCGTTCGTCGGGCTTGGAATGTTTTTTATGGCCCTTATTGTCGCAGGCCACACGATTTTTCTTTTGAACCCGGACAATAGTTATTTAGCATCCGTTGTGGCCCCTTTCTTGGCCGTTCTGGTAATCGGAGCCTTTATTTCTGGACGCCGTTGAAATGCCTAACCACATATGAGCCACCCCAACCAGAAATCAGCCGGGAGAGCCCAGAGTCCCAACGTTGCTGGCCATGCCTACGCTGTGATGAGGGTCTGGTTCGCATGGTCCGTCAGATCCCCCGGTTCAGAATAGCAGCCGTGCCGACTGCCTAGCCTTCCTGTTGCTCCTGATCTGGCGGGTGAAAGCCTACAGTTCCTTGTGAACTGGGCTTCTGTACGGTCCAGGACTGGAAAAAGCAGTATCTGCGGGGTAGTCTGAATGAAACCATAACAAGGAACCGCCCCATGAAGGATATAACGCGGCCCATGTTCGCTGGTGCTGATGCACCCCGGCAACCAGACTCACCGCTCCATCTCCTGCCTGCGAATTACTTTATCCTTATACGCCGCCCGATAGCAGCGGCCCTGGCGGCTTAGTCCAACAGACATTTAAAGGTCATGCTGCGCACGACCATTAAATGCTTAGGTGTTATGAACATAGGGAGGGAGTCTTGTGTCGATCGCACTAGTCCATAAGCAGATAGATAAATTTCTCGGAAGCACGACTCCTGAAGTTCTCGCAATTCGAGGAAAATGGGGCGTAGGAAAAACGTTTACGTGGAATCAATTCTTGGTTGACGCAGCACATCGCAATGCAGTTGGCTTGCAACGCTATTCCTATGTTTCTCTCTTTGGTATCAATTCCCTCGATAACCTGAAATTTTCAATGTTTGAACAAGTTGTCGATATCGAGGCAATTGATCACAAGCCGAGCATTGATACCTTTAGGAAAAGTACAGAAACCTTAGGAAAGTCTCTAGGAAGGAAGTCAATTAGAGTTATCCAAGGGCTGCCATATGTTAAAAACGTTTCTCTTGCTCTTGAAGCTGTTTCATTTCTCTTCTTGAAAAACACGATTATTTGCATTGATGATCTAGAGCGAAAGGGTGATGGCCTAAAAATACGCGATGTTTTGGGTTTGGTTTCTTTGCTAAAAGAACAAAGAGACTGCAAGGTCGTTCTTATACTCAACGATGATTCCTTCGAAGAAAATGAAAGTGAACACCTAGATCGATATCGCGAAAAGGTGATTGACTTTGATGTCCTATTCTCTCCTACCTCAGAGGAGTGTAGCGAGATAGCGCTGAATGAAGATTTTGAATATTTGGATATTTTAAAGAAAAATGTATTAAGTTTAGGAATAAGTAACATAAGAGTAATAAGAAAAATGTTATTCCTTTCAAGATCTGTAGTTCCTCTTCTCAAAGATTACGAGGCTGAAGTCACCCATCAAGCCATACATAGCCTCGTGTTGTTCTCGCTCTGCCACTTTCAACGAGACGATAGTTCGATTCCATCGATAGACTATGTAAAGCATATCGGATACTCACTCTGGGGCCTTGAGGAAGATGAAGAAAAAGACGAAGAGAATAAGTGGAATTCTTTGTTGCGTTCTTATAATTTTCAAAACTGTGATGAGTTTGATTTAGAGGTAGCTGATGCAGTGGTTAGGGGTTTTTTTGATGAATCTAAACTTGTTTCTAACGCTAATATTATCAATGAAAAAATAGTCGCAGACAAGGTAGAAGGCTCGTTCAAGCAAGCTTGGGAAAAATATCATCATTCATTTGATGATAACGAAGAAGAACTTGTCTACGCATTGTATGAGGGTTTTAAGAAAAGCTCAAAGTACATAAGTCCCCTTAACTTAAATGGAACAGTAGGACTTTTTCGGGATTTGGGGCATGGTGATAAGGCTGATGAACTAATTGAACTTTATGTTGCAGAGAGAGAGGGCAATCCAAAATCGCTCAATCTTGAAATTTACCCATTTTCAGACGATATTCGTGACAAAAAAATAATTGAAAGATTTGAAGAGGTTGCAAGCAAAGCTGTTGATAATCGCTCTTTAGAAGACGTTGTCAGCAGCTTAGTTGGCAGGAACGGATGGAATCGATCTGATATTGAGGTTCTATCGCGGGCATCTGTGGAAGATTTCTACTCACTATTCAAAGGCACGAAAGGTCCGCAGCTAGGTCGTTATGTCGAGGTTTGTTTGCAATTTTTCCGGATCGGCGATATTGGCGATAAAGAAAGAAAGGTTTCAGAGAACGCGAGAAACGCTTTAATAAAAATTGGAAAAGAGAGCGCGCTGAATAGGAGACGAGTTTCAAAGTTTGGGATCAAAGTGGATGACTGATCATAACCAGTGCAGGCACAGCGACGCCCATTACATTGCGCCTTTGGCTCCATTCCATCGGCGCGCATGCTGCAAGCGTTAACAGTACAAAGGAAAAGTCATGAGCATCCTCAAAAATGCACTAGATTCGATCGCAGTGGGCTTAGAGGATTTTGAATCACCTGATGAACGAAGGATTATCTCATCAACACGGAATATCTTTGCAGGCATCTTGCTGTTGTTTAAGCACAAGCTTTGCGAGCTAAGCCCTCAAGGTTCCGATGAAGCCCTTATCAAGCAGAGGGTCCTGCCAGAATTTGATGCAACAGGAGCAGTCAATTGGATTGGCAAGGGCAAAAAAACTGTAGATGTGCAGAATATTAAAGACCGTTTTGAGTCTTTGAATATATCCGTTGATTGGAGTCGTTTGGAGCGAATTAACAAATATAGGAATGATATAGAACACTACTACAGCACACTAAACAGTGAATCTGTTAAGCAGTTGATTTCTGATTCTTTTATTATTATTCGAGACTTTATAGTAGATGAACTAGGTGGAGATCCTAAATCGCTACTCGGTGAGGGATACTGGAAAATTCTTGTGGATGTGAACGAAGTTTACGCCAAGGAGAAACAGGAGTGCGATTTAACGCTGGAGAAGCTCAGCTATTACACCGATGAAATTCTTTACGCGCTACAACAGTATCATTGCGGTGAATGCGGCTCTGGCTTGCTTGAAACCGAGGATTTAGGTGAGGCAGCAGCGGCAACATTCAAATGCCGAGCTTGTGGAGCTGAGGTTCACTATGACGACATTGTAAACGATGCAGTTAACGAATTTTACGCGGATGAGGCGTATTCCGCTCATAAAGATGGCGGGGATACGCCGGTTGTCGACTGTCCTTTGTGCGGCTTTGGGACCTACATTGTCCATGAAGGTATTTGCGTTTCGTGTTGCGGTTCCGCTACTCATAAGTGTGCAAGGTGTGGCTGTAATATACCTCCAGAGGAACTATCCGACGGTGACATTTGTGGCTACTGTGCTCACATGTGGGAAAAAGTTATGGCGGAGTAACGGACTGTTAACAAAGTGGTCAACGGGACGCTGGTGTAGCAAGCAAGGGAAGTCAGTCCTATGAGCAATACTAAAGAAGAAACTACGACCGAGAGGATTACTCCTGAACAGTACCAAGAGTATTTTCGAGGGAAGGAAGATAAGGCGCTTGAGCGAGCGCAAGATATCCGAAAATTCGAAATCGATCTCTACTGGAAGCGGGCTACATATTTCTGGACCTTTATCGGTGCCACTTTAGCTGGCTTTCTAGCTATTCAAGCATCAGGCGCCCAGAATAAGCAGGATCTGTCTGTAATTCTATCCTGCTTAGGCGTGGTGTTTTCCTTTGCGTGGCTCTGTGTTAACCGGGGCAGCAAGTTCTGGCAGGAGAATTGGGAAAAGCACGTAGATATTTTGGAGAACGAAGTCACCGGGCCACTCTATAAGGTCGTTTTGTCGCGGAATTTGGACGATTACACAAAATCAGAGAAGGTTCGCGATTGGGTAACTGGCCCTAGCGCTTTATCAGTTTCAAAAATAAATCAGCTCATTAGCCTATATGTGTCTATTTTATGGGTGCTACTGCTCTGGTATTCCCTCCCCCCATTCGACTTTGCAGCTCAGGTGAACTGGTTCTACTGTGGATTAATAGGCCTGACGGTAGCTGCGTGCGTTTCGTTCGTGTTAAAGCTTGGTAGAACATACGGTGGCGGATATTGGCATAATGCAGAGTTGCGCAAGTCTCGAATAAAGCCAGCTAATAGTGGCGTTATTCATCAAAACAGGTGCGCTCATGAATAATGAACTACCAGAATATCAAGGAAAGCCAACGGTCTACCTAGATCAGAATGTGCTGGATATTTTGGTAGGTGGTGGGTGTGATGACTTTCAGGAAAACCTTAAAAATAAATTTCAAATAGTATATTCCGATGAAACTTTGAAGGAGATAAAGAGATCTGGAGAAGGAGCCCGTGATTTTTTAAAGTTGTTGAACGATTTAAATGCATCTCATCTCAAAATCGTACTCAGCCAGCCGGAGTTTAAAGAAACGGGAAAGGCAGCTATTTTTTGCCGAGATATTTTCGAAGCATTTGATGAATATTGTAAAAATTCAGATGAGTACGCAGATATTCAGCGATCTATGGAACAGTGGATGTATAAATATTCAGGCGGCAGGAAGGGTGAAGGTATCACGGAAATACACAACGATCAGAAAATTGCCTTTGCAAATTTGATGAAAAATTTACGTTGCCAAATCTCAGAAATTGCTGAAGCTGTTCCAGGGATTGAAAGCCTCTTCGAGGGCTATGAAGAACAAATGCTTGCTCAGCTCTCAAATTCCCTCGAACAAACCGAGGAGGCGTTAACTGAGCACGTTGGCGATGGTAAGTTCTGGTCAGGCGTTGAAGATTTTAGAGCAGCAACAGGAGTGGGGCCTAAACAACTTAATAATTTGAAGCCACCTAAAATAATTCATAAGATATGGGAGATTCTTGAATCTACCCCTCCATTCAAAGGTAAAGAAGTATCAGTAGAACAATTTTTCGATGTTTCAGCGAACCCTATATACCCTGACAGACCTATATATCCCTATCAAAAAGTAAATGCCGTATACAACCTATTAAATACTGTGGGCTATTGGCCTGATTCAAAGGTCCAAAAAGAACGTAGATTTATCGCGTCTTTAAGTGATAATAGCCATGCTTCTATGGCTTCATTCTGTCACTTATTGCTCTCTCGGGATACCGATTTTGTGAAAAAAGTAGAAGCTGCATACGAGTACCTTGAAATCGGTACGGTTGTTAAACAGGTGGTAGTAAACAATGCATAACAAGTGACTATGGTGTCAACTCCATAAACTAAGCCATATCGATTCGCCATGATTCCTGATTTTTGATCATGGTATTGAGCACCACAATCATCTTTCTCATGCAGGCAATGAGAGCTACTTTTGGAATCTTTCCCTGAGCCTTCAGGCGTTCGTAAAAGCGTTTGAAAACCGGGTTGCATTGGATGGATGAGAGCATGGCCATGAACATGACAGTGCGTACTCGGTGGCGACCACCTCGTATTCTCCGTTTCCCATTGAGCTTGCCGCTGTCTCGGTTGATGGGGGCCACCCCCCCTCTGTCAGCCTGGTTGTCCAGTTGGCAAGTCCGTCTAATTCCCAATCACCGGCGCAGCCCACCATACTGGCTGAACCAATATTATAGGCATCAGCGCCAAAGCGATGCCCCAAAACACCACAGCCTTTGCCCTGCCCCGCTGGTAGTAATATGACGCAGCCCATAACAATGCACTGACAACCAAAACAATCAGGTACAAAAATACTGCATAAACCCCAACACCCTCCCCGGCAACAATGAACCGGCTGAAGATATAAAAGATCCACGCTTGCACGGCCGTAACTAGCAGCAACGCCGCCGGATATAGAGCTTTGCGTAGCATCAATGTAATCATTACCGCACTCCCACCCGGTAAAGCTCCTCGGCAAGCTTGCGCCGTCGTTCATTTCCAACTTCAGAGGGTTCAGCGTAATAGAAATGCCCTTCTGAATCCGGCATCTGGCTCGCCAGTAACGGCAATTCCATGAAAAGCTCGATTACGCTCATGCCGGCGTAAATTGGATCTCCATATTCATCGAGATCAATAACAACCACTTTGCGAATGTCCGTAATATCTCTCAGCATTCCCAGGAAAGACTGGCTAATCGGGCTGCCAATCAGGACAAGGTGATCAACAACCGTGCCTTGCCTCGCGTATTTGGCGGCAAGTTGCGCTGCCACCACTGAGCCGTAGGAGTATCCTATCAAATTGAACTGACGGGCTGTCAGGTTTGTGGCAACGCGCAGTAACATGGGAAAGCGCGGATCATAATCCCGGCCCAAAACTGACCCAACAGCTGCATCCATTGCAGTTCCGCCCGACCATTTGTCTCGGTCAACATACATCGCACTGTTGATACCCGCTTCCCTCATGGCCTTGACCATCGGCCTGATATAGGCCCCGTCCATACCCGCCCCGGGGAAGAAGTATGTACCAGAGATTTGTTCGCCCGGCTGAGTACAGCACTCGCCTTTCAGCGGCCCATAATTCTGAGTGCGATCATCTGTTGTTACTTCAGCATTGAGTTCTTCATTACCACCAGAACTATCGCCAACGTCATCAGACCGTCCCGCTGCATTAAGCTGAGCGACTTCGCCCTGACCGGTCGCGTTCGTCTTCAACTCAGTGTGAGATGCCCTACTCTGCTGCGCTCCCACATCGTTGTTAGCATTTTGTCGGCTTTGTTCCATGTCAGTCGAGGGGACTATCGCCCCTTTGGCCTGAGCTTTCAAAGGGGCTGGAGAGAGGCCAGAAAACGGTGCTGGCGTATAGGTATCGCCGATAACAACACTACCACTGCCAATCGTGACCCCACCACATGTAATGGTCCCGCCTGTTACCGCAGCAGGAATTCCATTTATCAGTACAGTTGCGGACCCCGATGCAATGGCTCTTGGGTGAGGAGGGTGTTTCGGTTTGGAATGCGGAGCAAGTGGGTCCCCAAGCCTGGCCACGGGTTTTCCATCTACAAGTACGTTGGGGGAACCCGCAATAACAGGGGTTGGCGGAAACCCCTGATGATCTGTTCCTTGATCACCCAGCAAAACAATTTTTTTGCCACTCATGCCACTCTCCTTGGCTAACTATCTAATCGTCCATCACTTGGCTGCCTTTCGGCAATAGGTTGCTGTAAACACTAGAGGAATTTTATCGGGTTTTCGAGCATTAAGGGCTAGTTTCTCCCACTTATCGCATGCGAGAACAGGGCTTGGTTTTCCACGAGTGGTATGAGCATCACCCTGTTCGTCAAGGATACAGGCGTCGACTCGGCCCTATACTCCGAACACGGGGGAACTGCCAGACCTGCATACAGTCGCGTTTGTCGGTTTTTGACTTGCTGCCCGGGCTTTTTCGAAATCAGCAACGGTGCCACCACAAAGCAGGGATAATCCCTGCTTGAGAGCAAACGGTAGAGCCGTAACCGCAAAGGCTAGGCTCGTACACGAACTGGAGCTAGCACCCTGGGTGGCGGGACTCGAACTGCCGTAACATCTTGCGGATGGAGTAGTGCTGGATCCCGATGGCGCCATGGTAAGTCACAGGTTCTGTTCAGGAATCCGTGGCGTAGGCCACGGCAACGGTGTCTTTGTGCGTATCCAGGCTGATAAACAGTGTGCTATGTTTTTTATGGTGCTTCCCCCCGACTTTACGCTGGTGACAGGTAAATTAAGGCTCTGGCTACGGCTAACCCACGAGGAGGAGATGTCTAAGATGAAAGGGGGACTATGAAAATTGCGTGTCTCGCATGGGCTCATTGGTATGGGATGCCCGCGATCTGGCAATAGCTTCATGCTGGCATACAGATGGCCCCAAAGTACCAGTTGAATTCGCCCGTCAATCAGGTGGCCAAAGACTGACGCTTGTTCTGGGTGAAGCTTTCGAGGTTACGCCTTCATTATGGGCCTGGATGGACGGTCTGGATTTGGATGATGCAATAGAGAGTCTTCGGCAAAGAGAAGGCACTGCGGCCAGGAGAATTGGAGTTTGGAGGTGTGGCAATAGCGCACCTAGGCTTATTCGTTGCTTGCCGGATTGGGCAGCAACGAAGCAAGCCGAGGCTGTCATTTGGACGGCTTTGCCACCAAAATTCCAAGATGAAGATGAACGGATCCCATCGGCTGACGAGGCTTTACGCTATTTGAAATCGCTCAATGACGAATCTCGACAGGGCGCTGAAGAATATATCAGAAAAGCACCGGCACAGATTCGTACGCCATACCGGAACGTGTTTGAGAGGCGACTAGGATGGTTCCCAGTATAGTCCGGATGCCCCTACGCGGACCGGCTTTTCCGTTGGCGCTCCAAAGCCGTCCGGTTACGCTGGGCGTAATGTTTCAGAGAGGGAGACGATGATTAAAACCATTATCCTTGTCGGGTTTCTTTCATTCAGTGTTGCCCTCAATGTACATGCAGATGACAGCGCCCGGATTGATCGACTAGAAAAAGAAGTCCAAGAGCTGGAGCTACGTTTATCGAGGCTAGAATCATTGCTTAGTGATCGGGGTGAAAGCCAGAGAGTCGTAGCGAAGGGAAAGGGTTGGAAATCAATCGCAAACTGGAGAAGGCTCACGACGGCAATGGATTACGATGATGTTGAAAGAATCCTTGGCAAGCCTGAGCGAGTCGATGGAGGCAACCTAGCTTTTTGGCATTATCCAAATCGTGGAAAAGTTACCTTTATGCGTGGAAAAGTCGAGTCATGGTCGGAACCACGACAGTTATCCATACAAGGCCATTAAGTTTGTTCTGCGTTAGCTGAATGGGAGAACGAGTGCAGCTCAATGAACTTACAGTCAAAGAGCTTTTGCAGTTGCAGGCATCTGCGACCAATGAGCTGAAAGCCAGAGGGGTGGTCAGAACTCAGAATAACCCACTTGGCGATTATACGGAGTGGCTAGTGGCAAGGGCTTTGGACCTTGAACTTCAATCAAACTCCAAAGCTGGCTATGACGGTGTCGGCAAAGATGGTATGCGCGTACAGATTAAAGGTCGTCGTGTTACGCCCACAAATAATTCCCGCCAGCTTAGCGCGATCCGGAAGTATGCCGAGAGAGATTTTGACGTGCTCGCTGCGGTGATTTACGACGAGCGTTTTAACGTCATTGAGGCGTTGTTGATCCCACACGAGGTTGTGGGAGAGTACGCTTCATACCGTGGGCATGTAAATGCCCACATTTTAATCCTGAAAGGACCCATTTTAAGTGACCCAAGGGTCCAATCCATCAAAGAAGCCGTGTGCAGCTAACCAGGCCACTCACGGCGACGCCTACTACATTGCGGCTTCACCTTCATTTCGTAGTCGCGCGTGCTGAGCGGCGTTGAGCTGTAGAAAAAAACAAATTCCCACCGTAGTTTAGTAGGGTTAGGCAAACGAACAATGAATCATCGGCATGCCCAGTTTCAAGCTCTACGGGTGCTTTTGAGGAGCAGTTCAATCCAAATGAGCAGCGGTGCGCAGAACGCTAAGAAACAGGGAGCGAATGCCCATGACCGAGGCTTCAAAGGCACTAATAATCTGGCTAAGCATCCTCACCCTGGCCATCGCGAACGGCCTGTTTCGGGAGGCAGTGCTTCTACCAGCGTTTGGGATTCCGGCTGCATTCGTACTGAGCGGCCTGCTGCTGTCAGCCCTGATTATTGGCGTGGCGTGGGTATCACTTCCCTGGTTGCGCCTGCGCCGCCCCGGGCAATTCTGGCTGGTGGGATTTGGCTGGCTCGCACTCACGCTTGCGTTCGAGTTTTCCTTTGGGCTTGCACAGGGAAAGTCGTGGCCAGTGATGCTTGAAGCCTACACGTTCAAGGATGGTAACCTCTGGCCGGTCGTGCTTGCGGTAACGGCTTGTGCGCCGTTCATTGCGGCAAAGATCAGGCGTAAGGTCTAGCGCAGATCGATGCAGGTACGCACTCCTATGATGTCAAAGCAGCCTTTCAAGTACCTCCGTGACAACCTTGGCCAGAGTCTGTTGGCCTCCCCTTTCCGGGCGCCATTGAAGGCCTGGGCACTGGTGCCGGTGTTTGCCATCATTGCGGTGTCGGTCGGTTTTGGGGCCGGGTTATTTCAGTTTGGATGGCTGGACTCCACCCTCACGCCTTTGCTGCCCTTCCTTTTGTTTGTGTTCCCCTCCTTTCTTGAAGAAGCCTTCTTCAGGGGTGTGCTTATCCCCCGAAACATATTGGATTCTGGAGCCGTAAAGGCCACCTGGGCTGTGGGGATCAGCACGGTTGTCTTTGTGGTGTGGCACCCGCTCAATGCGCTGGCGTTTAATCCCACGGCCATTCCTCTGTTCCTGAACCCCTGGTTTCTGGTGATCACCTGTGCCTTGGGCGTCACCTGTGGCTATGGCTATGCCCTTTCCCGGTCTATCTGGGTGCCGGTGATCATTCATTGGGTTACAGTGACGGTTTGGGTGCTTTTTCTTGGCGGCAGAAATCTCATGCTGGAGCTGTAATCACTATGACGGAATCCAAACAGGTCACCGGCCTTTCACCAGACCACCTTCCTCACATTGAAGACCATCTTGACCGGCGCTATATCCAGCCGGGGAAATTGCCCGGCGCGCTGACTCTGGTGGCCCGGCGTGGGGAAATTGCCTATCTGAAAGCTCAGGGGCTGATGGATGTGGAGCGCAACAAGCCGGTCTGCCGGGATACGGTGTTCCGCATTTATTCCATGACCAAGCCGATTACGTCTATCGCCATGATGCAGCTCTATGAGCAGGGGCGGTTTTTGCTGGATGATCCCGTACACAAGTATATTCCGGCCTGGAAGAACCTGCGGGTTTACAACAGCGGTGTCTATCCCAACTTCCTGACCACACCTGCAACCAGCACCATGACCATTCGCGACCTGTTCACCCATATGTCAGGCCTGACCTACGGGTTCATGAACCGCACCAACGTTGACGCCGCCTACCGGGAGCTGAAGCTGGATGGCAGCCGGAATATGACACTGGAAGCACTGGTCGGTCATCTGGCGGAATTGCCGCTGGAGTTCTCACCGGGTACCGCCTGGAACTATTCGGTCAGCACGGATGTGCTGGGGTATCTGGTGCAGTTGCTGGCTGATAAGCCGTTTGATGAGTATCTGCACGAGCATATCTTTGAACCATTGGCCATGCCCGACACCGGCTTCCATGTTCGTGACGATCAGCTTGACCGCTTCGCCGCCTGCTATCAGTACGATCCTGTCGATCAGTTCAAGCTGCAGGACGATCCGCAGACCTCCCCTTTCCGGGACAAAAAGCGGTTTCTGTCTGGCGGCGGCGGGCTGGTGTCCACCATTGACGATTATTTCCACTTTGCCCAGGCACTCTGTCAGGGCGGCGAGTTTGGCGGGCGGCGGATTATTGGCCGAAAGACGCTGGAATTCATGCGTCGCAATCATCTACCCGACAATCAGGACCTGCCTGGCCTCTCTGTCGGTGCGTTCAGCGAGACACCCTATGCCGGGACCGGCTTCGGTCTGGGCTTTTCGGTAAAGACTGACGTCGCCAAATCCCAGATCAACGGATCGGTCGGCGAGTATGGTTGGGGCGGTCTGGCAAGCACCAACTTTATTATCGATCCGGTGGAGGAGCTGGTGGTGATCTTCATGACGCAACTGATCCCCTCATCCACCTACCCGATCCGTCAGGAATTGCGGGCTATTGTGAACGGCGCGTTGGTGTAGCGGTTTCCAACCAGGAGCAGGGAGACCGAAACTGGTCCGGGGTTCTGGAGTGAGGCAGTCCAACCGTCGCTGCTCACTCGCGGCCCGGTGGTTTTATAAGCGCGCAGGCCCCGGCCAACAGAAGAAACAGGGCGGCCGGCACATAGAGGAGCCCATAGCCGGACATGCCGACGGCAGACTGGCTGACCATCAACAAAGCACAGAATCCATACACGATGGGTCGAGTTCGAGTCCGCTTCATGGACCAAGCCAGCATGGCGATCATCAAGGGGATGACCAGAAACAGAAAAAATTCGACTTTGCCCCGCCATTCCAGCTGCAACCGTGCCGGCTCCGCCACACTCCGACTGTAGTCCGTGGTGCCATCGGCCAGTCGCTGTACCGATATTTGAATGGTTTCCGGTTGCCAACCGATATGGAAATACAGGGCAGAGGCCAGCACCGCCAGAATACTGGCAATTAGCGCCCCGTGCTCCAGGGAAGTTGGGCGAAATGGGCGTGGGTGAAATCTGAAAGCGGCGATGCGTACCGTGGTAATAAGCATCAGGCCAAGCGCGGCGACCGCGCCGAAGCCCGCCAGGTACCATAACACCTTGATTAGAATCACCCCTGCACTCCCCCTACCGATTGCTCGTCAAAGATGCGGCTGCATTCCGGATATATAGCTACACGATGACAAAGGTCAATGGGTTCACCGCTCAACTGCCGCGGCCATCAAGGGAGCGATCTGTTCATCCGTCAGCGCTGGACTGACTTCCATCCGCATCAGGTCGTTCCACCAGGGCGACACCTTCTGGTGGTTTACCACCGGTCTCCAGAAACTGACCGCCCTATTCCCGCTTCGACGTCCAGCGATGAGGTCTCGGAGATGTCTTAACGGAACATTCGACGAATCCGTTCATTCACGAAATGGCAAAAGCACCTGCGTTCAGCACACGTTGTCTAAGATGACGCCGCTTGACCCAGACCGTCGCGGCTCCTGGTCCCACAACCAGTCTCGCGTAATCGTCGGGGGGCAGTCTCAGCCAGGATTGAGGTTCGTAGTCTTCGCCGTCAACGGTGAGTGTTCCATCAACCACCAGCATTTCGAAGCCTCCGGGGTCCCCGATCCTGACCGACGCCTCAGGGGCTATGGTTTCTAATTGCACCGTCTCCCGCTCATCTTCGAACAAGGGTGAGACGGCTACATCCGGCCTCTCGGGATCGGTTATGCGGCCGATTCTGTTGGTATCGATCCTGACGAACGTGCGATCGTCAGGATCAAACTGGTGCAGTTTCACGAACATCAGGCAGCCCTGCTCCGCCCCGGGCGTATGGCGTGAGGTCGGCGGGTTGCGCACGTAGGTTCCCGCCGGATAATCGCCATGCTCGTCCTGGAAAACTCCATGCAGGATCAGAAACTCTTCACCGCCGTCATGGGTGTGGGGTGAGAATGCACTGCCCTCCGCGTAGCGCACCAGGGATGTGGCTCGCGCCACTTCTTCTCCAATCCGGTCGAGCATCCGCCGGTCGACACCGGGCATGGGGGACGGAACCCAGTCCTGGCGCGCTCCGTGAACCACGGCGCGTTTGTTGAAATCCGCATTGATCAGCATAGGATGCCGTTCCCCCAACAGGTCGTGAAGTCCAGTGTATTTACGCGGAAGGCGGCCAGACGAAGTCGGGCCGCAGCCCCTCATAAACGGGACGACCATCATCAGGACGAGGCGCGCCCGTGGACTCGTCAAAAAACGCATGGTAAGTCGGGGGCAGGCTCTCTGGATCGTACCCCATAAGGTTGGGAACAATCGCGCGGATTCGTCTTTGCTTGTCATCCAGCATGATGGGTGTGCCACACGTTGCGCAGGTACACAGCTCGAGTGGTCCATCCGGATTCTGGTCGTTGAAAGGTTGTCGGTTCAGGCCTTCCCGATTGTCCACTGTCAGGTCACGGTGGTTGAAGAAGACGACATGGGTCGACTCTTGCCCGGTGACACGTTTACAGACAGAACAATGGCAGATGTGGTTGTCTATCGGATCATTACTTGATTGGGTGTGGATGTGCTCACAACCCCCGGCATATTTCTTTGACATGGCTCGTTCCCCTCTTGCTGAGGTTATACGCCGTGGATCCCCGGAAAGGGATCCTGAGAATCAAAGTATGGAACCTTGCAGCGTATGCCACAAGGTCGGTGAAAACCGGGACGGACCTGTTTTTTAGCCCGACGATGGGGGAGAGAAAGAGTAAATAGAGATGCGCCCTCAACGGTCCAGGTATTTCCGATAAAACATCAGAGACTTATCCGTCTCAACAGGCTGGTCGATGTCTTTCCAGGGAAAGGTAGCCTGAATCTCCGGCATTGGGTTGTAACCGAAGCGTGCCCAGACAGCATGGAGCGGCTGGTAGTCCTTCGGTTTCAGTGGGTGGTTCTCCGGCCGCTGCACGGCGCAGAATACACTGAGGGTCTTGCCCAGTCGGCTGGCGTGAGCCTCCCGCTCATCGAAAAAGGCCCGATACAGGCCATGGCCGCGGTAGTCCGGCAGCAATACGGATTCGGCGCAGTAAAATACGGAATCGATATCCAGCCCGGCCTCGACCAGCGGCTGACGAAATTCCTCGGTTTCGTCGGTCATGGCCAGGCCCGTCGAGGCGCCGATGACCCGGTCGTCGTCCAACGCCAATACGCAGACCGCTGTGCCGGACTCCACATAGGTTTGCAGGTAATCACGCTCGTATTCCGGCGAGCCATCGTAGAGGTAGGGGAAGTCGCGAAAAACCCGAATGCGCAGCTCGGCCACCGCCTGGAGCCAAGGATCCAACTCGCTGCCGGTTACGACCAGGGTGCGCAGGTAATTTGGCGTCATTGGTAGCCTCTTTGTCCGGTGTTGATTGGCGCTATTTTACCAGTTTCATTCTGGTGGGGGTCTATGAGCGCGGCTGATCAAGCAGATGCTGATCCAGAACCTCGAAGAAATGATTCAGTTTTAGCGGTTTGGTCAGGTAGTCGTCGAAACCGGCGGCCTTTCCCCGGTGGATGTCCTCCGGCAAGGCATAGGCGCTCATGGCGATAATGGGTATGCCTGCCAGTTCCGGTTTCGCCTTCAGTATCTCCAACACCTGATAGCCGTCCATACCAGGCATGCTAAGGTCGAGCAGGACAATCGCCGGCTTGAGTGTGGAAGCCAGCTCAATGCCTTTTTCCGGAGTATCTGCGGGCACCATCCGGGCCCTGCCGTGCCGGCGGACAAATTGCTCCACCAGCTTGAGATTGACGGGGTTGTCCTCGATGTATAACACAATGTTCGAGCGTGGCTCTCGTACACTGGCGTCAGCCGCAGGCTTTTCCACCGAGGTTTCTGGTGCCGGCTCCATTGGCTGGCATTCGGGCAGTTCTATCCAGAAGGTACTGCCTACGCCTAACTCACTGCTTATCCCCAGCGTCCCATCCATGGCTTCGACAATCTGCCGGGTAATGGTCAGCCCAATGCCTGTGCCTTCGATGCTGCTGTCCTCTTTCTCGAGGCGATTGAAGGGGGTGGCCAATCCGGGTAAATCCTCAGGGGCAATGCCCGGCCCTGTATCGGTAACAGAGAGTCGCACCTGATCTTCGCCGTTGTGTTGAATCCGCTCAACATCCACGATGACCTCGCCGCCCACGCAGTTGTACTTGATGGCATTGGAGACCAGGTTCAGCAGCACCTGTTTCAGGCGAGTACGGTCAGCTTTCACGCTCAGGCATTCGGTGGCGTTAAGGCGGCATTGTATTTCACGTTCTTCGGCCAGAGGCCGTACCAGTCCCAGCACGTCTTCAATGGCCGTGGTGACCTGAACCGGTTCCAGTGACACGTCTATCTGCCCAGCCTCCACCCGCGCCAGATCCAGGATCTCGTTGATCAGTTCAAGCAGATGATGACCGGCTTTGATGATTTCATCGACACTGCTCCAGTGACTGTCGGGCAGAGTAGGATCGGCTTTCATTATCTGACTGAAACCAAGAATGGCGTTCATCGGGGTGCGCAACTCGTGGCTCATGTTGGACAGAAACCGGGATTTTGCCCTGCTCGCCTGCTCGGCCAGATCCCGGGTCTGGTTCAGCTCTTTGTAGAGCCTGTCCCGCTGATCCGCCCGGAACAGGCTCCAGTAAATGTACTGCTCCCCCGGCCCGTCAGTTACGGCATTAACCACCACAGGAATGTGCCTGTCATCGGCGCTGAGAACCTCTAGCAGAATCTCTTCGACTTTCCCTTCATGCTTGAGCATCGGCAGAATAAAACTGTCGAGAATGATGCAGGATGCGGGCGTCAACAAGGAAGCGAGGGAGTGTCCGTGCAGGGAGCCGCTGATGAAACCCAGCCGGTTATAAAAATAGCGGTTCGCAAATACGATTTTGCGCTCACCGGGCGTACCGGGGCCCGTGGTCACCATGCAACCACAGGGGAACTTTTCAGGGCCGGGGTCGGAAAATTCCTGCATTCAGTGCCTCCGATCACCGCAGAAACGCTCGATACGGTCTGCTACATCGGCAGGGTGAGTCATGTGGAGGCAGTGGCCCTCCCCCCTGATCAACGAAAACGTACTTCCGGGCATCCGCTCATGCATATAATGACCAACCCTTTGATCGGCCAGAGCGTCAGTTTCGCTCTGCAGGATCAGCGCGGGATGCTTTGAGTCGGGAAGAATGTGGCGATAATCCGAAAAGAACGTGGCCCGGGCGAAAATCCTGGCAGCTCTGATATCGGTTGAACAGAAGGTTTTGGCCAGATCATCAATCATATGCTGTGGCGCCTCGCGCCCCATGACCAGCGGGGCCAGGAAGCTGGCCCACCCCAGATAGTTTCTCTCCATCAAGTCGAGGAGCTCCTGGAGATCTTCCTGTTCAAAGCCGCCCAGGTAGTCGGGGGGGATGTTCAGAAAACAGGGAGACGGACAGATCATCACCAACCGCTCAAAGAGGGCCGGATCTGCCTGGCAGGCAAGAAGACCGATCATGCTGCTTACCGAATGGCCCACGAGAATCACGTCCTGAAGCTCAAGCGCCTCACAAATCTCTTTGACGTCCCTCGCGTAGCCTTCCAGTGACTCGTAGCGATCCGGATCAAACGCGGATATGTCCGAGCCGCCTGAGCCGACATAATCAAAAAGCACCAGCGTGTATTGCTCCGGCAATCGCGGCACCAAGTACCTCCACATGGTCTGATCGCAACCAAACCCATTGGCAAGCACCATGGTGTGAGCACCATGCCCAATCAGGTGGACGTTGTTCCTGCGGACAACTTTCTGGCGGTTCATCAGCCACTCCTTGTGCCGATGGCTCAAGTCGGGCACCTATGAATTAAGCATAGCCCCAAGAAAACAGAGCGTCCAAGGTGGAAATGGGGATTCAGACAAGCGGGACCGGGGCAGCAAGGACAGTCAACTCCGATAATTTTGGCCCCTGGCTCAGAAATAGGGTCTACACTCAGTGTGTTGAAGGGTTAGCTGCGCCTGAAACGAGGTAGTAAGTGCAGCACCAGTCGTACTAGGGATGAAGATGATTGGTCATAGTTAGGGAATAAAACAATGAATATCCAGATATTTAAGATTTGTCTACCTGCCCTGTTTCTTCTAAGCGCCTGTGCCGCATCCACAGGCGGCCTGCCGGGAGATCCCGCCCACTTGAAAGTCGAGCCTGAACTGTTCTGCCCGGGCGATGAAGTCACCGTCAGCTGGGATGTCAGCAATATGCCGCGCGATAGATCCCATTGCAGTATTCTGGGCGAGGGTTACGACTCCGACGCCAGCTGCGGCACCTCGCCTGATTGCCCCACGGATGGCACCTGCATTGATGGGTATTGTTGCCCTTCGTCGTTCCCGTCCGGCATTGCGCAGGCCTGCCCGAACCATTACGGCTGCTACCCGCCGTTCGAGCTGACCGTAACCGCCGATACGCTCACGCTTACGCCACCGGTGAACGGCGAGAATGAGGAATTAACCGGCTCGCGGACTGTTATGCCAACGGCCACCACGACTTTCAACGGCCGGGTCAGCTTTGAAGACGAAACCTATACCATGACGGAAACCGCAGAAATGGTGCGGCTCACCCCGCCATCCACCCCGGTATATGAGTTTCCGTTCGTGTGCAGCAGTGCGGGTCCGGGATGGCAACCGCTCGATCTTGATGAGGAATATGGCTGGAGAGAGCGCCGATATGCCAGCGACAACGTGCGGGTGGTGAATGTGCGCAACACAACGAGCCATACCATCGAGCTGCGGACGAACAACCCGGCCGTTGGCCCGATCACACTGACACCGGGGCAAGTCACCGATGCCTTCAATGGCCACCCGCAAGGAGAATGGTTTGTGAGCCTGTCTCCGCGCGACCCGGCCTATCTTGTAATTCCCCGCTGCGAAGCCACCGACATTGCCGACCCTTGGCCCGACCTGCAAGTGGAAGCGACATTGGAATGCGCGAATCCCGATATGGATATGGATTAAGATTCGTCACTCGGCGGACCGCTCAACCAGAAAATCCAGCAACGCACGCAGCGCCGGCGGCATTTGCCGGCGGCTGCCATAGATCGCATGGATGCCCAGCTCCTGCGTTTGATACTCGGGCAACAGCTGCACCAGCGCCCCCGAGCGTAGCAGCGCGCTAACCGAGTAAAGCGGCTGCTGGCTGATGCCCGCGTCCGCCAGCGTGGCTTCCAGCAGCACCATGGATTCATTAGCGCTGAGGTTGCCGTTGACGGCGACAGCGAAGGGCTCGCCGTCGCGCTTGAATTTCCAGGTGCTGCGGCCGAAATAGGCGTAGCTCAGGCAATTGTGCTGCGCCAGATCCTCGGGCCGCTGCGGTGTGCCGTGGCGCTTGAGGTAGGCCGGCGTGGCGCACACTGCTGAGCGGCATACTCCAAGTTGGCGGGCGATCACATTGGGGGCCAGTTGATTGGTAATGCGCAGTGCCAGGTCCACCCGCGCCTCGACCAGATTGACCGCCTGACTGTCGATCAGCAGATCGATGCCGACCTGCGGATACAGGGCGATGAACTCATTCAACGCCTGCACCAGCCAGGCCTGGGCGAACGACTGGCTGCAAGCGATGCGCAGGTTGCCGCGCGGGACCGTGTCGCCGCTTGAGCTGATGCCCTGCATGGTTTCGGCCATCGCGAGCATTTCCCGGCACTGCGGCAACAGCTGTTCGCCGGTGCCGGTCAGGCTCAGCTTGCGCGTGCTGCGATGCAACAGACGCGCGCCGACCCAGGTTTCCAGCTCACCGAGATAGCGCGAGACCATCGCCCGCGACATCTCCAGCGCTTCGGCAGCCGCGGTTTGGCTGCCCCTCTCCACCACTTCTACAAATACCCGGGTTGCCGTCAGACGATCCATTATTCGCTCGATTTATGCAATAAACCCGCTCAGTTTAAGGGGTATTTTGCAACAATCAAAGCAACTAATATTCCTCCACCACTCAAGAAATGGAGGTCAACATGTCCACTACCCGTATCGTCCGCCAACTCGTCGCCGGCGCTGCTTTGCTCGCCAGTGCCTGCGCCGCCCTGGCGCAACCGCTCAGCGTCGAGGTGTACAACCCCGGCGAAAGCGCCATCTTCCCGGTCAGCTCGACGTTGATCACCGGCGAGCGCGACGCGATCCTGATCGATGCCCAGTTTTCCAACAGCGAAGCCCAGGAGTTGGTCGAGCTCATTCAGGCCAGCGGCAAAAACCTGACCACTATTTACATCAGCCACGGCGATCCGGATTTTTACTTCGGCCTCGACACCCTGACCCGCGCCTACCCCGAGGCCAAGGTGCTGGCAACGCCAGAGACCGTCGCTTATATCGAGAAAAGCCGCGAGCCCAAGCTGGCGTATTGGGGGCCGATCCTCAAGGACAGCGCACCGGAGCGCACCGTGGTGCCGGAAGCCCTGCAAGGCGATAGCCTGACTCTGGAAGGGCATAGCCTGCAGTTGATCGGCCACGATCCCAAGCACACCAGCCTGTGGATTCCCAGCATCAAGACCGTGGTCGGCGGGGTACTCACCTACGCCAACATCCACCCCTGGATCGCCGATGCACAGACCGTCGAGGCTCGTCAGTCCTGGCTTGAATCCCTCGACCAGCTGGAAGCCCTGCAACCGACCACACTGATTCCCGGCCATTACCTGGGTGAGCCCAAGCTGAACCTGGACGACCTGCGCTTCACCCGCGACTACCTGCTGACTTTGGAAAAGGAGTTGCCGAAAGCCAGGGACAGCGAAAGCCTGATCAAGTCGATGAAAGCCAGGTACCCGGCGTTGCTTGACGACAGCAGCCTCGAACTGAGCGCCAAGGTGCTCAAGGGCGAGATGCAGTGGCCGTGATCAGCCCCGGGGGAAAGTGAAACCCGTTGTCGCCGATGTCAGCGTTTCGGCGACAGGGGCTGCCGAAAATTCAGGATTCGTGCGCTGGTCGGCGCGGATGGTTCAGAGGGGCGTGGCGGATCAAGCAGAGCCTGTTGCAGGGCGAGAAGCGAGTCGTACATCATGACCTGAATATCCAGTAGTGCCTTCACGGGGCTGCCGGCTACCCGTCGCCGGGCATCGATCACGAACTGAAGGCCCCGCAGCCGGCGTTGATTGCGCCTCGGACTGCCACGAATACAGTCGTCAATCAGCGCCGCGCGCAAACTCTCGAAACCTTCCGGGTCACGCTGGAGCAGCTCCCTGAGCTCATCGAACGTGGGCACATCCATGACTATCCTCCTTTCCTGGAATCAGGTAGTCAGTGCGGCACCTTCTTTAATTTAAGTCGCTGCAACCCGTGTTCGCCAGTCGGAAAACTGCGGTACGATATCCAACACAGGCGGAGATTCCTTCACAGATCGGAGAACGCTATGGCAGGTGGTTGGTCACGGGATGGCGCCGTTCAGGATCAGATCGACGCGAGCGTTGAGGATGAAGTGCAACGCGCACGCAGCCAGTTGGCAAGCGGCGAAAGCGCCACCCATTGCGAAGAGTGTGACAGTGCTATTCCGGAAGCGCGGCGCAAAGCGATTCCCGGGGTTCGGCTTTGTATTGAGTGCCAGGCCGCGCTGGAGAAGCAGGAAACGTCTCCAGGCGGCATTAACCGGCGTGGCAGCAAGGACAGCCAGCTCCGGTAACTCAACGCTTGCCCAGGCGACCTATCATTGCCTGTACAAACTCTCGCCGTGCCCGGCGCTGATCCCGCCGTACCAGTTCAAGATTGATGCCTCCCATTCCATCGCGATATCTGGTTGGTATGCTGTTCCCTGACAAGCGGTCAACGCCCCGGCCTGATACGTCATCATTCTCGCGGAAGGCTAACGGGTTGTGGCCGTGGAAGTAGTTCATCTCTTTTGAAAGCAACATGTCTCTGTCCTCCCGGCGCTGCATCTGGTGGCTGGCGCCCTGGTTGTCTTATGAGTTCAGGTACATGCTAATATTGTTCTTAACTGCAAACTATTCCCTAGACGCGAGAACAGACTTTGCAAAAACGAACAGACAAACAACCCGGCAAATCCCCTGCCACGGCACAGAGAGCGCGGAGTAATCTGGCGTGGAATGACTTTGAGCTGGTGCTCGCCATTGCGACTGCCGGCTCCCTGTCCGGCGCGTCGCGGGCATTGGGCGTGAGCCATGCCACGGTCTTTCGGCGGTTGGGTGATGTTGAACAGCGCCTGGGGGTGATTCTGTTTGAGCGAAGCCGGAGCGGTTACCGGCCGACGCTGGCTGGGGAGGAACTGGCGGACACCGCCAGGGTTATGGACGAGGCTGCCCTGGCCGCCGAACGTAAAGTGGCCGGCCGTGACCTGGAGCCCACTGGCGAGATCTGGACCACCACAACGGACTCGCTGCTGATGGGGGTGCTGGCGCCGCTGTTCACCCAGTTCCGGCATAAATACCCCGGCATCGTGCTGGACGTTGCCGTTTCCAACCAGTTGTTCAACCTCACACGCCGTGAGGCAGACGTCGCTATCCGCCCGTCCAACCGCCCGCCGGAAAACCTGATTGGTCGCCCGCTGACCGCCATCGGCCAGGCTGTCTACGGGCACAAAGACCTTGGCCTGACTCCGGGCGCGCCCATTGAGGCCCTCGCCAGTCAGCCCTGGATTGGCGCCGGGCCACGGCTGCAGGATTCTTCGGTGGACCAGTGGATGGACAACAACGCGCTGAAGGAAGCCTGCGTTTACCGCGTGGATACCCTGGTCAGTATTCTCAGCGCCATTCGTTCCCGCATGGGGCTGGCCGTGATCCCCTGTTATCTGGCGGACGAAGACCCCGACATTGTCCAGCTCACCGACCCCATCCCCGAGCTGGAATACGGCCTGTGGTTCCTGATGCACCCGGACCTGCGGGGCGTGGTGAGGATTCATGCACTGATGGACTTTCTGACGGACGCCATCCGGGCGCAGAGTCAGCGCCTTGCCGGGCGACCTTTAGGTTAGTCTGTTTCCTTGGCCCTGGATTTACCGGGTGCAGTCCTTGCGGTTTTCCTCAACAAACCCCATAACGCTGTCGGCCGTCAGCTTGAACGTTGGTGATAACGCCATGCCCGCACTCTTCAGCGCCTTCGCGGCCCATTTGTTACTGGTATTGAGCAGGTGGTACCGGCCCTCGCCTTCATAGAACTGGCTGTCGCCATAGATTCCGCGCTTGAGCTCAATCAGGTTGCCGGTTTCGTCCCGGGTAAAGCTGTTGGACAGGTATTGAGTCAGGGAATCGAGTTCTTCAGGGGTCAGGCAGGTGTCGACAACATTCGTGCCGGGGAAGTACTCATCGGGGGATACCGGCAACGCCACAAGATGTACCACCGCTCCCTGGGACCAGAGGATGGCCTGTAGCGTGACGCCTGATGTGATTTCATTGGCCTGGTAGAAGCCTGCATCGCCCCACCCCAGTTCGTAATACTCAGCCCCTGAAAACCGCTCCTTGAGGTCCGGGAGTGCAGGGTTAAGTTCTTCAGCGGCCAGTGCGAGCCCTACATGCCAACCATGGCTCACAACGTACAGCTTGCTCGTGCGGGAGCTGTCAGCTTCGACGTCCGGCTTGATGACAAGGGGTTTTCCGGAACATCCGTATATGGCGAACAACACGAAAAGTAGGCCAATTGATTTCATCCTGATGCCCCATTGAGTGTGACTGCAGTAACCTACAATACTGCTTAACTCAACCCATTTGCCAAAGTGAGGATTAATGCTCAAAGGAACCTGGCTCGGCGGCTGAGTGGTATGAGTTCGCGGATGGTTTACCCCGGTACACGGAGCTTGAGGACAGCCCCCTCCTGTAGCTGCCATTCCTGAAGCGAGCTCCGGTCCGGGAATTGATTCACATGAAAAGGCGCTGGATTGACCATGTTGGAAAAACGCATCCCTCCCCTGCTGTTGGTGGTTATTTTCGGCGCGGCCATGTGGGGTCTCGCTTCTTCCACGCCGCCCCTCGGCATAGGCAGCGCGATACTGAACGTTATAGCCGTCGCCGTGGTTGTGTTGGGCACCCTGTTCCCGGTTGCCGGCGTCTTCGCCTTCCGGCAGGCCCAGACCACTGTGGATCCACGCACGCCCGAAGCCAGCTCCGCCCTGGTCAGTTCCGGGGTTTACCAGTATTCCCGCAATCCGATGTATGTCGGGTTTGCGCTATGGTTGCTGGCCTGGGCTATTTTCCTGGGCTCTGGCTGGGCATTTCTCGGCGTGGTGGGTTTTGTGATGTACATGAACCGCTTCCAGATCGCTCCGGAGGAACGAGCGCTGCGAGACCTGTTCGGGGATACCTTCCTGGATTATGAGCAACGTGTTCGGCGCTGGCTGTGATTCACAGTGAATTTTCGCAACTATACAGCGCCGGGTGCCTCCAGAAGAGGCATAGCCTCTGCATTGCTGGAGGAAGCGGGATGTTATGAGTGCCGAGAGGATCCGCCCCGTTTTACTCCAACGATTGCCGAAGGCGGTTTGACGCCTCCAGCAGCAGGGCCTCTTCGGCGCTTATGGCAGTCATCCCCTCCGTTTTCTTCAACAGGGCAAGCGCTTCTTTCTCTTCATCAATTTTCATTTTTGCCCGGGCGTATTCGTAGTACACGCCCGGATAGTCCGGCGATAACCGCATGGCCTTGTTGAACTGGTCTTCCATCGACGATTCTTTTGCGCCGTAGGTCATCCGGGCAATCAGGCTTCCGGCTTTTTCGATGATGCCGGACTGTACGCCACCAAATAATGTCACCGCATAGATATTGTCAGGATCGTCTTCAAGCAACGCTTCCAAAGTATCGATAACTTCTGAGGTATAGCCAGTTCCCAAGGCCTCGGAGGCGGACAGGTTCTCGAGTATCCTTGCCTTGCCATAGGCGTTGCCAAACCGGATCATCGGGTGGTCAGGCGCCATGGGCATGATGTCCTCGGTCAGGGTGATGACCTCTTTGAGAAGCTGCCTGCGCGTGTCCTCATCGCTCTCGATCAGCGTTGCGTAGAGGGACTGGGCATAAAGCCCCGGAAAGTAACCGGCCGGCCCCAGAGCGAGGCCCAGGTCCCGCGCTTCCCGGAACTGGCCGTTGAACAGCAGCGCCCAGGCTCGGCGTAACTCTCGGGCGTAGGCATCGAAGGAATTGCTCAGCTCGCCTTCCGAGAGCGATGCCAGATCCGGATGGGAGCGGGCGATCGTTTGCAGATGATTCTCCGTGAAGTCGTACATTTCGGGCCAACGCTCAGCGTCTGCACGAAGGCTCTCTGACGTTGGCAGAGGGCCACGAAATCCGTCAGTAAGGTCCTGCCAATGTTCAGCAAGGTCCTGTTCTGTGTAGTTGAAAGACTGGAGATCTTCCGGGTAGGGTTGCCAGGCCTGTTCCGCGAAAACCTGGGCACTCGCGATGATAAGGATGACCAGAGACAGGGCTTTTTTTAGCATCATTTTTACTCCGTGGTTTGGGCAATTCCACCACAGGAAAGAATGCCCCCCATTGGCCCAGATTTCGGCACCCTTTGAATAAACGCCAATTCTGATCCGGGAAAACAGGTATGGTTACTTTGTAAATGGCAAGAAACCCAACGGGAATCCCATGCACCTACCCTTCTGGTTAACCACCGCCCTACTCTTCCCGGTCCTGCTGTACCAGGGCAAGCGCGCCCGGAAGCATACGCCCCGGCTGCCGGAAGCCCAGGGTTCCCCCTGCGGCCAGTACGGTGAGGGTACGCCGGATATACGTTTTCTGGTCCTCGGCGAATCCACCGCGGCTGGCGTGGGCGCGTCTCGCCATGAGCAGGGCCTTGCGAGCCAGCTGGCACTGCAACTGCGTGAGCGTACAGGCCAAACCATTGCCTGGCACACCTTCGGCGTCAACGGCATTCGTATGGGACAACTCAACCAGATACTGGCCAGCATGGAATTACCGCAGGCGGACGTGGTGCTGCTGAGCATGGGCGTCAATGACACCACCAGCTTTACCCCCAGGCATCGGTTCCGGCGGCAACTACTCGCACTCCGCGAGATGCTTGCCTCCCGTTACCCGGGGCCGATTTGCCTGCTGAGTGTGCCGCCCATGCACCTGTTCACGGCGTTGCCCTCCCCGCTCCGGCAAATCATGGGGTGGCGGGCCCGGCAGCTGAACCGGGTCTACGAACAACTGGCCAGGCAGGCGCCCGGGGATTTCCAGTACCGGAGTTACCCGGCAATCACTGATGTTTCGCTTCTGGCCAGCGATGGCTATCATCCAAGTGACAAGGGCTACCGGGCCATTGCGGAGGTTCTGGCCTGTGAAGACTGGTTCCCGGATCAGCCGGCCCCATAACCCATCCTGAAAAGGTGCCGGGCCATGTCCGCTTTGTATCAACTGGCAACGCCCCTGCCCGAGACCGAGCGCAATACCAGACTCTATCGGGGTGAGCTGATCGTTTTTCGTGGTTTTGATGCGATGGTTCAGTTAACGGATCAACTGCGTGCGCATTGCATCAGGTATTTCGGCAGTGATCCGACCCAAGTCCATCACACCATGTCTTCCAGCGAAATCGAACAGGCCAATGAGGCATTGCGCACAGTAATCAGAAAGGACAGCGACGTGGATCTGGCGTGGCGACAGGTGCTTTCCGCGATCCATACCGATCTGGACGAAACTTACGGCGACAGCATGGTCATTCGTGTCCAGCCACCCAGATCGGGAGCACGGGGTAACAAGGCACGGTAGGTTTATTGTGTCGGCAAATTTTACAATCTCGCAATAACAGGCTCTAATCCCGCTTTCCCCCACTCTGTTTTCACGAAACTTCTTACCCTGTGGCGTTCATTTTGCCTGCAACTCTCATGTCGGGTGCTGACAGAGGGTTTGACCATGACATGGATATCAAAGAGGGCTGGACTCCTGGCTCTGGCAGTCGCATTGCATGGTTGTAGCCCTTCGGGACCTTCTTCGGACGATTCAGGTGATGTGGCCGGTGATCAGCTAGTGGCACTTTCCGGGCGGGCCGCTGTTGGCGCCCCGATTGCCAACGCGCCGGTTGATGCACGCTGTGACGGAGGGGAAGGCTTTATTGAGTCCGTAACCACCGATGATTCCGGCGGGTTTCTGGGGCAAGTGGAGGCGTCTTCTTTACCCTGTTCCTTGCGAGTTACTGGAGAAGGCGAGGATAAAATCCTGCACAGCTATGCCGACTCGGAAGGCAATATCAACATCACCCCGTTTACGGATCTGATTATTGCCCTGTCCGCGTCCAGGGCGCCAATGGACTGGTTTGAACAAGATGAGCGCACTTCGGCCGTTGGTAGCCTGAGCCAGGCCCAGGAGGAGTTTCTGGGCGCGCTACGGGGGGCAAACTATAACCTGCCGGACGACGGGTTTGATCCTTTCCATTCCAGCTTCGAGATCAACGATGCCGTGGACCAGCTGCTTGATGCTTTTTCAGCCGCGGTGAGAAACATGTCCAATGTGGATAGCTATCAGGCATTTGTAAACCTGATCTCTAGCGGAAACCTTGAGTCCATTCCCCCGGCACCGACACCTCCGGAGGATGATGGCTCAGGAAGCGACGATGGTACTGGCGGTACTGATGACGGCGGTGGTGATAACAGCACTGGCGATGGCGGGTCTGATGACGGCAGTGGTGATGATAGCAACGGCGATGACGATGACGATAAAGGTAAGCGTAAAGGTCTAACGGATATCCTATTCGGTTAATGGTGCTTTTTGACTTACCCTCGCGGACCGGTCTCAGGATAGGATAACGTCTGAACTGGCCCTGGATCGGAGAACCACCTTGACCATCGCCGTCTGGTTTGTGTTGATCGGAAGCCTGTTGATCATGATGGGTTTGCGGTCATCCATTCTGCAGCGTTTCAATCTGACACAGCCCATGGTTTACCTGGCGGTTGGGGTAGTGCTCGGGCCGACGGTGTTTGGGGCCTTCCATTTCAATCCCCTCAAAGAAGCGCATTTGCTGGAAGTGCTCGCCGAAGTTGCGGTGCTGGTGTCACTGTTCATTGCCGGCATGAAAATGCCGCTGCCATTCCGTTGGCGGGAGTGGCGCGCTCCGGTGCGACTTGCCTTCCTGTCCATGACTATCAGTGTCGCCCTGACCGCAGCGTTTGCTCATTACGTGCTGGCCCTGCCTCTCGGCGCGGCAATCCTGCTCGGCGGCATTCTCGCGCCCACCGATCCCGTGCTGGCAACGGAGGTTCAGGTTCGGCACGTGGGCGATACGGACCCGTTACGATTCACCCTGACCAGTGAAGCCGGCATGAACGATGGCAGTGCCTTCCCGTTCATCATGCTGGGACTGGCTCTGATGAACGCTCCGGCCAGTGCCGAACTGCTGGGCGCCTGGGTGCTGAAGGACGTCTTGTGGTCGACGCTGTCTGCGCTGGTTGTCGGGCTGGTGTTGGGACAGTTGTTGGCGCGAATTGTCCAGAAGCAGCGTCTTCTGGACAGCGAGGGCCCATTGCTGGACG
This sequence comes from Marinobacter alkalisoli, assembly GCF_045449795.1. Classification (NCBI taxonomy): domain Bacteria; kingdom Pseudomonadati; phylum Pseudomonadota; class Gammaproteobacteria; order Pseudomonadales; family Marinobacteraceae; genus Marinobacter; species Marinobacter alkalisoli. The sequence goes on from NZ_JBJJLB010000016.1 coordinate 734,121, forward strand.
ACTTTCTGGGGCTGGGCTTGATCGGTGTGGTCTATGGTGTCTGCCTGGCGCTCCAGGCCTGGGGATTTCTGGCGGTGTTTGTGGCGGCTATATCGCTTCGGCAAACAGAACTCAAGCTGGCGGGTATGGACGCGCCCGGCAATAACGCACACGCGGTACCGGAATCTTCGGCTCACACCGCAATGCAGACGCCGCAGTATAGCCCGCAGGTGTCCGAAGGTTCCCTGCTTTTCAAGGAACCGCTGGAGCGGCTGTCTGAGCTGGTACTCGTTGTGTTGCTGGGCGGGATGCTGTTTCTTGACTCCTGGAGCTTCAGAGCAGTCGGCCTGGCGCTGTTCCTGTTTCTGGTTGTTCGCCCCGTCAGCGTCTTCCTCGGCCTGCTTGGTTCTGGAACGCCCCTCAGGCTGCAGATGCTGGTCGGCTGGTTCGGCGTGCGTGGCATCGGCTCAATCTATTACCTGATGTTCGCAATCGTCTTTGGTTTGCCGGAAGAGGTGGACGTAGAGTTCATCCACATTACGCTGGTTGTTGTCGTGCTCTCGATCATCATCCATGGGCTAACCGTCAGGCCGATCATCCTGAAATGGTGGCCGTAGATTTCATGACGGCGAAGGGCGATGCCTTTGTGAGTGGATCCTGACCACACAGTTTTTTATCTTTAGCTTTTTGTTATCTTGCTTGTAGTATCAAACATGGGCCAGCCGTCGTCATTTGAAGCGCTGGCTCTTCCCAAGTCATCGATGGCACAAGGAGGGATTCGCCATGCATGCACCGTTAAAAATCTCGCTGATCAGTATTCTCTTCACCACCGGCATTTTGCTGCAAGGCTGTTCCGATAGCCGTGAGGAAGAAGATCCCATGGCGCAGGACCAGGCGGCTATGACTGAAAGCGAAGGAGCGACCGAAAACCCGACCACTGAGCGCGCGAGCGCACCGGCAAATGCGGAAGTCACCATACTCAGCCCAGGGGACGGGGACTCCGTCACCAGTCCGGTGACTGTGGAATTCGGCCTGGAAGGTATGGAGGTCGCCAAGGCAGGCACTGACAAGGAAAATACCGGCCATCACCATCTCTTGGTCGATGTGGATACTCTGCCACCCATGGATGCGCCGTTGCCGTCGACGGATCAGGTTATTCACTTCGGCGGAGGCCAGACCAGTACCGAGCTGGAATTGGAGCCGGGTGAACATACCCTGCAGTTGCTATTGGGCGACTACATGCACGTGCCCCACCAGCCACCGGTTATGTCGGAAAAGATCACCATTACGGTGGAATAATCTACATTGAGTGTCTGAAAACTCTCCGGGAACTTGAACCGGAGGTCGTGCACTACAGTACATTTGGTGGCGAAAACGTTTAACACGGAGGTTCTGAATGAAAACACTCGGACTGATCGGCGGGATGAGCTGGGAATCAACCCAGACCTATTACCGGTTAATCAATCAAAAAGTGCGGGAGCAGCTAGGTGGCCTGCATTCCGCCAGGCTTGTTCTCTACAGCGTGGATTTTGCAGAGATTGAGACGCTTCAGCATCAGGGCGATTGGGCCGCAACGGCTGAGATTCTGGGCGCGGCAGCGCGCTCAGTGGAATCCGCTGGTGCGGATTTTCTCGTCATTTGCACCAACACCATGCACAAGGTTGCCGCCCAAATCGAAGAAGCTGTCTCTATTCCCCTCCTCCATATCGCGGATGCCACCGCCAATGCTCTCATCAAGGATGGGGTCACGTCCGTGGGATTGCTTGGCACAAGGTTCACGATGGAGCAGGCATTTTACCGGGAACGGCTCCAGGCGCGCGGCATCAACGTTATCGTGCCCGACGAAGCCCAGAGAGACGTTGTTCATTCCGTTATCTATGAGGAACTGTGCCGGGGAGTGATCAACCCTGACTCAAAGGCGGCGTACCTTGAGGTAGTGTCTTCCCTCGCTGATCGCGGAGCCCAGGGGGTCATATTGGGCTGTACCGAGATCGGGCTGCTGATCAAGGAAGCGGATACAGCGGTGAAGTTGTACGACACCACGGAAATCCATGCGGATTACGCTGTCCAGCTTGCTTTGGGAACTCAGGTTCAGTCCGAATAGCCCCGGAATGGGCTACCCTGATTGAAAAGGCCAGGTCCCGGGTATGAATTGTCCTGCTTCGTAGATCAAGACCTGGCATGAGGAGGTTCCCCATGAGCAGTCAAACGCTTGATTATGCAAAAGCAGAGGCCTTCGCCGGGCACATGCTGGACGTTCTCAACCACGCCGCCCTCGCACAGATGGCAAGTATCGGTCATCAGATCGGCTTGTTCGATATCATGGCGGATTTACCGCCTTCGACGGACAAACGGATCGCAGAAGTGGCGGGGTTGAACCAACGCTATGTGCGCGAATGGCTCGGCGCGATGGTGACCGGGCTGGTGATTGACTATGACCCGGAGAACGCGACGTATTCATTGCCGCCCGAGCATGCCGCCACGCTGACCCGAAGCGCCGGGCCCGACAATCTGGCTCGCCCGGCGCAGTTCATTCCCCTGTTGGCGCAAGTCGAGGAATCCATCCTCGAGCGTTTCCGCAATGGCGGAGGCTTGCCCTACTCTGCCTACCCACGATTTCATCAACTGATGGCGGAAGACAGCGCAGCCATTCATGATGTCGCCCTGGTTGATTCGATGCTGCCGATTGTGCCCGGTTTGGTTGAGCGTTTGCAGGCCGGTATCCAGGTGGCCGACGTCGGATGCGGGTGTGGACACGCAATCAATCTGATGGCGCAAGCGTTTCCCAAAAGCCAGTTTGTCGGTTACGACATTTCCGAAGAAGGGCTTCGTGAAGGACGCAGGGAAGCGCAGGAACTTGGACTGACCAATGCGCAATTCGAGTTGCGTGACGCAAGTTCGCTGGACGTCCAAAACCGGTTTGACTTCATCTCTGCGTTTGACGCAATCCACGACCAGGCGCAACCGGCTCGGGTGTTGACGGGCATTGCCCAGGCGCTGCGGCCCCAGGGCGTATTTCTGATGGTTGATTTTGGGGCATCCAGCAAGGTCCACGAGAACCTGGACTTCCCCGCAGGGCCGTTCATGTATACGATTTCCTGCATGCACTGTGTGCCAGTGTCGATGGGGCTCAACGGACCGGGCCTGGGCGCGATGTGGGGCGAACAGACCGCGCGACAAATGTTGACAGAAGCAGGATTTACCCAGGTTGAAGTCAAACAGGTTGAGGGCGATATCTTCAATAACTACTTCATTGCCTCACGGGGCTAAAGGGTACTAACCCGAAATTCGCGACTTCCATTCAAAAAGACCAGGTTCGGGATATGAAGTACTTGTTCGTAGCTGCTGTATTCATCGTTTTGGTGTTTCTGGCCTTCCGCAGTAACCGGAACAAAGACCCGGCGAAACAGTCCTGCGCCAATGACATCGGCCAGCTCATCCGGAAAGACAGAAACGCTACCCCGGAAGATATAGCGCAGGTTTTTGTCAGGTATAAGATCACTAGACCGGATACCTCAAAGGTCGGCAGATTGGTTATGCCACAGTTGATGAAAATAGGTCTGGAAGCAGAGGAGGCGATGATGATTATGCACCAGGTAAGGCAAGCCTATGCTTTTGTGCCTGAGTCCTATTCCAATAAATAGAGCCGTTATAGTTAGCTTTTCAACGCATCAAAACCTTAAGCAATCCCTCTGGAAAAACGCCCACGACAGGAGTAATTTCTTAGTTACAAGCTGCGCATGCAGGGCCAGCTGCTGACGGTGCTTTCTCGGTAGCTGACCGGCGTATGACATGCCGGCTCCACCAGCACTACGGTCCACTGGAGTCCTGTCATGAACACAACTTTTCGCATAGCGATTGTTGCCGCTACCCTGAGCCTTACCCTTCCTGCTTTGGCCGATGAACAATCCATGAACGATAGTCATTCGGCGAGTGCCGGAGATACCATCGGCACGATTGATTTCCAGGCCAACTGCAATGACGATGTACGCGCTGATGTTGATCACGCGCTGGGGATGATGCATCACATGATGTACACCCAGGCACGAGCCGAGTTTGAGGCCATTACCCAGGCCGATTCCGGCTGTGCCATGGCTTATTGGGGCGTCGCCACCACTCTGTTCCAGCCGCTATGGGGCACCACGCCAAGTGCGGGGGATATCACACAGGGTCGCCAGGTGATCCAGAAAGCCCGTGAATCGGCCAAGACTGAGCGGGAACGGCTTCTGATCGAGGCCACTGCGGCGTTCTTCGAGCCCGATACCGATCAGCTCCGGGAACGCCTGGCTGGCTGGATCAAGGGCATGGAAAAGGCCTATCAGGCCTTCCCAGAAGATCTCGACGTCGCCACGCTGTACGCGCTGTCTCGCCTGACACTCGCACTGTCCGCCGAGGACCGGAAAGCGCTGCACAATGAAGCTGAAGGTATTCTGCGGGCCGCCTGGGAAACCGAACCCACCCATCCGGGGGCGGTTCACTACTCTATCCACGCCACCGATGCCGATGGTCGCGCTGCAAACGCGACTGAAATCGTTGATTCGTATACAGAGATTGCTCCCAGCGTACCCCATGCCCTGCATATGCCCTCGCACATTTACGTCAGGCTTGGTGACTGGCCAAGTATGATCGAATGGAATCGCCGGTCCGCCGACGTTGCGGTTGATCACAAGGTCGATGGCGCGACGTCGTTCCACTACATCCACGCCCTGGATTACCTGGTCTACGGTCATCTCCAGCGTGGGGAGGACAACGCTGCCAGGGAAGTCTGGGAAACCGCACAGGCCAATGGACCTCACCAGGGGAATTTCCCCGGCGCCTACCACCTGGCTTCCATCCCGGCACGGCTGGCCGTTGAAACGCGGGACTGGAAAGCCGCTGCCGCCATTACCCCGCGGGCTGTGGACTATATTGCCTGGGACCAGTTTCCTTGGCCTGATGGCCTGAGCTGGTTTGCCCGCGGGCTGGGCGCGGTCCACACCGGTGATCTGGACACCGCCCTGGAGGCGGAGCAGAAGTTGGCGGCACTGGTCGCAAGTGCCGGTTCCGCCGCCGATCAGCGATTCTCGACCTACCTTGAAGTGGATCGTCTGATTCTTGCCGGTTGGATCGCAAAGGCGAAGGGTGACTCCGAGCGTGCCGTCGATCTGATGCGGTATGCTGGGGAAATGGAAGCCACTGTTGAAAAGCACCCGGTTACGCCTGGTGCCCTGCTGCCTCCCTATGAGTCGCTTGGCGACCTGCTGCTTGCCCTGGATCGCCCGAGCGAAGCCCTGGCCGCTTACGAGCAGTCCAATCAAACCTGGCCGCAACGCTATCACACCCTGGAAGGGGCTGCCCGCGCGGCCGATGCTTCCGGGGACAGCGAGTCCGCAGCGCTGTGGTCCCGTCGGTTGCTGGAAGCCGCGCCGGGAACCGAGCGTGACTCGATCGATCTAATAAAGACGCTGGCGGGGAGGTCTTAGTATCCATCGGAATGGGAGGAGACATTCCATGAGTCACTTAAGCGTTCAGGAACTCGAAAAGGTGGCGGAAGCCTACGAGCAGTTGCTGGCCCCCGCATTATTCGAGCAGTGGACAGACCGGCTGGCGGATGCCGCGGAAATCCGGTCGGGCCAACGCGTACTGGATGTTGCGTGTGGCACTGGCATACTCGCCCGAACGATTGCTGCACGTGTCGGTCAGAACGGAGCCGTCTCCGGTGTCGACATCAATCCGGGCATGCTGGCGGTGGCCAGGCGCAACTGCCCGGGCATTGACTGGCGCGAAGGCTCTGCCGAGGCGCTGCCCTATGAAGACGACCAGTTCGATGCCGTGGTCAGTCAGTTCGGGCTGATGCTCTTCTCCGCCCCGGACATCGCGCTCCGGGAGATGAAACGCGTGTTAAAGCCCGGTGGTCACCTGGCGGTGGCGGTTTTCGATTCCCTCGACAAACTGCCGGCCTACGCAACCATGGCAAGCATCTTTGAGCGCCTTGTCGACCCTGGGGTGGGCAACGCACTTCAGATCCCGTTTTCGATGGGCGATACAGACCGGCTTTCCCAGCTGTTCTCCGATGCGGGCATCCAGGCCCCGGTGATTATCACCCACGAGGGCACAGCGCACTTTGACAGCGTCAGGAACATGGTGCTTTCGGATGTCCGGGGCTGGTTCCCCTTCGCGGGAATAGAGCTCGGCGAAGATGCGATTGAGGCAGTGGTCCAGGAAGCGAGCAAGGAACTGGAGCCATTTCAGACCTCACACGGGGCTGTGGACTTCAGGGTGCCCGTCCATTTCATCACCGCGACGAAGACCTGAGTCGTCGGGTCCAGAGCAAGACCCGCCATGGCTAAGGCTGCACCAACAACCATCCCCCAACGGCAATGAGTATCACACCCAGCCCGTAGTCGAGCCAGTTGCCGGTGGAAATGGTCTTCTCGATCATTACGTAGATCGCCAGCCCGGCGATCCAGTAAAGGTTCATCACACCACCAACAAAAAGCAGCAGCATCAGCACCCAGCAGCATCCCAGACAGAACGCGCCGTGTTGCAGGCCCATGATAAACGCTCCCCGGGGGCCCGGTCGCCAATGGGTCGCAATGTACATGGCCGGCATCCGGCAGTGTCGCAGGCAGGCCTGCTTGAGGGGGGTCAGTTGATAGGCTCCGGCGGTGATCAGTATTCCTGCTCCCAGAAGTTCACTGGTTACCGCCATGTGCATCAGCAGACCGGCCTGATGGATAGCCCAGTGCAATAGTGTGGCCGCCAGGCTAAACCCGGCCCAGGCCAGCAGGTAGCTTGCGGTAAACAGGGATGTGGGTACATAGGGGCTGCCCTGCTCCCGCTGGCGTCGGTTTACGCTTGCAAACAGCAGGATCATGGGGGTGGCACCCGGCAGCATCATGGCGATCATCATGATCCACCACATGAAAAACATGACCACCGCGTAGCCGGGCGACCAGGTGATTGTCTCCATGGCCGACATATCCATGCCGGCACCGGCCAGCAGATAGGCCCAGCTGGCCAGGGTCACGGCAATCAGTAGCGCCAGCACGACCCTTCGATCTTTGTGAAGCAGGCGCTCGACACTTTGGTCAGCGTACGACACCGCCCTCTCCTTTCTGATGTGCGGCCAGATTTAACATCAATTTCTACTACAGACTTGTAACTCAAGTCTGGAGCGTTATTCTTGAATATAGGTATTAACCGAGGGTTAACACTATTTTCGGTCTATTTCAGCGGTCGATTTACCAGCAGTTTTCACTTCCAGCGAGGTCATCCGGACTTCGCCCGCAGCTTTTTTGCTGCACTCTCCACCCCAAAAAGGAGGACCAACCATGCGAAAGCTAACGTCTGTTGCAATGCTTTGCGCGCTATCCGTTCCCGCCCTCGCCCAGGCGGATTGCGGTGAAGTTACCATCACCGAAATGAACTGGGCCTCCAACACCGTGGTGACCAGCGTTGCCAAGTTCATCATGGAGCAGGGCTATGGTTGCGATGTCACCGTTGTGCCATCCGATACCGTTCCGGCGGTCACGTCCGTTGCCGAAAATGGTGAGCCGGACATTGTTACCGAGCTGTGGCTGAACTCCGCAGGTGAGGCTTACCTGCAACTGGAGGAGCAGGGCAAGGTCGAACGCCTGGGGAAAGTGCTTGATCCCGGCGGCGTTGAGGGCTGGTGGATTCCCACCTACCTGGCGGAAAAGCACCCGGAACTGACCACCATCGAAGGCGTCATGGCAAACCCCGAGCTGGTGGACAACCGCTTCAACAACTGCCCAAGCGGCTGGGGCTGCCGTGTGGTCAGTGATAACCTGATCCGGGCACTTGATCTGGAATCCTCCGGCATTGAGGTGTTCAACCACGGGTCCGGCGAAACACTGGCCTCGTCCATGGCATCTGCCGTGCAGGATGAAGAACCGTGGTTCGGCTACTACTGGGGCCCAACCGTTCCCCTCGGCAAGTATGACATGACCCGCGTCGAGCTGGGTGAATACGATCCCGACGTCCATACCCGCAACCAGACTCAGGATGCCGATAACCCCGGCGTTTCCGAGTTTCCGGCAGCACCCGTGCTGACGTCTGTCACCACCGACTTCAAGGAACGCGAACCCGAGGTGGCCGAAATGCTCAGTAAACTGACGTTCAAGACCGATACCATGAGCGCACTGCTGGCGTGGATGGATGAGAGCAACGCTTCTGCGGAAGAAGCGGCGGTTCACTTCCTGAACAACAACAGTGACGAGTGGTCCAGCTGGCTGAATGACTCTGCGAGGGAACGCCTCGCTGCTGTACTGGAATAATAACCGGACCTGACGGACAGAGCCGGAACGCTGGCTCTGTCCGTTCCGGCGACCCTGTGCTGCGCCACAATCCTGACTACTCAGGGGACATTGAACCTACATGGCTACCTACGATTTCCTGTTTTCCTCACTGGGACTTGAAGACTGGTGCGCGGAAGACACAAGCGATGCTCCGCTGTCCATGGCGGAATTGCTGAAGAAAACCAGGGGCACCGACGCCGAACCGGACTCCCTCTGGGAACTGCCCTTTCCTTCCATGGACGCGCTCAATGAATCCTGCGCCTCGTTTCCACAATCAAGGGATCTGACCAAGGGCCTGGAGGAAGGCTTCCTGGCGATCAAGGATAATATGAGCATTGTGCTCGACCCGCTGACCCAACCCCTGAGCTGGTTCCTCGACGGCGCTCTCTACGGCATGCTCAACACGCCCTGGTGGATCGTGATCCCGATACTGCTGGCGGTGGTGTTCGTGGTTTCCAAGTCCTGGAAGCTGGTCGTGTTTGTTGCGGTCAGCCTGGCTTTACTGGCGTTTATCGACTATTACGAATACGCGATGCAGACACTGGCCATCATTTTCGTCTGTGCCTTCCTGTGCGTAATTCTCGGTGTACCCATAGGCATCGCCATGTCCCGAAGTGACATGATGCAGCGGCTGACGATTCCAGTGCTGGACATGCTGCAGACGCTGCCGCCCTTCGTGTACCTGATTCCGCTGATTTTCCTGTTCAGCGTGACCGAATCCAAACTGTACGGCATTGCCATCATCCTATACGCCATTGTGCCGGTGATCCGCCTCACCAACCTGGGCATTCGCCTGGTGGACAAGGATGTAATCGAGGCCGCCGATGCGTTCGGCATGACCAGCCGGCAGAAGCTCTACAAGGTCCAGATTCCGCTCGCCCTGCCCAACATCATGGCCGGGGTAAATCAGACCATCATGATGAGTCTGGCGATGGTGGTGATTGCTTCCCTGGTATCGGCGCCGGGCCTTGGCGTACTGGTGCTGCAGGGCATTCGCAACCTGGAGCTTGGCGTCGGGCTTGTCGCGGGCCTTGGCATCGTGATTCTGGCGGTGATCCTCGACCGGGTGACCAAAGCTTCGCTGGCACGTATTAACGCCTCACAGAAACAGTAAGGGAGCGAATTGTGGATCGGAATATCAAGATCTCCATCCGGAACCTGTACAAGATTTTCGGCCCCGTCCCCGACGTTGCCCTTGCCTACGTTCGCCGGGGCATGGGCAAGGCCGAGTTACTGGATAAGCACAACCATGTGCTAGGCCTCCAGGACATCAACGTGGACATTCGCGAAGGCGAGATTACCGTCATCATGGGTCTGTCCGGCTCCGGCAAATCCACTCTGATACGCCATCTCAACCGCCTGATCGAGCCAACCGCTGGAGAAATTCAGGTCGACGGCGAAGACGTGCTGAAATTCGACGAAAACAAGCTGCGCAAGCTGCGGCGGGAACGGATGTCGATGGTGTTCCAGAAGTTTGCCCTGCTCCCCCACAAGACCGTGCTGGAGAACGCCGGCATGGCCCTGCTGGTGCGCGGTCATACGGTTCAGGATTTTGAAGCTGAGGCCAAGAAATGGCTCGCCCGCGTGGGCCTGGAGGGCAACGAGAACCAGTACCCGCATCAGTTGTCCGGCGGGATGCAGCAGCGGGTGGGCATTGCCCGTGCGCTGGCATCGAATTCACCGGTCATGCTGATGGACGAGGCATTCTCCGCCCTTGACCCGCTGATCCGCTCCGACATGCAGGACCTGCTACTGGAACTTCAGGGCGAGCTGGAGAAGACCATTGTTTTCATCACCCACGACCTGGACGAAGCGCTGAAACTGGCAGACCACCTGGTGATCCTCAAGGACGGCTACGTCGTCCAGCAGGGCGAACCCCAGGACATTCTGATGCACCCCAACGATCCTTACATCATCGATTTTATCAGCGACATCAACCGCGCCCGGGTGCTCAGGGTTCGCTCGATCATGGAAAAAACAACCGAAGCGCCGGAAGACTGCGCCGGCGATATTTCCGAGCGGGATAACCTGGAATCGGTGATTGCCATGTCCGAAGGTGATACCAATCATACCTACCGGGTGATGCGCAAAGGCAAACAGGTGGGCGTGCTCGACATGAAAGAGCTGGTGAAAGCGCTGGTGCCCACGGATGCCGCGGAGGGCAACGACCGGGCCCAGTATTGACCAACCCGATCTCCGTTAACGCCGCATCTCCTTTGTTTCCGTAACGATCAAACATTCAACCTAATGGTTGACTTTCAGAAATCGCACCCCTATATTCAACCTTATGGTTGAATTAAATGCGCATCAATTGAACTCTATCTTTCACGCCCTTGGTGACACCACGCGCCGCCAGATTCTGCATGAGCTGTCCGGCGGGGAGCGTTCGGTCAGTCAGCTTGCAGAGCCGTTCGAGATGTCGCTGGCCGCTGCCTCAAAACACATCAAGGTGCTGGAAAACGCCGGGCTGATTCGCCGGGAGGTGCGTGGCCGCACTCATGTCTGCCACCTGGACCCCGGACCGTTGGCCAGCGCACACCAATGGCTGAGTTTCTACCAGGGCTTCTGGAACGATCGCCTGGATGTACTGGAACGGCTGCTTCACCAGGAGGAGGCTGCTGACATCACACCCGAAACGGAGAAAACCCATGACGGACTATCAAAACCCCAGTGATTATGGCGTATTGACCGAGCCCGCCACGCTAAAGATCCAGCGCCTTCTGCCCGGCCCTGTTGAGCGTGTCTGGTCGTATCTCACCGACAGTGAACTGCGCAGCCAGTGGCTGGCGGCGGGCGAAATGGACATGGAAGTGGACACGCCTTTCGAGTTTGTCTGGCGTAATGATGAGCTGACCAACCCGCCGGGCCAACGACCAGCGGGGGCTTCCAGGGAGCACCGGATGGAAGGCCGGATTACGGATCTGGATATGCACCGCAAGCTGGCCATCACCTGGGGCGAAACCGGGGGCGTTTCCTTTGAACTGGAACCCATGGGCAACCAGGTCATGCTGACGATAACCCACCACCGCCTGCCCGACCAGGCCACCCTGCTCTCAGTCAGTTCCGGCTGGCACGCCCACCTGGATATATTGGTGGCCCGGCTCGAAGGCAGCGATCCTGAGCCGTTCTGGGACAACGTCGCCAAACTGAAAGAGGAGTACGGCCAGCGGCTGTCCGCCTGACAGAGCTCTCTGGGTCACGCTCCGCCCGGAGTAAACAGGCGGAGCGCAACTCATTTCAACAGCGGCAACAGCACTCCCCGCCACAATGACTCTCGGTAACGCTCCCGGAACCACCCCAAATGACCAATCCGGCTTTCCTTCACATCGCGCGGGTCGATCCTTTTCATGGTCAACGGAGCATTGCAATAGAAGCTGTGAATGGATTCGGTGTTACGTTCGGACATCATTTCGTCGTCGGTAAAAGAAACCGCGGTAATCGGCACCGTGACATTGGCAAATTGCTCACGTAGCCCCCTGCCCTCCACTCCCACGGCATAGTCCTTGTGCAGGCACCAGCGCCGCCACTGACGCATGACATTGGGAGGCAAATCGCCAACCAGCCTGAGACGGGTTCCGGGGTAGTATCCGAGCAGTCGCAGCGTTGCAGGTGCCACGAAGTACCACAGTATCCATGCGATGCGTTTGGTGGGCGGTGAATTCTCCCGCCAGTAGCCACTACCAACGGCCACGGTAACGGCATTATCCAGCAGGTTGACGTTAGGGGTCATGCCCAGGAGTTGTCCGCCGACGCTATGGCCAATCCACTGCAGGCGCTGGCCCGGGTACTGCCTGCGGGCAAACTCGATCACTGCATGGCAGTCCTCGCTCCCCCAGTCTGTCACGTTGGTGGGGCAATCCCGCAGGTGAGTATGCAGGGAGGCGCCAGTCCCGAAGTAGTCAAAGGTCAGAACGGTGTAGCCCTGGCTGCACAGGAATCGTGCAAACTTCTCATAGCAATTCTGACTTACCCCCATGGCACCGGCAATAATCACCACGGACCGGGCGGGCTCGGCAGGAAATACGCGGAGGCTGATCCGATGGCCGCCATCGGTGGTCAGTGGTATGTCTTGCCGGTTAACAACGTCCAGTGCGGATTCGTGGACACTCATATCTGGATCCCTCGCTATTGGTGTCAGAAATCATTCACGAGGCGATTCAGAAACCGCAGGATTACGTCCACTTCGTCATCGGTGAACCCTTCGGTCATGCGCTCGTTCAGTTCGGTGATCAGGGGCTTGGCGCTGTCGATCTTGCTGCGCCCGAGCTCGGTGAGGTAAAGACGAGAGGCTCGCCCATCCTGCTCGCAGGGGCGGCGCTCCAGCAGCCCTTTCTGCTCCATACGACCAGCCAGGCCGGTAAGCGCGGAGTTATTAAGGTTCAGGCTGCGGGCCAGATCCTTCAGCAGGCAACCTTCGTCACCGGCGACCAGCAACAAAGCCCCGATCTGGGTAACCGAAATGCCAAGCTCCTCTTCGCTACGCTGGTCGGCGTGCTTGTATACCCGATGGCGGGCGATGTTGAGCAGGTAGAAAAGCCGTTTATCCATGGTCTCGCCATTTACTTCACATGTGGACCAAATATACTACGCATGTGTAATAAATGGCAAACGAATGCCTGCCCGATGGAATTCGTAAGAGCACAGCGGGCAGACCGTCTACAATTGGAAGACACACACCACCAATGCAGTACCAACGCCGGACAAGGAGGGACACCATGGGCCAGCAACAGGTACTTGAAGACACCGTCGCTGAGTTGATTGAGGACGGCAAAGGCATTCTCGCAGCAGATGAAAGCGCCCCCACTATCGCCAAACGCTTCAGCTCCGTTCGTGTCGAGTCGACCGAGGAAAAGCGGCGGGAGTACCGCAGCCTGATCTTTTCCACCCCCGGCCTCGGGGATTACATCAGTGGGGTCATCCTGTATGAGGAAACCCTTCGCCAGAGCAGCCTGGACAATATCGCCATTCCCGAACTACTGCGGAATCAGGGGATAGTGCCCGGCATCAAGGTCGACAAGGGCAAGATACCTCTGGTGAATGCCCCCGGCGATGAGATCACCGTCGGCCTGGATGGCCTTGAAGAACGCCTGCAGGGATACCGCGATCAGGGTGCCCGCTTTGCCAAATGGCGGGATGTCTATCACATTACCGACACCAATCCGGGCCGTCTCGCCATCGAAGCCAATGCGGAAGTGCTTGCCCGCTACGCAGCGATTTGCCAGTCACTGGGCGTGGTGCCGATTGTGGAACCGGAAGTGCTGATGGACGGCCATCACACCCTTGAGCGGTGCGCCCAGGTCAACGAGGCGGTGCTGAGGGAGGTGTTCCATGCCCTGGACCGCCATGGCGTATTGCTGGAGGGTATGCTGCTGAAACCCAGCATGGTCACCGCCGGTAAATCCCACACCAGCAAAGCCAGTCCGGAACAGGTCGCGGAAGCGACCCTGAAGGTATTCCGCCGGGTGGTGCCCGCTGCGGTTCCCGGAGTTGTGTTCCTGTCAGGCGGGCAGACACCGGAAGAAGCCACCAGCAACCTGAATGCCCTGAACCAGCACGGCCCTCACCCATGGGCGCTGAGTTTTTCCTACGGTCGGGCCCTGCAGGAACCGGCACAAAAGGCATGGGCGGGAAGCCTCGAAAACGGGCCTGCGGCCCAGGAAGCAATGCACAAACGGGCAAAACTCAACGGCGTGGCACGCAACGGGAGCTACACGCCGGACATGGAGCGCTGAATCAGGCCGCGCGGGAAACCGGTACCGGTTGCCGAAGGCAGGCCAGCATGGGTTCAACCTGGCGGATCTTGCGGGCCTCGGGCCAGAGGACTTCAGCCTCACGGAAGCCCTGGCGGAGGTAGTTGAGCCATTGCTTGATGCGACCGGTGACGAACCTGTCTTCCAGGCGCGCCTGCAAGGCAATGGCGTATTCCTGCACCAGAGCTACGGCTTCAGGCCAGGTCATGTCGGGTACGGATTCACCCAGCTGGCTGGCGCGGATTTTTCGGGCGAGGTCAGGCCGGGCGATCAGACCGCGGCCGATCATCACATCCTCACAGCCCGACACGTCACGGCAGCGCCAGTAGTCGTCAACAGTCCAGATCTCGCCGTTGGCAATCACATGGGTGTTGACCGCTTCCCGGGCTTTGGCGATCTCCTCCCAGTACGCGGGTGGCTTGTAGCCGTCCACCTTGCTGCGGGCATGAATCACGATTTCTGACGCACCGGCAGCTTCCAGTGCCTGCGCACAGGCGACGCCCATGGAGCGGTCGTCATAGCCCAGGCGCATCTTGGCGGTCACCGGAATTCCGGCTGGCACCGCGTTGCGAACGGCGGCGGTGATCTCGTGCATCAGCTCCGGTTCCCGCATCAACACGCAACCGCCTTTGTGTTTGTTGACGGTTTTGGCCGGGCAACCAAAGTTTATATCCACCTGCCCGGCACCCAACTCCACTGCCTTCGCACCGTGACGCCCCATCATCTCGGGGTTCGACCCCAATAGCTGGACGGCTACCGGTGTCCCGGCTTCGGTGAGCGCCCGGTTATGGAGCTCCGGAGCAAACTTGTAGAAAATTCTGGGCGGCAGCATTCCGTGGGTCACGCGAATAAATTCGGTCACGCACCGGTCAATACCGCCGACTTTCGTCAGGGTTTCGCGGATAGGCGCGTCGACCAGCCCTTCCATCGGGGCAAGGATGATTCGCATGAAGGCTCCAGAGGCTGAAAGAAAAGAATCAGAGTGCGGCTGATCAAAAATCAGGCGGAGCGGATTGTAAGGAATTTGACGGCAAGTTGGTAGCCGGGCATCCCGCAATCAGGATGCCCGGCTTGGGGTCAGACGTTATTTAACGTCGAAACGGTCGGCGTTCATCACCTTGGCCCAGGCGGCAACGAAGTCCTTCACGAACTTCTCCTGGTTGTCGTCCTGGGCATACAGCTCAGAGTAGGCACGCAGGATGGAGTTGGAACCGAACACGAGGTCAACGCGGGTCGCTGTGAACCTGGTGTTACCGCTCTTGCGATCGACAATGTCGTACGAGTTCTTACCCTTGGGCTCCCAACGGTTTGCCATGTCGGTCAGGTTCACGAAGAAGTCGTTGGTCAACTGGCCAACGCGATCTGTGAACACACCGTGGGCAGTGCCACCGTGATTGGTGCCCAGCACCCGCATGCCACCCAGCAATACGGTCATCTCCGGTGCGGTCAATCCCAGCAGCTGGGCGCGATCCAGGAGCATCTCCTCCGGCTTGACCACATAGTCCTTCTTCTGCCAGTTACGGAAACCATCTGCCAGGGGTTCCAGCGGCTCGAAGGATTCTGCGTCGGTCTGCTCGTCCGAGGCATCACCACGGCCCTTGAGGAAAGGCACATGAACATCATGGCCAGCCGCGCTGGCCGCCTTCTCGATGCCCAGGTTGCCACCCAGAACGATCACGTCAGCGATACTGGCGCCGGTTTCGGCAGAGATCTTCTCATAGACTCCCAGTACCTTGGCCAGACGCTCCGGCTCGTTACCCTCCCAGTTCTTCTGCGGAGCCAGGCGGATACGGGCGCCGTTGGCGCCGCCGCGCATATCGGAGCCACGGAAGGTGCGGGCGCTGTCCCAGGCGGTGCAGACAAGCTCGTTGATGCTCAGGCCGGCTTCAGCGATTTTCTCCTTGACCACTTCTTCGATGTAGTTGGTCTCGCCTTGCGGAACCGGATCCTGCCAGATCAGGTCTTCGGCCGGCACTTCCGGGCCGATGTAACGGGACTTCGGCCCCATATCCCGGTGGGTCAGCTTGAACCACGCCCGGGCAAAGCAGTCCCTGAAGTACTCGGGGTCAGCCATGAACCTCTCGCAGATCGCCCGGTACTTGGGATCCATTTTCATGGCCATGTCCGCGTCGGTCATCATCGGGTTGTGGCGAATGGATGGGTCGGTGGCGTCGACCGGCTTGTGCTCTTCCTTGATGTCAACGGGCTCCCACTGGTTGGCGCCGGCCGGGCTCTTCTTGAGCTCCCATTCATAGCCGAACAGCATGTCGAAATAGCCCATGTCGAATTTGGTCGGGTTGGCTGTCCAGGCGCCCTCGAGCCCCGAGGAAATGGCATTGGCGGCCTTACCTTTCAGGTTGGGATTGGACCAGCCCAGCCCCTGTTCATGAACGTCCGCACCTTCCGGCTCGGGGCCAAGGGTTTCGGCATCGCCATTACCGTGGGTTTTACCAACTGTGTGACCACCGGCAGTCAGCGCTGCGGTTTCCTCATCATCCATCGCCATGCGGGCGAAGGTTTCACGCACCTGCTCGGCTGTCTTGAGCGGGTCAGGCTTACCGTTGACGCCCTCCGGGTTCACATAGATCAGGCCCATCTGCACGGCGGCCAGGGGATTTTCCATGGTTTCCGGCTTTTCCACATCTTCGTAACGGGTGTCGGATGGAGCCAGCCATTCTTTTTCCGCGCCCCAGTAGATGTCTTTTTCCGGGTGCCAGATATCTTCACGACCGAAGGAGAAACCGAAGGTTTTCAGGCCCATCGATTCATAGGCCGCGTTGCCGGCCAGAATCATCAGATCCGCCCAGCTCAGTTTGTTGCCATACTTCTTCTTGATCGGCCACAGAAGACGGCGGGCCTTGTCGAGACTCACGTTATCCGGCCAGGAACCCAGGGGCGCAAAACGCTGGTTACCGGTACCGCCGCCGCCACGACCATCGGCGAGACGATAAGTACCTGCAGCGTGCCAGGCCATACGAATCATCAGGCCACCATAATGTCCCCAGTCTGCCGGCCACCATTCCTGGCTGTCTGTCATCAACGCATTCAGGTCTTTCTTCAGCGCGTCGTAGTCCAGCTTTTTGACTTCCTCGCGGTAGTCAAAGTCTTCTCCCATCGGGTTGGCTTTGCGGTCATGCTGGTGAAGGATGTCCAGATTCAAGGCTTCCGGCCACCAACTGGTGTTATTCTGGCTGGCCGAAGTGCTGCTACCGTGCATAACCGGGCACTTACCACCAGTACCATTATTCTGACTCATAGTTCTCTCCTGTTTCTGCTTCTTTGGCAAAAAACGTATTTGTCTCAAGGGCACCATTCAATATAGATCAACCACAGTTGGCTGCTTGAATGTTTCCTACTGTCTGAATAGTGAATACCTATAAAAATTCCCTACGCTAACGAGGACACCTTCAGATTAACTCTGGGCACCACCAAAGAAACAATTAATTAAAAACAATCGAGTAAAAGGTTTTGTTTATCGAAAAAGAGGGAGGAAGGCGGAGATTAAAACCTGATCAGCTCAGAGTCTTTCAATAGAGGAGAACTTTCCGGCGTCGTCGAACAGAATCCGGAAACTGCCGCGAACGCCATCGCGAAGATAGAAACGGGAGAGGATACGGGCCGGGAACCGGACAGAGCGTCCGTCCCGGGCCGTGGTGTGAACATCGGTGGCTACGCCCTGATAGAGCTTGATCCACTCCTCAGGGCTGATGCTGACGTCCACAATGATCTGCTGCATGGACTCTTAGTTCGCCAGTTCCAGCAACAGGCGGTTGAGACGGGTCACATAAGCACCGGGATCCGCCAGCTGCTCGCCACTGGCCAGGGTGGCCTGATCCAGCAGTACGGCAGACAGTTCGCCGAAGCGCTCTTCGCCCTTCTCGTTTTCCAGGCGCTGCACCAGCGGGTGATCCACGTTGATCTCGAAGATCGGCTTGCTGTCCGGCACTTTCTGGCCGGCGGCTTCCATGATCTTCTTCATCTGGGCGCCCATGTCGAAATCACCCACCACCAGACAGGCTGGGGAATCGGTCAGGCGGTTGGTCACCCGCACGTCCTGAACCCGGTCGTCCAGAGCCGTCTTGATGCGCTCAACCAGAGCTTTATGTTCCTCGGCGGCCTCTTCCTTGTGCTTCTTGTCTTCCTCGGTTTCCACTTCGCCAAGGTCCAGATCACCGCGGGCGACATCCTGGAACTGCTTGCCGTCGTACTCGTTGAGATACCCCATCATCCACTCGTCGATGCGGTCGGACAGGATCAGTACCTCAACGCCCTTCTTGCGGAACACTTCCAGGTGCGGGCTGCTCTTGGCGGCCATGAAGTTGTCCGCGGTGATGTAGTAGATCTTATTCTGGCCTTCTTTCATGCGGCCGATGTAGTCATCCAGGGACACGTTCTGGGTCTGCTCACCGGTGTGGGTGGTGGCAAAACGCAGCAGGCCGGCAATCTTTTCGCGGTTGCTGAAGTCTTCCGCCGGGCCTTCCTTGATGACGGTGCCGAACTCACCCCAGAACTTCTGGTACTGCTCGGGATCTTTCTTGGCCAGCTTGGACAGCATATCCAGCACACGCTTGGTCAGCGCGGTGCGGATGCTTTCCACGGTGCTGTCGTTCTGTAGAATTTCCCGGGAGACGTTCAGTGACAGATCGTTGGAATCGATCACGCCCTTGGCGAAGCGCAGGTACAGCGGCAGGAACTGCTCGGCGTCGTCCATGATGAACACGCGCTGCACGTACAGTTTCAGGCCACGGGGCGCTTCCCGGTTGTACAGGTCAAACGGCGCACGGGCCGGGATGTACAGCAGGCTGGTGTAGTCCAGCTTGCCTTCCACCTTGTTGTGGGACCAGGTCAGCGGGTCTTCAAAATCGTGGGCGATGTGCTTGTAGAATTCCTTGTATTCCTCGTCCTTGATTTCGGTACGCGGCAGGGTCCACAGCGCGGTGGCATCGTTGACGGTTTCGTCCTTGCCCTTTTCTTCCTCGTCCTCGGACTCGGATTTCATCACTACCGGGAAGGAAATGTGATCAGAGTACTTCTTCACCAGGCCACGCAGGCGGAAGCCGTCGGCAAATTCCTTCGCGTCGGACTTCAGGTGCAGGACAATCTCGGTACCACGGTTTTCGCGGTTCACCTGCTCGATGGTGAACTCGCCATCGCCGTTGGATTCCCAATGCACACCTTCTTCAGCTGCTGCGCCGGCGCGACGGGTAAATACTTCCACCTTGTCGGACACGATAAACGCAGAGTAGAAACCCACACCGAACTGGCCGATCAGCTTACTGTCTTTCTTCTCGTCACCCGACAGCTGCTGCAGGAATTCGGCGGTGCCGGAACGGGCGATGGTACCCAGGTTCTGAACCACGTCATCACGGGTCATGCCGATGCCGTTGTCGGTCAGGGTGATGGTGTTCTTTTCCTGGTCGTAGTCCAGGCGGATTTTCAGTTCGGGATCGCCTTCGTACAGGCCGTCATCCTTCAATGCCGCGAAACGCAGTTTGTCTTCGGCGTCCGAGGCGTTCGAGATCAGCTCACGAAGGAAGATTTCCTTGTTGGAATACAGGGAATGGATCATCAGGTGAAGCAGTTGCTTCACTTCGGTCTGAAAACCCAGGGTTTCTTTTTGCGCTTCTACCGTCATGGCTTTTTTGTCTCCTGCTGTTTACGTTCGGAGGAGCGGTGCGGTCGGGTAGTCTTGGTTTTGGACAGGACTACCCGACCACACCACCCGACTGTCGAGTTAGTGTTGCAGTGGGAAATGGGGGCGCGCCGGGGCATTTCAAGCCCCGGATTAAAGGGAAAGTCAGTCTTCGAGGAGGAAGTGGGCTCGCGCAGTTGCAATCGGCTGGGAACGGGATTTCTGCCAGGCGGTGATCATTACGTTAGCCACACGGTTGCCCTGGCGGGTCAGGCGGCACTCGGCGAAGGTTTCGCGGTTCAGGCCGGCGCGCAGGTAATCCAGGGAAAAATCCACAATGCGGGGCATGCGCAGGCTGTCCTGGGACATCATCAGGTAGATGGCAGCGGACATTTCCATGAAACCGCCGATGACGCCACCGTGAATAGCGGGCAGGATCGGGTTGCCCAGGTTTTCTTCCTTTTTTGGTAAACGGAAGATCAGGTCATCGCCGAAGCGCTCGCATTCCAGACCGATGAAGCGGGCATAGGGGATGCTTTCCAGCATGCGGGAGAAATCACCGGTTTCCCGGGTCTCGCGGAGGATTTCAGGATCGGTCATTCTTCACCTCCGGTAATCAGATCACGATAGCCCTTAGGGGTGGCTTCCTTACCGATGCGCATAAAGGTGCCCACGCAGTTGGCGATGGTTTCACCGCCTTCCTGGTAGGCCTCGCAACGGGTAAAGATGATGTTGCGGGTGATCTTGTAGGTTTCCGCACGGGCAAACACCGGTTTATGGGGTTCCGCCGGGCGCATGTAGTCCACCCGCAGGTCCAGTGTCGGGCACAGTTCAAAATCCGTCAGGGCGCAGATGATCACTGAACCGGAGGTGGTGTCCATCAGTGTGGTAATGGCGCCGCCATGGATCACGCCGGTGTCCGGGTTACCAATGATACGGTCACTGTATGGCAGGCGCATGGTCAGTACGCCATCGCCTGCCGCTTCAACGGCCAGCCCCAGTTCCCGGGCCTGGTTCAGGGTTTCAATAAACCGGCGAACCCGGTTCAGTCGGATGTCATCAGTCATTCAGTTTGGCCAGATGGTTAACTGTTGGATTTCTGGGCGGCATCGGTTTTAGCCGCGGGTTCTTCAAATACTTTTCCGCCGCGCAGGGCATGCAGGGCGTTGGAACGGAATTCCCGGCGGTACAGAACGATGACAACCAGGGTAGAGGCTGCGATAAAGGCCACCGGGTGGATAAACCATGTCACCACTGCCATGGCGTAGTAATAGGATCTCAACCCAAGGTTGAAGGCATCGCCCGCCAGGTTGCATACCCGCGCCGCGCTCTGGGCAAAGGCTTCACGCGCTGCCGGGCTGGTTTTGGTGTCGTCCGGCAATGGTGCGCCCCCGATGAGTACAGCCACAAAGTTGTACATGCGCATGGACCAGGTGAACTTGAAGAATGCATAGATAAACACCAACAGCAGAACCACCATGCGCAACTCCCAGATCGCGCGGCTGGGCAGGTTGCCAAACGGCAGGGTACTGAACACCTCCATCACTTCCTGAGTGTAGCCCAGTGCGGTGATGATACCCGCCAGGATCAGCAGGCAACTGGACGCGAAGAAAGCGCCGTTACGCTCCAGGTTGCCCACGACGGATGCATCCGGAATGCGGTTCTCCCGGCGCATCATCCCCCGCATCCAATCTTCCCGGTACAGGTCCAGGGTGTTGGACAGGCAAGGTCGGTCATTGGCTTTACGCCGGGAATACTCGGTGTAGCCAATCCAGCACACCAGAAACCAGATCAACGCAATCAGTTCCAGATACTCAACCATGGAGGTTCCATTTGCGGAATCAGAAAAGGGAAGGTTTACAGAAGCTTTATCATACACTTCGCGAGGGCTTCTCTCCAGATGACACGGGCACGACGGCTATAACCGCTGATCATCGGATGTGGTATAAACTGACCCTAACCACCCCGGGGTTACGTACATCCCGGATCAAGGACTGATAACAGGAGTTTACCGTGACGAACCGGCTGTTTTTCCGCTGCCTGCCCCTGATCGCCCTGCTCTTTGCCATGACGGGATGTTCCGTGAATCCGGTGACCGGAGAAAAGCAGTTATCGCTGATCCCGGAAAGCCAGGAACTTTCCATTGGCGCCGAGCAATACACGCCGACCCAGCAAACCCAGGGTGGCCAGTTCTACCTGGATCCGGACCTGACGGTTTACGTGAATGAGGTGGGTCAGAAGCTCGCCAAAGTCAGTGACCGCCCCGACCTGCCCTACGAGTTCGTGGTGCTGAACAGCAGCGTCCCCAATGCCTGGGCGCTGCCTGGTGGCAAGATAGCCATCAACCGCGGGCTGTTGACCGAACTGGAGGATGAGGCCCAGATGGCCTCCGTGCTCGGCCATGAGATTGTCCACGCTGCCGCACGTCACAGCGTACAGCGCATGCAACAAGGCATGCTGATCAGTGCCGGCGTGGCGGGGCTGGGGTTTGCGTTGTCGGATAACGAATGGGCCGGCCTGGTCATGGGGGGTGCGGCTCTCGGCGCCCAGATGATCCAGGCCCAGTACAGTCAGGGCGACGAGCTGGAGTCCGACCGCTACGGTATCGAGTATATGGTAGAGGCCGGTTACGATCCCCAGGCCGCCGTGGAGCTTCAGGAGCTGTTTGTGAAGCTGTCGGAAGGTCGCCAGTCGAGCTTTATTGACGGCCTGTTCGCCAGCCATCCCCCTTCACAGAAACGGGTGGAGGAGAACCGCAAACTAGTTCAGCAGTACGGCGCCGGTGGTTACCGGGGCAAGGATGTATACGACAGGAAACTGGCCATGGCCAGAAAGCTCAAACCCGCTTACGAGGCCCACGACGCTGCCCTGAAGCTGGCCGGCGAGGGAGACATGGACGCCGCCCTGGGCAAGATCAATGAGGCTATCCGTATTGAACCGGACGAAGCCATGTTCTACACACTCCGTGGTCGCATTTACGAGGAGCAGGACAACACAGCCAAAGCGGAGGCCGACTTCGAAAGGGCCGTGTCACTGTACCCCGAAATG
This sequence comes from Marinobacter alkalisoli, assembly GCF_045449795.1. Taxonomy (NCBI): domain Bacteria; kingdom Pseudomonadati; phylum Pseudomonadota; class Gammaproteobacteria; order Pseudomonadales; family Marinobacteraceae; genus Marinobacter; species Marinobacter alkalisoli. The sequence continues at coordinate 756,830 of NZ_JBJJLB010000016.1, forward strand.
TTCAGTTACCGGCTGCATAATGGTCTCAATGCCCTGGACCGGAACAAGCTCGACAAAGCCCGGGATAACCTCACCAAAGCCAACGAGGTGGTTCCGACCTCCATCGCCTTCCTTCGCCTGGGTGATGTGGCGGTGAAACAGAACCGTCGCGATGACGCGATCAGGTACTACAGCACGGCGGCGGAAGCCGGTGGCGCAGTGGCCGAAGAGGCCAAAAGGAAGCTCGCCAACCTGACCCAGTAATCACTGGACAGCTCCTCCCGAAGGCCCGGACCCGCTCCGGGCCTTTTTGTACCCGGACACCCACTACACCAGCCTTTCCCCGGTTTTTTTGCCGTGGTGACAGCCCCACCCTGTCACTGACCGCATTGACTTCTAGAGCAAAAACTCTAAAAATCAGATTACACCAACAACAATCGGACGATTGCCATGTTAGCGAAACGTATCCAACCGATGGTTTTCCAGGCGCGACGACTTTATGTGGAGCTGATGTTCCAGGTGATGGGACGGGCCCTGCAGGCCGTCAGCGAAGTGGATGCCCAGGTCCAGCAGGAGGCCAGAGTCCTGCCCGAGGGGTTCCTGTTTGAGATGATGGTGATGCCCAGCGGGCCCAGCCTCATCGTCGAGCATACCGGCAACGGGCGCTTCCATTACCACGGCACCTCCGCCCCCCGGCCGGTGGACCTGTCCATTCAGTTCAAGCACATAGCCCACGCGTTCATGGTGCTGTCGTTTCAGGAAAAGACCTCCGTGGCCTTCGCCAACGACAGGATGCTGGTGGATGGCGACATCAGCTACGCGATCCGCATGACCCGGGTACTGAACCGGCTGGAAGCCTTTATTCTGCCGAAGCTGGTCGCGAAACGGGCGGTCAAGGAATACCCCGCCAACCTGCACCTGCCGGAAAAACTGATCAGTGCCGCACGGATCTACCTCAAAGTCGCAACCCATTTTGTCGAAACGGTGAGAGCATAATGACTAACAAATACTATGAGTTCTTTTGCCCGGTTAAGGTGATCGCTGGCAAGGCCGCCCTGGAACATATTCCCTACGAGCTCACTGGCATGGCCGCCAAACGTCCGATGATTGTGACTGACAAAGGCGTGCGCGCCGCCGGCCTGCTGGACCCTGTCATCTCCGCCTGCGAGGAAAGCGGGCTGGAAATCGTCAGCATTTATGACGACGTTCCGCCAGATTCATCCACCGGTGTGGTCCGTGACATCGCCGGCATCTACCGCTCCGAGAAATGCGACTCCATCATTGCCGTGGGCGGCGGTTCGGCCATCGATACCGCCAAGGCCGTTAACATCCTGGTGTCCGAGGGTGGTGATGACATTGCCGCATACGCCGGCGCCGGCGTGCTCAAGCATCCGCTCAAGCCGTTCTTCGTGGTACCAACCACTGCCGGTACCGGCTCCGAGGTGACTGCAGTGGCAGTGATTGCCGACACCGAAAAGCACGTAAAACTTCCGTTCACATCCTCGTTCCTGTTGCCGAACGCGGCGATCATCGATCCCCGCATGACCCTGACGCTGCCGCCTCACATCACCGCGGCGACCGGGATGGACGCAATGACCCACGCAATCGAAGCCTTCACCTGCATGGCGAAGAACCCGCTCAGCGACGCCTACGCCACGGCAGCAGTCAAGAAGATCAGCGCTTCTCTGCTGGCGGTGATGGAAAACCCGAAGGACGCCGATGGCCGACTGGAGCTGGCCCAGGCTTCCACTATGGCCGGGATTGCATTTTCCAACTCCATGGTAGGCCTGGTGCACGCCCTGGGCCACGCGACTGGCGCCATCTGCCAGCTGCCCCACGGCCTGTGTATGAGCCTGTACCTGCCTTACGTGCTGGAGTACAACATCGAATCCATCCGCGAGCCGCTGGGTGAACTGTTGCTGTATCTGGACGGCCCGGACGTATACGCAGCCACCCCGGCAGCCCGCCGGGCCGAGGCCAGCATTTCCGCCATTCGTCGCCTGCGGGATGCCCTGTACAAGCACTGCCAGCTGCCACGCACCCTGAAAGAAGCGGGCAAGGTAGTTGAGGACCAACTGGACCAGATCGCCGAACTGGCGTTGGACGATGGTGCCATCATGTTCAACCCGAAAGAAGTGTCCCTGGAGGACGCTCGCGAAGTTCTGCGACGCGCCTGGGCATAATCCGGAAAGTGCATTGTTACAGTCCGCCCGGCGGGCTGTAACAATGCAGGCTGGCTGCCAGCGTTAGAAAACATGCCAATCAAATCATTGAAAAGGTCTTACAAAAAAGTAACAATTGCCCAAAAGCTGGCAAGGATGTGCCGGGTAAGTTCTCGTTTCCGACATCAGGGCCTTCCTTACTTATGCCAAACCGAACATCCGGCTTCCCCGCTGTACTCCCGGTGCTCTCACTCCTGGCGCTGATTTCTACCTTTATGATGCCGGGCATCGCATCTGCGAACGCCAGTGAAACTGAAGACGACAGTAAAACTTTCAGATTCAATGTTTCTCCCAATGGATACCCTCCGTATCTGATCGTGGACGGGCGCCAGCCCTCTGGCATCATGTGGGATGTAGTCAGCCTGATTGCTCAACGTATCGGGTATGAAGTCATCCCGAAAAAGATCCCCCGCAAGCGGGTCGACAGGATGCTGTCACGGGGTTATATCGATGGCACCTCCCGGGCGATCGAATGGACGGACAATCCGGATAAGTTCCTGTTTACCGATCCCATCGTGGCAATTGAGGAAGTCTTTTTTATTCCAACGGACTCCGACCTGCAATACCGGACACCGGAAGATCTCTTCTCGAGAACCGTGGTCACTCACCTGGGCTATGCCTACCCTGTGCTGGAACCTCATATCGAGTCCGGTGCGATCAAGCGCTTTGACGTATCCCGCGACCGGGACATGTTCACTTTCGTGCGCCACGGTGAACACTTTGATGCGGCCGTGGCTGACCGCCTGGTTGGTCAATGGATCCTTCTCAATGAAGGATGGCAGAAGGATTTCCGGACCTCAGCCGAAGGCATCAGCAATTACGGATTCCGCCTGATGCTCCGCAAGGATTGGGGGGAGTTTGCCAGGTTATTCAATGCCGAGCTCGCCAACATGCGCGCGAATGGCGAACTCGAAGAGATCCTGTCACGCTATCGCTGAGCGCCGGATTACTCCAGGCGCCTCAGCAACAGCATCGGAGACACACTCAGCACCGGCCTCAGTTGCCAGCGCCCAAACAGCGCCAGAACCACCGCGCTGAATAGCGGAATGGGTAGCACCACCGCCCAGTGCCACTGGAACTGACCTTCAAACATGCGGAACTGCAGGGCCCAGACGGCGGCTTCCGCGGCCGCGACCCCCAGCACACCGGCAAACAGTCCCAGCAATGCGAACTCCAGCATGGTGCTGCGGACCAGCAGGGACTGACGTCCGCCGAGGGTCCGTAACAGCGCCCCCTCCCTTTGCCGGTCCCGCAGTGTCGCGCTGACCACCGCTGCCATCACCACCAGCGCTGCCGCCAGGATCAGCGCCAGAATGGCTTCGATGGCCTGGGTCACCTGCCGGACAATATCCTGTATCCGCTCTATGATGTGATCAATCTCCAGCACCGAAACCGTCGGGTACTGGCGTGAAAACTCGTTGAGAGCGTTTTTATTGGCCCGAGACAGGTAGAAGCTGGTAATCCAGGTGGCCGGCATCTGCTCCAGGCCGCCGCCCGGCGGAAAGGCCATGTAGAAATTGGGCTTCATGCTGTCCCATTGCACCGTGCGGATACTGGTGACAGGTTCAGTCACTTTCTCCGAGCCGATGGTAAAGGTCAGCTCGTCACCGACTTTCAGCCCCAGCTTTTCCGCCAGCTCCGCCTCAACGGACACCCCGGAGGTCTGGCCCGGTGTAAACCAGTTGCCATCGATAATTTCATTATCCGCCGGCAGGGATTCCATCCAGGTCAGGTTCAGTTCCCGGTTCAGCGCGCCCACCCGTTCGTCTTTGGTGACCGCTTCCTTGACCGGTTCTCCGTTCAGCTCGGTAAACCGGCCCCGCACCATCGGGTACATCTCATCCAGCGGCTGACCGCGTTCCTGCCAGAACGCGTCGATGTCTTCCACCACATCCGGGGCAATGTTGATCAGGAAATGGTTGGGCGTATCCTCTGGCAACTGTGCCTGCCAATCCTCCAGCAGTGAGGTTCGCACCAGGATCAGAGTCGCCGCCAGCATCAGCGTCATGGCGAATACCGCAATCTGGGACAGGCTGGCTCTCCGGTGGCGGTAGAGGCCAACCAGGGCCAGACGCCAGGCATTACCGCCGCCACTGATTTTGCGAAGGCTCAGCACCATCAGCCATCCAAGCAGCGCCAGGGTGCCCAGTAACAGGATCAGCCCACCCAGCAATGCCAGAACCAGGGACACCTCGCCAGCGTACATCCACACCAGTCCGAAGATGGCCGCCAGGGCAATAGCAAGATCCGGTAGCGCTTCCCGCCCGGATTCCCCGGGCTGGGAACGCAGTACCCGCATCGCCGGCACATTGCGCAAACGGCGGATGGGCGGGTAGGCAAAGGCAAACAGCGACACCAGGGCTGTCAACAGAGACGGCGCCAGTGCGGCGGGGTCGAGCTGGTAATCCACCGGCCGCTCCAGCACATCGCTGAGCAATCTGGACAGCAGCCAGTACAACGGCAAGGCAATCACCAGGCCGCCAACCGCACCGGCGACGCCCCAGAGCCCCAGACGTTGCAGATACAGTTTGCCAATACCATGACTGCTGACCCCCAGGGTTTTCAGCAGGGCCACGGTATCCCGCTGTGACAGCGCATACTGACGGCTGGCAACGGCCACCGCGACGGCGGCCAGCATGACTGCGAGGCTGCCGCCCAGCAGCAGGAAGCGCTCGGCGCGTTCCAGGGAACGGGAGAAGGTTTCGCCGTCTCGCACACCTTCCCATTCATGGCTGGGCTCCAATTGCGGTTGCAGCCAGCGGTAATAGCTTTCCAGTGCCGCTTCCTCGCCGGCGAACAGGTAAACGTATTCCACCCGGCTGCCTTCCTGGATCACTCCGGTGTCTGATACGTCGTCAGCATGCATCATCACCCGCGGCGCCAGGGCCGACAGGCGGAAGCCGCCATCCGGTTCCCGCACCAGCAGGCCGGATATTTTCAACTCCAGATTACCCACTTCCAGGGTGTCACCCACGCTGGTATCCAACAGACGGAGCAGCCGCGGGTTAATCCAGACCTCACCGGGGCCCGGGCCCGATGACACCAGTTGCCGGGGTTCATCTGGCCCCAGCTGATATTCAACCTGGCCACGCAACGGATACTCATTACTGACCGCTTTGATGGATACCAGCTGGAAATTGTCCGCCCCGAACACCATGGTGGAAAATTCCACCATTTGCCCGGTTTCCAGCTGACGGCTCCGTGCTTCCGTCAGCCAGCCCTCAGGAATCGGACGGCCATTCTCGGCTTCCAATTGCCGGTCCGCTGCCAGAAACGAACTGGCCGAGGACACCAGCGTGCGTTGCAGTTGGCTGGCGAACAGCGCAATCGTGGCGACCGTGGCAACCGCAATCATCAGGGCCGCCAGCACAACGCGCACGTCACGCTCGCGCCAGTCACGGCGGATGGACATCAGTTTACGGGAAGCCGCCATCAGATTACCGGCTCCCCGGTTGTACGAGTGCCTGGCTCGGTGAGAATGCCTGCTTCGATATTGAACTGGCGACCACAGCGAACAGCCAGATGCTCATCGTGGGTCACCATGACCAGCGTGGTGCCCTGCTCCCGGTTCAATGCCATCAACAGGTCCGACACCGCCTGCCCGGTGCGATTATCCAGGTTGCCCGTGGGCTCATCCGCAAACAGCACCACCGGATCCGACGCAAAGGCCCGGGCAATGGCAACCCGCTGCTGCTCACCGCCGGACAACTGGCGCGGGGTATGGCTGAGACGCTCGCCCAGCCCCACCCGCTCCAGTAACTCCCGGGCTTTTTTCTGCGGGGCATCATGCCCTCCCAGCTCCAGCGGAAGCATCACGTTTTCCAGCGCCGTCAGCGCTGGTAGCAGCTGGAAAGACTGAAACACGAACCCCACTCTGTGGGCCCGCAGCCTGGCACGCTCGTCCTCGGACAGTTTGCTGATCACCGCGCCGTCCAGTTCCACGGTGCCTTCCGTGGGTGTATCCAGCCCCGCCAACAAACCCAGCAGCGTGGTCTTTCCCGATCCGGACCGACCGACAATCGCTACGGATTCACCACGATTGATTTCCAGACTGACCCCCTGCAAGATCGTCAACGTATCAGTCTCCAGACTGACGCGGTGGGTCAGGTCACTGGCTTTCAGCATGGGTGGCTTACGGCCCCCTGGGTAATGCTCGGTCTGGTCGCTCACGGACTCTCCAACGATTTTTTGGTCTTTAGCAGGTTGTCTATGGATACGGTATTTTTACGTCTGAGATCAATAGTTTTCGTCGCTTTTCTTTGCGCCTTTGCTCAGGTTCAGGCCAATCAGAATGACGCTCCGAACACCTTGCTGATTGTCGGGGACAGCCTGAGCGCCGCCTATGGCGTGCAATCCGACGAAGCCTGGGTGGCGCTGTTACGGGCCCGCCTGGATGCTGAAGGCCTGGAAAACTGGCGCGTCGTCAATGCCAGCATCAGCGGGGAAACCACCGATGGCGGCCTGCGCCGGCTGCCGGGATTGCTCGACAAGAACGAGCCAGAGGTGGTGGTGATCGAGCTCGGCGGCAACGATGGCCTGCGGGGATTCCCGCCGGGTGTGATCGAGAAAAACCTGGCAAAAATGATTGAACAGGTGCGAGAAGCCGGCGCCCATCCGCTGCTTGTGGGCATGCAGATTCCCCCCAACTATGGCGAGCGCTATACCCGCGCCTTCGCCGGTATTTTCCCGAAACTGGCGGAGCAGTACGACACCGGGCTGGTCGAATTCTTTCTTGAAGGCATCTACAACCAGGACGGCATGATGCAAAGTGACGGCATTCACCCCACCGCCGAGGCGCAAAGCCTGTTGCTGGCCAATATCTGGCCGGAACTGGCGCCACTGCTGAAATAAGCCAGCGTGCCGGGCCCACCCGGCACCGTCATCCGATTCGGACTATCCCACCACCGACTGGATATGGGCCACGGCGCGGCGCTCTGACCAGTAATAGCCGTCCCGGGCGTGTTCGACAAAGCCTACGTGGCCACCCCAGCGCGGCGCTTCCACGCGAACATGCCGCCCAAGCACGTCCGCTGATTCCGGGAAACACCGGCGCGACAGGAAGGGATCATCAGCCGCGTTCACCATCAGCGAAGGCACACGAATGTCCTTCAGTTTGCCAAGGGCGGAACAGCTGCTCCAATAGTCAGCCGCATCCCGAAAACCATGTAACGGCGCGGTGTAACGGTTATCAAATTCGTGAAAGCTGCGAATGTTCTCGAAGCCGGTTACATCTATCAGGTCCGGGAAGCGGCGGGCCTTCTCCTGCATTTTTACGTGCAGATCCCTCAGGAATCGCTGCATGTAAATTTTCCGGCTGGGTTTGGCCAGCTCATCCGCGCTACCCGCCAGGTCACAGGGCACGGAATAGGCAACCGCACCGCAAATACGGCTGTCCACCCTTTCCGATTGCTGACCGAGGTACAGGAGGGTGAGGTTACCGCCCATGCTGAATCCGGAGAGGAATATGGTCCTGTAGTCCCGCGACAACCCGTGGCGCACCACACGGTCCAGGTCTTCCGTTGCACCGCTGTGGTAAAAGCGGGGCTGCAGGTTCATCACTCCGCCACAGGAGCGGAAGTTCCAGGCCAGAACATCCCATCCTGCCGTCAAAAGCGCCCGGGTCAGCCCGAGCATGTAGGGCCTGCGGCTATGGCCCTCAAGCCCATGGGACAGGATCGCCAGCCGTTTATTGCCCTGGCGGTACCAGTCCAGGTGCAGTTCATCGTTATCACTGGTGGTGAGCACTTCTGTCTCTGGCTCGGCCATGGCCACCTTGCGGAACAGCGTTGGCCACACCGATTGCAGATGACCGTTGCGAAGCCATGGCGGCGGCCGATAGCGGAACGCCCGTTTGCCAATATCCGGCGGCACTGGATGGGGAGCAGACTGATAGTACAAATTTTAACCTTTTAATTCAGAGGGTTGACCCCAACGAATAAAGCCCTTATTATTCGCGCCACTTAGCTGTTCCCCGATAGCTCAGTTGGTAGAGCAACGGACTGTTAATCCGTTTGTCGCTGGTTCGAGCCCAGCTCGGGGAGCCACTTATTCCGAAATGCCGCTGCTTCTCACGAAGCAGCGGCATTTTTCGTTCCGGGCTTCAGATAACCTGAGGCCGCTGCATGAAATCCTGCAATACACGATACAGAGTATAGCCGTCCTCGGTGCCCGCCACCTCACGAATCGAGTGCATACCCAACTGCGGCACACCAATGTCCAGCGTGGTTACCCCCAGATTCCCTGCCGTCAACGGCCCGATGGTGCTGCCACACCCCATATCGCTACGCACCACAAACGTCTGGTGGGGCAAGCCCAGTTCGTCACTGATGTGACGATACACCCCGGCGGATCGGCTGTTGCTGGCATAACGCTGGTTGTGGTTCACCTTGATCACCGGCCCCTGATTGATCAGCGGGCCGTGATTCTCGTCGTGACGATCCATGTAGTTGGGGTGAATGCCGTGGGCATTGTCCGCCGAGATCATCATGGACCGGGCAATAGCACGGGATCTTCCGGCGCCGCACCAGCGATCCAGAACCGTAGACAGGAACGGCCCCTGAGCGCCCTCTGCCGACATGCTGCCCACCTCTTCGTGGTCGTTACACACCAGCAGCGCGGGTTCATCGCCGGAGGTGTCCAGCAACGCCTGCAGCCCGATATAGCAGCTCAGCAGGTTATCCAGCCGCGCCGAGGCGATAAACTCGTCCCGCAGCCCCACGAATGACGCACCACGGGCATCGTAGAAGCTCAGCTCATAACCAAGAACCTTGCGGACGCTGATGCCGGATTCATCAGCAATCTGGCGCTCCAGCAGTGACGCAAACGTGGTGGTGTCGGTATCCGGCACCTGCATCATCACCGGCGGTAGATCCGTTTGCGCATTAATGCTCCGGTTGCTGTTGGCCTCACGGTCCAGGTGGATGGCCAGGCTGGGAATAAACGCCACCGGCTTGCGGAAATTCACCAGGACATCCTGTACCGCGCTGCCCTCATCCAGAACGGTGACACGACCGGCCAGTGACAGGTCACGGTCAAACCACGGGTTCAGCAACACACCGCCATAAACCTCGACACCCAACTGGAAGAACCCTTTACGACGCAGTTCCGGGTTCGGCTTCACCTTCAGACAGGGGCTGTCCGTGTGAGCGCCAACCATGCGGATGCCCTTCTCAACAACATCACCCTGCCCGGTCCGGAACGCCACAATCGATGAACCATTACGAATCACATAATAGCCCCGGCCCTTTTCCAGCGACCACTCGTCTTTCTCATCCAGCTCGGTAAAACCGGCCTCGTCGAGACGGGCCTTCATGGTGGCTACCGCGTGCCAGGGGGTTGGGGAAGAATCGAGAAAATTCAGCAAACCGTGATTAAACTGCGCGTGTTCCATGATGCTCCTGATTAACTGATAATGCCGCCAACAGTATGGCATGAAGCCAATAACCGTCATACTGGTGTCCTTGAACTAAATGGCACCAGATGAAACCCGGAGAGTTTACCTTGCCACTACCACGATTTCTCGACATCGAATATTGCCAGACCGACGACACCGTATTTCCGACCGCCATATCCTGGTCCCTGGAGGACGGACGTCTGAAAACCGTCGTCATCGCACCGGAGGACAGCTGGATTCCCGAAGACGGCGACCTTGGCGACATCGATCTGCTCTACCTCGAGGAACAGGGCGTGCCCATCATTGAGCTGGCACGGGAACTCCACCAGGACCTGCCGGACCAGACCGTATTCACCGACGGCATGGACCCGGACGAAATCCTGGTGGACCTCATTTTTACCGCCGTCGCCATGGAAGCCCCGTTCGAACTTGCCCCCATCACCGAGTTGATCACCACCCTCGACACCGACAGCCTCGAAGACCGTCGCCGCCAATTGCTGTTTGACGAAGGGCTGGAACCTACTCTCGCCGAAAACGGCGTGTATGTCCTGCTCCTGATGGCCCGGGAAGAAGGCTTACTGGAAGACTAAGCGAATGATCACAGGCTGCCTGAGGGAAGTGTGACGCGGGTCGACGTAACAAACCGTTACAGAAGGCAGAATCTGCCCGTACCCGCAATCGTCAGGAAAGCCCATAACAATGAATAAGGTGTTGCGACAAGCTCTTCCGGCAGCCTTGCTGCCCATCGCCCTGCTCGGCGCCGACCTTGCCACGGCCGCTGAGAAAGCCCGTGAAGACATGCACTACGTCGGCCTGTACGCCACCGCCCTGCACCATCGCAGCATTGGCGAAATCAGCAACGATTCCGCCTGGGGCCAGGTCGGCACACTGGTCGTCGGCGGCCACATCACCGACCTGTTCCACGCGGAGGTTCGCGCCGGCGGCGGCTACAAAGACGCCAAAAGCGGCGACCTGACCCTTTCCATCGACTACTTCGCCAGCTGGTACATCGGGCTGCACTACCCCATCACCAGCTACGCCAACGTCTACGCCCAGGGCGGGTTCTCCCACATCAGCGGTGATGCGGAACTGGCCAACTTCGGCGCGGACGAGAACCGCCAGTTCCGGGATCTTGCTGGAGACTTTCCCGACAGCAGCTTCAGCATCAGCTGGCTGGCCGGGGTGGATTTCGAAGTGATCGACAATGGCTATCTGGTGTTGGAAGGTGGCCGGCTGTTCAAGGATACCGGTTCGGATATCAATACGTTCCAATTCTCCGGCGGGGTTCGATACGAGTTCTAGTAGGTCGGATTAGCGCAGCGTAATCCGACACCCATGTTCACCTGATTGTTGCCAAATATTTTGTCGGATTACGCTTCGCTAATCCGACCTACGGGTTGACCTTACACTTTATGGCGAATATGCCAGCAGCGGTGAATTCGCGCATTGCGCTGGAAATCCTTGTCGAGGGTGTCCCGTGACACTTCCTCGATGGCGAACTCCTGCTCCAGCGCCTCATCCAGCTTGAAGCGCCGGAAGTTGTTGGAGAAAATCAGCAGCCCCTCTGACGTCAGCCGTTGCATCGCCTGACGCACCAGTTTGCCGTGATCTTTCTGTATATCCAGCACGCCCGCCATGCGAGCCGAGTTGGAAAACGTGGGCGGGTCCATGAAAATCAGATCGAACCGCTGATCCGGTGTCGGCTTCGCTGCCAGCCAGGCCAGACAATCTGCCTGCTCCACCTTGTGATGACGGGCATCCACCCGGTTCAGCGCCAGATTGTCCTCGGCCCACTTCACATAGGTTTTCGACATATCCAGACTCAGGGACCGGCTGGCGCCGCCCACCGCCGCATGGACCGTCGCCGCCCCGGTGTAACAGAACAGGTTCAGAAACCGCTTGCCGGAAGCATGCTGCTGAATCCAGTGCCGCACCGGACGGTGGTCCAGGAACAGACCAGTATCCAGGTAGTCCTTGAGGTTCACCTTCAGCGCACAGCCATGCTCGTGCACATTGAAAAATTCACCGCTGGCCGCCTGCTTTTCATATTGCGACGTGCCGGTCTGCCGCTGGCGTTGCTTGCACACCATATCCTCCCGTTCGATGCCGAGGGCTTCCGGAATGACCGCCAGCGCCTCCGCCAGCCGTTCACGCGCGGCACGCTCATCCACCGATTTGGGCGCTGCGTATTCCTGCACGTGAACCAACCCATCGTAGATATCGATCGCCAGGGCAAATTCGGGCATGTCCGCGTCGTACAGCCGGTAGCATTCGATGCCCTGCTTACGGGCCCACTGGCCAATGGTCTTCATGTTCTTTTTCAGCCGGTTGCGCAGCATCGCCGCCCGCTCTTCGTTGGCAATGCGGGGCTGCACCTCACCGGGTATGCCCGGCTCACGGGGCGTCATGGCGCTGACGTCGTCCACCGAGAACAACAGCAACTGGGCCGGTAGCTTGCCGTTGAACAGCTTGTATTGCTTATAGCTGCGAAGCCCGATGGATTTCCCGAACTCCGGCGCGCCGGTAAAGACCCCCAGGCGCCAGCCCGGAACAGCGGCCTTCACCGCCTCGCCCAGGGAACGATACAAGGTGCCCAGTTCCTTGCGCTCACTCAGGCGCTCGCCATAAGGCGGATTGGTCAGTACCAGCCCCTGAGCAGCCCATTCGCCATCAAGCTCGAAAGTCTCAACAGCGCGGCATTCAACGTGCACCAGCCCGTCCAGCCCAGCTCGCTGAATATTTTTCCAGGCGGTGGCAATCACACGGCTGTCCTGATCGTAGCCAGCAAAACGCGGCAGTGGCCCCTGCTTACCTTCGTGAGCACGGCGCTCGGCTTCCTGGCGCAGTTGCAGCCACAACTCCGGCTGGTGACCGGGCCAGGTTTCAAACCCGAAGCGGTCGGTGTTCCGGCCCGGGGCGATATCCAGAGCCATCAGGGCAGCCTCAATCGCCAGTGTGCCGGAGCCACACATCGGGTCGATAAAATCACCGCCAGCTCCAGCAATATCTGGCCAGCCCGCACGCAACAGCAAGGCTGCCGCCAGGTTCTCCTTGAGCGGAGCAACACCCTTATCGGTACGGTAACCGCGCATATGAAGGCTGTGCCCACTCAAATCCAGTCCCAGGGAGAGACGACCACGATTCAATCGTGCGGAAATAGTGACATCCGGTGTTTTGGCATCCACCGAGGGACGCTGTCCGCTGCTCGAGCGCATGCGATCAACAATGCCGTCCTTGACCCGCTGGGCGCCGTATTGGGTGTTTCGAATCGCCTCGTTCTGTCCCAGGAACATCACCCGGAAGCTGCCATTGGCAGGAATATGCTGCTGCCAGTCGAGATGCACCACGCCGTCATAGAGCTCATCGCCGCTAATGGCGTTGACCTCGTCGATGTGAAGGATGACGCGGTTCGCCAGCCGCGACCACAGGCACGCCCGGTAGCCGCTTTCCAGGGGCCCTTCTGCCCATACGCCAGCAGGCGCATTCCGCACCGGTTCCATACCGAAGGTGCGAAGTTCATCCGCCAGAAGGTACTCGACGCCCTTCGGACAGGTTACGAAAAAGACAGAATCAGACAAGTTCTACTCCCGGGAATTTCGGTATTCGGCTAACTGCATGGAATGGTGCATTTTCTATGGGGCAATGCACCTTCGTTATGTCACACAACTATAAGAGAAGCTTCACATAGATGAAATAAATAGTGTACATCGGCGCAATGTTCGACTTACCTTGTATGAGACGCGTCGTTCGGGGGAGCTTAACTGGCTCTCCGTTAACAGGATCCTGACTGCTCTGGCCGGAGCTGGCAATAGTGGGTTACCCCCGCCGGGTTACACTGACGGGAAGCCGCATGCCTGGGCCACTGCAGAAGTGTACACGCTTGTTCTGTTAATCCATCAGTGAGGAACGGCATGAAAAGACAGAAAAGAGATATGTACGCTCGTGCATTCAAACGGGGTTATCTGGCCGGTGTGTCCGGTAAATCCAAAGACAGTTGCCCGTTAGAACAGGCGGAAGTCCGCCAGGAATGGCTAAGCGGGTGGCGAGAAGGCCGCACAGATCAATGGGAGGGCATGACCGGCGTATCCGGCATCCATAAACTCGCAAATGTCACCACCGCGTGACACTTTAACCCCGATCTTTAATCTGATCTTTTAACACTTACAATTTGAAGCAATACCCCAAATAACCCAAACGGGTCCTCCCGACCCGTATCATGCGAAGAAGCGCCACGGGGTTCGTTCCCCGCAAGGGCCCGCTCAGCGGGCCCACCTTCGTTCTGGGCCCGCCATTTTTCGCATTTCACACCGACAACCACGGCTTTACTGCAACCGCCGAATGGCCTCCACCGCTTCCCGGATCAGTGCCGGCCCCCGATAAATAAAGCCGGTATAGACCTGGACCAGTTTCGCGCCCGCCTCAATCTTTTCAGCCGCGCTCTCGCCGTCGGTAATGCCCCCCACACCGATGATGGGCAAATCCTCCCCCAGTTCCGCGTACAGGCCCCGAATTACCCTCAGGGACGGCTCACGCACCGGTGCACCACTCAACCCGCCGACCTCATCCGCATGGGCATGCCCCTGGACCGTGTCACGGCTGATGGTGGTGTTGGTGGCGATCACGCCATCCAGCCCCGAGTTGCGCAACGCATCCGCCACAAAACGAATACCCTCGTCGTCCATATCCGGCGCAATCTTGACTGCAATGGGAACGTAGCGGGCGGTGTTGGCCGCGCACTTACCCTGTTCATCCTTGATCGCATCGAGCAGTCGCTTCAGGGAGTCCCCGAATTGCAGGTCCCGCAACCCTGGCGTGTTCGGTGATGAGACATTCACGGTGATGTAATCGGCCCGGGAATAGACAGCGGATATACCCTTGCGGTAATCCGATTCGGACTCGTCGTTGGGAGTGTCCTTGTTCTTGCCGACATTAATACCGAGAATGCCCCGGTAGCGGCGCTGGTCGATCCTTGCGAGCATGTGCTCAAGGCCTTCGTTATTGAAGCCCATGCGATTGATGATGGCCTGATGTTCGGGCAACCGAAACATGCGCGGCTTCGGGTTACCAGGCTGAGCCAGTGGCGTCACCGTGCCAACTTCGATGAATCCAAAACCCAGGGCGCCCAGGGCATCCACATGGTCGGCATTCTTGTCGAGGCCCGCAGCCAGCCCGACCGGATTGGGAAATTCCAGCCCCATAACATTCACCGGGCATGCATCAAATTTTGGTGACAGTGCCTTCAACAGCCCGAACCGATTCGCCACGTCCAGTCCGGACAGTGCAAGATTGTGAGCCTGCTCGGGAGGCAGCCGGAATAACAGGTTGCGAATAGCACCGTACATCGAAAGAAACTCCTCGTCTTTGGGTGACGCGGAGTATACCGGAAGTTTTCCACAGCATCTTCCAACTCACGGATATTCGCCGTAAATGCCTGACACGTGGACGTCCTGTAAGCTTTTCCACGGTTTCTGTGGATAACCCTGTTGAAAAGCGCGGGGCAACAGGTGCTATCCCTTGATAACTGCGCCAGCCTACAGATTGATCATTTTTTAACCAGTTAATTTGTTCTTTATTTTCAGTTAGTTATGAGGCATTTGCATTATAGGCCAGCCCATGACTACAAAATGTCACGTCGTCATTATTTTGTCACCATGTGCATAAATCGCACAAAGGTACCGTTTTTATACTTTTGCATGGAAAGTGCTCTGATACCGCTATAATGGCACCAGAACTTCCCGGAGATTGCCCCGAATGACCAAACATCAGAATACGTCTGTTTATCATTCTCCCGACCTGGATGCTGAACGACATGCCGCTTCACGCGTCACCGTCATCGGTATGATTCTGGATGCGGTGCTTGGTGTGATTAAAGTCATCGCAGGTGCTCTTTTTCACTCCCAGGCCCTGCTTGTCGATGGTATTCACTCGTTCAGCGATGTTGCTTCCGATCTCGTGGTACTCGGGGTTATGCGGGTCTCCCGCCAGGCTCCGGACCAGAACCATCCGTACGGGCACCAGCGCATTGAGACCATCGGCACCCTGGCCCTTGGCAGCATCCTGATTGCTGTCGGCGCCGTCCTTGCGTGGGACAACATTCTGCGGCTGATTGCAGGCGGTGCCGACCAGATACCTGAATGGCCAGTGCTGGTCGCCGCTGCCGCATCCGTCGCCAGCAAGGAGTGGATTTACCACTACACCCGTCGCGTGGGTCAGGCCATTCGATCCGACCTGATCATCGCCAATGCGTGGCACAGCCGCACCGATGCGTTTTCCTCAATCATTGTTCTGCTTTCCACCATTGGCGCCATGGCGGGCTTTATCTGGCTGGATATTCTGGCAGCGGTGGTGATTGCCGGTATCGTTATTCACATCGGCTGGAAGTTCACCTGGAATGCCGTCAAGGAATTGGTCGACACCGGCTTGTCACCGGAAGACACGGAAATGCTGAAGAGGATTGCGCGGGAAACCGACGGGGTGCGCAATGTGCACGAGCTGCGCAGCCGCCGGATGGGGCATGACATCCTGCTTGATATTCATCTTGTAGTGCGCCCGGAAATCAGCGTCTCCGAAGGGCACCAGATCGGGATGCAGGTGGTTTCAGGCATGCGGGATGCCCTCGACAGCATCCGTGACATCAACTTCCACATTGATGCTGAAAACGACGAGGACGATCTCCCCACCTCAGAGCGCCTTCCTTCCAGGGAGGAGATCCATGACATCCTCACCAGCCACGTGGGAGAACTGCCTTCCCACACGCGCCTGCGGCTGCACTACCTGAAGAACAAGGTCTACCTGGAGCTGTTCTTCGACCACCCCGCTCAGGAGCCGTCCCTGAAACTCCGCGAGATCACCAAAGAACTCTCCGACTACCCATGGTTTGGAAGCCTGCGCATCTGGTACGGCACCCATTAACCGCGCCGGTTGTGCTCCATTCGGGACAGAAACTCCTGCATGATCAGGGTATAGAGTTCGCCCCCCAGGAAACGGTCCTCAACCCCTGCATCTATGCTGGGGTTGTCGTTGACCTCAATCACCGCGACCCGGTTGCCGGACTGTTTGATGTCGACACCGTAGAGGCCGTTGCCGATTAGCCGTGTGGCGTTCAGGGCAGCCTGAATCACATTTCGCGGCACTTCATAGGTCGGCATGGTCTCAAAGCCGCCGCTGTCCACTTCGGCACCACCATGTTGATAGATCTGCCAGTGCCCTTTCACCATGTAGTATTTACAGGCGTAGATGGCCCGGCCACCCAGCACGCCGATACGCCAGTCGTAATCGGTGTAGAGGTATTCCTGGGCCAATACCAGGGCCGACTGTTTGAAGAGCTCTTTCAGTCCCGCCTTCAGGGATTTCTCATCTTCCGCCTTGGTCACCCCCCGTGAAAAGGCTCCGTCGGGAATCTTGATCACCGCCGGAAACCCGAGCTCACGGATCACCTGTTCCGCGCTGTCCTTCTGGTCTTTCGACAGGATCAGGGTTTTGGGGGTGGGCACCTTGTTGTTCTTGAGCAGATCCGCCAGGAATACCTTGTTGGTGCAGCGCAGGATCGATACCGGGTCGTCAATCACCACCATGCCCTCGGCTTCCGCCTTGCGGGCGAAGCGATAGGTGTGGTGATCAATCGCCGTGGTTTCCCGAATGAACAGACCATCGTATTCCGGCAAACGCATGTATTCGCGACGGGTGATCTGCTCCACGTTGATACCGAGCTTGCGCCCGGCTTTCTCAAACCGGCTGAGGGCGACCTTGTCGCTGGGGGGCATCTCCTCTTCCGGATTAACCAGCACCGCCAGATCAAATCGATACCTGCGGCGAGTCCTGGGTTTGCGCCAGACCATGCTGCTGAACCGGTCGAAGGCAGCCGCGAATACATCCTGTTCCTTTTCATCCAGATCCGCCGGCGCCGCCGGTTTCATGGATTCAATCTGCCAGGCCTTGCGACGTTTGAAAACGATCTCCAGGATCGGGCATGGAAAACGCTCGAACAGGGCGCGGGCCACCGGCTTCAGGTCTGGATGCTCCGCCTGGCCAAAATAGGTTCGGATACGCACCTCATGTGTGGCGTGGCGTTCGTCGTTGGCCGGATCAATCTCAGAGCCGGCTGCGTCCAGCCAGTTAATAACGCTGACATCCAGCTCTTCCAGCTCCAGGGAAAACAGCCCTTTGCGACTCAGGTCGTTCAGGGTCATCACGGAAGGCACCACATGGTGACCGCGGGCTTCCGCCAGCAACGAGCAGTAATAGCCCCGACTCAGATACTTAGCGCTCTGACACAGATTAATGACCCGCACCCTGCTGGAAGCCGGCGCGGAGAACTGGAGGTACTGGTCAAAGGTGAGGACGTCCTCACTGGGATAGTACGGTGCCCAGTCTTTGGCGCGATCCACAACGATGAGCAAACGGGACATGGCATTCCTCCCTGAGGATAAGACCCGACAGAATTCCGGCAACAATACGCCCGCCCCCACACCCACACAATCCTTTCAGGATGCGTGCTTTTACGCATGGTTAGGCTATTTGCGCTTGTTGAACTCTCTACCATAATAGCCTGATACGGGAAGCACGCGAGCACACCCGGCCACGATGTACCAAGGCTCCACGTTTATGTCCGATCTGACCTTACGCCAAGCCACCAATGATGACCTGGATGCCTTGATGCAGCTGGAGCACCGATGTTTTCAGGATGACCGGCTCTCCCGGCGGAGTTTCCGGCGCTTCCTGGACATGCCCCGGGACCGGCTGATCGTTGCCGAACTGGAGAGTGAGTTGGTGGGCTACTGCCTGGTGCTGATGAGCGCCGCGACCCGGCTGGCCCGCATCTATTCCATCGCCGTCTCCCCTGTCGCACGGGGCCGGGGCCTTGGCGAAAAGCTGGTGCGGGAAGCGGAAAAGGAAGCTGCGGAGGCGGATCGCATCGTGATGCGCCTGGAGGTACGCGAGGACAACGCCGCCGCCATCAACCTCTACAAACGCCTGGGCTATCGTCAGTTTGGCACTTACCGGGACTACTACGAAGATCACGGCGACGCCCTGCGTTTTGAGCGTCGTATCCTGTTCTATGAGCCGTCCCGTGAGTTCCCGAAGGTGCCCTACTACCCGCAAACCACGGAATTTTCCTGTGGGCCGGCGGCACTGATCATGGCGATGGCCACCCTGGACGATCATCAGCCGGTCACCACCCTGGAGGAACTGAAGCTGTGGCGCGAGGCCACTACCATCTTCATGCTGGCCGGCCATGGCGGCTGTGGTCCCCACGGCCTGGCGCTGTCCGCCTGGAACCGGGGCTTTCACGCCAGCGCCTGGATCAGCAAGGAAGGGGCACTGTTCAAGGATACCGTCAGGAACGACGACAAGAAACGGGTACTGGAACTGGTGCACGAGGGCTTTCTGTACGACATCGGCCAGACCGGCATTCAGCTCCACCATGATCCGCTGACACTTGAGGGACTGGAATCGGCCCTCCACGAAGGCCGCGTCCCGGTGATCCTGATCAGCACCTGGCAACTGAACCGCAGCCGCGTTCCACACTGGGTGACGGTCTGCGCCATAGACGACCAGTTCGTCTACATCCACGACCCGGAAATCGACGTCGAAGCCGGTGAAACCGTGGCGGACAAACAATACCTGCCCATTGATCGCCGGGTCTTTGACAAGATGTCCCGTTATGGCCGCAATCAGCCATTACAGGCGGCGGTCATCGTCGGACCAAAACGCTAGTCCAGGGAGGACATTATCCAGTCCGCAGGGCGGCTTCCTTCAGTTCGGAAATATCGTCCCGCAGACGGGCGGCGGTTTCGAAATCCAGCTCCGAAGCCGCCTTGTACATCTCGTCTTCCAGGCGCGCCACTTCCTTGAGGACTTCCTGGGGCGACTTGTTACCGGTCCTGGCACGGTACTGTTCGGCTTCTTCCGCCGCTTTCTCACCAGGACGTTCGGCTTTGCGGCGCCCACGGCCACCGCCACCAGCACCTTCCATGATATCGGAAATTTTCTTGTTCAGACCCTGGGGCGTAATGCCCTGCTCCAGGTTATGGGCTTCCTGTTTGGCACGCCGGCGCTCGGTCTCATCAATCGCCCTCTGCATGGAGCCGGTGATCCGATCGCCATACAGAATGGCCTTGCCATGAATGTTCCGCGCGGCACGCCCGATGGTCTGGATCAGTGAGCGTTCGGAACGCAGGAAGCCTTCCTTGTCGGCGTCGAGAATCGAGACCAAAGATACCTCCGGCATATCCAGCCCTTCCCGCAGCAGGTTGATGCCCACCAGCACGTCAAACTCACCCCGCCGCAGGTCGCGAATGATTTCCACCCGCTCCACGGTGTCTATGTCCGAGTGCAGATAACGAACACGGATATCGTGCTCCATCAGGAAGTCCGTTAGGTCCTCCGCCATCCGTTTGGTCAGGGTGGTGACCAGCACCCGCTCGTTAACGGCTGTACGGGCATGGATTTCCGACAGCAGATCGTCCACCTGAGTGGACGCCGGGCGCACCTCGATCTCCGGATCCAGCAACCCGGTCGGCCGCACGACCTGTTCAACCACCTGACCCGCGTGTTCCGCCTCGTAGTTCCCGGGCGTGGCGGAGACGAAAATCATCTGGGGTGCAATCCGCTCCCACTCATCAAACCGCATGGGCCGGTTGTCCAGTGCCGATGGCAGTCGGAAACCGTACTCAACCAGGGTTTCCTTACGGGACCGGTCGCCTTTGTACATCGCGCCGATCTGGGGGATGGTGACGTGGGACTCGTCCACTACCAGCAAGGCGTTGGGTGGCAGATAATCGAACAGCGTAGGCGGCGCCTCACCGGGACGACGGCCTGACAGGTAGCGGGAATAGTTCTCGATGCCGTTGCAGTACCCCAGCTCCATCATCATCTCGATGTCGTAGCGGGTGCGCTCTTCCAGGCGCTGCGCCTCCACCAGACGGTTGTTGTCCCGCATCTGCTGCAGCCGTTCGTCCAGCTCCACCTTGATGCGCTCAACGGCATCCAGCACCGTCTGCCTGGGCGTAACATAGTGGGATTTGGGGTAGATCGTGACCCGGGGTACCCGCCGCAGCACTTCTCCGGTGAGCGGATCAAAATAGCTGAGGTTTTCCACCTCATCATCGAACAACTCGATGCGGATGGCCTCTTTCTCGGATTCCGCCGGGAATACATCTATCACATCGCCCCTGACCCGGTAATTGGCCCGGTGGAACTCGACGTCATTTCGGGTGTACTGCAGTTCGGCCAGCCGCCGCAGGATATCGCGCTGATCAATCTGATCACCCCGATCCATGTGCAGCATCATTTTCAGGTAGGACTGGGGATCGCCCAGACCGTAAATTGACGACACAGTGGCGACAATGATGGCGTCCGGTCGCTCCAGCAGGGCCTTGGTAGCGGACAGCCGCATCTGCTCGATGTGCTCGTTGATGGACGCGTCCTTCTCGATAAACGTGTCCGAGGACGGCACATAGGCTTCCGGCTGGTAATAGTCGTAGTAGGAAACAAAGTACTCAACGGCATTGTCCGGAAAGAACTCCCGGAACTCCCCATACAGCTGTGCCGCCAGGGTCTTGTTGTGGGCCATGATGATGGTAGGCCGCTGAACCTGCTGGATCACATTGGCGATGCTGAACGTCTTGCCCGAGCCGGTAACCCCCAGCAGCGTCTGGTGCGCCAGACCCGAGTGGATGCCATCCACCAGCCCCTCAATCGCCTTGGGCTGATCCCCGGCGGGCTGGAAAGGTGAATCGACCTTGAACGCACCGTCTTTCATGAGGGCGCCGGTTTCTGAAGTGGCCATAATCGGCAGACAACCTCCACTGAATGGTTCGGATATTCTATAGCTGCATACTACAGAGAAATTTATCGTTGCGCTGGCTTCATGGTACCATCACTGCGATCGACGACCGCCCGCAAACCAATCAGAACAACTGGATGCCGGCGCGTCGCAGCTAACAGACGCAGCTTTAAGGAGCGCAAGTTTGGACCTTCAACTTTCCAGCCGAGTACAGGCAATCAAGCCCTCTCCCACCCTCGCGGTCACCAACAAGGCAGCTGAATTACGCGCTGCAGGCCAGGACATTATCGGCCTCGGTGCCGGCGAGCCGGACTTCGACACCCCCGAGCACATCAAACAGGCAGCCATGGAGGCCATCAAGAACGGCCAGACCAAATACACTGCCGTGGATGGTACGCCCGCACTGAAGAAGGCGATCATTGCGAAGTTCAAACGGGACAACGGCCTGGAATACGAAGCCAACCAGATACTGGTAAGCAGTGGTGGCAAACAGAGCTTTTTCAACCTCGCCCTGGCAACATTGAACCCGGGCGATGAAGCCATCATCCCGGCACCCTACTGGGTTTCCTACCCGGATATGGTGCTGGTCGCCGAAGGCAAGCCGGTGATCATCGAAACCACCGCGGACACCCGCTTCAAGATCACGGCGGAACAGCTGGAAAGCGCCATCACCGAGCGTACCCGCCTGTTCGTGATCAACAGCCCGTCCAACCCCAGCGGCATGGCCTATACCCTGGAAGAGCTGCAGGCCATTGGCGAAGTGCTGAAAAAGCACCCGCAGATCATGATCGCCACCGACGACATGTACGAACCGATCCTGTGGACCGGCAAGCCGTTCTGCAACATCCTGAACGCCACGCCTGAGCTGTACGACCGCACGTTTGTACTGAACGGCGTGTCTAAGGCCTACTCCATGACTGGCTGGCGTATCGGCTACGCCGCTGGCCCGGCGAAAATCATTGGCGCCATGAAGAAGATCCAGTCCCAGAGCACGTCCAACCCGGCGTCGATCTCCCAGGCCGCCGCACAGGCTGCCCTGGAAGGCCCGCAGGATTGTGTCGGCGAGATGGTCACGGCGTTCAAGGAGCGCCACGACTGGCTGGTAGAGGCCCTGAACAAGTTGCCGGGCGTAGAGTGCCTGACTGGCGACGGCACTTTCTATGTGTTCCCGAGCTTCCAGGGCGCCATCGATGCCGACAGCAGCGTAAGCACCGACGTTGAGTTCGCCGAGAAGCTGCTCACCGAAGCCGGCGTGGCTCTGGTACCAGGTTCCGCCTTCGGCTGCCCGGGCCATATGCGCCTGAGCTTTGCGACCAGCATGGATAACCTGAAAAAGGCCATCGAACGGTTGCAGAAAGCCCTCGGCTAAAAAGTTTTTGCCAGGGGTTGACGGGGCGGTATAGCCACCTTAATATACGCGCCTCGTCACATGACGACGTTCCCCGATAGCTCAGTTGGTAGAGCAACGGACTGTTAATCCGTTTGTCGCTGGTTCGAGCCCAGCTCGGGGAGCCACTATTCCGAAAGCCCGCTAATTCTCTGAGTTAGCGGGTTTTTTCGTTTTTGGCCTTTGTGCTTTCCTGCTGACTTTGGCGATTGCCGGCTTGCTCCTGCCCTAGCCTGCTTGCTTTGGTTGTAAGGGGCGGTGGGAGCTTTCTCCCAAAAACCGCTACGAGCACATCCATGTGCGCTTCTCTCCGGCCATCCATGGCCTCCGAAATTTTTGGGAGAAAGCTCCCACCGCCCCTATCAGACCTCTCAGATATATCTCACAAATGCCAAAGCGTAGGTCGGATTAGGCGCAGCCGTAATCCGACAATTTTGATCGCATATTCGGTGTTAAACATTCTGCCCAATTAGCGAAGCGTCAGCCAATAATCATGCCCGCGTAATGGGTGCCAAATGCCACGTCGGATTACGCTTCGCTAATCCGACCTACGTTCATTATTCCACATAGATGAACCATTACTATCGCACGGTGGCCAGAAAGGGATGGAGAGGCCGCCCTCCCAAAAATTTCGGAGGCCATGGATGGCCGGAGAGAAGCGCACACGGACGTGCTTGTAGCGGTTTTTGGGAGGGCGGCCTCTCCATTCCACTCCCGCCAAACCAAAAGGCTGGGAGCGGAGCAGAAGTCAAGAACTGAGCTAGAGGGCCACGATCTCAGAATGAATAGCCTCCAAAGCCGCCAGAGGATCAGCCGCCTGGGTAATCGGACGGCCGATAACCAGGTAATCGGACCCGGCCTTGAGGGCATCCGTGGGAGTCATGATGCGTTGTTGATCGCCTTTGGCGGCGGTCAGGGGTCGGATTCCCGGGGTGATCAGTTTGAAGTCGGCGCCCTGCTCGGCTTTCAGTTTGGGGGCTTCCTGAGCGGAGCAGACGACGCCGTCCAGGCCGCAGTTTTTGGTGAGGGTGGCCAGGCGGGAGACGTGGGCCTCCGGGCTTTCGGTGATGCCGATGCCGGCCAGGTCGTCGGCTGACATGCTGGTGAGCACGGTGACAGCGATCAGCAGCGGGCGGTCCGCGCCGAAGGCTTCCAGGCGCTCGCGGCAGGCGACCATCATGTTTTCGCCGCCGGAGGCGTGGACGTTCACCATCCACACGCCAAGATCAGCTGCAGCCGCTACCGCCGCAGAGGTGGTATTGGGGATGTCGTGGAATTTGAGATCCAGGAACACATCGAAGCCGCGATCCTGCAGGCTGCGCACCAGCGACGGGCCGGAGCGGGTGAAGAGCTCCTTGCCGACTTTCAGGCGGCACTTGGCCGGGTCCAGTTGATCGACCAGCGCCAGCGCCGGGTTTTCTGAAGGGAAATCTAGGGCAACGATGATCTTCGGGTCGTTATTGGTTTGCACGGTCAGGTCCTGCGGGTAATCGGGTTAAAAAGAACTATTCGGCTTCCACGCCCTGGATCGGGCGAACGGTTTCCCACTGCTTGCAGCTGGGGCACAGCCAGTGCAGCTGGCGGCCTGAGAAACCGCAGCTGACGCATCGGTAAACCGGACGGTTAGCCAGAATCAGGTGGCCGATACGGCTGACGAGGCGGCCCTCGTCGGTGGTCATGCCTTTCTCGTAGCCAGCCAGCTCCACCAGACGCAATAACCCCCGGACACTGGGTCGGACCTCCAGTTCGAGGCGCAGAAGGTCAATGGCGGCTGGCCGGCCAGACGCGCGTTCCACCGATTCCACCAGCGCCAACAACAAACTGGTGCTGGGCCAGGTCTCGTAAAACTTGCGAAGCTTTTTCACCAGGCGACCGATGTCGCCGTGTTCATGCTCCAGCTTCATCAGGCGATCGACCGCTTCGGAACCAAACTCCGGGTTCTGATCAAACACCTTGAGACTCTGGTTGGCGGCGTCCTTGAAGCTGCCCTGGCGGACCTGCAATTTCATGATAATAAACGTGGCGCGAACGCAGGACCGGTCATGATCCAGCGCTTCTTTGGCCAGCTTCTGAGCACCCCAGCGATCGTCATTCTTGAGAGCGTCGTCCGCTAGCTCACAGGTGATGTACGCCAGCATTTTGAGTACCGCCGGGTCGGTCTGGCCATTGGTCAGGGTTCTGGCAACCTGGGCGGCTTTCTCCCACTCTTTTTCCTGCTGGTAGAGCTCAATCAGCTGAAGGGCAGACTTGCGGCCGTATTCCCGATCGCCCATCAGCTCGTGCAGCAAAGCTTCAGCCCGGTCCAGAAGACCGGCATTCAGGTAGTCCAGGGCCAGTTCAAAGGTGACCTGGGGGGAAAATCGGGGCGGAAGCTCCGGGCGGGCAAGGAGGTTCTGATGGATCAGGATGGCCCTGTCGGTTTCACCCTTGTGACGGAAGTGGGCGCCAACGGAAAGATGAAGACTGACCGTGTCGCGGTTAACCGCGAGGGACTGTACGAAGTTCTCCACGGCCTGGTCGGAGTAATTGGTAAACAGGAACTGGAGACGATCCCGCACCGATTCTTCATCGGAAATGGTTTTCTTTGAACGCCGCGAGGAACTGCCGAGGCGCCCAGCAAACCAACCGGCCGCGACAGCGATTGTCAGCAGCAGCCATTGAAGCACTATGTCCATTAAAGAGTCCGGTCGTTCTCGGCCCTGGATTTCTCCAATGCCTGCTCGGTACGAGCAAGTCGTTTCTGAAGGTTGCGACGGGAAACAGACGTTCGGAAAGTCGCCAGCATGGTAATCAGAACACCAATCAGCGCACCAATGACAAAGGACATGATAATCCAGACGGCAACACCATGGGGCTGGGTCTCAAACACCAGGAAGTTCAGGGAGACCGCCATCTGATTATTAAGGGAAAAGACCAGCGCCAGGAGGACCAGGAACAAAACCAACAGAACAATGAGAATTTTCTGCAATCCTGCCATCGATGTATCGCTCCCCAAAGGGTGTATAAACCCTGGCTAGTGTCGTTCCCGGAAAAAGGTGATCAGAAGCCTTTCTTCAAGCTGTCGTTAACCTGTTCGCGCAATTCCTTGCCTGGCTTGAAATGCGGCACGAACTTGGCGGGCAGTTGCACGGCCTCGCCGGTTTTCGGATTCCGCCCGGTTCTCGCCGCACGATGGTGCAGTGAAAAGCTGCCAAACCCGCGAATCTCAATCCGCTGACCATTGGACAGCGACTGGGACATATGTTCAATAATGGTTTTTACGGCCAGTTCCACATCTTTCACGGAAAGCTGACTTTGCTTGGACGCTATCAGCTCAACCAGTTCGGACTTCGTCATCAGGCTCATCCCTCTTCTTTATTATTGGATAGCCGGTTACCAGCTCCATGTCCCTAGTTTAGCCAAACCAGAAAAAAACACAAAAAAAACGGGCTCTTAGAGCCCGTTTTTTTTCATACCAACCGGAAAACTTATTCCTTGTTGGCGTTTTGCTGCTGCATCTGCTCCTTGATGAGATCACCGATGGTGGTCGCACCAGAAGTTTCAGCGGTCTTGCTGCGCACGCTCTCAAGTGCCTGCTTGTCGTCCTCAACGTCTTTGGACTTCACAGACAGGTTGATGATGCGGTTCTTGCGATCGATGCTGATGATCTTCGCTTCAACTTCTTCGCCTTCCTTCAGCGCGTTGCGGGCATCTTCTACCTTGTCGCGGCTGATTTCGGAAGCCTTCAGAACAGCTTCAACTTCGTCGTTCAGAGAGATAGTGGCAGCCTTGGCGTCAACGGCGGATACGGTGCCCTTAACGATGGAGCCCTTGTCGTTCAGCTGAACAAACTCGGCGAACGGATCGCTTTCCAGCTGCTTGATGCCCAGGGAGATGCGCTCGCGCTCCGGGTCAACAGACAGGATAACGGTTTCAACTTCGTCGCCCTTCTTGTATTCACGAACGGCTTCTTCGCCAGTTTCGTTCCAGCTGATGTCGGACAGGTGAACCAGACCATCGATGCCACCGTCCAGGCCGATGAAGATACCAAAGTCAGTGATTGACTTGATCTTGCCGGAGATACGGTCGCCTTTGTTGAAGTTGCCGGAGAAATCTTCCCACGGGTTGGATACGCACTGCTTGATACCCAGGGAGATACGACGACGCTCTTCGTCAATATCCAGAATCATCACGCCCACTTCGTCGCCAACCTGGACAACCTTGGACGGATGGATGTTCTTGTTGGTCCAATCCATTTCGGATACGTGAACCAGACCTTCAACACCCTCTTCCAGCTCGGCAAAGCAGCCGTAGTCGGTCAGGTTGGTAACGCGTGCGGTGACCTTGCTGCCTTCCGGATAACGACCCTTGATATCAACCCAGGGATCTTCGCCCAGCTGCTTCAGGCCGAGGGATACACGGTTACGCTCACGGTCGAACTTCAGAACCTTGACGTTGATCTCGTCGCCCACATTCACGATTTCGCTCGGATGCTTGATGCGCTTCCAGGCCATATCAGTGATGTGCAGCAGGCCGTCAACACCACCCAGATCCACGAACGCGCCGTAGTCGGTCAGGTTCTTGACGATACCCTTGATTTCCAGACCTTCGGTCAGGGTTTCGAGCAGAGCTTCACGCTCGGCGCTGTTTTCAGCTTCCAGAACGGCGCGGCGGGAAACAACCACGTTGTTACGCTTCTGGTCCAGCTTGATAACCTTGAATTCCAGCTCTTTGTTCTCCAGGTGCGCAGTGTCGCGAACCGGACGAACGTCTACCAGAGAGCCTGGCAGGAAGGCGCGGATGCCGGCCAGATCGACGGTGAAACCACCCTTGACCTTGCCATTGATAACACCCTTGACCACTTCTTCAGCTTCGAAGGACTTCTCGAGTACCTTCCAGGCTTCAGCGCGCTTGGCCTTCTCGCGGGACAGACGGGTTTCACCGAAACCGTCTTCAACAGCGTCGAGAGCTACATCGACAACGTCGCCAATAGCAACTTCCAACTCGCCTTTTTCGTTCAGAAACTGGGAGGCGGGGATAACGCCTTCGGACTTCAGTCCGGCGTTAACGGTGACCCAGTCGTTGTCGACGTCAACTACGGTTCCCTGGACGATGGAACCCGGTTGCATGTCAATTTCTTTTAGGCTTTCTTCAAAAAGATCCGCAAAGCTCTCGCTCATTATGTGTCCTATATGATCAACGCAAGTGTGCTCCGTGCCACCAGCAACACGGTCTGTTAATAAGTTCCGGAGGCAGCCTGAGGCTGGCAGATAACGCTACATCCGGCATTTCAACGACAAAAAGGTGTAGTCAGGCCTGGCCTGCTGCGGCCATACACCTGTCTAACACCTCTTCTATACTCAATCCCGTAGAATCAATGACTTGCGCATCATCCGCGGGCTTGAGAGGGGCTGCGGAACGGTTCATATCCCGTTCATCACGAACCCGTATCTCCTCTAAAAGGGCGTCAATATTAACATCGACACCTGCGTCCTTCAACTGGCTGTAGCGCCTTCTCGCACGTTCCTCGGCACTGGCCGTCAGGAAAATCTTGACCGGGGCATCCGGAAAAACCACGGTGCCCATGTCACGGCCATCGGCCACCAGGCCGGGAGCCTGCCGGAAATCCCGCTGCCGTTGCAGCAGGGCATCACGAACCGGTTGAATCACTGCCACCCGGGAGGCGTTATCGCCGGTGGCTTCCGTACGTATATCTGCGGTCACGTCTTTACCAGCCAGGATCACCTTGACCGGCTCCCCCGCATCCGTTGGCTCAAAGGCCACATCCAGACTTGCGGCCACCTTCACCAGGCCCGCCTCGTCGTCCAGGGCAACGCCCTGACGCACGGCGGCCAGAGCCGTCAGGCGATAGAGCGCACCGCTGTCCAACAGGTGCCAGCCCAGCTTGCGGGCGAGCATCTGGGTGACCGTGCCCTTGCCGGAACCGCCCGGGCCGTCAATGGTGATGACCGGAGCCTTGGTGCTGGACATCACTCCCCTCCTTCGGTGGTAATCCGGATGCCGGTGTCGCAGGCAAGTTCCACAAATCCCGGGAATGAAGTCGCCACATTGGCGCAATCCGTCACCTCAATGTCTCCGGTTGCCCGCAGGGATGCCACGGCAAAAGACATGGCAATGCGGTGATCTCCGTGGCTATCGACCTTGCCACCACCGATCGGCTGACCGCCGTCGATAACAATGCCATCAGGCGTCACCGTGGTTTCAACGCCAAGTGCCGCCAGACCATCCGCCATCACCTGAATCCGGTCACTTTCCTTCACCCGGAGCTCTTCCGCACCACGCAAGACTGTGCGACCTTCAGCACAGGCGGCGGCAATGAACAGCACCGGGAATTCATCAATGGCCAGAGGCACCTGATCTTCAGGAATATCAATCCCCTTGAGCCGGGCGGAACGTACCTTCAGATCCGCGACCGGCTCTCCACCGATTTCACGCTCTTCCAGCACCTCGATATCCGCACCCATCTTCTGCAGGATATTGATCACCCCGACCCGGGTCGGATTCATACCGACGTGCCGTAACGTCAGCTCGGAATCCGGGGCAATACTGGCCGCCACCAGGAAAAACGCCGCAGAGGAAATATCCGCAGGCACGTCAATGGCGGTAGCTGTCAATGTTCCGCCACCGGTGACACTGGCGGTAGCGCCGTCCCGGTGCACATGGTAGCCAAATCCTGCCAGCATACGTTCGGTGTGGTCACGGGTAGGCGCCGGCTCGGTTACCGACGTTACGCCTTCGGCGTACAGACCCGCCAGCAACAGGCAGGATTTTACCTGGGCCGAGGCCACCGGCATTTCATAATGGATGCCGGTCAGTGGCTGACCACCACGGACTTTCAGTGGCGGACGACCACCGTCGGCGGTATCAATCACTGCCCCCATCGCTCGAAGGGGATCGGCAATGCGTCCCATCGGGCGCTTGGACAGGCTGCTGTCGCCGGTCAGTTCGGAATCAAAGGGTTGCGCGGCCAGCAAGCCTGCAAACAGGCGCATGGCGGTGCCGGAATTCCCCAGATACAGGGGACCACGGGGCGCCTGCAAACCATTTACGCCAACGCCGTGGATGCGCACGAAACCGTTATCCGGCCCTTCGATGGTGACACCCATATCGCGGAACGCCTGCAGGGTCGCGAGGCTGTCCTCCCCCTCCAGGAATCCCTTTACTTCGGTGATGCCATCAGCCAGCGCACCCAGCATGATGGAACGGTGGGAAATGGATTTGTCCCCCGGCACCCGGATATCGCCGGCAATACTGCCACCGGGCTGAAGACGGAACGTTACCTGTTTCTGACTGTTGTTTGTCACGTAAGCCTGTCCTGAAAGCATTTTCGAAAAATGTTCCCGCGCCGCCTTGGCGCGACTGAACACCCTGAGCATGGTCGCTCCGTCCCCGCTGGCAATGGCGGTACGAAGCTGGTCAAGATCGTGTGTAAAATGATCAACGACCCGTAACACGGCATCCCGGTTAGAGAGAAAGATGTCATGCCACATCACCGGATCACTGGCGGCGATCCGGGTAAAGTCGCGGAAACCACCCGCCGCGTAGCGGAAAATATCGAGATTCTCATCCTCACCGGCCAGTGTGTCCACCAGTGAAAATGCAATAAGATGCGGCAGATGACTGGTCGCCGCCAGCACTTCATCATGATACGCCACGGACATGGTCAGGACCGTAGCGCCACAACCTTCCCACAGCGCTTTCAACCGCGCCAGATCCCCGGCCATGACGTTATCCGGCGGGGTAAGGATGACCTTGTGATTGGCGAACATTCCGGAATTTGCTGCCCGGATTCCGCTCTTTTCGGACCCCGCGATTGGATGACCGGGGATCACGCGGTGAGAGAGATCGCCGAAAACTGCCCGTACATCCTCAACAAAACTGGTCTTGGTGCTGCCCACATCGGTAAGAATCGCGTCAGCGGGCAAGTGGGATTTCAATTCTTCCAGAACCGTACGGGTTGCGCGAACCGGCACGGCAAGGATGACCAGTTCACAGCCGGCAACTGCTTCGGCAATGGTGCCGGCGGCCTGGTCAATGACGCCCAGCTCCACCCCCAGCGACAGTTCGTCTTCTCGCTTGTCGGTACCAATGACGGTTTCGGCCAGCCCGTTCTCACGCATGGCTTTTGCCAATGAGCCGCCAATCAATCCCAGACCAATAACGGCAACCCGGCTGAACAGTGGCTTGGTCGTCGCCACGTTACGCCCCCTGCCCCGGCTGACCGAGCGCATTGGCCAGGGCCGTTAACAACTTTGCGTTTTCCCACTCAAGACCGATGGACACCCGCAGGTGCCGGGGCATGCCATACCCGGCGACCGGGCGCACGATCACGCCCTGCTCCAGCAACGACTGGTAAATACCCATGGCGTTACTTCCAACATCCACCGCGATGAAGTTCCCCGCAGAGGGAATAAATGACAGGCCAAGTTCGCGAAAGCCGGACTCCAGCTGCGCCATACCACTGGCATTGACCTCGCGGGAACGCTGGACGTAGGCCTCATCCTCCAATACTGCTGTCGCGGCGGCCAGGGCAACGGCGTCCACATTGAACGGCTGGCGTACCCGATTAAGGATATCCGCGATTTCAGGGGAACTGATACTGTAACCAACCCGCAATGCCGCCAGCCCCCAGGCCTTGGAGAAAGTGCGGCAAACGATCAGATTCGGGAACCGGGACAGCATTTCAACACCGTCAGCGTAGCCCTCACCCTGTAGATATTCGCAGTAAGCTTCGTCCAATACCACGACAACCCGCTCGGGGATCTTCTCAAGAAACGCCAGAATGGCTTCGGCGCCATGCACCGTGCCGGTCGGGTTATTGGGGTTGGCCACAAACACCAGCTTTGTGCGGTCCGTGACTGCCGCCGCCATCGCATCCAGGTCGTGACCCCAGTCTTTCGCAGGAACGGACACGCCTTTGGCGCCAATCGCCTGGGTGACCAGCGAATAAATCGCAAACGCGTACTCAGAGAAAACCACCTCCGACTCCGCATCCGCAAAGCAGCGGACAATCACTTCCAGTAAATCATTGGAGCCATTGCCCAGGGTAATCTGAGACATGTCCACGCCGAAACGGGCCGCCAGTGCCTGCTTGAGGTCAAAACCATTACCGTCGGGGTAAAGGCACAACTCGCTGAGTGTGTTCCTGGCTGCGGCCAGCGCTTTTTCACTGGGCCCCAGGGGATTCTCGTTACTGGCCAGCTTGATGATATCGGCGGGATCCAGGCCCAGCTCACGGGCCAGCTCATCGATGGGCTTGCCGGGCTGGTAGGGAGACAGCGCCTGCACCCCTGCCACCGCCAGACTTTGGTAATCAATCGACATCACACCTTCCTCAACGCCTGTCCGAATCGTTTCGCTGCCAGAACTTCCGTTAAAGCACACCTATGGGGTAAGAACCCAGACGCTTGAGCTCCACGGCTTCGTCGTCCACGTCCGCCAGCACCTTGCGCACCTGCTCGTCTTCCACGTGGCCTTCAAAGTCGATATAGAAAACGTAGGCCCAGGTGCCGCTGGGTGACGGCCGGGTTTCGATGCGCGTCAGGCTGAGACCGTGGCGATGGAAAGGCTCCAGCAACTGGTACAACGCCCCTGGCTTGTTACGCATGGACACCAGGATGGAAGACTTGTCATGACCACTGGCGGGCACTTCTTCCCGGCCGATAATCAGGAACCGGGTGGTGTTGTCCGGGCGATCTTCAATGCTGTTGGCCACAACCTCGAGCCCGTACAACTCCGCCGCCATATCACCGGCGATAGCTGCGGTTCCCGGCTCTTCCGCTGCCCGACGTGCGGCTTCGGCATTACTGCTCACCGTCACGCGCTCAATGCCGTAGCGATGGGTGTCCAGCCACTGGCGGCACTGGGCAAACGACTGCTGGTGAGAGTATATGCGGGTTATTTCCTGATCCTTGTTGGCAGGCGATACCAGCAGATGGTGGTGGATGCGCAGCTGCACCTCGCCACAGATTTTCAGGGGCGACGACATGAACATATCAAGGGTGTGATTGATCATGCCTTCGGTGGAATTTTCCACCGGCACCACACCATAATGGGCTGCGCCGGATTCCACTTCACGGAATACCGCATCAATCGCCGGTAGCGGAACACTGACCACGGAATGCCCGAAGTGCTTCAGGGCCGCAGACTGGGTGAAGGTCCCCACAGGCCCCAGGAAGGCAATGTGCATGGGCTTTTCCAGCGCCAGGCAGGCGGACATAATCTCCCGGAACAGCCGGGCCATTTCTTCACCGGATAACGGGCCGGGATTCTGCTCCTTGATGCGGCGCAGCACCTGGGCTTCCCGCTCCGGACGGTAGAAGAACACATCCTGCCCCGGGTTAGCCGTCAATTTGACGTTCGCCACTTCCTGAGCGCATTGGGCACGGGCGCTGATCAGCTCCATGATCTTCTGGTCAAGCTGATCGATTTCGTCCCTCAGTTCGGCCAGGCGAGTCTGCTCGTCAGTCATGATCAGCCCCGCTCCTTCGCAAATTCCGCCATATAGGCGATCAGGGCGTCCACACCGGCTTCCGGCATGGCGTTGTAGATGCTGGCGCGCATACCGCCCACCGAGCGGTGACCTTTCAGGTTCAACAGCCCACGGGCATCCGCACCTTTGAGGAAGTCGCTGTTCAGGGCAGCATCCCCCAGTGTGAACGGCACGTTCATCCAGGAGCGGAAACGGGGATCAATCGGGTTGGCGTAGAAATCATTGTTATCAATGAAATCGTACAGCTTTTTCGCCTTGCGCAGGTTGATTTCACCCATGGCCTGCACACCACCCTGGGCTTTCAGCCATTTGAACACCAGCCCGGCCAGATACCAGGAATAGGTAGCCGGCGTGTTGTACATAGAGTTGTTATCGGCGATGACCTGATAGTTCATCATCGTTGGGGTTTCCTTGCGGGCCTTACCCAGCAAGTCCTTACGGATGATGATCACCACCAGACCGGACGGCCCGATATTCTTCTGGGCGCCGGCGTAGATCAGACCGAATTTCGACACGTCCAGCGGGCGCGACAGCATGGTGGACGAGAGATCCGCCACCAGGGGCACGCTGCCGCTGTCGGGGATGAAGTCAAACTCCAGACCGCCGATGGTCTCGTTTGGCGTGTAGTGCAGATAAGCCGCGTCAGCATCGGTATTCCAGGAGTCCTGGCCGGGAATGGTGGTAAACCTGTCCGCCTCGCTACTGGCAGCCACGTTAACGTTTCCATACCGGCTGGCTTCCGCAATGGCCTTCTTGGACCAGATACCGGTGTTCACGTAATCCGCAGACGTCTTGTCACCCAATAGGTTCAGGGGGATGGTCGAGAACTGACTCGAAGCTCCACCCTGCATGAAGAGTACGGCGTAATCATCTGAAATACCGGCTAATTCACGGAGGTCTTTTTCGGCTGTTTCGGCGATTTCCAGGAACTCGTCACTGCGATGGCTCATCTCCATCACCGACATGCCGGTACCGCGCCAGTCGAGCATTTCATCCCGTGCCTGTTGCAGCACGCTTTCCGGCAAGGTTGCCGGGCCTGCACAAAAATTATACGCCCTGCTCATGATCCTGTGATCTCTCAAGTCTTACAATCGTTCTGCAAAGCGCCGGCTTATTCCTCGCCGGCGCCCTCATCTGCATTATCGCCTTCTGCGACAGGAGTTTCTTCGCCATCAACATCTTCGTCATCGGTTTCGGCGATACGTTCAACACCGACCAGACGTTCGTCTTCCTGACTCAGTTTGATCAGGCGAACGCCCTGGGTGTTCCGGCTCAATACCGACACTTCGTCGGTGCGGGTACGAACCAGCGTGCCCTTGTCCGAGATCAGCATCATTTCATCGCCGTCGAACAACTGCAGTGCTGTCACCAGGTTACCGTTACGCTCGGAGCACTGCATGGCGATAACGCCCTGGCTGCCGCGGCTGTAGGTCGGGAACTCATCGAAAGCGGTGCGCTTGCCGTAACCGTTCTCACTGGCGGTAAGAAGTACGCCATCTTCCTGCGGAATGATCAGCGACACCACGTGGTGGCCTGCTGGCATCCGGATACCACGAACACCGCGGGCGGTCCGGCTCATCGGACGCACCGCCTCTTCATTGAAGCGAACGGCCTTGCCAGCTGTTGAGAACAGCATGACTTCCGCATCCCCTTTGGTGATGGCAGCGCCGATCAGCGTATCGCCTTCGTCCAGTGACAGAGCGATCAGGCCGCTGCTGCGCGGACGGGAGAAGTTCGGCAGCGGGGTCTTCTTGACCACACCGGCAGAGGTGGCCATCAATACAAACTGGTCTTCCGGATAGTCACGGACCGGCAGGAAGGTGGTGATGCGCTCACCCTCGTCCAGCGGCAGGATGTTGACCATCGGGCGGCCACGGGAAGCGCGGCTGGCACGGGGAATCTCGAACACCCGCAGCCAGTACACCTTGCCACGGTTGGAGAAACACAAAATGGTGTCGTGGGAGTTGGCAACCAGCAGTTTCTCGACGAAATCCTCGTCCTTCATAGACGTTGCCGCCTTGCCCCGGCCACCACGGCGCTGGGCCTGATAGTCTTCGACCGCCTGGGTCTTGGCATATCCACCGTGGGAAATGGTGACTACCAGGTCTTCTTCATCGATCAGATCAGCAATGGTCAGGTCGCGTTGGGAGCTGGTGATTTCGGTAAGGCGCTCGTCACCAAATTCGGATACCACGGCTTCCAGTTCTTCGCGAATAACCTGCATAAGACGATCCGGATCCGCCAGGATTTCCAGCAGGCCGGCGATTTTCTCAAGGATGTCCTTGTACTCGTTCTGGAGCTTTTCGGTTTCCAGACCGGTCAGGCGATGCAGACGCATGTCCAGGATCGCCTGGGTCTGCTCCGGCGACATATGGTACAGACCATCACGCAGGCCGTAGATTTCCGGCAGATCATCGGGGCGGCAGGCGTCTTCGCCAGCACGCTCCAGCATCGCCAGCACGTCACCCGGTGCCCAGCCCTTGGCCATCAGCTTTTCTTTCGCTTCAACCGACGTCGGAGAAGACTTGATCAGCTCAATCATCTCGTCGATGTTGGCCAGGGCGACGGTCAGCCCTTCCAGGATATGGCCACGTTCCCGGGCCTTGCGCAGCTCGTAGATGGTCCGGCGGGTCACCACTTCGCGGCGATGACGCACGAACGCGTCGAGCATTTCCTTCAGATTGAGAATCTTCGGCTCGCCGTTGATCAGCGCCACCATGTTGATACCAAACACAGTCTGCAACTGGGTATGGGCGAACAGGTTGTTGACCACCACTTCCGGGTTTTCACCACGGCGCAGTTCGATCACAACCCGGATGCCTTCCTTGTTGGACTCGTCCCGCAGTTCGGTAATGCCTTCCAGGCGCTTTTCCTTGACCAGCTCGGCGATCTTCTCGATCAGGCGCGCCTTGTTCAGCTGGTAAGGCAGCTCGGTAATGATGACGGCATCGCGATTGGTCTTCTTGTCGTGCTCGATTTCGTGACGGGCACGAATGTAGATACGACCACGGCCGGTGCGGTATGCCTCAACGATACCGGCACGGCCGTTGATGATGCCCTGAGTCGGAAAATCGGGGCCGGGAATGAACTCCATGAGTTCATCCACGGTCAGATCCGGATTATCAATCAGCGCCAGACAACCGCTGACCACTTCAGTCAGGTTGTGGGGCGGAATGTTGGTCGCCATACCGACCGCGATACCGGAAGAGCCGTTGACCAGCAGGTTCGGAACCCGGGTAGGCAGTACATCGGGAATCCGCTCGGTGCCGTCGTAGTTGTCGACGAAATCCACGGTTTCCTTGTCGAGATCCGCCAGCAGGGAGTGAGCAACCTTCTCCATGCGGATTTCGGTGTAACGCATGGCGGCGGCGTTGTCGCCGTCGATGGAACCGAAGTTACCCTGACCGTCGACCAGCGGATAGCGCAGGGAGAATGGCTGAGCCATACGAACGATGGTGTCGTAGACCGCGGAGTCACCGTGGGGGTGATATTTACCGATGACATCACCGACCACACGAGCGGACTTCTTATAAGCCTTGTTCCAGTCATTGCCCAACTCGGACATGGCGAACAGAACGCGGCGATGAACCGGCTTGAGACCGTCACGAACATCCGGAAGGGCCCGCCCGACGATGACGCTCATGGCGTAATCGAGGTAGGACTGCTTCAACTCATCTTCAATATTTACCGGCAGGATCTCTTTGGCTAACTCACCCATCGAGAAAGGTTCCTTTGCGTTTGCTGGAAGTCGTTTCAGGGCTTTTTCTGCGCCCCATAGTTATTCTTTAACAAGCGGCCAATACTAACACAGTCAGCCCCTTACAGGGGCAACTGCGACCAGTTCTTAATTAAAAACGACCGTCTTGTTTTCGTAGGTAATCACCCGGTCCTCGATATGGGACCGCAGGCCACGGGCCAGTACGTTCTTTTCCACGTCCTTGCCCAGGCGAACCATGTCTTCGATGGAGTCGCTGTGGGTAATGCGGATTACGTCCTGTTCGATGATCGGGCCTTCATCCAGATCCTGGGTCACGTAGTGGCAGGTGGCTCCGATCAGCTTGACCCCGCGACTGTAAGCCTGGTGATAAGGACGCGCACCGGCGAACGATGGCAGGAAGCTGTGGTGAATATTGATCACCTTGCCGGCGTACTTTTCACACAGACTGGCAGGCAGGACCTGCATGTAGCGGGCAAGCACCACCACGTCGGCGTCATAACCCTCGATCAGGCCATCGATTTCACCAAAGGCTTCGTCACGGTTATCACGGGAGACCGGGATATGGTGATAGGGTATCTCATGCCACTCGACCATGCGGCGCAGGTCTTCATGGTTGGAGATAACCGCCACGATCTCGGCGTTGATCTCGCGGCTGTGCCAGCGGTGCAGGAGGTCTGCCACGCAGTGGGATTCCTTGCTGCACATCAGGATCACTTTCTTGGGCTGGGCCGAATCCGCAATGTGCCAGTTCATGCCGAACTCGCGGGCGATGGGTTCGAACGCCGCCCGGAACTGGTCCAGACCGAAGGGGATCGAGCTGGCCTTGATCTCGTGGCGCATGAAGAACCAGCCAGTCTGGGTGTCCGAGTGGTGGCTCGCCTCGGTAATCCAGCCATTGTAGGTGGACAGAAAATTACTCACCTTGGCGACAATTCCAACCCGGTCCGGGCAGGAAATCACAAGACGATAGGTATGCTCCATGAAAGCCTTTCCTTAACTGAAATCCGGGAAAGCAGGTGCGTCGGGGAATCACCACCGACATTAACGGCGGGTTAACGGTACGCACCTATGAAAATGACCGGCTATCATAGCCTATCTGAACGCCAGAAACGAGGAATGGAGATATGGACAGAGGCCTCTACCACCGCACAGACAAAAACCTCGCCAGGAGGCGCTCAGGCCGCCTTTCGATTATGACAGCCCTGGCTTTTCTTGTGGCCATCGGGCCTGCGTTCGGGCAAGCCATTCTTGAGGGCGAGCGTTTTCACCCGGTCACGGCGAAACAGGGCATGGTCGCCACCAGCCACACCCTGGCCACCGAAGTGGCATTGGACGTACTCAGGGACGGTGGCAACGCGGTTGATGCAGCCGTCACTGCCGGATTTGCCCTGGCGGTGACCCAGCCCCGCTCCGGCAATATTGGCGGCGGTGGTTTTATGCTGATTGCCAAAGGGGATGGCTCAGAGCCAGAAGCCATTGATTACCGCGAGAAAGCGCCAGCCGGAGCCTCAGAGACCATGTTTCAGGATGAATCCGGCGACGTCGTCCGCGATCGCAGCCGCTTTACCCACCTGGCAGCCGGCGTGCCTGGAACTGTGGCGGGCCTGGCCCTAGCGCTGGAGCGGCACGGCACTATTTCCCTGAAACAGGCCCTGGCGCCCGCGATCAAACTGGCCCGGGAAGGCTTTATTGTGCCCCGGCGCTTCACCGAAGGCCTGGAACAGGCCCGGGAAAGACTTCAGCGCTGGCCCGCCACTCGCAGTACCTTTTATAAAGAGGACGGCAGCGCCTGGCAGCCCGGCGAACGCTTTCACCAGCCTGAGCTGGCTGACACACTGCAGCGGATTGCCGATGACGGCGTAAAAGGTTTTTATGAAGGCAAAACGGCAGAGCTGATTGCCGATGAGATGGCCCGGCACGACGGCCTGATCACCCGGGAGGACCTGAAAGACTATCGCCCGGTGGTACGCACTCCGGTCCGGGGCAACTATCGGGGTTACGATATCTATTCCATGTCGCCGCCCTCCTCCGGCGGCACCCACATTGTCCAGATCCTCAACATTCTGGAAGGCTTCCCCATGGCTGACTACGGCCACAATTCCGCCGATGCGATTCACCACATGGCAGAGGCCATGAAACTGGCCTACGCCGACCGCGCCCGCTATCTGGGCGACACCGACTACGTGGATGTGCCGCTGAAAGGACTGACCAGCAAAGGCTATGCGGAAGAACTCCGTAAAAACATGGATCCTGAGAAAGCGCGCCCAGCGAGCGACATCAATCCAGGCCAGCCGGCTGCCTGGGAGAGCCCGGAGACTACCCACTTCTCCGTAGTGGACCAATGGGGCAATGCGGTGTCCAACACCTACACCATCAACTTCAGTTATGGCTCCGGCATCACGGTGGAAGGCGCCGGCTTTCTGCTCAACAATGAAATGGATGACTTCAGTGCCAAGCCCGGCGTACCCAACGCCTACGGACTGATCGGTGGTGAAGCCAACAAGGTGGAGCCCGGCAAGCGGATGCTCAGCTCAATGTCACCAACCATTGTCAGAAAGGATGGCAAAAATGTGCTGGTGACGGGCAGCCCGGGCGGCTCACGGATCATTACCACCACCTTGCAGGTGATCCTGAATGTGATTGATCATGATATGAACATCCAGACTGCCGTGAGCGCGCCACGCATACACCATCAGTGGCTGCCCGATGAGATCCGCGTTGAACAGGGCGTCAGCCCGGACACCATTCGCCTGCTGGAAGAGCGGGGCCACAAAGTGGTCGATGGTTCGGCCATGGGCGCTATCCAGAGTATTATGATGGATGAAGATGGCGTTCTGTATGGTGGTGCGGACCCAAGGCGTAGCACATCGTCAGCCATGGGCTATTGATGACGGTAATTGACCAGGGTCACTGACCTGAGCGGAGGCATTATGTACCTTTCTGTACAACTGAGCTGTTATCCACTGAAAGAAGACTACAAACAACCCATCTGGGACTTGATTGACCGTCTGAAGCAAACCGGACTTGAGGTGTACCCGGGGCGCATGAGCACCGAGCTGTTCGGGGAGTACGACGAGGTCATGAAAGTGCTGTCCGATACCATGAAGTGGTCTTTCGAAACCTACGGCAAAGCGGTCTTCGTGGCCAAAATGATGGAGGGTGACCGGCGGCCAAAACAGTAGCCACCGACCTCATGCCCCATCATCCCTGGAGCCCTGTCCTGACTGAACGGGTCAGGCGCACCTCCACAGTGACTGCCAGGGAATCCAGTGCAGAGGCTCGTTCGATCCCTTCCGCGCTGGCCCGGTACAGGTGTGGTGTCATCGCCAGCAGATCGGAAATCTGCTCCTGACTGGTCAGCTCCAGGGGAAAACGCTCCGTTGTGGTCTCCAGAGTGGTGAACCCTTCGGGGGTGACAACGTCCTCATTTTTCTCCGGCTTCAATGTGGGATAGATAATTTCACGCAATTCCCGCAGGTGCCTGGGGCCGGCATCCACCTGCAGCAGCTGACCGCCCGGTTTCAGAACCCGGGCAAACTCGGAATACACCGGAAACCCGAACAGACATAGCACCCGGTCCACGGAGCCAGGCAACACCGGGAGCCTGGCGTTGGTGCCCACCACCCATGCCGGTCGTTTGTCCTGCTTCGCCGCTGCCAGCACCGCCCACTTGGAAATATCCACCCCCAGCAGTTCCAGGGTTTGCCGCTCTCCGGCCGCAGCCGCAAGTTGCCTCAGGTAATACCCTTCCCCGCAACCGGCATCCAGGCAACTGAGCATTCCCTCACCGGGTGCGTCCGCCAACACCGCACGATTCACCGCATCGGCGATGGGTTGATAGAAACCACCATTCAGGAAGTTGCGGCGCGCCGCCACCATCTCCTTGCTGTCGCCGGGATTGCGGGAACGCTTGTTCTGCACCGGCAGCAAATGGGTATAGCCCTGGCGGGCAATATCAAAACTGTGACCTGCCGGACAGCGCCAGGCCGTATCGACATGGGTCAACGGGTCACCGTCCAATGGGCAGGCCAGAGCCTGAAACGGGGTAACGGGCATGCAGTATCCGCCTGAGTTCATCTGTGTACGGGGATGCAAGGCTAACCCAAACGCCCCCAATGGTCTAAATTGAAAGCCACGCCTGTTATGAAACCAGCCCGTTGCGTGTTTATGAGCAACCCATTCGCCAAGCTGTTTAACATCAACCGCGACGAAATCATCCCGGTCATACTTGCGGTATTTTTCTTTTTTTGTGTCCTCACCGCGCTGATGGTACTGCGTCCCGCACGGGAAGCCCTTGGCATTCAGGGTGGCATCGAAACCGTGCGCTGGCTGTTCATCGGCACCGCGGTCATTACCCTGCTGGTTAACCCGGTGTTCGGGTTACTGGTCAGCCGCCTGCGCCGCCTGACCTTCATCACTACCACCTACGCGTTTTTCGGGTTTAGCCTGGTTGCGTTCTATCTGGTCATGACCCTGGCCCCCAACGTCATCGGCGTCACCACCGGGCAGGTATTCTATGTCTGGTTCAGCGTGTTCAATCTGTTCATCACCATGGTGTTCTGGGCGGTGATGGCGGATCGTTTTACCCTCGATCAGGGCAAACGCTTTTTCGGTGTCATCGCCGTGGGCGGCACCTGCGGGGCCATTTTCGGGCCCTGGCTGACGTCCATGCTGGCTGAACCCCTGGGAACCCCGGCCCTGCTTCTTGTCAGCACCGGGTTTCTGGGGCTGGCGCTGGTTGCCTGCTGGGCCATTACCCACGTACAGCCGGACCGGATCGGCCGCACACACGACACCCGGCCAGCCATCGACGAGCGCGAACTGATCGGCGGCAGGGCCTGGGAAGGTTTTCGGGCGGTTTTTCGTTCCCGCTACCTGCTGGGCATTGCCACCTACGTCATCATCCTGGCGATCGTGGTTACTTTCATTTATTTCACGCGGCTGCAAATGGTGGCCGAACTCGGTGAAAGCACCGATCAGAGAACCACCCTGTTTGCCAGAATTGACCTGATTACCCAGGTGGCCACACTGATCATGCAGGCGCTGGTAGCCGGTCATCTGATGAAACGGCTCGGCGTACACATCACCCTGGCTCTGCTACCTTTAACAACAGTGCTGGGTTTTATTGGTCTTGCCATGGTCGGCTCTCTGGCAGCGCTGATTACTCTGGAAGCCTCCTTCCGTGCGGTACAGCGCGCCATCATGCGCCCGGCCCGGGAAACCCTGTACACCGTGGCAAGCCGGGAGGACAAATACAAAGCCAAGGCCTTTATCGATACCTTCGTCTATCGTGGTGGTGATGTGGTGGGCGCTCAGGTAGAAGGCCTGCTTGGGCACCTGGGTATGGGGCTGGCCGCCGTGGCCAGCGTCGCGGTTCCCCTGGCATTGATGTGGGCCGTACTGGGGCTGTGGCTGGGCAGGACACAACAGTCAATCGCAGCCGCCCTGGAATCGGGGGACGCCACCGAAAAGAGGACATCACCATGATTTCCCGCAGAGACTACCTGAAGCTCACCCTCGCCGTCGGGGCCACATTGGCCCTGAAACCCGGCATGCTCTGGTCCGAGGATAAACAACTGGAACTGATTACCCGTGCCATCCCGTCGTCCGGCGAACGCCTGCCAGTGGTGGGGCTGGGCAGCTCCGCCACCTTCGCCAGCGTTTCCCGCAGCGAAGACCGGGATGCCTTGCGGGAAGTTCTGAAAACACTGGTCGAGAAAGGCGGCAACGTCTTCGACACTGCCCCGAGCTATGGCGCTTCGGAAGCAGTGGCCGGGCAAATCGCCGAGGAACTGAACATCACCGATGACCTGTTCTGGGCCACCAAGGTGAACGTTGCCGGATGGGGTGGCGGCAAGGCCGATCCCGACACCGCGAGAGAGCAGATCGAAACTTCCTTCCGGCGCATCGGTAAACCGGTCATCGACCTGATACAGGTCCACAACCTCGGGGATGTACCCACGCAACTCGGCATTCTCAAGGAGATGCGGGAAGAACAGCGGGTGCGTTATATCGGTGTGACCACCACCTTTCCCAGCCAGTATGAAAACCTGGAGCGCATTATGGCGCGGGAACCCCTGGACTTCATCGGCATCGATTACGCCGTCGACAACCTCACGATGGAACAACGGATACTGCCATTGGCCAGGGAACAAGGCATAGGTGTACTGGTCTACGCCCCCTTCGGTCGGACCCGGCTCTGGGAGAAAGTGAAAGGCAAGGACGTGCCTACCTGGGCGGCGGAATTCGACGCCTATTCATGGGGTCAGTTCTTCCTGAAGTTCGTCGTCGCTCACCCGGCTGTCACCGCAGCCACACCGGCAACCAGCAAGCCCCGTCACATGGCGGACAATATGGGTGCCGCCATGGGAGCTTTACCCGACGAGGAAATGCGCCAGAGGATGATCCATTATATTGCCGGCCTGTGATCACGACGGACCGGAACGCTCCTGATCAGCCCGCGTAGGCAGCATCGGTTCGCGCTGCCATGATGAAATCATTCCGGTGCAGACCACCGATCTTGTGGGTCCACCAGCGCACGGTCACCTTACCCCATTCCAGCAGAATGGCAGGGTGATGGCCTTCCGCTTCGGCCAGATCAGCGACTTTATTGGTAAACACCAGGGCCTCGGCAAAATTCCTGAATTTGAAAATCCGTTTCAGCTGTTCTTCCCCATCCAGCTCAACAGGCTGCCAGTCCGGAATTTCTTTCAGCAGGTTCTGTTTCTCATCTTCGGTGACTTTCGGAGCATCCGCACGACAGGCTTCGCAGGATTGCGCGGTCAGTGAACTCATGGCTCAACCTCCCTGACTGATGACTTGTATTACAAGCGTGGGTGCCTGGCTCCACATTATCAAGCCCGCTATTGAAATCCCCGCTTTTTCAGAATACTGTATATTTAAACAGTATTCTGAAAAAGCGGGACCACACTCATGAACGAACTTCTGAACACCCTGATGCAGGATGCCCGGGTCTGGCAGGGGGATCGCCACATCCAGACCAGGCAGCCAGCGGAGCCAACCGGCTACCAGGTGCTGGACAACCATCTGGGCGGGCTCGGATGGCCCCGGGGAGCGTTGAGTGAATGCCTGCTGGATGCACCCGGAATCGGTGAGTTGCAACTGGTACTGCCGCTGATGCAGCGCCTGACCCAGGCCGGCAAGACCGTGTTCTGGCTGAACCCGCCACAC
This sequence comes from Marinobacter alkalisoli, assembly GCF_045449795.1. Lineage (NCBI taxonomy): Bacteria > Pseudomonadati > Pseudomonadota > Gammaproteobacteria > Pseudomonadales > Marinobacteraceae > Marinobacter > Marinobacter alkalisoli. The sequence goes on from NZ_JBJJLB010000016.1 coordinate 801,000, forward strand.
ACACCCTACGCCCCCGCCCTGGCGCGGGAAGGTGTGGATCTGAAACAAGTGGTCATGGCTCATACCGACGACAACGGTGACCTGCTGTGGACCCTGGAAAACTGCCTGCGCTCTGCCGTCACCGGACTGGTACTGGCCTGGCCCGGCAAACTGGCGGCCCGGGATATCCGCCGGCTGCAACTGGCCGCCGAGGCCGGCAGCAACATATGCGTGCTGTTCCGCAACCGCAAACTGGCCGGGCAAAGCTCACCCGCTGCCCTGAGGCTGGAACTGGAAGCGGGAGCACATCAGGACTTGCGGATCAATGTGTTGAAACGCCGGGGTAGCTGGCCAGGGCAACGCTGCACCGTCGCCATGGCACACCGGGCACATGTGCCATTCCCCGAATCCAGCCGGATCGTTCAGGGCCCCTGGGCCCAATCCGGCCTATAACAGGTGCAACATGCTCTGGGTTTACCTGCATTTTCCTCACCTGCTGCTGGACCATATTCGCCGCTCCCGGAAGAACGGAGAAAACGGTAGAGAGAACGGCAGAGAGAACGCCGAAGAAGCGCTGGTGGTCGTGGAAGCCGCCGGCCAGCGGGTTCTCCAGGCCTGCCCGGAAGCCCAGAATCAGGGCGTGCAACCGGGCATGCCCCTGAAAACCGCCATCACCCTGGTGCCGTCACTGGCCATTGCCCGGGCCGACACCAGCCGGGAACAACAGATTCTGGCAGAGCAGGCCCGCTGGCTGTATCGCCATGCCGCCAACATTACCCCCTACCCTCCGGACGGATTACTGGCGGAAGTGGGCAGCCTGCAAAAGCTGTACGGCGGACTGGCAGCCGTCTGGCAAACCTTCGAACAGGCCCTGTCACAACGGCAGTTAACCGCCTGGATGGCTACCGGAAAAACACCCCTGGCGGCCCGCTTGTGCGCCCGCGCTGGTCAAGGCCAGTGCACCACCGACAGGGACCATATGATGCAACAGCTGTCCCGCCTGCCGCTGACAGCCGTGGAGCTTGACGGCCGCACCCTTACCCGCTTACAGCGGATGGGGCTTACCCGGCTCGGAGAAGTCATGCAGTTGCCAGCCCGGGAAATGGCTCACCGGCTATCACCGGATACCCTTGCCTACATCCAGAAAATCCAGGGCACCCGGCCAGACCCGCAACAACCCTGGCGACCTCCACATCACTTCCGCCAACAGGCGGATTTTGCCCAGGACATTGAACACTCCGAGGGACTGCTGTTTCCCCTGCACCGCATACTGGGGGAACTGGAAGAGGATCTGTGCTGGCGCCAACAGGATACCGACAGCCTGCTGCTGGTACTGAACCACCGTCACCACCAACCCACGCGCCTGCGAATTCGCACCTCGGGTCCGGAACATCGGGCCGAAGTGTTTCTGGATTTGCTCCGTCTACGCTTTGAACAGCATCCGTTGAAAGCGCCCGTTACGTCCCTGGTGCTCTCGGTACGTCGCTTCATGGGTCGGGAGGCGAGTAACGGCAACGATCTGCTGGGAGAAACCCCGGACCTGAACGAAGCCTGGCATACCCTGATCAGCCGCCTGCAGGCCCGGCTTGGAGAGAATGCCCTGCAGCAACTGTCACCCCGGGCCGACCATCGCCCGGAACATGCCTGGACTACCGCCAATCTCCCGCAACGGGCACACGCCACCAGTCCAGAGGCAAGCAACCTGCCCCATCGACCGTTATGGTTACTGAAAAGCCCACACCCCCTGCAGGAAACACCCAGCGCCTGGTTTTCCGGACCGGAACGTATCAGCGGCGGCTGGTGGGACGGTCAGCGGGTTCACCGGGATTACTACATCGCCCAACTGGCCAGCGGCCAATTGGCCTGGGTGTTCCGGGATGTGCGTGATGGCTGGTTCGTACACGGCTGGTTCGGGTGATCTCCATGTCCTACGCCGAACTCCATTGCCTGAGCAACTTCACCTTCCTCACAGGCGCATCACACCCCCATGAACTGGCGGAACAGGCGGCGGAACTGGGTTACCACGCCCTGGCGATCACCGATGCCTGTTCGGTCGCCGGCATTCCCCGAGCCTGGGCGGCCCTGAAAGACAGTCCGGTCAAGCTGATTACCGGCAGCTCGTTTGAGCTGAGTGACATTCCGGCCAACGGCGCCACACCCCGTTTTATCCTGCTGGCCCGCACCCGCACTGGCTATGGTCAGTTATGCCAGCTGATCACAACGGGCCGGCGGCGGGCGGAAAAGGGTCAGTACCAGCTATTCTGCCAGGACATCGAAAACCACACCCTCGACGATTGCCTGTGCCTGTGGCTACCTCCCTCGCCTGCCTGTACCGCTTACGACGATGCCCTGAGCTGTGGCCAGTGGCTACACCAACTGTTCGATCACCGCCTGTGGCTGGCAGCCGCCCGTACCCTGGAATCCGGTGAAGAGCAACACCTGGCCCGGGTACGCCAGCTCGCCACAGACCTGCACTGCCCGATTACCGCCACCGGCCAGGTCCACATGCACAGCCGTGAGCGCCAGCCCTTGCAGGACGTGCTCACCGCCCTGCGCCACCACACCTCACTGGAGAACGCCGGCCATCACCTGTTCCAGAATGGCGAGCGCTACCTGAGACCACTGCCGGTACTGAAACGCCTGTTCCCCGGGCACTGGCTCAGGGAAAGCCTGGCCATTGCCGATCAGTGCAGCTTTGAACCCGGCAGCCTGCGCTACGAATACCCTGCAGATCTGGTGCCCGAAAGGGAAACCCCGGCGTCATACCTGCTGGCACTGACGCGACAGGGCGAACGCCGTCGCTACCCCGGGGGCACGCCGCTGAGCGTCCAGGCCCTGATTCGCAAGGAATTGGCGCTGATCGCGGAGATGCGTTACGAGCATTATTTCCTGACCATCCACGACATCGTGGCCTTCGCCCGTCAACAGGGCATCCTTTGCCAGGGGCGGGGCTCCGCGGCCAACTCGGCCGTCTGCTACTGCCTGGGCATCACCGAGGTTGACCCCGCCCACACCGAGTTACTGTTTGAACGCTTTATCTCCAGGGATCGGGGCGAGCCGCCTGACATCGACGTGGACTTCGAACACGAACGGCGGGAAGAAGTGATCCAGTACATCTACCGGCGGTATAGCCGGGAGCGGGCCGCCCTGGCCGCCACCGTCATCCGCTATCGTCCGAAAAGCGCCATCCGTGATGTCGGAAAGGCCCTGGGGTTTGATCCGGCGCTGGTGGAACAGCTTCTGGAAGGCATTGACTGGCGAGACCGGGCCACGGACTGGCGCCACCAGATCCTGGATAAACGCCTGACCCGCAACCCTCAGGTGGCTAACCAGTTCTTCACCCTGGTCAACACGCTGCTGGGATTTCCCCGCCATCTTTCCCAGCATGTGGGCGGCTTTGTCATCAGTGCCGGTCCCCTGGCTGAACTGGTCCCCGTGGAAAACGCCGCCATGACCGACCGAACCGTTATCCAATGGGACAAGGACGATCTGGAAAGCCTGGGGCTCATGAAGGTAGACGTGCTTGCCCTGGGAATGCTCTCTGCCATCCGCCGGGCTTTGGAGCTCATCAGTGAAGAGCGTGGGCAACCTTTTGGCATGCCCGACATCCCCGCGGACGACCGCCCTACCTATGACATGCTCCAGCAGGGAGACAGCATCGGTGTCTTCCAGGTGGAGTCCCGCGCCCAGATCAGCATGTTGCCCCGCCTGAAACCGGAATGCTTCTACGACCTGGTCATCGAAGTCGCCATCGTCCGTCCAGGCCCCATACAGGGAGATATGGTGCACCCCTACCTGCGCCGAAAACACGGCCTGGAGACGGTGGAATACCCCAACGCCGAGATACAGGCCGTGCTGGAGCGCACCCTGGGTGTGCCGATCTTCCAGGAGCAGGCCATCAAACTCGCGATGGTGGCCGCCGGCTTTACCGCCGGCGAGGCTGACCGGCTTCGCCGCGCCATGGCCGCCTGGAAATCCCACGGCGACCTCAGTCCGTTTCGTGACAAGCTCATCAACGGCATGCTGGCGCGGGGCCACGACGCGGACTTTGCCGAACGGCTGTACCAACAGATCTGCGGTTTCGGCGGCTACGGCTTCCCCGAATCCCACTCCGCCAGCTTTGCACTGCTGGCTTATGTCTCGGCCTGGATCAAACGCCACTACCCGGCAGCCTTTTACTGCGCCCTGCTCAACAGCCAGCCCATGGGATTCTACTCCCCTTCCCAACTGGTTCAGGACGCCCGCCGCCATAACGTCACCGTATTACCGGCGGATGTGAACCACAGCCAATGGGAGCACAGCCTCGTCGGTCCCGAGCGACACCTCCGCCTGGGGTTACAGCTGATACAGGGCCTGTCCGCCAGCGGCGCCGAACGCCTCTGCCAGAACCGGCCTCCCCTGGGTTACCGCACCAGTAACGAACTCCGCCGCCTCGCCGACCTCAGCCAACGGGATATGGAACTCCTAGCCGGTGCCAACGCCATGCCAGACTTCACCGCCAACCGCCACCAGGCTTACTGGCAGTTACTGGGCCACGAACAACCAGCCGAACTCTTTGCCGCTGAAGACAACGAAGACTACACACCGGACACCTGCGACCAACTGCCCGAACCCACGGAAGGCCAGAACGTCCTCGCCGACTACGCCAGCCAGGGCCTGACCCTGCAGCGCCACCCGCTGGCCCTGCTGCGGGAACAGGGCCATCTCCGGTTCTGCCTGACATCCGAACAACTGAAGGACACCAAAGCCGGCATCCCGGTCCAGGTCGCCGGCCTCGTCACCGGCCGTCAACGCCCCGGGTCCGCCTCCGGCGTTACCTTTGTGACCCTTGAGGATGAAACCGGCAACGTCAACGTGATTGTCTGGCTGGAGACCGCCCGGCGGCAGCGGAAAGCGTTATTGACGGCGCGGTTGCTACACGTGAAAGGTGTGCTGGAAAAAGAAGGGGAAGTGATTCATGTGATTGCTGGGAAGCTTTCAGACCTGAGTCACCTGATTCATTCCTTGCCGGTTGATTCCCGGGATTTTCATTAAAAACAAAAAACCCCGCACTGAGGCGGGGTTTTCGGTACTGAAAGAGCGAGATCAGCTCAGAAGCTTGATCATCACACCTGCAGCCACCGCAGAGCCGATAACACCAGCCACGTTCGGGCCCATTGCGTGCATCAGCAGGAAGTTCTGCGGGTTGGCCTCAAGGCCTACCTTGTTGGATACCCGTGCTGCCATCGGCACCGCGGATACACCGGCAGAACCGATCAGCGGGTTGATGGGCTCCTTGGTGAAGCGATTCATAAGCTTCGCCATCAGAACACCGCAGGCAGTACCCACACCGAAGGCCACAATACCCAGGCCCAGGATACCCAGCGTCTGGGCGTCCAGGAACTTGTCCGCCATCAGCTTGGAGCCAACAGACAGCCCCAGGAAGATGGTAGTGATATTGATCAGGGCGTTCTGGGCAGTGTCACTCAGGCGCTCCACCACGCCGCACTCGCGCAGCAGGTTACCGAAGCAGAACATACCCAGCAGCGGTGCCGCATCCGGCAGGAACAGAACCACCGCAATCAGTACCACAAGCGGAAACGCGATCTTCTCGCGCTTGCTGACCGGACGCAGTTGGGTCATCTTGATCTTGCGTTCCTCGGAAGAAGTCAGCGCCTTCATGATCGGCGGCTGAATCATCGGCACCATGGCCATATAAGCATAGGCGGAAACTGCAATGGCACCAAGAAGATGCGGTGCCAGAACACTGGCAACATAGATAGATGTCGGACCGTCCGCGCCACCAATGATACCAATGGCTGCAGCTTCCAGGATGTTGAAGTCCAAAACGCCAGTCCAATCGAGCAAAGCGGCACCCAGCACGGTTCCGAAGATACCGAACTGCGCTGCTGCACCCAGTAGCATGGTCTTCGGGTTGGCCAGCAGCGGACCGAAGTCGGTCATCGCACCCACACCCATAAAGATCACCAGAGGCCCGATGGTACTGCCGATAACCACGGAGTAGAAGTTATACAGCATGCCATTGCCATATCCGAAATCCTGGGCAAGAGAGTTTGCCATCGCCATTTCGGAATAACTGGCCTCTTTCACCGCTACCTTGAAGGCTTCTTTCAGCTCGGGCGTTATTGCCTGGCCGGCCTGATAGGCCACGTCCAGTGGTGCCGCCAGCGCCGCAAGAATCTCGGTGCTTCCGCCTTTCAGAGCAAAGTGGATCGCATTTTCCGCCGCAGTCAGGGCAAGCCCCGCCTCCGGAATGTTCGCCAGAATACCGCCAAACCCGATGGGGACCAGCAGCAAAGGCTCAAAACCCTTGCGAATCGCAAGGAACAGAAGAAGAAGGCCGACGGCGATCATGATCACCTGGCCAATCTCGATATTGAACAGGCCACTACCCGTCCAGAGAGTCAGTAATTTATCCATGGAATGCTGGCCCTTATGCGATTGTCAGCATTTCATCATCAGGGGAGACGGCATCACCGACCTTGATGAAGACTTCACCGATGGTACCGGCCTTCGGTGCGCGAACCTCGGTTTCCATTTTCATGGCTTCGAGGATGATCATCACATCGCCTTCTTCTACGGTGTCACCCGGAGAAACCAGAACCTTGAAGATGTTACCGCCAAGAGGTGCGACCACAGGCTCACCTTCGCCAGCAGCAGGTGCTGGTGCTGCGGATGCAGATGCAGAAGAAGCAGCACCGCCCTCACCCTGGATCTGGGTGATTTCGCCACCTTCGGATACTGCCACCACGAACTTCTTGCCGTTCACATCAACGGTGTAAGTCTCGGGGCCTTCAGCCTTCTTGGCAGGTGCGGCATCTTCAGCGGTCGGAACCGGCTCAAATGCATCCGGGTTGTCGCGGTTTTCCAGGAACTTGAGACCAATCTGCGGGAACAGGGCGTAGGTCAGCACGTCGTCTACGGTGTTCTCTGCCAGTTTGATGCCTTTCTCATCAGCCAGCTTCTTGAGTTCGTCGGTCAGCTTGTCCATTTCCGGCTCCAGCAGATCCGCCGGACGGCAGGTCACTGGTTCTTTCCCGTCCAGAACACGCTCCTGCAGCTCCTTGTTCATTGGCGCCGGTGCTGCACCGTACTCGCCCTTCAGGATCGCAGAGGTTTCCTTGGAGATGGACTTGTAGCGCTCACCAGTCAGAACGTTCAGTACCGCCTGGGTACCCACGATCTGTGAGGTCGGAGTTACCAGCGGGATGAAGCCCAGGTCTTCGCGGACCTTGGGAATCTCGTCCAGAACCTGGTCGAACTTGTCGCTTGCGTTCTGCTCGCGCAGCTGGTTTTCCATGTTGGTCAGCATACCGCCCGGTACCTGGGCAATCAGGATGCGGGAATCGGTACCACGGAGGCTGCCTTCAAACTTCGCGTACTTCTTACGTACCTGACGGAAGTAGCTGGCGATCTCTTCGAGCAGGTTCAGGTCAAGACCGGTGTCACGGTCAGTACCTTCGAGGATGGCGACCACGGCCTCAGTGGGCGAGTGACCATAGGTCATACTCATGGAAGAGATAGCAGTATCCACGTTATCAATACCGGCTTCCGCCGCCTTGATCGCGGTGGCGGTAGACATGCCAGTGGTGGCGTGGCACTGCATGTGAATCGGGATATCCAGTTCTTTCTTCAGACGGCTGACCAGATCAAAGGCCACGTAAGGCTTGAGAATACCCGCCATATCCTTGATGGCAATGGAGTCCGCACCCATATCGGCGACTTCTTTCGCCAGCTCTACCCACATGTCGACGGTGTGTACCGGGCTGGTGGTGTAGGCGATGGTGCCCTGGGCATGCTTGCCAGTCTTGCGCACGGCCTTGATGGCGCGATCCAGGTTACGGGGATCGTTCATCGCATCAAAGATACGGAACACGTCGACGCCATTCTCGGCGGCACGCTCACAGAAACGGTCTACCACATCATCCGCATAATGACGGTAGCCCAACAGATTCTGTCCACGCAGAAGCATCTGCTGCTGGGTGTTGGGCATGGCTTTTTTCAGCTCGCGGATACGCTCCCAGGGATCTTCGCCCAGGTAACGGATGCAGGAATCAAAGGTAGCTCCACCCCAGGATTCCAGTGACCAGAAACCGACTTTGTCGAGTTTCTCGGCAATGGGCAGCATGTCGTCCAGCCGCATACGGGTGGCGAGCAGGGACTGGTGGGCGTCACGCAGGATAACGTCCGTAATCCCCAGCGGTTTCTTTGTGTCAGTCATCGTGTCAGCCTTCTGTTTAAAGGTTCTATCTTTTACCGGGTCACTTCTTGTGGCGTGACCGGAATTGTGCAATCGCCTTCTTGATGGCCTCGGCGGTGTCAGGGTCAACCGACGTTGGCGCCTTGGGCTTGGCACGTGGCGTTCTGGCCGGGGTTGCCGGCTCTGGCGGCGCAAACCGTGAGATGAGTTTGGACATGAGCAGCGTTGCGAACACCAGCACAACCAGGAACGCAAACACGAATCCCATGCCTGCAATCATCAGATCTACGGCTTGTGACATCAGGTCATTCATATCGAATAGCTACCTGTATTGGTTTGTGTGATTTCCCCGACTTGCCTGATCTTCTCTGCTGGACTAAGGTCTTAGGTCCAACAAAAACAAGTCGGGAGGCAAAATCCTGCGTAATTTACCGTTTTAGATTGCCTTGAGCAACCGGAATACGAATTGCTATACGCGCTTACCGAGCCTCGCGACCCATTATGACAGAGCCAGGCCCGCTTTAAATCATTCTCATTCAGGCATATCTGACCCGCATTTTACGGCCTTTTATCCTGCCATTCTCCAGCCTTTCAAGCGCTTCTCTGGCGACATTACGGTCAACCGCCACAAAGCACTGAAAATCAAACAGATCAATCTTCCCGACCGCCTTACCGGAAATACCGGCCTCTCCGGTCAACGCACCCAGCACATCGCCCGGCCTGACCTTGTCCTTCCGCCCACCGGAGATGCACAGCGTGCGCATGGCAGGAGCAATCGGCCTGTCAGGGTTGGCCAGCAACTGCTCTACATCTCCCCATCGCACTTCCTCGCTACGATGGGACTCCAGCCTGGAAACCTTATGCCCCTGGGACGGCGTGCACAGCGTTACGGCCAGACCGGCCTCACCTGCCCGACCGGTTCGACCAACACGGTGCGTATGGACTTCCGGATCCCTGGCCGGCTCCACATTCACCACCAGTGGTAACGCCTTGATGTCCAACCCACGGGCAGCCACATCCGTTGCCACCAGGACCGAGCAACTCTGATTGCCAAAACGGACCAGCACGCTGTCCCGATCCCGCTGCTCCAGGTCGCCATGAAGAGCCAGTGCCGAAAAGCCACGCTGACCCAGCGCCGCCGCCAACTCGTCACACTGCAGCTTGGTGGTGCAAAAGGCGATACAGGAGGCAGGCTGCAGCTCTGACAACAAGGCAGCCAATGCATCCGCCTGCTGCCCCGGAGCGATCTCATAGAAAATTTCACGGATATCCGGCTTCTCAATATGCCCCTCAACCCGGATATCCACCGGGCTGGACTGGTAACGCTCACTCAGTACGCGGATGCTGTCCGGCCAGGTTGCGGAAAACATCAGGGTCTGACGCTGTGACGGCGCCTGACTGATAATGTCCTCTACAGCGTCCTGAAACCCCATATCCAGCATGCGGTCGGCCTCATCCAGCACCAGGGTTTGCAGCCGATCAAGGGACAGGGTGCCCTTGCGAAGATGATCCTGAATACGCCCCGGCGTGCCCACCACAATATGGGCGCCATGACTCAGAGAGCCAATCTGCGGTCCGATGGCAACACCGCCACACAGCGACAGCACCTTTACGTTGGCTTTCGCCCGCGCCAGCTCCCTCAACGCTTTTGCCACCTGATCGGCCAGCTCCCTGGTTGGACACAACACCAGCCCCTGAACCGAAAACTGCTTCGGCCTGAGCTTTTCGATCAGCCCGATACCGAACGCAGCGGTTTTACCACTGCCGGTTTGGGCCATGGCGATGACGTCCTTCCCGGCGATGGCCGCAGGCAGCGCCCGGGCCTGGATAGGCGTGGGCTGGCTGAACCCCAGTTGCTCAAGATTGGCGACCATGGCCTGAGACAGACCAAGCTGGTTAAAGGAAGACATAAATAGAGGATCCTGAAATGAATAATGCTGGTTATGGCGGAGTCGACAGTGCGCGTATACTACCTTATTCAGCGCACCAGTAGGGAGACTCTGCATAACTCCTGGATTATCTCTGGCTTTCAGGGCAATTCGGGCGCTATTCGGAGGACTCTTCAGCAACTATTTACGGAGTCGTAGATGGCATCACTTCAGGACCAGTTATTGAAAGCCGGGCTTGCCGATGAGAAAAAGGCCAAGGCCATTCGCAACGAGAAAAAGAAACAACGGAAGCAACAACCCAAAGGAACGGTTCAGGTCAGCGAAGCCGAAGTCCGCGCCCGCAAGGCTCGGGAAGAAAAAGCGGAGCGTGATCGCCAACTGAACCTGGAGCGCCAGAAAGAAGCTGAGAAGAAAGCCATTCAGGCACAGATTCGCCAGCTGGTGGATACCAATCGCCTGGACCGCTCGCGGGGCGAGACCTCCTATCAGTTCGTCCATGACAAGAAAATCAAGAAGATTTTTGTGGATGACAAGATGGTTGATCAGCTATCCCGGGGACGCCTGGCCATTGTGTTTGTGAACGACCAGTATGAGATCGTTGCCGAGGGCGTGGCACGGAAGATTCAGGAGCGGGATCAGAATGCTGTAGTGGTGCTGCATGATCGTCACGAGGATGACGCGGGTGAGGATGATCCTTATGCGGGTTATGAGATTCCTGATGATTTGATGTGGTAGGGGGCTGGACACCTCATTGCCGGGGTTTTGGGTGATGAGGTGTTTTCGGTTGTGGGGCCGCCGTCGCTGCGCTCCCGCGTTCCTCAGCACACTGCGTGTGCTTCGGTCGAACCTCTTTCGGTTCAAATCCTTTCAGACTCCGAGATCTGCAAATAAAAAACCCCGCTCAAGGCGGGGTTTTTTATTTGATATGGCGCGGCTGGGAGGATTCGAACCTCCGACCGCCTGGTTCGTAGCCAGGTACTCTATCCAGCTGAGCTACAGCCGCTTAAACTGTGAATCCTTGTCCAATTTGGCGGTTAAAGCCATTGGGAGGATTATTCGGGCCTTTGGCCCTTTTAATAAATGGCGCGGCTGGGAGGATTCGAACCTCCGACCGCCTGGTTCGTAGCCAGGTACTCTATCCAGCTGAGCTACAGCCGCGCATCTTATCGCATTCGATTGAGTGCTAATTCAACCTGTTCTCGTTCTCCGCTAGGGAAAATGGCGGAGAGGGAGGGATTCGAACCCTCGGTACGATTGCTCGTACGGTTCCTTAGCAGGGAACTGGTTTCAGCCACTCACCCACCTCTCCTTGAGAACGGGGCGTATACTACCATAATTTTTCTGTTTTCATAGGGTTGACACAATTTTTTTGCATCTCATTTCAGACAGGCAGAAAAAAAGCCGTTCAGGTTTCCCTTGAACGGCTTTTCAGACATCTCAGCTGTTGCCGGGCTCCGGCCCGTCAGAGTCTTTTTCGCTCTGAATACGCTGATAAATCTCTTCACGATGTACTGCCACTTCTTTGGGGGCGTTGACACCGATTCGTACCTGATTCCCCTTCACTCCGAGTACGGTAACGGTAATTTCGTCACCCACCATCAGAGTTTCGCCAACGCGGCGAGTCAAAATCAACATATCCTGTTCTCCCTTGTTCAGAGCTACCTGTTCCGAAAAATGAACTTCCTGCTTTTATAGTGGGGCCACTTGCCTCTCAAAAGACGCACAATCCCTTATACGGAACAACTGCATCAAAGGCACAGCAAATAACGCCCTTTTTTCAGATAACCTGAGCGAACCGACCTGTGCTTCGCTTGATCAGGCTTCTTCAACCCCAGGCTTGTCCAGTTCGAATGCACTGTGAAGGGCACGAACCGCAAGCTCGAGATACTTTTCATCAATCACCACGGAAATCTTGATTTCGGACGTGGAGATCATCTGAATATTGATACCCTCATGGGAGAGAGCTTCAAACATCCTGGTTGCAACGCCTGCGTGGGAACGCATACCGACACCAACAATGCTGACCTTGGCGATTTTGCTGTCACCACCGACTTCCCGGGCACCCAACTCATCAGCCACGCCCCGCAGCACTTCCTGCGCGCGCTTGAAGTCATTACGGTGAACCGTAAAGGTAAAGGAGGTGCGATTGTCCTCCCCTACGTTCTGCACGATCATGTCAACTTCAATATTTGCGTCACTGACTGGTTTCAGTATACGCAAAGCACTGCCAGGTGTATCGGGCACACCGGAAATAGTGACCTTGGCTTCGTCGCGATTAAAAGCGATGCCGGAAACGACCGGTTGTTCCATGGCGTCATCATCCTCAAGAGTAATCAGGGTGCCCTCACCTTCCTGGAAGCTGGAAAGGACCCTTAACGGAACATTGTACTTACCTGCAAACTCAACGGCACGGATCTGCAATACCTTGGAGCCCAGGCTGGCCATTTCCAGCATTTCCTCAAAGGTAATCTGCTTCAGCCGCCGCGCACTGTCGACAACACGGGGATCGGTTGTGTAGACCCCATCCACATCGGTATAGATCTGACACTCGTCCGCTTTCAGCGCCGCAGCAAGCGCCACCGCCGTGGTATCCGAACCGCCACGACCGAGTGTGGTGATGTTGCCGTTTTCGTCGATGCCCTGGAAGCCGGCAACCACAACCACCCTGCCCGCATCCAGATCTTCGCGCATGCGCTGCTCGTCAATCTGCTTGATGCGGGCCTTGGTATGGGCGCTGTCGGTCACGATGCGGACCTGTGACCCGGTATAGGATCGCGCGGTACACCCCAACTTCTGCAATGCCATCGACAGCAGCGCAATGGTCACTTGCTCACCGGTCGATACCAGCACGTCCATTTCCCGGGGCGTGGGCTCTTCCATAATGTCATTTGCCAATGCGATCAGGCGGTTGGTTTCACCGCTCATGGCGGACACCACCACAACCACATCATGCCCCTCATGGCGGAAGCGAGCCACTTTCTCGGCCACCGCCTGAATACGCTCGGTAGTCCCTACCGATGTACCACCGAATTTCTGAACCAACAGAGCCATTTTCTTCCCGGTATCCAGAATAGGACGAAGACGGGGCCTGCCCCGCCACTTAAAATCAAACGGGCAGGATTATAAACGCCTGCCCACCGTCACAACAGTTGCCTATGCAATATTTTCCTTAACCCAGCCAGGCACCCCTGCAAGGGCGTCCGCCAACTTCGAAGGGTCGTTACCACCCCCCTGGGCCATATCCGGACGGCCACCACCTTTGCCATCCACCTGTGCCGCGAGATGCTTCATCAGATCGCCGGCCTTGATCTTGCCGGTGGCAGACTTGGTTACGCCAGCAACCAGTGTGACTTTGCCATCTTCAACACTGGCCAGCACCACAACTCCTTCACCAAGCTTGTTCTTCAACTGATCCGCCGTTTCCATCAACGCCTTGCGGTCAGCGCCTTCCAGCTCGGAAGCGACGACTTTCAGGCCGCCCACCTCAACCGCGGAACCCGCCAGATCGGTACCGGCGGAGCTGGCCAGTTTGGCCTTGAGGGCGGTCACTTCTTTTTCCAGCTGACGGTTCCGATCCACGGTTTGCTGAATTTTCTCGATCAGCGATTCCCTGGCCCCCTTCACCAGCCCGGCGGCCTGTTTCAGGGTTTGCTCGGTTTCATCCACCCACTCCAGGGCGCCAAAGCCGGTGACGGCTTCAATACGGCGAACGCCTGAGGAAATGCCACTTTCAGAGGTAATCCGGAACAGGCCGATATCGCCCGTGCGCGCCACATGGGTTCCACCACACAGCTCGACGGAAAAGTTATCGGAGCCCATGCTCAGCACCCGCACGGTGTCACCGTACTTCTCGCCAAACAGTGCTACTGCACCTTTTGCCTGAGCCTGCTCCATGTCGGTGACTTCCGTCTGTACCGGCGTGTTAGCGAGAACCTGCTCATTCACCTGGCGCTCAATTTCCTTCAACTGCGCCGGCGTAACAGCCTCAAAGTGGGAGAAGTCGAAACGCAGTTTATCCGGATCCACCAGCGAGCCCTTCTGGCTGACATGCTCGCCCAGCACATTACGCAGAGCGGCATGCAACAGATGGGTGGCAGAATGGTTGCGTTTGGTGCGCTCGCGGCGGGCATGATCGATACGGGCGTCTACTTCCAGCCCGGAGAACAGCTCGCCTTCAATGACGGTGCCAATATGAAGGTGGTTATCCCCTTCCTTGCGGGTATCGGTTACCTGAAAACGACCGCCACTCCAGGTCAACAGACCGGTATCACCTACCTGACCACCGGATTCCGCATAGAACGGCGTACGTTCCAGCACCACAACCGCTTCGTCCCCGGCTTCGGCCGCTTTTTCTTCATCGCCCACAATGACGGTGCGAATCGTTTCATGGCCATCAATCTGCTCGTAACCGGTAAACTCCGTCTTGCCTTCAATCGACAGGCCTGCGGCGTTGTAATCAATACCGAATTTGCTGGCGGCACGGGCGCGCTCCCGCTGGCTTTCCATGGCCTTTTCGTAGCCTTCATAGTCCAGGGACAGGCCACGCTCGCGGGCGATGTCATTGGTGAGGTCCACCGGGAAACCGTAAGTGTCATACAGGGTGAAAATCGTCTCACCAGGAATGACGTCGCCCTTGAGTTCCGCGATGTCCTGTTCCAGCAGGCGCAGGCCCTTGTCCAGGGTCTTGGCGAACTGCTCTTCTTCCTGCAGCAACACCTTTTCAATCTGCTTGCGGCTGCTGACCAACTGGGGATAGGCTTCCCCCATCAGCTCAACCAGAGCACCGGTGAGCTTGTAGAAGAACGGCTGGGTAGCGCCCAGCTTGTTGCCATGGCGAGCGGCACGGCGAATGATTCGGCGCAAAACGAAACCGCGCCCTTCATTGGAAGGCATAACGCCGTCGGAAATAAGAAACGCACAGGAACGGATATGGTCGGCAACCACCCGTAGCGATGCTTCGGTGGTGTCGACACTGCCCAGAATACCGGAAGCGGCTGCCAGCAGATCCTGCATCAGGTCGATTTCGTAGTTGCTGTGAACGCCCTGCAGGACAGCGGTAATGCGTTCAAGCCCCATGCCGGTATCCACCGATGGCTTCGGCAGATTCAGCATTTCGCCGTCAGCCGTGCGGTTGTACTGCATGAAGACCACGTTCCAGATTTCAATGTAACGGTCGCCGTCTTCTTCCGGACTGCCGGGAGGGCCACCGGCCACATCCGGGCCATGATCGAAGAAAATCTCCGTACAGGGGCCGCAAGGACCGGTGTCACCCATCTGCCAGAAGTTGTCGGAGGCATAGGGCGCGCCCTTGTTGTCGCCAATGCGTACAATGCGCTCAGCCGGAACGCCGATTTCCTTGTTCCAGATGTCGTAGGCCTCATCGTCCGAGGCATAGACGGTGACCCACAGTTTGTCTTTGGGCAGCTTGAGCCAGTCGTCACCGGTCAAAAACGTCCAGGCGTAATTGATTGCTTCGCGCTTGAAGTAGTCGCCGAAGCTGAAGTTACCCAGCATTTCGAAAAAGGTGTGGTGACGCGCGGTGTAACCGACGTTCTCAAGGTCGTTGTGCTTGCCGCCGGCACGCACGCATTTCTGGGAGGTGGTCGCGCGGGTGTAATCGCGCTCTTCACGGCCAAGGAACAGATCCTTGAACTGGTTCATCCCCGCATTGGTGAACAACAGGGTGGGATCGTCCGCCGGTACCAGCGAACTGCTCGGCACAATGGCGTGCCCCTGCTGCTTGAAATAATCCAGAAACGCCTGTCGCAACTCTGCGGTTTTCATAGCCCTTTGATACCCTTCTATAAACCCGTCGGGGTCCACGATTGAGAACACATACTTACATGCGTGTGCAAATCCGCTACTCTAGCACACGCCGAGAACAGGAAAAACGTGAAACATCACAGGAGACCCCATGCCCCGACGCTTTCATGACGCCGAGGAATTGCTGCCACCCGCCACGTTTATTAAACGACTTCTGACCATTATTTACGATGGGCTGATCTGCATTGCCGTGCTGCTGGTAGTAACCTGGATTTACACCATGATAGCCGGGTGGCTGACGGGGTGGGATCGTTATCAGGAAATGGCTGAAAGCGGTGCCCTGGGCGGCGATCCGCTGCTGACGTTTATACTGTTCCTGGTGCTGTACCTGTTTTTCGCTTATTTCTGGACACGCACCGGCCAGACACTGGCCATGCAGGTCTGGCGCATTCGCATCGAAAACCTGGATGGCACGTCCGTGAGCTGGTCACAGGCCCTGCTCCGCTACGCCACAGCCGCAGCGATTTTCTTCTTAACGCTGCTGGCCTCTTACTCTCTGGGAGTGATTACCCTGATGATCACCATACCGGCCATGCTGTCTCTGTTCTGGCCCATTAACGGCCTGTCCGTTACCGACCGCATCTCAGGCAGCGTGGTGGTCCGGGTACCCAAACCCGAGAAAAAATAGCGTTACTGTCTCACCCTGTCTTACCCCGCCCGTCGCATCAACACCGCACCAACGGCGGCATTGATCGCGATGGGCAACAGAATGGCCAGCACCGGGTTAAAGCCGAAGACAAGACTCATCGGGCCGAGCAGATCCTGCATGTATTTGAACAATAGCCCGACGATCAGGCCGGTAAAGACCCGGAACCCCATGGTCACCGAGCGCAAGGGCCCAAAAATAAAGGAAATGGCCACCAGCACCATCACTGCAGTACCCAGCGGCATCAGCACTTTCTTCCAGAACGCCAGCCAGTAGTTGGCCGAACTCAGTCCCTGCTGGTCCAGATAACTGGCGTAGGTATATAGCCCGGTCATCGGCAGATTTTCCGGCTTGACGATGAGCACGCTCAGTACGTCAGGGGAAAGCCCGGTTTCCCAGCGCAGGGTCTCGTGGATCTCCTGGGTCAGCTGATCCTCACCCATCACCGTGGTGCTTACGTTCTCCAGCCGCCAGTGATCGCCCTGATAGGTCGCGCGCTCGGAAAAGCTGGCCGAAAGCATCCAGCGGTCGGCGTCGAAACGGAACAGGGAAACGCCCTGCAGTTCGCCATCCGGGCTGACGGCGTTGAGGTGCATGAACACATCCCCCTCGCGATGCCAGATACCCGATGCCGTGGCAATGTTTTCCCCGGCCCCCTGGGCAATCGCTTTCTGGCTCTGGGCCATGCGCTCTGCCGGCGGCGCAACGTATTCACCAATCACCAGCCCGATCATCACCACAATCAGCGTGGGCTTCATTGCAGACCAGACAATGCGTTTGATGGATACCCCGGCCGCACGGATAACCGTCAGCTCCGAGGAACTGGCCATCGCCCCCAGGCCCACAAGACACCCCATAAAGGCACCCAGGGGCAGATAATCGTAGATGCGGCGGGGCAGCGTCATAAACACGTACCACAACGCCTGCAGTGTCTGGTAATCGTTACGGGCGTCATCCAGCTCGGCGATGAAGCCGAAAATCAGGTCCAGTGAGAGCACGACCACCATGACCAGGAACATCGCTCCGCCAACCGTGCGCATGACGTATTGATCAATTTTATGCACGAGCCCGGCCCTCCCTGATCAGACGACGCTTATACATCCAGGCGGGGCCAAACTGGAGCCACAGCCCCAGGGCAAGGAAAATCACGTGCACCCACAACAGGCCGATCCATTCCGGCACCTTGCCACTGGCGAGCGCATCCCGGGCCACGATCAACAGGCCAAGATAGGTGATGTAAACCAACATCGCCGGCAATAAATGAAAGAAACGACCCTGGCGGGGATTCACCCGGCTCAGCCGGACCGCCAGAAGGGTGACAATGGGAACAATCAGCGGCAAGGTGAATCGCCAGTGCAGCAACGCCCGGTCTTCCAGATTATCTGACGCCATCAGGTCCAGGGTACTGACACCCTCTTCCAGCTCCTTGTCACCGCCCGCGCCAGTCTGGATTTTCAACCCGTAAGCATCAAAACCCGTTACCTGATACTTGAGTTGACCGGGCAACCCCTCAAAACGCCCGCCCTCTTCCAGTATCAGGAAACGGCTACCGGTCTCCTGATCAATCAGCTGGGAACCGGACTCCGCGGTGATGATGGTCAGCCCTTCACGACCGTATTCGGCGATGAACACACCCTCCAGCACCCGCTTGTCATCACTCAACCCTTCGGTATAGGTAACCCGACCGCCAGACTCCAGATCCTGAAAGCGCCCCGGGGCCAGCATTTCAAACTCCGTCGCCTTGCGCTGCTCATTAAAAATCGCCTCCACCTGCTTCATGCCCCAGGGAGAGACATACAGACTCATGGCTCCCACAGTCAGCATCACCGGTATACTGGCAAGCAGGGTTTTGCCGAGCACCTGGCGATCGCTCATGCCACAGGCAAAAAGCACCGTCATTTCGCTCTCAAGGTACATTCGCCCGTAGGCGAGCAAAATGCCGATGAAGAAACCGAGAGGCAGGATCAGTTCCAGGAAGCCGGGAAACCGGTACGCCATGATCTGGAACAGCACATCACCGGCCAGTTCGCCGGCGGCAGCCTCAGCCAGATACTTGATAAACCGGCCACTCATGAAGACCAGCAGCAAAACACCGGAGACGGCGAGCATGCTGATCATGGTCTGGCGGGTAAGGTATCGGAAAACGATGCTCAAAACGTTGTCTCTGGCCGGAACGGATCGTTGTCAGTGGATGGAAAAACGACGGGGCTATTCTATGTAACCTCAGGCTTGATTGACAGTGCCGAAGCTTAAGGAACTGTCACCGCTTGATAAATCGGCCTGAAACCCCAATGCTAGAGACATTACCCGCAAGGTTACATCACTTCTTGCACTCAATCAGAATCGCACTCAACCAGAATCAAACAAGGGAGTTGCCATGAACTTCAGCCTGAGCAGTAAATCGATCACCAGCACCAAGGCAGACTGCCTCGTCATCGCCCTTCCTGAAAAAGGTAACTGGCCTGACAGCACCACCCAGGCGGACGAAGCTCTTGGCGGGCTGATAAAGAAACTGCAGAAGGCCGGCGACGTTACCGGCAAGAACGCCACTACCGCGATGATCCCCGTTGCAGACCAGCCATGGGAACGGGTTCTGGTGATTGGTACCGGCAACGACAGTGACCGCACACCGGCGAATTACCGCAAGGCCCTGACCGCCATGATGGGCCAACTAAAGGACAGCGCCTCGAAATCCGTCCTGATTGCCCTGGCGGATACCCCCGTCACCGGCGAAGAGGCGGTAAGCTCTGAAAGCGCCCGCCTCAACCTGATTGGTCGCACCCTGGAAGAACAGCTATACACGTTCAATGAGTTCAAGAGCGAAAAGCCCAGCGCGCGAAAACTGAACAAAGTGATCGTTGCCGCCTCTACCGCAGGCAAAGCCCTGAAGGATGCGTTCAACCTGGGCCTGGCAACCGGCCGCGGCATGAACTTCACCCGCGACCTGGGCAACACGCCGCCAAACATCTGCCACCCCACCTGGCTGGGCGAGCGGGCAGAACAACTGGCCAAGGACCATGACGTCATCAAGACTGAGATCCTTGACGAGAAACAAATGAAGAAACTGGGCATGAACAGCCTGTTGTCCGTTTCCGCAGGCAGCGCCCAGCCGGCCAAACTGATCGTCATGGAATACCGTGGCGGCAAGGCCAAGGACAAGCCCTACGTGCTGGTGGGCAAAGGCATCACCTTCGACACCGGCGGCATCAGCCTCAAGCCGGGCGAAGGCATGGACGAAATGAAATACGACATGGGCGGCGCCGCCGCCGTGTTCGGGGCGATGCAGACCATTGCCGAAACCAAACCGAACATCAACGTCGTCGCCGTGATCGCCGCCGCCGAGAACATGCCCAGCGGCACCGCAACCCGCCCCGGTGACATCGTCACCTCCATGTCCGGTCAGACCATCGAAATCCTCAACACCGACGCCGAAGGCCGCCTGGTGCTGTGCGACGCCCTCACCTACGTGAAAAAATTCGACCCGGAAGTAGTCGTCGACATGGCCACCCTCACCGGCGCGTGCATCATCGCCCTGGGCAGCCACGCCACCGGCCTGCTGAGCAACAACGACGAACTGGCCAACGAACTGCTGGCCGCCGGTGAACGCGCAGGCGACCGCGCCTGGCGCCTGCCGCTGTGGGATGAATACCAGAGCCAGCTGGACAGCAACTTCGCCGACATGCAAAACATCGGCGGCCGCCCTGCCGGCACCATCACCGCCGCCTGCTTCCTGTCGCGCTTCACCAAGGAATACCGCTGGGCCCACCTGGACATCGCCGGCACCGCCTGGAACTCCGGCAAAGCCAAAGGCTCCACCGGCCGCCCGGTACCCATGCTGGTCGACTACCTGATGTCCCATGCAGGAAAATAACCCCGAAAACCGACCGGAACCCGGCAGCGCCGCTGCCGGCACCTCCGGACAGGAGGACCCAAACCGGCGCTACTGGTTCCACATCCTCGCCCAGAACACCCCCGCCGCCCGCAACCTCCACGCCGCCAAACTCGTGGACAAAGCCTGGCAGCAGGGCGACCGCGTGTGCGTCGTTTGCGACACCGCCCAACACGCCGAAGAACTGGACGACCTGCTGTGGACCTTCAGCCCGGACGCGTTCATTCCCCACAGCGTTGTGCCCGACTCCGCCACCACCTGCACCGATCCGGTTGGCATCCTGTTATGCCCGCCAGTGGCTGAGGACTGGGACACCGTGATCATTCTATCAGCTACCCTGCCGGCGCATGCCGATCGGTTCAAGCGGCTGGCTTTGGTGGCACACAATGATCCGAATGTTCTCAATCAGGCGCGATCGCATTTCAAGCAGTTGAGGGCGCTGGGGATTGAGCCGAGGGTGCATGATCAGAGGAAGCGGGGGTAAGTTTCGGTTAGGTTGTCGGGTTACGCTTCGCTAACCCGACCTACGTTTGCAGCTGCCCTTGAACTCCCGCGAAATGCACAATGTCAGATCTGCGGAGTCGGAACAGGCTTCCCAAAAATTTCGAAGGCCATGGATGGCC